>CAZBWM010000004.1:0-4465 GCA_964495375.1 uncultured Planctomycetaceae bacterium | reverse complement strand
GGACTTCCCGGCGCCGGATTTGGCCGCGGCAGCTTTCTTGGGGGCTGCGGCCTTTTTGACGCCGCGCGCCGGTGCGCGACGGGCCTTCTTCGATGGCCCGGCGGCCGCCCGCGCGGCCAGCAGCTCCAAGGCGCGCGCGTTGGTCAGCTCTTCGGCCGATAGTTCCCGCGGCAAAGAGGCATTCGTGGCCCCATCGGTCACGTACAAGCCGTAGCGACCTGAGAAGAGCTGCACCGGCTGCCCTGTGACCGGCGACGCATCGAGCGTTTTCAGCGGCGTGCGCGCCGCGCCGAAGCCGCGGCGCTGCGCCTTGGGTTGCGCTAACAGCGCCAAGGCTTGCTCGAGATCGATATCGAGTGGGGACATGTCGCCGGGAAGCGACCGTGTTTCGCTACCGCATTTGACGTAGGGGCCGAAGCGTCCGTTGGAGACGACGATCGCTTCCCCCTCCTTCTCTCCCAGCGTGCGTGGCAGCGTCAACAAGCGCAGCGCCATGGCCAGATCGACGTCTTCAGGCGTCATCCCCTTCAGCAGCGATGCGTTTTGCGGCTTCTCGTCATCCTGGGCATAGCCACGCTGCACGTAAGGGCCGTAGCGACCCGTCTTGAGGAAGACGGGCTTGTTCGTCTCGGGGCAGAAGCCGAGCGGCTCCTCGGCTTGTGCGGCGCGCTGGAGCATTTCGAGCGCTTTGGGAAGCGTGAGCTCGTCGGGGGCCAGATCGTCGGGCAAGCTGGCTTTGCGCGTGCCGTGTTCGAGGTAGGGTCCGTACTTGCCGACACGGACGTAGACGGGCTCTTCGAGCTTGGCGATTTCGTCGGGATGGCCGATCTGCACGCGGCAGACTTCGCGGGCGTCGATTTCGTCTTGCTTGTGCTCGAGCTGTTTCTTCAGGCCGGCATGCCCGTTGCCGAAGTAGAACCCGTTCAAGTAGGCGACATGCCCGGTTTCGCCGCGGCTGATGGCGTCGAGCTCGTCTTCCATTTGCGCGGTGAAGCGGTAGTCGACGAGGTCGGGGAGGTGCGATTCCAATAGCTTGGACGTGGCGAACGCAACCCAGGTGGGCTGCAAGGCGTTGCCGCGCTTAATGACGTATTCGCGCGCCAGAATGGTGTCGATGATCGCCGCATAAGTGCTGGGGCGGCCAATACCCAGTTCTTCGAGCGTGCGGGTGAGGGTTGCTTCGGTGAAGCGGGCCGGCGGTTGCGTGGTGTGCGACTTGGGCTCGAGTTGCCGGCAATTGAGCGCGTCCCCTTCGCCCACGCTGGGGAGCACGGTCTCTTTATCGGCCAACTCGGCTTGCGGATCGTCCGATCCTTCGACATAGGCCCGCAAGTAGCCGGGGAAGTCGATGGCGGTACCGCCGACCTGAAACAGCGCGGTGTCGGCCTCGATCGAAAGTGTGAGCCGGCGGCCGCGGGCGTCGGCCATCTGGCTGGCCACGGTGCGCTTCCAGATGAGATCGTAGAGCTTAAATTCTTCGTCGCTCAATTCGGCCCGTAGCGACTCAGGAAAAGCGAACGGGTGCCCGGCGGGGCGAATGGCCTCGTGCGCTTCTTGCGCGTTCTTGACCTTGGTTTGGTAGGTGCGTGGCTGATCGGGGAGATACTCGCGACCGTATTGCGACGAGACCAGCTCGCGGGCGGCTTCAATCGCCACCGTGGCAAGGTTCGTCGAATCGGTACGCATGTAGGTGATGTGACCGGTCTCGTACAGGCTTTGGGCGACCTGCATCGTGCGGCGCGCCGTGAAGCGCAGTTTGCGGTTGGCTTCTTGCTGCAAAGTGCTGGTCGTGAACGGCGGGTACGGACGCGAGGTGTAGGGCTTTTCCTCGACGGCACTCACGCGAAACGACGCTTGCTGCAAGCGATCGGCCAGTTGGGCGGCGCCGGCTTCGTCGAGCAGCAAGATATCGCTGGCCGTGGCGCGGCCCGTATCGGAATCGAAGTCTTTGGCCGTGGGGACGCGGCGTCCATCAACGGAGATGAGCTTGGCCTGAAAGGGCTCATTGGCGGGCGCACCGGCAGCCGCCGCGAAGGTGCCGAGCAGATCCCAATAGGTCGCGGACATAAAGCGCATGCGCTGCCGCTCGCGTTCGACGATCAGCCGTACGGCCACGCTCTGCACGCGCCCGGCCGAGAGCTTGGGCCGAACCTTGCGCCACAGCAGCGGCGAGACCTCGTAGCCGTACAAGCGGTCGACGATGCGGCGTGTTTCTTGAGCGCGGACTAGCGCCGTGTCGATCTCCCGCGGATTGGCCAGCGCCTCTTGAATGGCTTCCTTGGTGATCTCGTGAAAGACCATCCGGCGAACGGGAATCTTGGGCTTCAACAACTCGTTGAGATGCCAACTGATCGCCTCTCCTTCGCGATCTTCGTCCGTCGCCAGGTAGAGTTCGCTGGCCTCTTTGACCAGCCCCTTGAGTTTACGGACCTGCTCGGTCTTGCCGGGAGAGACGATATATACCGGTTCGAAATTGTCGTTGACGTTGACCCCCAGGTACGCCCAATCCTCCTTCTTGTATTGCAGGGGGATCTGTTTGGCCCCTTCGGGCAGATCGCGGACGTGGCCGATGCTGGCTTCGATGACGAAGTCGCGACCGAGGAATTGGCCAATGGTGCGAGCCTTTGCCGGTGATTCGACGATCACCAGTGGCTTGCCCTTGGGAGTGGACGCTTTTTTTGCCTGCTTCGCCATAGTATGCCGTTTCGCCCTTCGCGCTGGCTCGCCGGTTGGCTCGCAGGACTGGCGCGGCTCGCCCCTTGTGGGGGAGGTCGTGCAAGTTGGTCGCGAGCGACCTCTTCGAGCCCCCAACCTTGGGGTTGGTTGCGGACGAGGGGACGCCAAAAGTGGAATAACGATCCGTGTTTCCCGAGTGCCCCTAGATTATCAGCCGTGCATTGCCAAGGTTTTGAGTCGCGGTGCGGCGAGCGTCACAATTGACCACTACGCTGCAATCGGAGGTCGGTTTGTACCGCCGGCGGCGGCTGGCAACGGTTTGCCCACCAGACAGCATAGCGGGTTTTTCCGCTTGCATTGGCTAGCGTAATCCTGATTCCGCTGAGCCGGGAAGCGATCCGCCCAAGAGGCGACCGCCCGCGACCGGCTGGGATTGTAATAAGTGTCAACCTCCTTAGAATCATGACTTTGGGTCAATACCCTGGACCCTTCACCCCAGTAATCTTCGTACCCTACGACTGTCAAGACATCCTTACTGCTCGACGCAAGCCGCCCGGAGGCGATCGCATAAAATGGCCAATCCGATGAACCTCTTCCGCCGCTACCAAAAGATCATGGTCGCGTTACTCGGCGTCCTTTGCATGCTGATCTTCGTCGTGGCCGAACCGCTGATGCAACTGGGCCGCAGCGCGAAGGTCGACGACCCGGTCGTTGTCCGCACGAATTTTGGTGAGCTAAAGCAAAGCGACCTGCAGCAAAGGATCAATGCGCGGGAGCGATTGAACGAGTTCCTGACGCGGGCCATCTATGGCGCTTCGGAATTAGCCGGTCGCCAGCAAGGCGCCGACCCGCAGCGCACGGCCATGGTGGCGCAGACAATGCTGATGCGGCTTGCGCAGCGCAACTTTCTCGGCGAGCACCTGGCGACCGAGTCGGCCGTGGTTCGCTCGATGTTGCTTGAGCACAACGCCCGGGCGCTGGGGATGACGCTCAGCGATCGCGAAGTCTTCGATCTGTTGCGGCAGATCACGTTCGAGCAACTGAGTGTCGAGCAACTGGCCAGCCTGGCTCGTGGCGTCGGGTTCAGCGAGCAAGAGTTGCTCAATGAACTTCGCAGCAATCAGCTTGCGAACCAGTTCTACGCCATGATGCTGGGGCTGGATGAATTCACGGGCGTATCTCCCGAGCAGCGATGGGAGTATTTTCAGCGGCTCAACCGCGCGGTGTCGATCGAAGCGCTGCCGCTGCCGGTGGCCGACTTTGTGGCCCAGGTTTCCACCCCCGACGAGAACCAGCTCCAAGCGTTGTACGAGCAACACAAGCACGATGTGGCCCGGCGCGATTCGCCGACGCCCGGCTTTCATGAACCGGCGCAAGGGAAGTTCCAGTACTTCAAGGCATCGTACGAGCCGTATCTCGACGAGATCGAGGTTCCACCTGCCGAGATCTACGATGCTTACGAGGAGGAGCGTGAGACGCTTCACCGGCTTTCGACACCCGCGGCCTTGAGTGGACTTGCTCCCGATACCTTCCCGTCGAACCCCGTCGCGGAGCAAGCCGCACCTGCGGGGGGGGCGGTTACTCCGGAAGCAGGCGTGGCCCCTGGAGAAGGGGGAGCCGAGACCAAGCCCGCCGCGCCGGTTGCTACGGAGCCTGCGGCGCCCCCGACGGAGCCCGCGGCGCCCGGCGCCGAGCCGAAACCTGCGGCGCCGGCCGAGCCGGAAGTGCCGATCGCCACCCTGCTGGCCAACCTGCCGCGCCTGAGGGCGCCGTCGTTCTGGGGCGAGGC
>CAZBWM010000003.1:0-185631 GCA_964495375.1 uncultured Planctomycetaceae bacterium | reverse complement strand
CGCGTATTGCTTTGCGAGCGTGTTGCGCTGCTCGGCCGAGAGCCCAGTGCCTGGTTCAATGACATTCACCAGCGTGATGCCAATCGTGACGGCCGTGAGCGACAAGAGCAGCGTGAGGGCCAAGGTGCGCAGGCCGATGCGGCCGAGACGCCGCACGTCCCCCAATTCGAGCACGCCCAGCGACAGCGCCGAGAAAACAAGCGGCACGACGACCATCAGCACCAAGCGCAGGAAGACGCGGCCCAACGGATCGGCGACGTTGATGGCGGCCGAGTCGAGGCGGTCGTCGACACCATTGCCATCCGCGTCGACCTTGGCGTCAAACGTCGGCAGGAACCGGTGACCCAGCACCGGAACCTCGTTGCGCGAATAGAGCACGTTGGCGGCCAGGCCGAGCACGGCGCCGATCAATAGTCCAACGACGATCTTGGTATGCAGAGGCCAGCCGGCGCGGCGTGGTTCGCCGCTATGAGCCGAGGGGGGATCACCGTGACCGGTCGGCACATAGCTGGAAGGAGAGGCGGGCAGTTCGGCGTGCGAATCGCTCATGGCCGGCTCACGAGGGGGAACCACGCGCGAGCCACCACCCTGGCGGGCCACGTCATGCGGCTCAACTTCGAGCCGGACAGTGTAACAGCGCGTCGGCTCACTCGCGACCCAAGTGGCCTAGTCGCTCCAGAGCGCCGTCGCTAATGCCGGCGCGCGTGACGAACGCGACCAGCACGTCGGACTCAATCTCCTTGGTGAGGCAACGGAGCGCTTCGCGCAGCAGGTTTGCGCGTGGTTGGTCGCTCTGTTCTGCATGGCAGAGCCACCGTCGCGCCGTGCATTCGAGATCAGTGTCTCCGCAACTCTCGCAATCGATCACCGCGCGCGCTTCGATCAATTGCCTGGATCGGTTCAATGCACTGGGCATTCATCAAAGTCTAGCGCGGCTTTCGCGCAGCCTTCACGCAACGCTAACACGCGTTGCTATCATGCGGCACATTGATCTATCTGAATGAGTGCCTGGTCGCACCGTCGGCCAAAGCAAGGAGTCGCTAATGACACTCGCTCGCCCGTCTGCTGGGCGAACCGACACGCGCTAATGCCTGTCGCGAGATCGTGGGCCAGACTTGGCCTTGATCGATTCTGGAGTGTTGTTTCCGTTGCATGAGTTCTCGCCGCGCCAAGCATGCGCGCGGCGAAAGGGGGGAAGCTGCGCCGTGTATCAAGGATCGAGCGCAACTTGGTTCAACTGCCAAGCGCCGTCCTGCGCTCGCACGGCTGCGTGCGGGCATCGTCGCGGCTGCACGATGAGTGGCGCGCCGAGCGCCGGCAACCAAATCAAACTTTTCTCGCAGCCTTCATCGAATGCAAGCAAACAACCGCTAGGTTCCCGCCAACTCGCGGCAGCTCGAGCCCGCGTTTGCAGGGGATGTTCGCTCTGGTTGTTTTCAGTTCTTGTTTTCTGCTTACAAAAGGAACGTCTAGTGAGATACATCGGTACCAGTATGTTTGTTGGACTCGTTGTCAGCCTGGCAATCGCGTCCGCGGCGTCGGCCGCTCCGCTGAGCTACACCGGCGGCACCTACAGTAAAAACTTCGACACCTTGCCCTCGACGGGCACCGGCACGCTTCCCGGCAAAGGGCCCAACGACTTGGTCCCCGGTTGGACTGGAGCGACCGGCCTAACCGGTTGGCAAGGCGCCATCACGCCGCTCTCCTCAGGCACGAACACGGAATATCGGGCAGACAATGGGAGCGGCAGCGGCTCGACGGGTCGCGGCCTCGTCAGCTATGGGTCGACGGGTTCGTCGGATCGTGCTTTGGGCGGGCTGGCAACCAGCAACCAAATTCCGTTCTTTGGACTAGTTTTGCAGAACAACACCGCCAACGTCCTGACGCAGTTCACGCTGTCGTACACGGGCGAACAATGGCGCCGCGGCAACGTGCCTGCTCCCAACACGCTGGCCTTTTCCTATGGTGAAGCTGCCGACATTGCCGGAGCGCTGACGAACTATGCGCCGCTCACATTCACGGCTCCCAACACGCAGGCCGCGCCGACCGACGTCGCCCTGGACGGCAACTCCAAGGCGAATCAATCGGCCATCAGCGCCACGGTGACCGGGTTGAATTGGGCCCCGGGCGAGACGCTGGTGCTGCGCTGGTCCGCTCAGGACCAAAGCGGCCAGGACGACGGCTTAGCCATCGACAACCTGTCATTCCAGGCCAACGCGGTACCTGAGCCATCGAGCATCGCACTGGCGCTCTTCGGCGCCGTAGGGGTGGTGGCTGCCGTGTGGCGTCGCCGCATGGCCCGCGTGTAGTCCGGAGTTACCAAGTCAATGCACCAAAGTAAATCGAAAGGCGAAAGCATAATGTCTCGAAAGTTACTTCTTGCTCTCTCTCTGAGCATCGCGTGGGGGGCGTCCGCGGCTTGGGCCGCGGCACCGAATGCGGTGATCATGAACGAAGCCAACGCCGTCAGCGGTGGCAATTATCTCGGCGGCGGGCGGTTTGATCCCGTCCTCGGCCGCGTGCAGGGGAACGGCCAAAACTGGTTCGAGCTCTTGATCGGACGCTCGGACGCCGGCAAGAAAAGCCTGGATGTGCGCGGGTGGAAAATTGAGTGGTCGTACGACAAACAGGACGGCCTGAACTATGGCAATGGCACGATCACGTTCAGCAACGACGCGCTCTGGTCGGGCGTGCCGCAGGGAGCCATGGTCACCGTCAACGAGTGGAAGGAAGCCTGGTATCTAACCAACACGCCCGACTTCGACTCCGGGAACCCCGACGGCGATCCCGTGGCTGGCGGCGGTGGCATGCAGCGCGAAGGGGGCATCAATGGCTTCGGTCTGCAAGCCGGCGACAGCTACAACGCCGGCACCGATACCAAGCTGAACTTCGCCACCAGCACCGTGTGGAACCCCGTTGCGATTGGCGGCCCGGACTGGAACATCAATGTCTATGCCGGCCAAAAGACCCCTGGAAACCAGTTCCAGTACTTCAGTTTCACCGGCTCGGTCACCGACGAAGGAGTGACTTCAACCGTTGGCGTTGATACTGCCGCCGGTCTATTCGCCATCAACAACGACAATTGGCAGTTCACCATCAAGGATGCGTCGAACAACGTCATCCAAGGGCCGATCGGCGAAGCCGTCCCCGGTTGGACCGGAGGCGGAGTGAATTCGGCCGAGCTGATCAAGGTCGAAGCCTTCACTTCCGGCGGAACGCTGGCTCAGTATCAGGGCCTCACTGCCGCGGTTTACAAGGACGGCTCGTCGAGCACCTACGCGCAGCCCAACCAGTGGAACAACTACACCGACGTCCAGGATCTGAGCCCGCTGCGGGCCTGGTTCAGTTCGATCTTGGCGGGAGACGCCAATCTCGACGGCAGCGTCTCCATCTCGGATTTCGCCGCGCTACAGAACAACTTTGGCGCCACGGTGTCGAATCTCAAAGTTGGGCTCACCGGTTGGAGCAGCGGTGACTTCAACGGCGACAGCAAGGTGACGATCTCCGATTTTGCCTTGTTGCAGAACAACTTCGGCAAGAATGCGCCGCTGGCAGCCGCGAGCTTGCCTGTTGTCACCGCGGTGCCCGAACCGTCGAGCGCGGTGCTCCTCGGGCTGGGCGGCTTGACCATGTTACTCGTTGTCGGCGGGGCGAAACGCCACTGCCGCGCCAAGAGGTGCTGCTAATCAAGCAAATCGCTGTCTGAAGTTTCGCTAATCAGTTCAAAGCATTTAGCTAGTTTTGGAGATAAACATGCTCAGAAATATTCTCAGTGCACTGGTTCTGGCGCTGGTCGCCGGGTCGGCGCAGGCCGCGACGGTCACCTACCAGTTGGTCATCCAGCCGGGCAACACGTTCAACTTGTTCGCCAGCGTTTCCGCCGGCGACAACGGCGGACTGGCCACGTTCGGCGTGCCGCTGACCGGCAACATCACGGCGATCGACAACAAGGCGCCGTTCGGGCAGTTCGCCGCCGGTCCTGCCGGGAGTGGTGAGATTGGTTTCAGCCAATTCCGCTCGGCTGATGGTGCGCCGGGTGGTCCGACGACTCTAACCGGCGCGCAGCTCACGGTTCCGACGCCGACGCCGCTGATCATCCACGGTTTCGGGCAGACGGCCGGAAACCTGGCGACAACCGCCCCGTTCGGCATCTTCGGACTGCAGGAGCAAACCGTCTATGGTTCGCCGTTGCTGCTGGCAACCGGCAGCTACACCGGCGAAACGCCGGGTTTCAACACCGGCAGTCTGGACCTGATTGCCAACGTGTTCACCGACGCGCAATCGGCCAGCACGCTGGCCGCGCAGGTCCTCACGCAAGTCGTGCCGATTCCTGAGCCCGCCAGCGTCGTGCTGCTGGGAATCGGGCTTGCAGGTCTGCTCGCAGTGCGTCGTCGCCGCGCTGCCGCCGTCTAAAAGCGGTCGTTCAAAAGGCCGCTGGCCTAGCCGCGAACCGGCTGGGTCAGCGGCATTTGTTTCATCCTGCCGATAGTCTCACGAAGAGCTGGCATGACCCAATCCATTCTCTCTTTCAAAGTGTCGCGGCGGAGAACAGAGTCGCGCGTCCGCGGCGGCTTTACGCTCGTCGAGCTTCTGGTTGTAATCGCGATCATCGGTGTGCTGATTGCACTCTTGCTGCCGGCCATTCAGGCCGCGCGCGAGTCGGGCCGCCGACTGCAGTGCACCAATCATCTCAAGCAGTTGACCCTTGCCCTGCACAACCATCACGACTCGATGGGCAGCCTGCCGCCGGGGCTGCCCCATTGTTCTCCGAAGCAAAAACTATGGAAAACCGCGGGGACAGACATTGGCGTCTACTGCCAGGGACCCAACTGGTTGTCGAACATCATGCCGCAGATCGACCAGGCGGCCATGCATGCGAAATTGATGGGTTGCCTCGATAATGAAGCCAGCGCTTGCGACGACTGCGATCGCAATAAAGATAACCGCTCCTGGCGCGAATTTGGCATCCTCTCACTACCGTTCTTGAAGTGTCCTAGCGCCGTCGAAACCGAACAATTGCTCGATAGCTGGAAACTCGAAAACTTGGCTAAGGGTAACTACGCGGGCAATTTCGGCTCGGACACCATTATGTCATTTCAGTCTCCCACTCGTGCTGGTGCCTTTGGGATCATCGTGCCACGCGGCACGGAGAGCGTGGTGCAGCGGCTGAACGACAAAACCATGCTCGGTCGCTGGAAGGCAGGCTGGGGCCAAGGCGTACGCTTTCGCGATGTGCGCGATGGCTCGTCGAACACGATTTGTCTTAGCGAAGTGCTGACCTACGACGACCCCGCCGACGGGCGTGGCACCTGGGCCTGGGCTGGCATGGGGGCTTCCAGCTTTACCGCCAAGTTCGGACCCAACGCGGTGCAGAACGACGTGATCCCCGCCTGTTGCACCTCGATCCCCGACAGCGATCCTCTGCATTGCACGCAGAACCAGCGAGATGGCAACGTGTGGGCCTCGGCTCGCAGTAGTCACAACGGCGGAGTCAACGCCTCGATGATGGATGGCTCGGTGCGGTTCTTTGTCGACCAGATTGCTCTGCCGACCTGGCAAGCTCTGGCGACGCGCGGAGCACAGGATATCGCCACGCTGGCTCAAGATTGATTCGATCGAACTCGACTACGCGGAGCTGTTACGCTCACGCGCACCGCGGCTCTCAGGAATAGAGCGCCGCGATCGGCTCGCCGCGGTTTAACTGCGCAGGGCGCCCTTGCAAGTCGAAGATCGTGGTCGCCGGGTCGATGCCCAGCGCCGAGTAAACCGTCGCGCCGATATCCGCGTGCGTATAAGGACGCGTGACGGGAAACGCGCCAATCGAATCCGAGCGGCCGATCACCTGCCCGCCGCGCACCCCAGCGCCGGCGAAGAAGCCCGAGAAGCAGTTCATCCAATGATCGCGGCCGGGTTTGGTGAAATAGATCGACGAGCCGTCGGGCTGCTTGATCTTCGGCGTGCGACCGAACTCACCCGCCACGACGACGAGCGTTTCGTCCAACAGCCCCAACACGTGCATGTCTTCCAGCAGCGCCGAGATCGCCATGTCGAACGGTGGAATCAACCCAGGCAGCGCGTCGTAAATGTTGTAGTGCGTGTCCCACAGCGCCTGATAACTGATGTTGGCTTGCACCAGCGGAACACCGGCTTGAATCAAGCGCCGGGCCAACAACAACGACTGCCCGAACAGGTGCCGGCCATAACGATCGCGCAACAGCGGGCTTTCGCGTTCCAGCGCTAGGGCATCGGCCAGCTTGCCCGAGGTGAGCACGTCGAACGCGGCCTGCTGCTCGCCGGCGAACGACTGGGTTTCAGCGGCGGTGGTCAGCGTGGCTCGTTGCTGATCGATCTCGGTCAAAAGCTCGCGCTTGGCTGCCAGTCGCGAGATGCTCATGCCGCCGGTCAGGCTCAAGCTGGCGTCGACGCGATAGTCGGGCTTGTTCGGATCGCGATCGAAGCGGTACGGATCGACCTTGGGGCCGAGGAAGCCGCCGCTTTGGCCCGGATAGGAGCCGGTCGCCGGATCGGTCACTTCGCCGGGGAGCGCGACACAAGTCGGCAGCCCATCGCCGCGCGGCCGCAGTGATTCAAGCACCGAACCCCAACAGGGCCAATCGCGGCGAGACGCCGCCAAGCCTGCTCCGGCCGGCAACTCGTCGATGCCGCCGAGCAAGCCGTGCACGGCCAACCGGTGGTCGCCGAACGCCGGGTTCGACGCCAGCGTGCGCACCAGCGCCACCTTATCCATCTGCTGGGCAAGGCGTGGCAAATGCTCGCAGAGGTATAAACCAGGCAATTGCGTGGCGATCGGCGCGTACGCGCCACGAAACTCGGCCGGGGCCTCCGGCTTGGGGTCAAACGTATCGAGATGGCTCGGCCCGCCGAACAGGAAGACGAACAGCACGGACTTGGCCCGTGGCGGCGATCCACTTGCGGTAATGGTCGATGCTTCGCCTTCGATTCTCTCTTTTGCCCGAGCGCGGCCGGCCAGCACTCCCGACAGGCCCATACCCAACAAGCTCGAACAGCCGATCTCGAGCAGTTGGCGCCGCGAAACGTGTTCACGCGCCAGCGGAGCGGGCAACTGCGGCGGTGGAATGGGGACGTCGGGCCTGGTCATCGAGGCGAGTCTCCGGCGGGCGCGCCACGTTGTTTTGCGACGAGCGCCAGTGGATCTCGAAGTTGCGAACTGCCTAAGAGGATAGCCGAGAGGAGCAGGTCGCGGCAAATCGGCGGTGCCTAGCTTAGGGCTACGGGCTGGCCGGTGCGGTCTCCGCGCTTGGTGCCGGCTCGGTGGCCGGTGGTGTCGCCGGCGTTGTTTCTGCGGGTGCTGTTGCAGCGGGCTCTGCTGTTCCGCTCGCCGTGCCAAACTTCATCCCTTGCGCGACCGCGTACAGATACGGTCGAAAGCGGTGTAGCGAGCCGGCTCGCGTGCGCATCTCGAGTTGATAGCGACGGCCCGCGTGGACCGTTTCGAGAAAGCAGCGTTCGAGCCGGGTGTTCTTTGCTTTAGCCGTGCGCATATAAGTGACGCCGAGAAAGTCGCCGATCTGCACTGCCTTGACCGGTTCGCCGAGCTCGAATTTTTTGGCGGCCATTTCGGCGTCGAGCTGCGACTGCAACTCGGCCGCGAAGGCGTCCACGTTTTCCGAGGACAGCGTCACCGCATCTTGAACTTCGGAGACCATCAACACGATTGAGGGGTACGCGTCGTCAGGGGCAAGCTGGAATAGCGCCAGCCGATCCTTGTTGCGCGGGCCCAACACCCAATCGGCCGGGGGGGCGAGCGTCACGCGGCCATCATCCAGCGGCGCGAGCTCTTCGCCCAACGGCTTGAGCTTCGTGGTGTCGACCACTTCGATGGCCGGCTTGGCGGCGGCCGCGGCCGTCGTCGTCGTTTCTGAAGATTGTGCCCACTTGCCTTGCGAGACATCGGCCGGCGGGCTCGACGAACCGCAGCCCGCGAGTGCGAACATTGCCGCGACCAGCGTGAGCGGGAAAAGCGAGCGCGGCACAACAAACAAACGAGCCGCACGGAGACGCGAGCGGAACATCGCAGGCACCAGCTTCATAGTTCGTGGCGATTGGTCGAGGACTCGAGCGCTGCCAACCAACAACTAACCACCAACTGCCGCCGACTACAAGTTTTCCGACACGAAATAGAGCAAGGCAAAGATCGCCCCCAGGATGATCACCGACCAAATGGCGAACCGAATCGCGTGCCGGACGATGTCCCCCATCGGCTCGTGACGAGTGCCGGAATAGACGAGGCTAATGGCCACCAGCAGGGGGATGCTATACCACAAGTCGCTCTTCATCATGGCAAACAAAACCGGCACGATTGTCTCTCCTTCACTTCCCGCTAGCTGGCGCGCTGTACATTGGGCGGGCGAGGCGGGGAAATGCTCGGCCCACCCTAAACGGAGTTTGTCGACTTCGGCGGCGCACGTTCGATGGGATTCTGTTGCGGCGGATGTCGCCCGGCATCGGCGGGCCCGGCAAAGGCGTCGTAGATCACCAGGAAATTCAAAAGCCCGGCAATCATCGTGAAGACGCTCCCCAGCTCCCAGCGGCGATTGAGTTTCAGGTGTAATTCCGCCAGCTCGCCTCGCTCGTAATCGGGCGTCGCCATGAATCGCGATTCGCCGAACAGCGGCGCCTTGCCGCTGCGCGCCCGCTGCCATTGGACCAGCGCCGGCAAGGCAGGGAGCCCCGCGCCGATCTGGCTCAGGTAATGCAAGCGGTACTCTTGTGGACCGAACGAGGCATACACGACGCGCCCCTTGCCGAGGACCAGCCCGTAGCAAAAGGTGCTCAAGATCATCACGCAGAAGAGCACTCCCTTGGCGGTGCGTCGCTGATAGAAGTGCCCCAGGCCGGGGACCAGCCAGGCCAGGAAGGCAGCCAGGTAGCGATCCTTCAGGTCGATCGAGGGATCGATCCCCGCCGGTGTCGGTTTGTTAGGACTCGCAGTCTTGGCCACGCCTGGTTCACCTCTATGCGGTTGATGCGAATCCGGGCATTTTAGTGGCCCCCCCCGCGAAAGAAAGGCCAACTGCCGGAACCCGAGCATAACCCGCTCACAAGGGCATTCGTCGGAGCGGCGCGGTTATTGTCGAATGCCGGTTTTTGCGCGACGTCGCCAGGCGGCCGCAGCCACGCCCGCGCTGGCCAGCGAAGCGAGCACCCAACTCGCCGGCTCAGGGATGACAACTTCGGCCACGACGGTATAGCCCCAGAAGCCGACCACTCCATTGGTGTTATCCATCCATCCATCGACGTCGCTTTCGACAAAACTCGGCCAGCCGTCGTAGAGTTCGGCACCGCGCTCAGCAAAGCCCAGAAGACCGGTTACGTGCCATGACCAGGTCTGAAATGGCGACAGCAGATTCTGATTGATGCCATCGGCCCCCGGCGCGATGCTGGCGAACGCGATGTGCGCTTTGGCTTTGCCTGGTCCCTGCTTGATGATGTCGCGGGCGGCGGCGATATCGGCCGGATCGTCGAGCGGCAGAATGTACGAGTCGTTATGGACGTGCTGGCCGGGCAACTCGGCCACCATGAAGTAAACGGTGCCGGCGCGAGCCAGCGAACCGGTTGACAGCCAGACACAGCAACAGACGATAGCGACCAGCGGGCGCAAAATCAGCGTGACGGGGCGGATCATGGGACGGACGGAGCTCCGAGAACTGTGGGAATCGCAGTACGGCGGGCACCGCGTAGAAACAACTCTTCGCGGTGGATCGATCAGGCGGCCGTCACTAGCGTTCTCGGAGCATCCTGGGACTTTGGGGGAAACTCCCCCAAATCGCAATTAGGATCATTTAGCGTACGGAGCCCTGGTTCCTTAGGTCAAGCAATTCGGTCGGTGGTGGCATATTCAGATGGCTTTCCCACCCCCCCTCCGCCTCGTCCTGGGGTGTTTCCTGCTAGGTTCGCCGGCGCTCGCGGGATAGAATCGCAGTTGGGTGGTAACAAGTGCCTGGGCGGCAGTTACAGGCAAACTTTCGCAGGTGCGTCGCGATGCGCGGGGTGCTTCATCGGCTGCGAGAACTCAAAGCCCAGCGGCGACAGGCCGCGCTGGGTGATCGTTCGCTCGCGAGCCCCTTCGAGCGCGTCACCCCCTGGCAGCGTGTCGCCGAGCTAAGCCCTGGCTTGCGGCAGTTCGCACGCGCCGGCGCGGGGGCTGGCGCCATCAGCAGCTTCTTGCACTTGGCGCTGCTGCTGGTCGCGGCCCAGTTGACAATCGCCGGCTACACGAAGCAGTTCGTGCTGCAGATTCAAACGATGCTCGATCACGAGCTGCCCGACGAAATCCTTGATCCCATTCCCATGCGGATGGCCGAAGCCGCCGACGAGCCGAGCGAGAGTGTTTTCGAGGCCGAACCGTTGGCGATCGCGGCCACGGAGAGCGACGATCCCCAGGTCACGCTGCCGGTCGAAACCTACGACCTCGATGCGCCGTCGATCGCCCTGGCCGACGAAATGCGGATCGACGCATTCGAAAGTGACCCGACGCTCATTCGCCCCGGCGGGGCCAGCGAGGAAATCGCCACAGTCGAGGGGGCCGTCGATCGGATCACGCACGAGATCATGACCAACCTCGAGCAATGCGACCTGCTTGTCTGCTGGTTGATGGACGCGTCGATCAGCCTGGTCGACGATCGGCAGATCATCGCCGAGCGGCTGGAACGCGTGTTTCAGGAGATTGAAACGCTCGGCACGATTCGCCCCGAGGCGCTGTTGAACGCGGTGGTCAGCTTCGGCGCCGAGACGCGCTTCCTGGTGCCGCCGACGAACGAGACGCCCCGCGTAGTGCAGGCGATTCGCGAGGTGCCGATCGATGACTCGGGCGTGGAAAACGTATTTTCGTGCGTGGTCGAAACGCTTGAACAGTATCGCGTGCTCAAAGGACGCGATGGCCGGCGGCTGATGGTGATTGTCTGGACCGATGAATCGGGCGACGACTACGCCCGGCTCGAAGAGTCGGTCGGCGTTTGCCAGAAGCTGTCGGTGCCGGTGTTCACGGTAGGACCGTCGAGCATGTTCGGTAACGAGAAGGGGACGCATGCTTACCGCCACCCACAGGACGGACGCATTTACCCGATCGAAGTCGACCGCGGCCCCGACACGCTACGTTATGAGTTGCTGCGATTGCCCTACTGGTTCGGCGACGATCAGCTCGACGAACTGCGGGCGGGCACGGGGCCATTCGCGCTCACGCGGCTGGCGGTCGAAAGCGGCGGCGCGTACTTCATCAACGACGCCAAGGCCGATCGCTCGCCTTTCTCGCTCGATGTGATGCGCCCCTATCTGCCCGACTACAGCGCGCCGAACGAGTACTTGCGGCACGTGCGCGAAAGCCCGCTTCGGCAAGCGGTATTGAAGGCCGTAGACATCACGCACAGCCAGAAGCTCAAGGGGACGCCGCGGCTGGAGTTCGAGCCGACCGGTGAGAACTTCCAGCAGCAACTGCTCGATGCGCAGCGGACCGTGGCCTTCAACCTGGTGACGATCGAAGCGGCGCTCGCTCCCTTCGGCCCTAAAGGGATGGAGCGTTTCTACGAGCAGGAGCGCTCGCCGCGCTGGCGCGCCTGGTACGACCTGACCTACGGCCGGCTGCTGGCCATGGAAGTGCGAGCCAACGAATACAACTGGGCCTGCGCCGAGATGAAAGGCAAAGGGGCCGACTTCGTCGACAAGCAGTCGAACCGTTGGCGGTTCAAGCCGGCCAGCGCGATCCGCTTTGGCTCGGCGGCCGAGCGGCAGGCAGCCGAAGCCACGCGCTTGCTGACACGGTGCGTCGAACAAAACCGCGGCACACCCTGGGAACAATTGGCGGCCCGCGAGTTGAAGGATGCGCTCGGTTTTCAGATCGAGGAGGGGTATGTCGCGCCGCCGCCGCGGCCGCAAATGGCCGCCGGCAACAACCAGCCGCCCATGGGAGTCCGCAGCGAAGAATTGCGCAAGCTCCCCCGCCCCGAGAAGCCGCAGTTGCCGAAGCTGTAAGTGCGCCGCGGCATCGCTTAGAATCTGTTCGACCGCACCGCCTGTCGGCCAATCGCCCGGGCGGGCGCCTTCATCAAATCACAGGAATCACGCGCATGCTTCGTTTGCATTTTGGCGTTCTTCTGGCCACGGTCATCGCGATTGGCGCCTTGACCAGCACATCAACCGCTAAAGCTGCCGATTGGCCGCAGATGCGCGGGCCACACGGCACTGGCGCCACCGAGGCGCACGACTTGCCGGTCGAACTCGGCCCCAAGACCAACGTCCGCTGGGAAGTGCCCCTGCCAGGGCATTCGGCTGCCACGCCTGCCGTTTCGGGAGACAACATCTTTGTCTGCACGCCGGCCGGACAAGACCTGCTACTGATCTGTCTTGACCGCCAGGGGAGCGAGCGCTGGAGCCGCAACCTGGGGACCGGCAACCGCAAACTGGGCTTCAACGGCAAGAACAACTTCGCCAGCAGCAGCCCGGTGACCGACGGCGAGCACGTCTGGCAGTTAGTCGGCACCGGCGACTTGCACTGCTTCGATATGGCCGGCGAGCTCGTCTGGAAAGTGAATCTCAACGAGTCGTTGGGCAAGTACCGCACGCTGTTCGGCATCGGCTTCACGCCGCTGTTGTATCACGACACGCTTTATGTGCCTTACCTGCACCAGGGGGAGAGCTTGATCGCCGCGCTCGACAAAAGCACGGGCGCGGTGAAGTGGAAGACGCCGCGTGTGACCTCGGCCGAGGAGGAATCGAAGGACGCCTACTCGAGTCCCTGTGTGTTCGAATACCCCGATCGGGCTGAGATTGTCATCTGCGGCGCCGATCTGGCCAACGCTTACGACGCCGAAACCGGTCAGGAGACCTGGCGCCACGGTGACATCAACCCCAAAGGGAATCGCACGCTACGGATCGTCGTCTCGCCGGTGGCCGATCGCGAGCGGATTTACGTGGCCAGCGCCAAGGGAGGTCCCTTCTATTCGATCAAGCCAGGGGGTACGGGAGACGTTACAAGCACGCACCGCCTGTGGAGCCGACTGGAAGACACGCCCGACGTGCCGACGCCGGCCGTGGCCGACGGGCTGCTGTACCTGTTGCGAGAGACGGGCGTGATGACGGTGCTCGACGCGGCGACGGGCGAAGTCTGCTATCACGAGCGTGTGGCCGACCGCACCGGCGCGTTCAGCCCTAGCCCGTTGGTCGCAGACGGCAAAGTTTACCTGGCCAACGAGGCCGGTCTGGTCGTGGTGCTCAAAGCAGGGCGCACTTTCGAGAAACTGGCGCATAATGAGCTGGGCGAGTTGATCATGGCCACGCCCGTGGCGGTCGACGATTGCCTGCTGGTGCGTACCGAGGGGCGGCTCTACTGCTTTGGTCAGGCGAAGTAGCGGCGGCGCAGTTTTCGGCGAGACCGATGCCATGACGCGAGCAACTGTAGGGTGCGTGGAGCAAGCTGCCATACCTGGTGCGTTGCGCACGCGAGCCGATTCCAATCGTCGGATGCCGCGATGCTCCCAAGATGGCTTGCGTAACGCACCGGTCTCCATGCCGCGTGCTGCACGCACCCTACGCAAGTTGGCGATCGCGTTGTTGGGGTCAATCTCGATTCTGGGGTCGAATGCGCTCCCTGCGCTGGCGCAACGCGTGCGTGCCGTGCCCCCGGCGGTCGCTCAGCGTGTTTCGCCGGGCGTGGCCTCCGCGTTTCAACGTGTGAAGTTTGAGGTCGTCGGCGGGCGAATCTCCTCCTGGTCGGAAAACCAGGGGGGGCGCATGACCTTCGCTTCGCGCGGGCTGGGGCGCGAAGAGTCGATGACGATCGACTTCGTCAACGGCGTGCCCGAGATCGACTACGTGGCAGCCAACCGCTTGGCGCGGGTGCGCATTCATACCGAGGCGGGTGACGCGCTGCGGGTCGACCGCAAGCCGGTCGGCGAAACCAAGCTGCTGGCCATGGAGTTCAACCAGCCAAATACGGGCGACCTAGAGCTGGTTGTGGGCACGGGCGACACGCGGACTTCAGTGCGCGGCCCCACGCTCTGGCACCTGTTGCTGGCCAAGCCCGAGTTGTGCCGCGAGCACCTGGTCCCGCTGTTGGAAAACTTGCGGCCGGGCTGGGGACTGTCGCGGATGGCGGAGCAGATTGAAGATTCGCTCTGCAAGGTGGCGCAGTCGCAGCGCGTGCCCGATCGTGCGCGGGTGACCAAGCTTGTCGCGCAGTTGGCCGACGATCGATTCTCGGCCCGGCAGGCGGCCGACTTGGCGCTGCGTGAAGCGGGGGCCGAAGTCCTTCCTTATCTGCAGTCGCTCGATCCGCTGGACTTGGACGCCGAGCAGCGGTTTCGCGTGCGGCGGATCATCGCGTCGCTGGCGGGCGACTCGACCGCCGATCGCCCCGAGCAAGTAGTCAACTGGCTGGCGGCCGACGCCCGCATTTGGTTGGCGCTCTTGGATCGTGAGGACGCGGCGCGGCGCCGGCTGGCCGCTCAGCAGATCAGCCGCGTGTTGGGCCGGGCCGTCGACTACGATCCGATGGCCGCACCCGCGGAACGAGCGCAACAACAACAAGCACTGGCCGAGCTACTGAATAAGCTTGCGGTTGTCGAGCCGCCCCCGGTGCCGCCGCCGGCAACGCGATAGTCGTCAAGCATTCGGTGCGCAGTACTCGACCGCGATCACGGCGTAGAGCTTCGCGACACGGACCAGCTCGGGGATCGAAATCCACTCTTCGAGCGTGTGGGCGCCCCCTCCTTGCGGTCCGTGTGTGATCGCGGCCATCCCTGCCCGGGCCCAGAACGAGCTGCCGTCGTCGACAAAGCGCTTGGCCCCGCGCGGCGGCGGCTGCTGACCGGTCGCGACGAACGCTGCGTCGAACGCGGCCACGAGCGGGTCTTCGAGCGGTAAGCGAAACGCGTCGCGTACCACCTGGTAGCGCAGCTCGATCGTGGTGCCGCTCGAAGCGGCCAGGTCGTCGATCAGGCGGCGAAACTCAGCTTCGACTTCCATGGCCTTCATCCCCGGCAACCAGCGGCGCGTCCCTTCGAGCCAGCACTCATTCGGTGACTGATTGTAGATCTCGCCGGCGTGCAACTGGCCGACAAAGGCGCTTTGCGCGCCGGCGACTGGGTCGCGATCCCCGGAAAGTTGCTCGTTCCAGGCCACCAGGCGGCGGACCAGCTCTGCCCCGACGGCAATCACGTTGGGATCGTCGGCGTCGCGCATCACTTCGTGCACGGGCAACCCTGCCCGGCGGATCGTAGCGCGGAAGGTTGCCTGTCCGCGACCCGCGATGGCCAACGTGTCGCAGAGGTATTCGGGAATAAGTGCCGCGTCGCCGCGCACACCGTCGTCGATCAGCCGATCGAGCTGCGATCCGTCGCCCCAGGGGGCTTCGTGCAGATCGTGCGCGGTGAGCAGAATGCCTCCACCGGGGAGCACGCCGCTATCGCGTAGGGCGAAGAGCGCTTCAACCGCCGCGGCGGTGCCGGCCTTCATATCGGCCGAGCCGGAGCCGGTCATGCGATCGCCGGAGACGGCCGGCTTCACGAACGGCAAATGCACCGTGTCGAGGTGACCGTTGAACTGCAAGGTACGGCCAGGCTTGCCAGTGCTCAGCCGCGCGGCGACGGCAGGCGCCGCAGGCCAGCCGGCGTCGTATCGCTCGACCGTGAAGCCTTCGCTTGCGAGCAATTCGGCCAGCGCGTCGGAAACTTCGCCTGCCGAACCAGTGGGGCTATAGACCGAGCAGAGCCGCATCGCGGTATCGACGAGCCGGGACCGCGAGACTGCGCCTGAAATCGATTCAAGCAATCTGGTGCTCCGTGGCACGAAATGATTCGCTGATGCCATTTCTGGATTCCTAAATCGGGATTCGCCCAAAGATCAAACCGAGAAATAGCGAGATCAACCCGAGCCATAGCAGGGCGAACAGTGGGCTGAACCACCACAGCTTCCTGTCGCGCGCAGACTTCACCGCGACGCCTGCTGTAACGACTCCAAGAACGATAGCAATGGCAACGATCGCTGCCACGGCCCACAACATCTGCCGGACCATCGGCCCGAAGTCCGACGCGAGGATGACAGGCAATTCGCTCACAACGTTATCCTGCCCAATGTAACGTCGTTCAATCCTGCGTCAGGAGTCTTCCACCCGCGGCTACCCGTCGAGTGACCAGCCGGCGCGGTACTCGCGGCGGATAAAGTCGTTCGCCTTGGGAAGATTGGTGACCGCGAGTTTTTCGGCGTCCCACTGCAGGCGTTCTTGCCCCGCGCGGTACGAGACGTTGCCCAGCAGCACGGTTTCGGCGAGTGCCCCGGAGTAATCAAAGTTGCAGGTGGTTTCGCCGCGCGATTTGACCGCGGCAATCCACTCGGCATGGTGACCGATCGAGCTGGGAATGCTGGCCGGTGGCGTGGTGGCCTGCTCCCCCTCGTTCATAAACAATTGATGGCTGCCGTAATCGGCCAACAGCCGCCCGCGATCTCCTTCGAAGAGCACGGCCGCGCCCTTAGCGTAGACCTCGGCCCCCTCGGGCTTCCAGGTACCGTGATACCAGGTGAGCTTGACGGGGGGCTGCTTCCCCTGCGGGGATTCGCGCTCGGCGAACTCATATTCGACGCGCAGGTTATTGGGGACGTCGTTGTCCCCTTCGTAGGTCTTTTCGCCGTGTGCTTCGACCGACGTGGGATAGCGCAGCCCCAGCGCCCAGAACGGCAGGTCAATGTAGTGACAGCCCATATCGGCGAGGATGCCACCGCCGAAGTCCCACCAGTAGCGCCAATTGAAATGGAAGTGCGACTCGTCGAACGGCCGCATCGGCGCGGGGCCGACCCATTGATCGTAGTTCACATGCGCCGGCGGCATCGTCCCCGCGGCGGCTAGGTGGCCGGGGCGGACCGAGTTGGTTTGCCACACGTGCACTTGTCGCACAGGGCCGAGCACGCCCGCCTGCACGATTTCGACGGCGCGGCGGTAGTTGTCGCCGGCGTGGATTTGCGTGCCCATCTGGGTGACCGCTTTCTTCGCGGCGGCCAGCTCGCGCATCTGCCGCACTTCCCAAACGGAGTGGGCCAGCGGCTTCTCGCAGTAGACATCGAGCCCGCGGCGCAGCGCCCAAATGACCGGCATAGCGTGCGAATGGTCGGGCGTGGAGACGACCACGGCGTCGAGGTCTTTCTCCTTGTCCAAGAGCACGCGGTAGTCGTCGTAAGTGCGGGCCTGGTTGAGCTTCATCGCGACTGGACCGAGCCGCTGGCTATCGATATCGCAGAGCGCGACGATGTTCTCGCTGGTCACGTTGCCGAGGTTGTAGCCCCCCTGGGCGGCGACACCGATGACCGCCAGATTCAGCCGCTCGTTGGGGCTGCGGGGGCGGGCCGCTTTGGCCGGCCGCGACCCGAGCAACGTCGATCCGCCGACCGCCGTGGCCGTGCCGGCCAACAGGGCGCGCTGCAAAAACTCACGACGACTGACAGGATCGTACATCGGTTGGGCTCCGCGGGTGGGGTGTTACTCTCGGCAGCCTAATGTGCGGCCTGGCGGGTTGCAACGTGCCAGTGGCTGGCCAGATCGGTGCCGGCTCGTTACGCTTGTCGCTCACCCTTTCCGCCTGCGAAACAAGGCCCGCGCGATCAATATGTCCGACGAAGCCGCCGACCATCTTGATGTTCCAAAGCCCACGATCGAGTACCCCGGCGATACGCTGGCCACGGCGCTCGCCCGGCATGGCATCACGCTCGAGGCCGAACAAATCGAGCAGTTGGATCGCTACGCGCGGCAGCTCTGGGACTGGAACTCGCGGATCAACTTGACGCGGCACACCGATTACGAGCGGTTCGTCTCGCGCGATCTGCGCGACGTGCTGGCCTTGGCAGATCTGTTGGAGACGGGCGAGCACGTGCTCGATATGGGCTCGGGTGGCGGCGTGCCAGGCATTCCGCTGGCCATCGTGCGCCCCGATATCTCGGTGGCGCTCTGCGACTCGGTCGCCAAGAAAGCGCGGGTGGTCGGCGAAATCGTCACCGCGCTGGGGCTCGACATTCCGGTTCACAACCTGCGTGCCGAACAGGTCGTCGAAGAGCACGACGTCGACACGATCGTTGCCCGCGCCGTAGGGCCGCTGGAAAAGATTCTCACTTGGCTGGGTCCGCATTGGGATCGCTTCAACCGGTTGTTGTTGATCAAGGGCCCAAGCTGGGCCGACGAGCGGCAAGCCGCTCGCGAGCGGGGGCTGCTGCGTGGACTGGAGCTGCGCCGCAAAGTGAGCTACCCGCTGGCCGGCACGGAGTCGGAAGGGGTCGTGCTCGAGGTCAGGCGAGTCGAGGGCTGATCCGCGGTCGATCGCGATCTGAGCACTTCGGGCTATGCCAGTTCGGCCAGCGCTTCGCGCGCAGCCGAAATCGTGGCGTCGATATCCGCGTCGCTGTGCGCCGCCGAGACGAACAGCGCTTCGAATTGGCTGCACGGCAAGTAGACGCCGCGCTCGATCAGTCCCCAGAAGAATCGCGAGAATTGCGCGGTGTCGCTGCGGGCCGCGCTATCCCAATCGGTCACCGGGCCGGGTTGAAAGAACAACGTCAGCATGCTGCCGACGCGGTTGAGGCAATGCGGCACACCGGCCGCGCGGGCGGCGGCCCGCAACCCGTCGGCGAGGCGGGCGCTTTGCCGTTCGAGCCCGTCGTAAGGGGGCTCGTCACGCAATAGTTCGAGCGTGGCGATCCCGGCGGCCATCGCCAGCGGATTGCCCGACAACGTCCCGGCCTGAAAGACGCGCCCGGCCGGCAGCACGTGCTGCATGATCTCAGCTCGACCGCCGTAGGCGCCGACCGGCAACCCCCCGCCGACAATCTTGCCGAGCGTGGTGAGATCGGGGCGGATGCCATAAAGCTGCTGCGCGCCGCCGAGCGCGACACGAAAACCAGTCATCACTTCATCGCAGATCAACAGCGCGCCGTCGGCCGCGGTGATTTCGCGCAGGGCGCTCAAGAACTCGGCTGTCGGTGGAACGCAGCCCATGTTGCCGACGACTGGTTCGAGAATCACGCCGGCGATTTGTCGCGGATGCTTGTCGAAGGCGGCGGCCAGTGCGGCCGCGTCGTTATAGGGAAGGACGAGGGTGTCGGCCGCGGTGCCACGCGTGACGCCCGGCGAATTCGGCACCCCGAGCGTGGCGGCTGAGCTACCGGCTGCGACCAACAGGCTGTCGACATGCCCGTGATAGTTGCCGGCGAATTTGACGATCAGCTCGCGACCGGTGTAACCGCGCGCCAGGCGAATGGCGCTCATCGTGGCTTCAGTCCCCGAGTTGACCATTCGCACCTCGTCGATCGAAGGAACGGCAGCCACGATCAGTTCGGCCAGGCGGGTTTCGGCTTCGGTCGGAGCGCCAAAGCTGGTGCCGTGCGCGAGCGCGGTTTCGAGTGCTGCCAGCACGCGCGGGTGGCGATGACCGACAATCATCGGCCCCCACGAGCCGACGTAATCGATATAGCGCGAGCCATCGAGATCCCATAGATATGCGCCGTCGGCTCGCTCGATGAAGAGCGGATCGCCCCCGACTCCGCCGAACGCGCGGGCGGGGCTGTTCACGCCGCCGGGAATGAGCTTTTTGGCGCGCTCGAAGGCGGCGCGGCTGTGACTTCGATTACGACTCTGCTTCGGACTGCGGCTGGTTGCTTCCATTACCGCATTCTACAGCAATTCGCTGATCACTTGCCCGCCGTTGTTGATCGGCACGGGGCGGCCGGCCAGGTTGGTGAAGTGCGTCGCCAGGTCGATCCCCATGATGTGGTAGAGGGTCGCCAGGATGTCGGCCGGCACTAGCGGTCGCTCGGCGGGAAATTCTCCCTTGGAATTCGACGCGCCGATGACTTGCCCACCGCGGACGCCACCGCCGGCGGCCAGCACCGACATGACATTGCCCCAGTGATCGCGGCCGGGGGTTCCCTTGCTCAGCGGAGGACCACCGTTGCCCCCGTTGTTCAAGCGGGGCGTGCGGCTGAACTCGCCCATCACGAGTACCAGCGTGTCGTCGAGCATCCCACGGTCGGCCAGGTCACCGATCAAAGCGGCGATCGAGCGATCGAACGAGGGGAGCCGCCCCTTGAGCCCCGACTCGAGATCCCAGTGATGATCCCAACCGCCGTTGTGAATGGTGACAAAGGTCACGCCAGCCTCGACCAGGCGGCGGGCCAATAGCGCGCTCTGACCAAAGGTGTCGCGGCCGTATTTGTCGCGAACTCGCGGATCTTCGGCGTCGATATTGAAGGCATCGCGGGCGGCCTCGCCGGTGACCATCGAAAACGCTTGTTGATTGAACGAATCGAGCCCGTGCATCACACCCGAGCGATCGGCCTCGCAGCGCATGCGGTCGAACGTCGACAGCAATGTGCGGCGGTCACCCAAGCGGCCGAGCGAGAGTTCGCCGGGCAGATCGAGATTCGGCACGCGATAGCCCGCGGCGCTGGGGTCTCCACCGGCGGGAAATGGGTTATGGGCGACTCCGAGATAGGTTGCGCTGTTGTAGCCGGGCACAATCCCAACCGTCGCCGCGTGCGGAACCGCGACGTAGGGCGGCACGCCATCGGCATTCGGGCCGCGCAGCTTGGTGACAATCGAACCGGCCGACGGATAGATCGGATCGGTGTTGGCGCCGGTCGCGCCGAAGTAGCCGGTGAGCATCATGTGGGCGCCGGCGAAGTGGTCGCCACTGTCGTGATGCACCGAGCGCAACAGCGCGCAGTGGTCCATCACCTTGGCGTGCTCGGTCAGCAGCTCGTTGACGTAGATGCCCGGCACGTTGGTGCGAATGGGGCTGAACATGCCGCGGAATTCGGCGGGCGCGTTGGGCTTGGGATCGTAGGTTTCGAGGTGCGAGGGACCACCATCAACCCAGTAGATGATGACCGACTTTTTGTTGGCAGACTGAGCGGCCTGGCTGGCGGCCGAGCGCACGCGCAAGGCGTCGCCCAGGCCCAGGCCAGCGACGGCCAACGATCCGGCTTTGAGAAAGTCGCGGCGCGGCAAGCCATCGCAGCGCCCGATGCGCTTCGGTCCCCAGATCGTCAGCATGACGTCTCTCCTGGCTGGTGGGCGGTGATCGCCAACCTCAGTAACCGATCAAGCCGTAAGCATATGCTGATCGGTTGGGAGATTTCAACGCAATTTGGCCACGCGATTGGCCGCACAGGCCACGTTAAGTCAAAGCTTGCGGGCAGTTACGGCTTTGACGCAGAGAGGGTGCTCCAAACCAGTTGCGGTGCTACTTGTGATTGAGCAACCAGGGAATCGCGTCGCCCAGCGCGGGGCCGACCATCAGCGTGTGGCCGTATTCTTTCATTTCACGAAACTCAATCGGCAGCCCAGCCGCGATCGCCTTCTGTGCTCCTCGTTCGATCCCGGCCGCGGGCACAACCATGTCGAGCCGGGCGGCAATGACCAAGATCGGCGGCAGCTTGGCTTTGCTGGAGAAGCCGCGCGTGCCGGCCAGGCAGCAAGCTGCGCGAATTTTATCGCCGCGGGCCTCGCACAAGGCGCTCGTGGCCCCGCCCCCCATCGAATGCCCCAGCACGTACACGCGCTTGGTGTCGATCGCGTAGTCGTGCGAAAGATCCTCAAGCAGACGATCGAACCAGGCGGGTTTGCCGCCGAAGACATTGGTCGTCGGCGTTGCAACGAGATAGCCGTGCTGGGCGGCGAGCCGTTTCAGAATGCCCGCTCCGTAGGCGTCGAAAAACATGTTCTCATCGGCGCCGGCCCCGTGAATTGCGATCACCAGCGGCACAGGCTCTTCGCCCGTCGCGGCCGGCGGGGCGAAGATCCGCAGCGGGCAGGTCTTTTCACCCTCGCTGATCGTGCGCCAATAGTCGCCGGCGCGACGGCGATAGGGATCGGTCCCCGCGGCAAGCGCCTTGATCTCGGCATCCAATTCGCCGATCAGTGCGTTGGGACGCGAGAGAAACTGCGCCATGCTGGTTTCGGACGGCGAGTCGCTCAGCAACTGATTGCGCGATCGGCAAGCCGCGAGCGCTTGAAGAATCGCCCGATCGTCGGACTTGATTTCGGCCAGGCGAGCCACATTCGCCTCGCGAACGGCATCGAGCGACTTGCTCACGACCGACCAGCGCGCGGCCTGCACCCAATCGCCCGAGGGTGTAACGACTTCGACGCTGTACGTCGCTGGCGGCAGGCTACCGGCGATTGGAGACAAGTCGAGCGTTCGCTCGTAGCGGTCGAAGCTCCCCGGCGGAAGCTCGCCCTCCAGGGCGGCTGCGACCTCGCCCGGTTCCCCTTCGGCGTCCAGTGGTTGAAATCGCAAACTGAAACCGGCCGGCCGCGAGCTCGCGTCGTCGTCCACTTCCACGGCATACAAACTCGTCACGTGCGCGCGCAAGGCCTGTCCGCTGCTTCCTGCAATCAAGACCGGGGGCTCAAGCCGCACGCGCAACGACATCGCCAAGGCTTGCTGCGACTTGTCGGCCGCGGGAAGCAGTTCCGCGCTCAATTGGTTGATTGCCCGGACGGCGTCGGCATTCTTCCCGGAGAAGAAGGAGAGGGTCGCGCGGTCGAAACCCTGATTGACCTCGGCGATCCGCTCGGCGGACGGTGGGTGGAGCGAAAAGGCTCGATCCAAACGCAAGTAGGCGGCCGCCAGATCGGCGCGGCCTGCGTCGGGCTTGGGCGGTCGCCGTGTTTTACGGTCGTCGGGTCGACTGTCGGCGGTGGTCGACGGTTTGTCGGGGGCTGGTTCATCGAAGGCCGTGGCCACCGGTGTGTTCATCAAGGCACACAGTTGCCACCCGACACACAACAGCAGCCCAGGCGTCAGCAGGCGAAAATCAGGTCGATTGATAGCTAAGTGGGATCGCATGACGGGGTATTCCGTGAGAACGGTGCGGTGCTCCGTGGCCGAGCCTAATGCCGGGACAACGCAGCGGCAAGTCTCCGCGAAACCGACACCGGTTCTTAACAATCGGCCCGGCTTGCCGGCCAGTTATGCCGACAGGCGCGGTTGTAGTAAAAAAATCAGGGTGAGTTTCATTCATTCCAAGCCGCGACACGAGTGACCGCGATCGGTAACTGGCATGCCGGGCAAAGCGATTTGCCCGACTCCAGGAGACAACCTACTTTTCAGGTGGCTTTTGAACCCCATTTGTCAGGCGAAGTGGGCGCCCCGCCGGAGCGCGTCATTGCGCCAAGTGCCCCACGTCAAAAACCACCATGCCCAATAGCGCAAGCGACGATCTACTGGCCAAGCTCGCCGGCGGCGGAGCGGGGGGTCCCAGTCCCTGGGACACGATTCGCCCGACGTTGCCTGAGCATGGACAACGCGCCGGCGCCCGTGTCGACAGCGCGGCCGCGGTCGAAGACGATGCGGCAGCCTCCTCGGCGGGGGGCGAGTCGGCGCTCGAAAACATGTGCCAGCGGATTTCGAGCCTGATCGAGCAATCGGGCGCAAGCGCCGGCGGCGACCACGACGGACCCCGCGACGAGTTCATGCCGGCGGAGCCCGATTCGCTGTCTGACGCCAACCTGACCGACACCCAGGTTGAATCGCTGATTCTCAAGTTTCTGTTCAACACGGGCGAAGCCACGGGTCGGACGATCGCCGATCAAACGCGGCTGCCGTTCAAGCTGATCGAAGCCCTGCTGCGGCAGATGAAGCAGGATCAGTTGGTCGTTTATAAGGGCGCTGCCCAAATGAACGACTACAACTACACGATCACCGACATGGGGCGCGAGCGCGGGCGGCGCGAGTTCGAGCACTGCACTTACTTTGGCGCGGCGCCGGTTTCGCTCGAAGATTACATCGCCAGCATCAAAGCCCAATCGATCGAAAAACAACACTGCAACGTTGACGACCTCCGGCGGGCCTTTGCCGACCTGCTGCTGAGTCAGCGGATGCTCAACCGATTGGGGCCGGCCGTCAACTCGGGGCGCGGCTTGTTTCTTTACGGTGCGCCCGGTAACGGCAAAACGAGCATCGCCGAGCGGATTACCAAGGCCTTTGGCCAGACAATCTGGATTCCACGAGCCGTGGGGATCGACGGCGACATTATGCGGTTGTTCGACCCGAGCAACCATGAAGAGATGCCGCTCGAAGCGCACGATGGGTTGCTGGATCAGCGGCGCATCGACAAACGCTGGGTGCGCATCCGCCGGCCGACGATCGTGGTCGGCGGCGAGTTACGCATGGAGAACCTCGAGATCACGCTGAACTCGAACACCAATATCAGCGAAGCGCCGCTGCAAATGAAAAGCAACTGCGGTGTGCTGGTGATCGACGACTTCGGCCGGCAACGCATTCGCACCGACGAATTGTTGAATCGCTGGATCGTACCGTTGGAAAAGCGGTACGACTTCCTCAACCTGGCCAGCGGCAAAAAGATCCAGGTGCCATTCGATCAGTTGATCATTTTCTCGACGAACCTTGAACCGAAGGATCTGGTCGACGACGCCTTCTTGCGGCGAATTCCCTACAAGATCGACGTTGTCGATCCGACCGAGGAGCAGTTCCGCGAGCTGTTCCAGTTGATGGCCCCCAAGTTGGGATTCGTCTACCGCGAAGATCCGGTCGAATACCTGATCGAAAAGCACTACCGCTCGATCAAGCGGCCGTTCCGTTGTTGCCAGCCCCGCGACCTGCTCTTGCAGGTGAAGAATTTCTGCTCGTATCAGGGACAAACCCCCGAGATGTCGCGCGAGAACTTCGATTTCGCGGTGGAGAACTACTTCGCGATCATGTAAGGAACGCAGCCTCCCGCCCCGCTCAAACCAAACCTACCCGCCTCAAACCCTCCACTTTCATTTTCCTTCCAGAGAGCACCCTGCATGTCGACGATTGCGGAAAAAACCTTCCGTGCCGATCAACCCGAAAGTAACGGCGCGGCACAGCGCGCGCGGTTCTCGCAACCCTTGCGACGGCACCTCGAGACCATTCGCCAAAATCTGCAGGGGATCGATCGCTCGTTGGCCCCGGCGCCGCTCCCATTGATGCGCGCGGAGCTGGCGATGCCGGCCGACGACATCGTTTCGGTCGCATAGATTTGACAGTTTCGCCGGGCAAGGTAGCGTTGCGCTGCCGGGCCGGGATTCCACGTTCAGGAGTTGGACCATGACCACCACGGTACTCGGATTGCCGGACACCGAGTTCATCGATCGCCGCAGCCACGAAATGACCGCGGCCCGCGCGCCTCAAGAGCGTCGGCAATTCGCAGACAGCCACGCCGAGCTTTCGGCCCCCGCACAAGAACTGGCCAGCGCCATCGACGCCTACAAGCTTCGGCATCGCCGCCGCTTCATCTCGTACGAAGAGATGCTCAGCGTCATTCAGGCGCTGGGATACCAGAAATAGCGCCGGTCGAAGAGAGCGTGAGGTAACAGCCCGCGCGAGCGAAGAACCCGCCCCCTGCGCAAAAAAAACGGGGGCCTCTGACGTGCCACTTCCGCATTGGCTCGAGACACGATGGCCAGGGGCAGTTAACCATCGCGCCAAAATCGTCAGAGGCCCCGCGGGCCAGTCCAAATTGACGTCTCCGTGGGATTGTGCCAGGGAGACTCCTTATGCGGGTGCATGTGCCGTGCCAATTACGCGGCCTGCCCGGGTTTTGGTGGCGAACCGGCTCGCAGCAAGTCTTTGCATTAAAGTCGCTTAAGTGTCATTTGCCGGGAAATGACAGCACCGATTTGGGCCATTTTGCCGCTGGTTGACCGGTGGCCAAGCCTGCAACAATTGCGCTATCTCGCTGTAGCAACGTACACAGCGGATACCTCACTAGCGTGGGATGCTATCACCCACGCCGCGCCAGTGTCTCAGCATGAGACGAGCAGCCCGACAGAGCCGGTCTCGCCCACCGGTCGCTCGCTTTGCAACACTTTTTGGCGGTGAGACTTGTGAGCTCGCGATGCTTTGGCGGGCCGCGCCGCATGGTCGGCCCTTAGCGCCTTATCGCGAACGCCGCAGGCCGGCTATATTGCCAGTCGTAGATCGCCTCGTAGGGAAGCATCGCGACCAAACTGGTCAATTCGAGCACGCGCGTTCATGAGCCAGAATCCAGCGAGCATTGGTCCGCATCGATGCGGACAAGGCCAGCCTTTGTTGATCATTGCCGGTCCCTGCGTGATCGAAAGCGAGGCGCTGACCCTCTCGATCGCCGAGAGCCTGGCCGGCATCGCCGAGCGGCTCGGCGTAGGGCTGATCTTCAAGGCGTCGTTCGACAAGGCCAACCGGACGAGCAACGCGGCGTTTCGCGGCCAAGGGCTCGACGAGGGGCTCGCCATTCTCGCGCGCGTGCGCGACCGCCTGGGGCTGTGCGTCACCACCGATATTCACGAGTCGCAGCAGGCAGCCGCGGCGGGTCAGGCGGTCGACGTGTTGCAAATCCCGGCGTTCCTCTGCCGGCAGACTGATTTGCTCGTAGCGGCAGCCCGCACTGGCCGGGCGGTGAACGTCAAGAAGGCCCAGTTCCTCGCCCCCTGGGATATGAAGCACGTGGTCGCCAAACTCGAAGCGGCCGGCTGCCAGAATATCCTGCTGACGGAGCGCGGCACCTTTTTCGGCTACGGACGGCTGGTCAACGACATGCGAGCAATTCCGCAAATGCAATCGCTGGGGCCCCCGGTGATCTTTGATGCCACGCACAGCGTACAAGAACCAGGGGGGCTGGGCGGCGCAACCGGGGGCAACCGCGCAATGGTCGAACCGCTGGCCCGCGCCGCGACGGCCCTGGGGGTCGACGGGCTGTTCTTCGAAACGCATCCCGATCCGGATCGCTCGCCCAGCGACGGGCCCAACATGGTTCCGTTGGCTGAATTTGAAGGGCTGCTCCGGCGGCTGTTGTCCCTGCGCGCGACCGTGGAGACGCTGTGAATAACAGATTTGGAACGAACGTTGTGGCGGCCCTGGCAGCGCTTGGTCTGCTGGTTTCGCTGTTTGGCTGCAATTCAGGTGGTTCATCGGCGGGCGGGGGCGCGCAAACTTCGACGCTGGCCGACCCCGCCGTGAAGCGGCAACTCTTCGACACGGCGATCGACAATCTGAACCATCTCGAACAATTTCAAGCCCAGGACATGCTCGGCCGCATCGTCGAGCACCTGAATGAATCCGTCGATTGGTCGCGCCCCATCGAGTGGTCGGTCGATCCGCTCGTGGCATCACTTCCTGAAGTCGACCGCGACCTGCAGCCGATGCGCGATCTGGTAGCCGACAAGTTCCTGGTATTCGACAGCTTCTATTTGCAAGAAGCGGTCACGCTGCGAAACATCGCGCGCGACGCGCGCGGCGAACAGTCGGATGACTTGGCGCGAGCCACCAGGTTGTTCGAGTGGACCGTGCGCAACGTCTCGCTGATGGAACCGGGCGAATTGGGCACGGACAGCGCGGGCCAAGCGCTCGAGCCCAATCACCTGCCGTATCAAACGGTCTTTCTGGGACGCGGCGAGATCATCGATCGCGCCTGGGTGTTTGTGCTGCTGTGCCGACAACAAGGAATCGAAGCCGCCGTGCTGGCTCTGCCGGGCGACAAGCCGGACGACCCGCCGAAACCGTGGGCAGTCGGCGTGCTGATCGATGGCGAGTTGCGCGTCTTCGATCCGCAGTTGGGGCTCCCCATTCCCGCGGCGGACGGCACCGGGGTCGCCAAACTCTCGGAGTTGGCGGCCAACGATGCCTTGCTGCGCCGCCTGGACCTTGATGCGGAGCACCCTTACCCCGTGACTGCCGAGCAGTTGGTCGGCACCGTCGCGTTGATCGAGGGCTCGCCGGGTTACCTGTCGCAGCGCATGAAGCGCGTCGAATCTCGGCTTACCGGCGATCGGCGGATCGTGCTGACGACGGCCCCCTCGCAGGTGGCCAATCGCTTGCGCAAATGCCCCGGCTTACGCGACGCACACCTGTGGCGCCTGCCCTACGATCGCCTGCGCTATCAGTCGAGCCCCGACGTCAATCAGTCGGCCGAGCGCGAAATGCTGGCCTTTCACGTCGAGGGAGTTCCAAAAAAGTTCCAGGGATCGGTGCTCGCGCTGGCGAATGGCCGCCGATTGCACCTGGCCGGTAAATACTCCGCCGAGGCGGGCGAGGAAAGCGCGAATCGCTCCTATCAGCGGACTCGCGTTGCCGACGCCGATCTGGCGGCTGCTAATCTCAAACCTGAGGAAGCGGCCGTGCTCCGCGCCGCGAAGCTCGATGCCAGCTATTGGTTGGCCCTCGTGGCTTATGAGCGCGGGCGTTTCGATGTCGCGATCGAACACCTGACGAAGCGAGTGCTCGCCCCTGCCGATCAACCGGCAGGCGGTGCGGCCCCAGACGCCAATGCCGCGGCCGCGCCGGGCGATGTTCCCGGCGCCATGGCAGATACCGCGGCCGCCGACAAGCTGCGCTGGCGCAACGGCGCGTTGTATCTTCTGGCGCGCGCACACGAAGCGCTGGGGCACACCGATCAGGCGGTTGCCGCTTACCAAGCGACCGCCGGACCGCAGCGGCCTGGCAACTTGTTGCGTGCCCGCTGGCTACAGGAGCCGCCCAAGGCGATCGCGCCGGTGACCGAACCGGCAACGGAAGCTGGCAAGTAACCTCTGTCTGCGGCATTCGGTCGCACCATTTGAGTGCCACGACTTACACTGCTAGGCTACGCGCGGCCTCCTGGCTGTCTTTGTCTCGCTCTCGCTTCCTGCCCGCGGCAGTGGATTCGTTCTTGTCATGTCGCGCACGACCGTCAACTTCTTGCTCGATTGCGTGTTGCTGCTGTTGTTCCTGGCGCTCGCCTGGGTCACGTTCGTGCTGCGCGTGGCGTTTCCCAATGCCACGGCCGCCGGCGGCTATCGACTGTGGGGGTTCAGCTACGACGGCTGGGCGGGTCTGCAGTTCTCGCTGTTCCTCGTGCTGCTCGTGGCCGTGCTGTTGCACCTCATGCTTCACTGGTCGTGGGTCTGCGGAGTGATCGCCAATCGACTTTCGCGGCTGCGAGGTCAGAGGGCGCGGGTCGACGACGGTAATCAAACGATCTATGGCGTGGCCGCGTTGATCGTGGTGTTTAACGTGCTGGGCGCGGCGTTGGCCGTGGCCTGCCTGTCGGTGCAAGCACCGTAGCGCGGCTGAGCCCAAACGCAGCCATCGCTCGCCGTGGATCACGGCAACGAAGCAACTAACCTTGCCATGCCTCGTGGTTCCAGGTATAAGTCCGCCCCATGACGCGAGGACGTACGAATCCTGACTTCCTCAACGGCGTGCCCGAGCTGGTCGTGCTGCGGTTGCTATCGCAGCGCCCGATGTACGGCTATGAACTGGTCAAGGCGATCGAGCACTCCAGCGGGCAGGGATTGGAGTTCGGCGAAGGCTCGATTTATCCCGTGCTCCACCGGCTCGAGGCCGAAGGGGCGCTGGCCAGCCGCCGCGTGGAAGTTGCCGGCCGCAGCCGCGTGGTCTATCGCGTCACCGCGCCGGGCAAACGAAAACTGACTGCGGCCATCGACGCTTGGCGCAGCGTGGTCCGCGCCGTCGGGCGCGTGTTGGACGAAAACACCTCGGAGAGCGACGAGCATGGACGCCCGGCGCTGGCATGACGAACTCGTCGCTGAGCTGCGCCGTCGCGGGCTGCCGCGCGCGTACTGCCGGCGGCTGGCCGCCGAGATGGTCGATCACTATCACGATGCGCTGGCCGAGGCGTCGGCCGGCGCCCCTTCTTCCTATGCTACTTCACTCGAACCAGGAGACCACGGCATGGAAGCCGAGCGTGTCCAAACCGTCTGCGGACAATTGGGCGATCCACACACGTTGGCGGCCGGCGCTGCCCGCGAGTACCACCGCCGCACGTTCAGCGGCCGGCATCCGATTTTGATGTTCCTCGTAGCGCCGCTTCCGCTGGCGCTCGTGGCCTGGGCCGGGACCGTGGCTTCGATTGCGACACTGTTCGGCTGGCTGGGGCCCAAGGGTGGCAGCGACGTGCCAGAAGCCTGGCGCTATGGCATGCCCGTGGTGTTGGTGTTGTGGGCGGTCGTGCCTCCGACTTTGGTGGCGCTGCTGGTATGCCGCATGTCGGTCCGCAGTGGACGGACCTGGCGCTGGGTGTTCGCGTCCTTGGCGTTGATTGCCCTGGCGACGGCGGCGTTTCAGTCCGACTTGCGCTGGCCCTCACGACCAGGCAACGGTCAACTGATGGTCGGCTTCGGGCTGAACAGTCACCCTAGCGCCGAGCAGTGCCTGCAGTTCGCGTTCCCGCTGTTGGCGGCCACCTTGGCGCTGTTGCACTTCCGGCGCCAGCAGAACCGCGTCGATGGTGGCGGCGGAGGTAATGAGCTAGATGGTGATAGTTCAAACGGCGACGGCGCAAGTCACTCTCACGGAGCACTGAGTGGACCGCGACTGCACCAGGCCGCGTGAGGCGGCGGAAGTCGCAGGTACGTGTCAGCGAGCCGAGACATTAGATCGAGCGGTTCAGGCATTGTCGCCGAGGCCGGGTCTACTGTCGCCCCGTTGGGGCTTGATTGAAATCAACTCGGCGCGTTGATGTTCCGCGTACCAGGGGTTTACACCACTGGCTATTGACTAGCGCCCAGTTGGGGCTGAAAACCGCTGATGACGAGTCGGGCAATGCTCGTCACTTCAGTGGTTTCAGTTTGGGGTGTGTCATGCCGCAATCATTTGCGTCTCTACACTGTCATCTCGTCTTCAGCACCAAGCATCGCGAGCCATTGATCGTGCCGGCGATGCAACCTCACCTGTTCGCGTACATCGGCGGCATTCTGCGAAATTGCTCCAGCAGCCTGATCGCTGCGGGTGGAATGCCCGATCATGTGCACCTGCTTTTGTCGCTGGGCCGCGACGCGTCGGTCGCTGACACAGTACGGGTTGTCAAAGCAAATTCGTCGAAATGGGCGAAGGACGATTCGAAAAGTGGATTCGAATGGCAGAGCGGGTATGCGGCGTTCGCCGTGAGCTATTCACAGATCGAGCAAGTGAAGTCGTATCTCGCGAATCAAGAGCAGCACCACAAGGGAAAGTCGTTCCAAGACGAGTTTCGCGAATTCCTCAAACGCCACGGTATTGCGTGGAATGAGCGCTACGTTTGGGATTGATATCGCACCAACCGCAACGCGGTGGAAGTTAATAGCCAGGGGTGCGACCCCTGGGAACCAAGCGCGCCGAATCCGCTATTTTGTTGATTGAAGCCCCAAGGGGGCGACAGCAGGGAATTGGTGCGCGCCCGAGGTTGTCGGCTGGACGGTGCACGGTCAGTCGCGTTGCCGCATCGCCCCGTCTACTATCGCCCCGTTGGGGCTTGGTTGAAATCAACTCGGCGCGTTGATGGTCCGCGTCCCAGGGGTTTACACCCCTGGCTATTGACTAGCGCCCCGTTGGGGCTGAAAGAACTGATCTGCGGGTTGACGGTGATGCGTGTGAGAAGTTGAGCTTCATCCATGGTCACATCCTGCGATTGTCTGACTCTGAAAGTGGCAAGACTGGATCGGGGGCTAATCTGCTTCTTCTGCCGACGAGGTCTTCGCGAGTGCGGCTGCCAACTCGCGAACCTTGTCAATCAGAAATGATGTTTCCTGGATGTGATGCGCTTCGAGGGCCTGGTAGCGCTCTTCCCACGACTTCGTTTCGTCCATGACGTACTTCGGCATCTTGATCCAGCCGAAGCCTTGATAGTCGTTGGCAGCCATCGTTACTTCTCGACGCCGAAATCAGGCAAGCTCACGCCTGTGATTTGCGCATGCAGCACATCGGGGTCGAGATCGGCGCCGCAGGGCCAAACTACGGTCCCCAATTCAGTGTTTACGGTCGCCCGGGAGAATTCAGCGCGATCGGCCAGTGGTGCAAAGACACCCGTGAAGGAAACACATTTCGCGACGTCCACGATGCCTTCGGTACCGTCGTCAAAACGGAGTTGTAGCCGCCGGTCGTTGAGCGGTTGCACGTTCGTGATCTCGCGAAGCAGTTCGGCCAAAGGTCGCCCCTACTTCTCGTGCGGCTCTTCTAGGTACGTGTAGCCGCCCAGTCCATCTTCGTAGAACCGCAAAAGTTGCCCGGCTTGCTGGTAGCCGAGCCGACCGTCGCGGACCGCGGCTTCGACGTCGGTGCGCAACTGCCGGACGAGCACGTTCGGATCGAACTCGACGTATTCGAGCACTTCGCGGACGGTGTCCCCCTTGATCACCGTTTCGAGCACGACGCCACCGTTGCTGTCGATGCTCACGTGTACGGCGTTCGTGTCGCCGAACAAGTTATGCAAGTCGCCGAGAATCTCCTGATACGCGCCGACGAGAAACACGCCGAGGTAATACGGCTCGCCGTTGAACGTGTGCAGTGGCAGCGTCCGCTTCACGTCACGCAGATCGATGAACTGGTCGATCTTGCCGTCGGAGTCGCAAGTGATGTCTCCCAGCACGGCCGGCGTCGTCGGGCGCTCGTTCAAGCGGTGGATCGGCATCACCGGAAACAACTGCTTGATCGCCCAACTGTCGGGGATCGACTGGAACAACGAAAAGTTGCAGAAGTAGGTGTCCGACATCAGCGTGTCGAGCCCCTGCAAGTCTTCCGGCACGTAGTCCAACTGCCGCACCATTCGTTGCAGCTTGCGGCAAATGGCCCAGAACAGATTTTCGGCCAGGCACCGCTGATCCAACGACAGGTAGCCACCGGTAAACAGGCTCATCGCCATGTCGAGCGCCTGCTGGGCGTCGTGCCAACCTTCAAGGGCGTTGCGCGCCGTGAGGTTTTTATAGGTGTCCAACAAGTCGGCGATTGGCTTCTCGGTATCCTCGCCGAGCTCTTGCGGCACGGCTTCGTCACCAAAGCCCGACACGCCCAGCACGTTGAAGATGAGCGCCGTGTGATGGGCGACGATCGCCCGGCCGCTCTCGGAGACGATCGTGGGATGCGGGATGCTCGCCTCGTCGCAGATGCTCTGCACGTGGTAGACGACGTCGTTGGCATACTCTTCGAGCGTGTAGTTGACGCTCGACTCGAAGTTGGTTTGCGAGCCGTCGTAGTCGACCCCCAACCCACCGCCGACGTCGAGATAGCGCATGCCGGCGCCCGCCTTCGACAGCTCGCAGTAGATGCGGGCCGCCTCGACCAGCGCCTCCTTGATGTGGCGAATGTTGGGGATCTGACTCCCCAGATGGAAGTGCAGCAGCTGCAGACAATCTTCCATGCCCAGGCTCTTGAGGTGCGCGAGCGCTTGCAGCACCTCGGTGGCGGTGAGGCCGAACTTCGAGCGGTATCCGCCCGACGATTGCCAGCGCCCCGAGCCCCGCGCGGCCAGCTTGACGCGCACGCCAATCGACGGGCGGACGCCAACCTTTTCGGCGTATTCGAGGATCAGTCCGAGCTCGGTGAACTTTTCGACGACCGGAATGACTTTGCGTCCCATCTTTTGGGCGAGCATCGCCATCTCGATGAACTCGGCGTCTTTAAAGCCGTTGCAGATGATGGGCGTCTCGTTCGAGGCCGTGGCCACGACGGCCAAGAGCTCGGGCTTGCTGCCGGCTTCGAGTCCGAAGCCATACGACTTGCCGAACTGCAGAACCTCTTCGACGACCTGCCGCTGCTGGTTCACCTTGATCGGGTAGACGCAAAAGTACTTGCCGCCGTAACCATGCTGCGAGATAGCCGCTTGAAAGGCATCGTGAATCTCGCCGAGCCGATGGTTGAGAATATCGGCGAAGCGGATCAGAATCGGCATCTCGATGCCGCGCAACTGCAGGTCGTCGATCAGTTGCTTGAGGTCGAACGAGCGGCCAGGTTCTTTCGTCGGGTGCACGAACAGGTTGCCGTTGTCGCCGACGGAGAAATATCCCTTACCCCAGCGGGTGACGTCGTAAAGTTCATTGGCGTCGATGCTCGACCAGAGCTTGACCGTGTCGTTGAACGTCAGATTGCGGCCAGTGATCGTGCTCATGTTGCTCCGGGGCTCGGATTCCAGGCGGTGACAAAAAACGTCCCGGCGCGGTCGTTGCGCCGCGCTCGAACTCTTGAGTGTGCAACGTGTTGGCGATTCGAGCAAGAGCGATCGCGGGGAAAATCGCCCCGCTCGGTCGGCAATCGCGCCGCGCGTCGCCCGCGGCCCGCGCTCAATTCGGCAGGTTCGCCGCGCGTGGCGCGGTCGCATACGGCACCGGATCGCTCAGTCCCGCTTCGGCAAAACCTCGCAAACGCAGCACGCACGAGTCGCAATGGCCGCAGGCCGCGCCACTTCCGGGCGCGGGATCATAGCAGCTCGTAGTCAGGCCGTAATCGACGCCGAGTTCCATCCCACGCTGAATAATCTGGGCCTTGCTGAGCGAGACGAGCGGCGCGTGAATCTTGAGCCGCGCGCCTTGTTCGACGCCCGCCCGCGTGGCGAGGTTGGCCATCTGTTCGTAGGCGGCCAGGTACTCGGGCCGGCAATCGGGATACCCGCTGTAGTCGATGGCGTTGACGCCCAGAAAAATGTCGCTCGACCCGAGCACTTCAGCCCAAGCGAGCGCGAATGAGAGAAAAATCGTGTTCCTGGCCGGCACGTAGGTGATCGGGATGCCCACGCTCATGCTCTCGGCGTCGCGATCTTTGGGCACCTCCAGGTCGGCAGTCAGGGCCGAGCCGCCGAACTGCCGCAGATCGATATCGACGACGACGTGCCCGGCCACGCGGTGCCGCTCGGCGACCCGTCGGGCCGCCGCGACTTCCACAGCGTGTCTTTGCCCGTAGCGAAACGTGATTGCGTAGGTCGCGAACCCCTCGGCCTGCGCGATTGCCAGCGCCGTGGCCGAATCGAGGCCACCACTCACCAGTACGACCGCTTTGGGCGATACTGCCATCGAGATCTCCGTAACCGCGGCGCGAACACCACCGCCAATTAACGCGCCGGCAACTATTCTTACGCCAGGGGCCCGGCTGACAAGCGCCCCAAAAGCAAAGAGTGCGGCAACTTGCCGGGTTGCCGACCGGCGGCTTCGGAACTACGCTCCGGTGCATGTCGCGCGAAGACTCGTATGTGCTGGTGATCGACCTGGGGAGCGGCGGCCCCAAGGTGGCGCTCGTGGCCGACTCGGGCCAGGTCGTCGCGCAGGCGTCGGCGCGGATCAGCACGCACTATCTGCCCGACGGCGGTGCCGAGCAAGATTCCGACGAGTGGTGGAGCTGCTTCGATCGGCTCGCGCGACAGATTCTCGAGCCGCGCCCGGTGCCGCTCGAACGGGTCGTCGCGATCGCCTGCACAGGGCAGTGGTCGGTCACGGTGCCGGTCGCCGCCGACGGTCATGCGCTCTCGCGGGCCGTGCATTGGACCGATCGCCGCGGCGCCCCCTACACGCGCGACATCACCCGCGGCCTGATCAAAATACAAGATTACGGGCTGCGCCGGCTGCTGGGCTGGCTGTGGTACACCGGCGGAGTTCCGACCCATTCGGGGGCCGACGCGCTGGCTCACATGCTGTTCATCAAGCATGAACGGCCCGACATCTACCGGCAGACGCACAAGTTTCTCGAACCAGCCGACTACTTGAACCTCCGACTCACCGGGCGCTTCGCGGCGTCGCATGCGTCGATCTATCCCTACCTGCTCACCAACAACCGCCACAACCCGCACATCGACTACGCGCCGCGGCTGCTTGAGTGGTCGGGCATCCCGCGCGAGAAACTCCCCGACCTGCTACCCGTGAACGCCACGGTCGGCACGCTACTGCCCGAGGTGGCCGCCGCCTGGGGGCTGAGCCCCGGCGTACAAGTGGTGGGCAGCACGGGAGACAGTCAAGCCGCGGTGCTGGGGGCCGGTACGATCGCGGATTTCGACGCCCATCTGTGTGTCGGTACGTCGAGCTGGCTGACTTGCTTCGTGCCGTTTCGCAAGACCGATCTATCCCGCTATCTGGCGACCATGCCCTCGGCGATTACCGGGCGCAACATGGTGATGGCGGAGCTGGGCGCGGCGGGTAAGTGTGTCGAGGTGTTTCTCGACAACTGGCTTTATCCCGACGACGAACTGGCGCTCGGCCGCCGACCGGCCGACGCGTTCGAGCGGCTCGAGCATCTGGCGGCCAAGGTGCCGGCCGGCAGCGAGGGTCTCTTGTTCCTTCCCTGGCTCAACGGAGGTGGCCCCCCATCGGGCGACAGCGCACTGCGCGGCGGTTTCTTGAATCAGTCGCTCCCGACGGGTCGGGCCCAGGCGGGGCGTGCGATCTTCGAGGGCGTGGCCTACAATCTGCGTTGGCTGCGCGACGGCGTGCAAACGTTTTGCGGCCGGCCGTTCGCGACGTTGAACTTCATCGGTGGCGGCGCTCGCAGCCCGCTGTGGTGCCAGATTGTCGCCGACGTGCTCAATTGCCCGATCCGGCAGGTGGCCGATCCTCAGGCGGCGATTGCCCGCGGCGCGGCGTTGGCGGCGCTCGTCGCCCTGCAGAAACTGCCAGTCGAAGAAATCCCGCGCCGCGTGGAGATTGCCAACACCTACTTGCCGAGTGCGGCCCATCGCGAAACCTACGACCGCTGCTATGACAATTTTCTGGCGGCTTACCACGCGAATCGCAAGCTGTTCCGCCAGATGAACAAAAGGCCAGGCGACGGCCAGCATTAGAATGAACGAAATACACCGCATCGAGACTACGACGAGGAACCTAACGTGGCACACGACGTCGAAGAAGAACTCGGACTGCTGGCCCCCATCGACCAGTTGATGCATCCTTACCGGGAACGCTTTCCGGCAAATCGCAAGTTGCCGACCACGGGTCGCCCGCGCGCCGACGTGCTCGCCGAACTGCAACAGCTACGCTCGATCGAAGAAGGACGCTGGAAAGCCGGCTATGCCTCGGGCTCGGTCTATCACGGCGACGACGACCATGTGAAGTTCGTCACCGAAGCCTACAGCTTGCAGTCGCAGGCCAATCAACTGCACTCCGATCTCTGGCCGAGCGCCGCAAAGTTCGAAGCCGAGATCGTCGCCATGACCGCCAACATGCTGGGGGCCGACCGCACCACCGCGCCGTTCGGCACGCCTGAGGGCATTTGCGGTTCGGTCACTTCCGGCGGGTCGGAAAGCATTCTCTTGGCGATGAAGACCGCCCGCGACTGGGCAGAAGCCAAGCGAGGCATTCGCGACGGCGAGCTCGTCGTGCCCGTCTCCGCGCATGCGGCCTTCCACAAAGCGGCGCAGTACTTCCGCATGGGGCTCAAGATCGTGCCGCTCGACGACGACCTGCGCGTCGACATGAACGCGGTGGCCGACGCCATCGGCCCCAACACAATCGCGCTCGTCGGTTCGGCGGTGAACTTCCCCTACGGCACGATCGACCCGATCGATCAGCTCGGCGAGCTGGCCCAGCAGCATGGTCTGTTGTTGCACGTCGACGGCTGCCTGGGAGGCTACTTCTTACCGTGGGCTGAGAAGCTGGGGCGCGACGTGCCGCCGTTCGATTTCCGCGTGCCGGGCGTCACCTCGATGTCATGCGACACGCACAAGTACGGCTACGCACCCAAGGGAACGTCGGTCGTACTCTATCGCGGCCAGGAGCTGCGCCACTATCAGTACTTCACCACGGCTGACTGGCCGGGCGGGCTCTACTATTCGCCGACGTTCTCCGGCAGCCGGCCGGGGGGCTTGAGCGCGGCGTGTTGGGCGGCGCTGGTTTCGATGGGCGAGCAGGGCTACCTCGATGCGACGCGGCAGATTCTCGCGGCCGTCGACACGATGAAGCGCGGCATCGCCGACATCCCCGAATTGCATCTGCTGGGCAACTCGCTGGGGCCGTTCGCGATCGGTTCTCACACGCTCGACATGTACCAGGTGCTCGACCAGATGTCGGCCCGGGGCTGGGCCCTGACCGGTTTGCAGCATCCGGCCGGCATCCACGTGAGCCCCACGATGCGGCAAGCGCAGCCCGGCGTGGCCGAGCGCTTCGTCAACGACCTGGGCGAAGCCGTGGCCTTCGTGCGCGACACGCCGAACATCGAAGGGGGCATGGCCCCCATTTACGGCATGGCGGCCGCGATCCCCGACCGCTCGGTTGTCCACGACATGCTCAAGCAGGTGATGGACGTGTATTACCGACTGTAAAACTCGGTATCGGAATTTGGCTCTTTAACGTCAGTGGGCCAAATCTCGGGAAACGTCCACGCGGGGCGAATCGACTCACGAATCGGCATCACCAGCGTGCAACCCGCTCGGGGGGGTGTTCGCCGCGCTAGAATACCTCCGCAGCGGCCCCCCTGTTGATGTTCGCCAAGAGTCTACTCGTCCCTGCATCGCGGAGACAGAATGGTTTCGACGCTACTCGTTGCCTTGGCCGTCGTGGCGACGGATCCCGATCCGTTTAGCTTGCCCGGACCTCAGGCCTGGGGGGAACGCGCCGTCAGCGTCACCCGGCCCGACAGCACCACGGTCACGGCGCGGGTTTATTACCCGGCCACACTGCAGGGCTTGAATCGGCCCGTCGATCCGTCGGGCGGAGCATACCCCATCGTCACATTTGCTCCGGGTTTTTCGACCGCGCCCACGGCGTATGCGTCGACCATGCGTCACCTGGCGAGTCATGGTTATTTTGTGATTGTCACTTCTTCACAGTCGGCGACATTCGAGCCCAACCGGCTGCAATACGTCGCCGACGTGCGGGGCACCATCGACTACTTGGTCGCGGAGAACGCGCGCGCAGCGTCCCCCTTCTTTGGTCACGTGGAGACAACGAAAGTCGGCGCGTCGGGACACTCGCTCGGGGGCGGCATATCGATCGTGGCGGCAGCCGAAGACCCGCGGATTCTCGCTTCGGCGACCTTGGCGGCCGCCAGCTTGCGCGATGCCGGCCCGCTCGGCCCGGCGCCACCGCCGTACACGGATGTCGAAGTGACCAAACTGCAGATCCCCGTGAGCCTGATCAACGGTAGTCTCGACGGCTTGATCCCCGTCAGTACAAATGGACAGGTGATCTACGACGCGGCGAGCGGCCCGCGCCTGCTGCCGAGTTTAATCGGGGGCTACCACGGTGGATTTTGGGATCCTCCGGTGTCGTTCGATGAAGGGACGGTCACCCAGGCAGAGAATCTGGCCTTCGCCCGCGCCGAGTTGCTAAGTTTCTTCGACTTGTACCTCAAGGGTGATCAGGATGCCTGGCGCCGGCAGTGGGGTCCCGAGCGACTCGCGGCCGCCGGAGTCGTTGATACGCAGCTTGATCCGGGCTTCTCGATCGCCGCGGACGACAGCAGCAAACGGGCCGCCATCGCTGGACTGGCGACCTATGACCTGGTCGTGCAAAACACCGGCGATCGTGCCGACAGTTTCAAGCTATTTGTCGAGGATAACGACTGGGTGCTGAGTTTTTCGGCGTTGCAGACACCGCTACTCGCGCCGGGGGAAACTTTTTCGCTGCAAGCCTTCGTCACGGTGCCGGAGGCACCCGGCTCGACCAATGACCAGGCGCTGGTGAGCGCGCGATCCGACGCTGATGGCGGGACCCGGGCCTGGACCTACCTCACCACGGCCGTCGTCCCGGAGCCGAGCGCCCTAGGCAGCGCGGCAATGGGGATCGCGGCCCTGCTGATCCTTGCACTCAATAAACGTCGGTGATTGATGGCGCGTTCACACTAAGAAACGGCCGAGGAATAACTTCTCCCTAATCCCCTCTCCCGTCTCCCCTCGCGAGAGCGGGAAGAGTGAGGGGGAAATACTGGAAGTTATTCTTCGGCCGTTCCTAAGAAGCGACCCAGTCTTGCCCTGGGCCCCGCACGTATAGCACGTGCACATCCTAGTTCTTCACCGTAAACGGCAGGCCACGGACTTCGCCTTGCCTTCATTGGCGGCCGCCACGATCTCGGTGTCGCCGAGCGAATCGCATTCCGATTCGCACCCGGGGCCACACCACCCTTAGTTCGATTGAGTGCGAGGATCGATCGGGCCGAGGCAGGACGGGATCTTCCACGGCACGCTCAGGGTGCGCCCTGATCGGGCAGCGGCAGCGTTTCGCTTCGCTTCTGGCTGGCAGTTGGCTCGCCCTACGCCTCGAGCGTATCCGTCTGCCCAGGCGGCACGTCGAGTTGCGTTACTCTGCCGCGCAAATCCATGAGGAAGCAGGAAACCCGAATTCCCGTCCAGGCGTCGACCAGATCGTCTTGCAGTGTCTGGGCGGACGTCAGGCACTTCGTGTCCTCGCTGCAACTCTGGAGCACCTGGATCCGGCGATTCTCAGCCTGCTGCCGCTGCGTGTCACAAAAATCCCGCACCCGAGTCGCGAGCATCCGTAATTCGGTCGCGTGCAAAGCCGTCATGCCATCGAGGTCTGCTTGGCGGTACCTGAGGGCCAGTGCGTCGTCTGGGTGCAGGTACTTGTACGCACCGCAGTCGAGGTGGTCGAATAAGAACACGTCCTTGATCGGGCGATGAAGTAGGTCGATCGCCGCCGACAAGTGCGTGGTGAACACCGTCCACCATTTCGCGGAGGGATGCGGCGGATTCTTCGGCAGTCGATTGACCCCCATCGCCCCGCCGGCCAAGGCCACCTGGTCGTAGCGATTGTGCAGATTCAAGGCGTTCATGAACCTGACTGCTTCATCCAGTAGTCGCTGGTCCATGCAGCAGAGCAGCAGCACGTTCTTTCGCGGAGGATCATCGAAAACCGACACCTTTTTCTGCGTCGGTGGGCTGGCGTTGGATTGCTTCCGTCCCGACGGTCTACTGCGCGCCATCGTTCCCCCCGCCAGTAAGTGTCGCCGAACTTTCCCTGGAGACCGCGCGCTAGCGCGCGGTATCTCTGCTCAGCAGCGCCGCATCGTCCTTCGCCTACCGCGCGATCGTCGCCAGGTCGGGCTCGACCGGCGCCGTCTTGGACTTGGCATCGTTGGCGGCCGCGGTGATCTCCGCGGCTACGAACGCCGGCGCCGGCTCTTCGACCTTCACCGGCACTTTCAACCGCAAGAGCGCGATCGAGCGGCCGACCAGTTCGTAGACCTTGGTTTCCCCATCCTCCGAGAGCTTCCCGGGGAACTGCGCCGTGTCCATTAGCGGTTCCCAGTGCGCCTCGCCGGCCGGCACTGGCAGCGTGAACGGGATGGTCTCATGGTGCGCGTTCAACAGCAGCAGCACCGTGTTGCCCACCAGCGGCTCGCCGTGGTCGTCGACTTCGCCGCTCATGTCGCCGTCGAGCCGCAGCCCAAGGCATTTCACAAAGCCGGCATTCCAGGCGGCGTCGCTCATTTCCTGGCCATCGGGAGCGTACCACTCGACGTCCTTGATTTCTTCACCGCGGATCGAGCGCCCTTGAAAGAACTTCTGGCGGCGGAAGACCGGTTCGGCCTTACGTAGCGCGATCACGCCGCGGACAAAGTCGAGCAACTGCTGCTGCTCAGGCGTGACCTCCCAGTTGAGCCAGGTGAGCTCATTGTCCTGGCAGTAGGTGTTGTTGTTGCCGTTCTGCGATTTGCCCAGTTCGTCGCCAGCCAACAGCATCGGCACGCCCTGGCTGAGGAACAACGTGGCCAGCAGGTTGCGCTTCTGCCGCTCGCGCAGAGCGTTGATCGCAGCGTCCTCGGTCGGGCCTTCGGCGCCGCAGTTCCAGCTTTGGTTGTCGTTGGCCCCGTCGCGGTTGTCTTCGCCGTTGGCGTCGTTGTGCTTCTCGTTGTAGCTGACCAGATCGTGCAGCGTGAAGCCGTCATGGCAGGTGATGAAGTTCACACTGGCATAAGGTCGTCGGCTGCTCCATTCGTAAAGATCGGCCGAGCCACACAATCGCGTGGCAAACTCCGAGACGGTGCCACCATCACCCTTCCAGAATCGTCGCACATTGTCGCGATACTTGCCGTTCCACTCCGACCACTGCGACGGAAAATTGCCGACCTGGTAGCCCCCCGAGCCCAAGTCCCACGGCTCGGCGATCAGTTTGACCTGCGACAGGATCGGGTCCTGATGCAAGATATCGAAGAACGCCCCCAGCTTGTCGACGTCGTACAACTCGCGGGCCAGCGCACTCGCCAGATCGAAGCGGAACCCGTCGACGTGCATCTCCGTCACCCAGTACCGCAAGCTGTCCATCATGAACTGCAACACGCGCGGATGCTGCATGCGGAAGGTGTTGCCGCAGCCGGTGAAGTCCATGTAGTAGCGCTGATCTTCGGGGCTGGTGCGATAGTACGAGTGGTTGTCGATGCCGCGGAACGAGAGGGTCGGCCCCATCTGGTTCCCTTCGGCCGTATGGTTGTAGACCACGTCGAGAATCACCTCGATGCCGACACCGTGTAGCGCGCGAACCATGGTTTTGAACTCGCGCACCGTATCGTCGGCGGTTTTTGCCGAGGCATAGCGCACATCGGGGGCGAAGAAACCCAGCGTGTTGTAGCCCCAGTAATTGCTGCGGCCCGCTTCGATCAGGTGTCGATCGTCCAGCCGGTGGTAAACCGGCAGCAATTCGACGGCCGTCACGCCCAGGCTGGTGAAGTGCTCGATTGCCGCGGGAGACGCCAGCCCCGCGTAAGAGCCGCGCAGCTCCTCAGGCACGCCCGGGTGCAGCTTGGTGAAGCCTTTGACGTGCAACTCGTAGATGATCGTCTCGTGCCAGGGGTGCAGCGGCGGGCGATCATCTCCCCAGGTGAAGGCCGGATCAATCACCACGGCCAACGGCGCGCTGTGAGCGTTATCGCGCTCGTCGAGCGAAAGATCGGCCGCCGGATCTCCCACTTTGTAGCCGAACATCTCGTCGCACCAGCGCACGTCGCGACCGATCCCCTTGGCGTACGGATCGAGCACGACCTTGTTCGGATTGAAACGATGCCCCTTGTCGGGCTCGTAGGGTCCATGCACGCGGTAGCCATAGAGCTGTCCGGGGCGCGCGTCGGGCAAATAGCAGTGCCAGACCAGATCGCGCCGTTCCTTAACCGGGATGCGATGCGTTTCCTTTTCGGCATCCGGGCCATCGAACAGGCACAACTCGACCCCCGTGGCACACTCGGAGAACAGGGCAAAGTTCACGCCGCTGCCATCCCAGGTGGCGCCGATCGGGTAGGGCTTTCCGGGCCAGATTCGCATCGCTGTGGTTCCTTGCTGGCATGAAATCGCGCGGCGGCACGCGTGGCCGCGTACGCCTGGCTCAATCGTGAATTTTAGGTCATTTCACGGGTTAATCGAGTGGGCGATTCGTGTTAGGTTTGCAACAGGCGTGCCGAGCTTGCGGCCGCTGCCCTGGCCTGCCCGCCCGAACCCCCGCCTTCGCCCGCTTGTCCAGCAAATCGTTATAACGCCTGCCGATTGGTTGCCATGCACGACTTTCCCTTGATTACGACGATCGCTGCCGGCTTTACCGCTGCTTGGGTGCTCGGGCTGTTTACGCAGTGGTTGCGTTTGTCTCCCATCGTGGGCTATTTGCTGGCCGGCGTGCTGATCGGCCCTCATACCCCCGGCTTCATCGGCAACTTGGACCTGGCCCAGCAGTTGGCCGAAATCGGCGTCATTCTCTTGATGTTCGGTGTCGGGCTGCACTTTCACCTCGACGATTTGCTGGCCGTCAAATCAATCGCCATCCCCGGGGCGATCGGCCAGAGCCTGGTCGCCACGCTGCTGGCGATCCCGGTCTTCGCCTACTTCGGTGTCGAGCCCAGGGCCGGCGCAGTGATCGGCATGGCCATGGCCGTGGCCAGCACGGTTGTGTTGATGCGCGTGCTGATGGACGGCAACGTGTTGAGCTCGCCCCAGGGGCACGTGGCGGTCGGTTGGCTCTTGGTAGAAGACGTGCTGACCGTGGTCGTCTTGGTGTTGATGCCAGTGCTCGCGGCCCAGCCACCGCTGCCGGGATCGGAGCCAACAATCTGGTCGAATCCGCTGGTTGCCGTGGGACTGGCCTTGGTCAAGCTCGCGCTGTTGGTCGCGATCGTGATGTTTGCCGGCTCGCGGGTGGTGCCGTGGGCCCTGGTGAAGGTCGCCCGGCTGCGCTCGCGCGAGCTGTTCACACTGACCGTGATGGTCTTCTCGGTGGCCATCGCGGCCGGGGCGTACCTGTTGTTCGGCGCATCGATGGCGCTGGGCGCCTTTTTGGCCGGCATGGTCGTCGCCCAGTCGCCGGTGAGCCATCAGGCCGCCGCCGACGCGCTCCCCCTGCGGGACGCCTTCGCGGTGCTGTTTTTCGTCTCGGTCGGCATGCTCTTCGATCCGATGTTTCTCATCGAGCAGCCGTTGATGATGCTGGCAGCGCTGGCCATTATTTTGATTGCCAAACCCCTCTCGGCCTTGATCATCGTCGCGGCCTTGGGGCACTCGACGCGCACGGCCCTGACCGTCGCCCTCGGGCTAGCTCAGATTGGCGAATTCTCGTTCATCCTCTCCGACCTGGCCGGCAAGTTGGGCCTGATGCCCGACGAGGGGCATAGCCTGCTGGTGGGAGCCGCTATTTTGTCGATCACGGTCAATCCAATGCTGTTTCGATCAGTCGACGGCGTGGAGAACTGGCTGAAACGTCGTCCTCGGCTCTGGCAACTGCTCAACGCGCGCGGTCAGCGGCGGGCCAACCAGACAAATCTCGAGACGGCCGCGCGCCTGGCCGACGAAGCGCAGGGCCGGCTGGCGGTCGTCATCGGTTTCGGCCCCGTCGGCCGCTCCGTGGAACGCTTGTTGAGCGACGCGGGACTCAAAACCGTCGTCATCGACATGAACATGGACACGGTCTCGGAGCTGCGGCGGCAGGGGCGCACCGCGATTTTTGGCGACGCCTCGCGCGAGGCGATTCTCGAATTGGCTGGTGTCGAACAAGCGGCCTACCTGGTGCTGACGCTGCCCCAGTCGAACGACCGCGCGGCGATCGTGTCGACCGCGCGCAACCTCAACCCCAAGTTGCGGATTTTCGTCCGAGCCCGCTACCTGCGCGAACGCGAAGAGCTCGAGCAGGTGGGCGCGACGGCCGCGGTCTTTGAAGAAGCCGAAGCGGCCGTGGCCCTGGCCCGGCTCGTCTTGGCCGACACCGGAGCCAGCCGCGAGCTGATCGAGCGCACCGTGCGCGACATCCGCCTGCGCTTGATTCTCGAAAATGTTTCAAACCTCAGCACGCAGCCGGTTCGCAACATTATGATCCCCTGGACGCGCGTGTGGCGATTGTCGAGCTCCGCGACGCTCGACGAAGTGCGCGCCCACGTCGGCGAGGGGCACCACTCTCGCTGGCCGGTGGTGGATGCCAGATCGGGCGCCCCGCTGGGCTACCTGCTGGCCAAGGACCTGGTGGTCTTCACCTCGAACGGCGAAAGTTGGACTAAGTTGATTCGCCCCTTGTCGCCCGTTAGCCCCGAAGACCCGATCGAGGCGATCCTGCAGCATTTTCAGCAGGAAGGAACCACGATTTGCCTGGTGCAAGACGGGGACAGCCCGCTCGGCCTGGTGACCATCGAAGACGTGCTCGAACAAGTGGTCGGCCGGATCGAGGACGAGTATCCGCGACGTCCCAAAGTCTATCTGCGCGACGTGCTCTGGTCTGACGACGCGCTATTGGAACTGGCCAGCGTCGAGGCCGAGCCGGCGATCGCCGAAATCGTCGCGCAAATCCCGGCCGATCGATTGCCGGCCGGCGCCGACATCGCCGAACTGGCGATCGAGCGCGAACGCGAGTTGCCCACCAGCGTCGGCTTCGGCGTGGCGATTCCGCACGCCCGCTGCCCGCGATTGGCGGCGCCGCTGGTGGTGTTCGCGCGTTCGACCGACGGCGTGGTTTTCGATCGATCGTTAACCGAGCCGGTGCATCTGATTTTCTTGTTGATCACGCCGGTGGAGCAGCCCGATGTGCAAGTGCTGTTACTTAGTCAATTGGCGAGTGCGGCCGGCAACCCGGACGTTCGTCGACGCTTGACTGAGGCCAACACCGCCGACGAAGTACACGCCATCCTTTCCGTACATGCCCCGGCCGAATCGGTGCCCGCCGAATGAGCTCCAGGCTTCCGTTCGCCCGATGTTCACATACCCACGGGATCGAGCCATGTTGGTCCTAAGTCATCGCGGCTATCACGAGCGCGTGCCGGAGAATACGCTCGCGGCGTTTGCCGAAGCGGTCGACCTGGGCGTCGACGGCATCGAAACCGACCTGCGCGTGTCGACCGATAGGCAAATCGTGCTGTTCCACGATCGCCACGCCCGCGACGGCCGCGCGGTGCGCGATCTCACTCGCGACCAACTAAGCGCGGCGATGGGCTTCGAGGTCCCCACGCTCGACGAAGCGCTCGACGGCTTTCCCGAGATCATCTGGAACCTCGAAATCAAAGTCCCCGAGGCGCTCGATGCGGCAATCACGGCCGTCCGGCGGCGCACCGCGCCGGGAGCGACGGCGCCCGGGCGCTTCGTGATCACCTCGTTTTGGCATAATGTAGTCATCGCGGGGGCCGAACAACTCGCAGCGCCGTGGGGACTACTGACCGCCGATCGGCCACTCGCGTTGCCGGCGCCGCTCGATGAACTCCCGGTGCTGGCCCAATCGCGTGACGAGCAGGCAAAGTCGGCCGCTGTCGGCGCGCTCGCTTCCAGCGGGCTCAAGACGATCGTCTGGTACTACGAAACGCTTGATGCGGCGCTACTCACGGCGGCCACCGAGCGCGGCGTTCACAACTGGGTCTACGGAGCGAAAACGCCGTCCGAACTGCTGCACTGCCGCGAGCTGGGCTGCGACGCCGTGATCGCCGATCGCCCCGAGTGGGCCTTGAAGTGAATTCCAAGAATTGTTTGCTGCGGAGCTTGCTCTGCGCGCTAGCTGGCGCGTGGTAACGTCGCGCGATCTAAGCGCGCGGGATAAATCCCGCGGCTACCGAATCTGCAAACTAGGTCGTCATGCTCGGCGCCGACGAAGCCTTCGACTTGCGGCGCAACAGCACGCCCAGTCGTTGTTGTAGCGACGTCTCGCTCTCGTTCTTGATGAGCATCCGCACGAGTTGCCAGGCGCGCCAGGGGCGTACGGCGAACGACAGCGCGAAGAACGACGCCATCATGAAGAACCGCCAGATGGCCAGCTCACGGCCACCAATCGCATAGCAATACTGGCTCGGCGCGAAGAAGCTCTTGTAATTCACCAGCGAGCGGAAGTAGTCGGCATCCAACGCGCCGATCCGCCCTTTCTCGCGCAGCTCGTCGAACAATTCGGTGCCGGGATAAGGCGAAAACAAGTACACGCCAGCGTCCTGCACTCCCACCAGCGCCAGCTTCCAGGCAAACAGCAGGGTTTGCCACAAGTTCTTGCGGCGATCGTGCGGGAAACCGAGGATCAAATTCACTCGCACCACGATGCCATTGCCCAGCGCCGCGCGAATCGAGTCGACCAGTTTGTCGAGATGCACTTGCTTCTTGATCTTTTCAAGCGTCTCGGGCGAGCCACTCTCGGGCGCGTAAGCCACGTTGCGGCAGCCGGTGCGGTAGAGCGCGGCCGACACTTCGGCGTCGATCACTTCGCTGCGCGTGCCGCTGGGCAACTGCCAGGTAAACTTCATGCCGCGTTCTTCAATGCGCCGGCAGAAATCCAGAATCCAGCGGCGGCGCGTAATCATGGTCAGATCGTAAAAGTCGATATTCTCGACCTGGTACTTGTCGAGATACGACTGAATCTCATCGAGCACGTCCTCGACTTCGCGCGCCATCCACAGGTTGCCGTACATCACCGGGTTCGAGCAGAACGTGCACTTATAAGGGCAACCGCGTGTGGCCAGAATGCCGAACGTGCGGCCCCGATACACGCCATGGCTGTTGCGGCTATCGAGATAGCCCTCGACCGGAAACAAATCCCAGGCCGGCCAGGGGATGCGTTCGATCTCGCGCATTCGGCGGCGCGGCTCGGCGGCCACGTACTGCCCGTCGACGAGCGATGCCACGCCCGGCACGCCACGCAATGCCACGCGATCCTGTGCTGCCTGATCGCGCACCGTCAGCGCGATCTCGCGAATGGTCTCTTCTCCTTCGCCGAGCACGCAGAGGTCGAGCTCAGGGCAATCCCGCAACGAAAACTCGGGCAAGGCCGTGATGTGTTCGCCACCGGCCACCAACAGCGCGCCGGGGAACCGCCCCCGCACGGCTTGAATCAGGCGCCGCGCCCAGGGCCAGTCCTGCGTGAACATGCAACTGATGCCGATCACCGTGGCCGCCGGATCGATCCGCGCGACCGTCTCGTCGATCGACAGCCCCTGCACGAGGTAGCCATCTTCTTCGCGGAACCGGTCGACCGCTTCGCCTAACGCATCGACCGCCGACACACTGATGCCGGCTTCGACCAGCATGGCCGCCAGGTAGGCCAACCCCAGCGACGGGGTGACCGGGGAGCTCATCGCGCCCGGCGATGAAAGTTGCGCCGGCCGCACGAGCACCACGTGCTGCCGCGCGGCAGCGCCATTCGCTGGCTCGGGCAACCCGCGCTCGACAATCGGCAACATTTCCACCGAGGATGACATCAAGCGACTCATGAGGGGGCCAGCATCAGACGCACGCCTCGGCGACCGGACAGTTTTCTGCGACGGGCACGGCAAACCACGCGCGCGACCAGCCGCGGCGATCAGGAACCCGCCGCGACGCTCGGAGTTGGCAGCGCCGCCGCGGCCCCTTTGGTCTGGTGACCTCGTAGTATTGTACCCAGGCGAAACTCGAGCGTCGTCTCGCAGCGATTGCGGGCAATGTTCCAGGCCAGCTTGAAGAATCGCGACGGTCGCCGCAGGAACGACAGCCCGTAGAACGTCACCGTGGTGAACACCCGCCAGACGAACAGCTCGCGCCCACTGACCTGGTGGCAGTAGTTCGTCGGCGTCAGCACGTCCTGCATGACGACCAGCGAGCTGAAGTAGTTATCGTCGATCGCCGGGATCGTTTTGGTTTCGCACAGTTCGCGGAACAAGTCGGTGCCGGGATAGGGCGAAAACACGTACACGCACAAGTCGTGCACGCCGATCCAGGCCAGCCGCCACGCGAACAGCACCGAATCCCACAGGTGCCGGCGCGTCTCGTGCGGGAAGCCGAGAATCATGTTCACGCGCACCACGAGCTGGCTACTCAGTGCCTGGCCGATCGAAGTCACCAACCGGTCGAGGTGGACTTGCTTCTTGATTTTCTTGAGCGTGTCGTTGGAACCGCTCTCAGGGGCGTAAACGATATTGCGGCAGCCCGTGCGATAGAGCGCGGCCGCGACTTCCGCGTCGATGGTTTCGCTGCGCGTGCCAACGGGGAGCTGCCACACGATCTTCATGCCGCGCTCGTCGAGCTTCCGGCAGAACTCGAGAATCCACGATTTGCGGATGATCATCGTGAGGTCATAAAACTCGAAGTTCTCCGCGCCGTAAGCATCGATGTAGTGCTGAATTTCGTCGAGCACGGCGTCAACGTCGCGGGCCACCCAGGTTTGCCCATACATCTGCAGGTTCGAGCAGAACGTGCATTTGTAGGGGCACCCGCGGGTGCCGAGGATGCCCATCGTGCGGCCCCGATAGACTCCCATCGAGTTCCAGGGATTGAGATAGACCGACATGGGGAACAATTCCCAAGCCGGCAGCGGGATGTCGTCGACTTCGCGAATTCGAGAGCGCGACGCCGATCGCACAAATTGTTCGCCCGCCAGAAATGCCAGCCCCGGCACCTCCTGCCAGGCCGCGCGATCGCTGCCGGCTCGCACCAGTTCGGTAAGGGTTTCCTCTCCCTCGCCCAACACGCAGGCGTCGAGTTCTCGGCAATCGCGCAGCGAGTATTCAGGCAGTGCGGTGATGTGTTCGCCGCCGGCGACGATCACGGCATGTGGAAAACGGCGGCGCACCGCGCGGATCAGTTGCCGGCTCCAGGTCCAATCTTGCGAGAACATGCAGCTAATGCCAATCACCACGCTGTCGGGGTGAATGCGTGCCACGGTCTCGTCGATCGACAGGCCCACAATGGCAAAGCCATCGACCACGCGACGATTGTCTTTGCCTTCGGCCATCGCGTCGACAGCCGTGACTTCGTGGCCGGCCTCGAGCAGCATGGCCGCCAGATAGGCCAGCCCCAGCGGCGGAGTAATTGACAGCGAGTAGGTCTTGGCCGAGTGAATCATCGCCGGCCGAACGAGCGTGACCCGCGCCCCTGGCGTCCCCACGGGGGGATTCGAGATGATCGGCAACACCGTGGTCACAGACGCCATCGTCACTTCTCCGCAAGGCCGGCTACACGCCCTGGTGGCGCCCAACTAGGGCAATTCCCGTCGTCGAAATCACTGCTGAACGCACACTGCCCGAACCGCAGCCTGACTTACCCGGAGAACTCGGGGCCGAGCACGGCCGCATGCGACGGCGACTCACCAGCGATCCTCATTCGACTCGGCCGCGACCGATCACGTGGAACGTCTGATCGACGAGCAGCGGCAGGTTGCGCGGTTACTTCGACGGGCGTCTGCCGCTCGACGCCAGCGGCCGAGCGGTGACCATCGGCCAGGCAGCTTGAACGCCACGAGCCCGCCTGGGGCGGTTCGTCACGTCGCGCTGCAAAGATCCCCCCTGCGGCGAGCGTCAATCGGACGATACCCTTCCCCCGGCGCGGTGTCAAATCTTTTCGCCAATTCAAGATGCGTTTTTGACAGCCCAAGCAACGCATAGTGTTTTCGACTTCGTTTTCCGGCGGCGGATCGCCTGGCAACCCACCCCCCCGGTGGCACCAGCGACTTGTCCGGCGCACACCCTCGTCGATAGAGTAGCGGAATGGCGCGAGTCGTGTTGGCAATGTCGGGCGGGGTCGATAGCAGTGTCGCTGCCTGGCTATTGCGCGAGGCAGGCCACGAGGTGATCGGCCTGTTCATGCGACACGGCGAAGCCCAGCCGGTGGCGGCCGGCGCCTGCCAGAGTTCGGCGTCAGCGGATGCGACTGTCGGTTTGTCAGGCAGGAGCGCCGTCGGGCCGGTCCTCCCCATCGTCACCCCCGCGGCCAGCCACAAGCAGGGCTGTTGCAGCGCGAGCGACGCCGACGACGCCCGACGGGTCGCCGATCGGCTCGAGATCCCGTTTTACGCGGTCAACTTTGCCGAGGAATTCGACCGCATTATCGGTTACTTCGTTGACGAGTACACGGCCGGCCGTACCCCCAATCCGTGCGTGGTCTGCAACAACTGGCTGAAGTTCGGCCGCTTGCGCGAGTTTGCCGACAGCGTGGGGGCCGAGTTCGTCGCCACCGGACATTACGCCCGTGTCGAATCGGGTTCGGCCGCTGGTGGCCCGCCGCGATTATTGCGCGGCCGCGACCTCTCGAAGGATCAGTCGTACGTACTCTTCGGACTACGGCGCGAAGTCCTCTCGCGCGTGCTGTTGCCGGTTGGCGACTACGAGAAGCCGGCCATCCGTGAGATCGCCCGCGGCCTGGGGATGCGCGTGGCCGACAAGCGCGACAGTCAGGAGATTTGCTTCGTGCCCGACGGCGATTACGCGGCACTCGTGCGGCGCCGCCAGAGCAGCCGTCAGGCCGAGCGCGGGGACGAGCAGCCGCTTGATCGAGCCGGTGAGATAGTCACCACGGCCGGCGAAGTGGTCGGCCAGCACACCGGCATCGAGCAGTACACCATCGGGCAGCGCAAGGGGCTCGGCGTGGCCTTCGGCGATCCGCGGTACGTGATCGAGCTGGATGCCGCCAGCCGGCGCGTGGTGATCGGCACGCGCGAAGAGTTGGGGCGCGTGGAACTAACGGCCGGCCAGGCCAACTGGCTCGTCGATCCGCCGGCCGCATCCTTCGCATGCCACATCAAGATTCGTTACAACAGCCGCCTGGTGCCGGCCGAAGTGACCTTAGCCGGCCCCGATCGCTTCGAGGTGCGGTTCGCGGAGCCGCAATTTGGCGTCGCCCCGGGGCAAGCGGCCGTATGTTACGACGGCGACCGCGTGCTCGGCGGCGGCTGGATCGAGTAGCGCTACGCCTCCCCTCGGCCATTCGGCCAAAAACACCGCGTTGCCGGCCTGCCGCTCGTCCCACGTTTCCCCGGCAACTCCGGCGGCGCACCTCAACAGATCGCAAAAAATAAACACAATTTTGTACTAAATACCCTGGACAGCGAGCCACTCCGTCGGTAGAATGCCAACAGTCTGGCAAATAATTCCAGGCACAAACCCGAAAACTGCCGTTCGACCACGCTCGCAGCCTGTCGAGCATTGTGTCGACTTGTGGCCATTTGTCACAACAAATCCACAGCTCGATTCCTCCAGGCAATTGCGATCGTATTGCCGACCGGCCGTCTTCGGCAGGCGCTCCCCCTCCGCGCCATTCGGGGAGGGTACGCCAGGCGACGCCGCCTCAGGGGGGCGTCGCCTGGCATCAAGCGTATTCGCGGCGGGATCGACTTGCTCGGCTGAGCTTGTCGAGATAGGCGCGCAAGCTGCGCAACCAACGCGGCGAACGCTTCTGAAGACTGTTTTCGCGCCAACGTCGGCGCGAGTCGATCGCACTGCGCGCGGGCCGCACGGGATCGGCAATCGACAACTGGCCCGCGGTGTGCACCACGGTTTCTCGAAAGGGGGAACGAAGCGCTGGCCCTGCGCGCTGACATGCGCGCCGCGCCGAATCCGCCCTTTTTCAGCCGGCGGATTCTCCCGCGGGTCGGGTTCGATTACCATCGAGGCTCGACCGTATCGCACCGCGAACGCCCGGCGCTCGCCCAGCGCGCCGTGTGAATCTTTGGGGAGCCTTGCGCATGAACCGCTTGAATCGCACCGTCCCGTTCGGCCAGCTCGTCCAGTTCGGCTTGCTCGCTTACCTGGCTTGCGCCTTTGTCGTGCCGGCGACCGCCGCCGAGCAGGCCGGCTCGCTCGATCCGGCGTCGCTGGCCGCCAGCGTCAAAATTTATCGCGACCAGTGGGGCGTCCCGCACATCGACGGGCCGACCGACGAGAGTGTCATCTTCGGCTTCGCCTACGCGCAGTGCGAAGACTACTTCTGGCAGGTCGAAGATTCGACGATCCTGGGCTTGGGCCGCTACGCCGAGGTCTACGGCAAGAAGGAAGTCGAACGCGACTTGCTGCACCGCTCGTTTGAGATTGCGCGCCGCTCGCAAGAAGACTTTCCGAAACTCGACGACGACACCCGCTCGATGTGCGAAGCGTTCGTCGCTGGCATCAACTGGTACTTGAAGCAACACCCCGAGGTCAAACCACGGCTCGTCGAGCGCTTCGAGCCCTGGATGATCCTGGCCAACGCGCGGACCGTCACGCTCGAGATGTGCTACGGCAAACTTAAGATTGGCAAGCGCGTGCCGTATAACCTCAACACCAGCGCCGCCGATCACACCGGTTCGAACGCCTGGGCCCTGGCGCCTAGTCGCACGAAGGAGGGTCACCCGCTGCTATTCATCAATCCGCATCAACCGTATTACGGCTTCGGACAGTTCTACGAAGGGCACCTCCGCAGTGGCGAAGGTTGGAACATGACCGGCGGTACCTTCTTCGGCGGGCCGCTGCCAGGCTTAGGGCACAACGAACACGTCGGCTGGGCCTTCACCGTTAACGACCCCGACTTGGGCGACGGCTGGCGCGTGGTCTTCGACGACCCGGCCAACCCGCTCAACTACCGCTACGACGGCGGCTATCGCACCGCCACCGAGTGGCAGGAGACGATCAAGTTCAAAACGCTCAAAGGTGTCGACGAAAAGACCTTCACCGTCCGCAAGACGCACCACGGGCCGATCGTCGAGAAAGTCGACGACCAGACCTATATCGCCGCGCAAATCGCCAAGCTGTACGACGCCTTCATCCCGCGGCAGCTCTTGAAGATGGTGCGGGCCAAAAACCTCGACGACTTCCGCGCCGCGATGGGCAATCTCGATTTCCACATCTTTAACACCGTCTACGCCGACCAGGCGGGCAACATCGCCTACTTTTACAATGGGATCGTCCCCAAGCGCGACCCCAGCTTCGACTGGGCTCACGCGGTTGATGGCAGCACGCCAAAGACCGAGTGGCAAGGAATCCACCCCTTCGACGATCTGCCCTGCACGATTAATCCCCCCTCGGGCTTCGTGCAGAACTGCAACCAGAGCCCGTTCACAGTGACCGATGACGGCAACCCGTCGGTCGGCGATTACCCCAACTACATGGTGCAGGAGAAAAACGACGACAAACGGCGGGCCAAAGTCTCGCGAATGCTATTGCGCGAAATGCACGGTGTCACCTTCGACGATTGGCAGAAATCGATTTTCGACACCACCGTTTACTGGGCCGTGGTCGAGTTGCCGCGCTATGAGCGGGCGTTTGCCGAACTCAAGACGAGCGATCCCGCGCTGGCCACCCAGGTCGAGCCGCTCCTGATGCACCTGCTCGATTGGGACCGCCGCAATTCGATCGAATGCACGCAGATGCCGTTGCTCACGACCTGGTACGAGGAAATGTACGGCCAGTTCACCAGTGAAGTGCTGAAGCGCGAACTGGTGGGGGACGAACCGGCGCAGTTCAAGCTGCTGCTGGTCGCTGCCGACAAGCTCAAGCAAACTTATGGCGAGTGGAAAGTTGCCTGGGGGGACATCAGCCGCTTGCAGCGGCACGCCAACGTGGCCGATTTCTTCCAGATTCCCTTTAGCGATGCGGAGCCGAGTTACCCCAGCGCCGGCTTCCACGGCCCGTTGGGCTCGGCGTTTGCCATGTACTTCACGCCGACGATCAATCTGCCCCCGGTCAAGGTGGTCAAGAAGCACTACGCGGTGGTGGGGGCCAGCTATCAGTCGGCGGTGGAATTCGCGCCGCGAATTCGCGCCGGCTCGCTGATTCAGTATGGTTCGAGCGGCGATCCCAAGTCGCCCCACTTCGACGACCAGGCGAAGCTCCTCTCGCAAAGCAAGCTGAAGCCCGGCTGGTTCTATTGGGAAGACGTCGAACAGCACGCCAAGAAGGTGTATCACCCGGGCGAAGAAAGCTCGGCGGCCACCGCGCAAGCCGCCGGTGGGAGGTAGCGTCTTCAATGTTTACGATCCGTGTTGCGTATGGCGACTCCGTCGCGAGCCAAAGCCCATCCTACGATTCAGTCTCGGGCAGAGATGACTTTCCCGTCGTCCGTTCGCGCAGGCGTTCGTATTCCCAAATGCTGACACTCAATGCACAAATCGTGTTGTCGACATAAACCACCGGATGACATCGCCACCGGGGCATGATATCGGCAAGACATTTGATGCCCGACGATTGCACAGGGTGCGGCCACCCGTACTCTTCATCGATGAGTCCAAACACTCCTCCGAGAATCGACTCGGGCCCCAGGACAAAAACGATTTCACCCGTCCGATCTACAAGGCCGCCGATTGCTTCCGGCATCGCTGCGGACGGGCCAACCGTGACGCGGTATACGAACCCTTGTTCGTTGATCTCGCGCAAGATGGCAGCTAGATCGCGCATGAGCTCGTCACCATCAATTGATCGCTCCATCAAAGAACCCTTTTTCAAGGAGGTAATCCGATCGGTTACGATCACCGGAGTGGCCCGAGAGGCACAACGGGCGATTGAGCGTTCGCTGGCCACCAGGCGTCGAGCTTGGCCCGCAAGGCAGTCACTTGAGCGGGCTCGGCGTCGGCAAGCGTCTGCCGCTCGTCGGGGTCTTTCGCCAAATTGAACAGCTCAACCGCGGCCGCCGGTTCGTTCGTATTGTTGGGCACGATCAACTTCCACTGGCCGGCAATTATCCACCGATAGCGGAGATTGGCCGCCGGATCGTCGAGCGATCGGGCGGTGTGCAAGAACACTTCGCCATAGATGGCGTCGCGCCGGGCAACGGCCGCATCGTCGAGCAAATTGACGCCAGGGAGACCAGCCGGGAGATCACCACCGGCAGCCCGGAGCACGGTCGGCAGCACATCGAGCGAGGTCACGGCGTGTGCGTCGTCGCGACGCGGTGTCACATGCCCGGGCCAGCGCATCATAACCGGGGTACGTAAACCGCCGTCGTAAGGAGATTGTTTCGAACGCGGGTCGGAGCGGTTCGTTTGCGGGTCTTGGATCCAACCGTTGTCCGCCAGGTAAATCACAATCGTGTTGTCTCGCTGTCCGTGCTGTTCGAGCATTGCCAGCAGTTGGCCGCAGGTGTCGTCAAACCAGGTGATATTGCCCCAGTAGCGGGCGACCGATTCGCTCGGCGCGACGCCGCGATACGGTTCGACAAAGTTGTCGGGCGCGTCGTGCGGCTGATGCGGCAGCATGGGGGCGTACCAGATGAAAAACGGTCGCTCGGCATCGCTGGCGGCCGCGATGAAGTCGGCGATCGGCTGCATGGTGCGGCGACCGATCGCCAGCCCGTCGTCTCCGTGACGACCGCCGCGCGCGAGATCACCGTGCGTCAGGCCGTGCGTGAAGCCACCGACGGCGTAGTTGCCTTGCCACCATTTGCCGGTTTGCAGACTGTCGTAGCCGCGGGGGGTTAGCAATCGCGGGATCGTGGCCGCACGCGCCATGCGCGCGTTGAGGATTTCGCGTCCGGCGGCAAAGGCCGGGTTGTCGCGCTTGGCAGGCGTGGCGCCTCCTTGCCCATCGGCCGAGGGGGGATCATTGCAGGTGATGCCATGCACGTGCGCGTACTGTCCGGTGATGATCGACGCCAGGCTCGGCGAACAGAGGGACGACGGCACATAGCCGCGCGTGAACACCAGGCTCTCGGCCGCCAACCGGTCGAGGTTTGGCGTGCGGATATGCGGATGGCCCATGAACCGGTAATCGTGCCAGCCGTGATCGTCGGCGATGATCAACACCACGTTGGGAGGCGCGGCGACACAGATGATCGAGCCGCCAGCGCCCGTCGCCAGCAGCAAGGCGATTGCGCACGGCGACCACAAACGCCTGAGGGTGGCCGTCGTGAATTTCCGCTTTTGCAAGTTCATGCGATGATTCCTTGTTGGCAGGCGTATAGAATCTCGCTCACGTTTCCATCCAAGTCCAGGCCGCGCACGTCGAGTCGCCAGGCAGGTTGCCGTATGCCACGCTGTGAAATTGAGGCTCGCGGAGTCGTTTACGATGCCCAGCGGGCGGATCGCGGGGCGCACGAGCGCGTCGCCTCGTTCACGAGCCTGTGCCCACTTTTCAGCGGCAAGGTACTGTGCGGATTCCAACTCGGCAGTGGCAAGCACGCCCCCGACGCGACGATTCGTTTGTGCGCTTCGCGCGACGGGGGACTCACGTGGCGCGAACTGCCCTCGCGGCTTCGCACCGACCTGGGCGATGTTCCTGGCTCGTTGGCCGCGCCCGAAATGATCGAAGTCGTGCCGGGGCGGCTACTGCTATTTGCCACCTGGTTCGACCGTAGCGAGCCCGAGCGACCGCTGTTTGATCCCGCGACCGAGGGAATTCTGCGCTCGAAGCAATTGTGCGCCGACTCGCACGATGATGGAGAAACCTGGAGCGATTGGCGCGAGTTGCCGACACCCGGTTTGACGGGCTGCGCGACCACTGGCCCGGTGATCGCGTGGCCTGACGGCACGTTGGCCTACGCCTTCGAAAGCTTCAAGGAGTTCGACGACCCGCGCCGGGCGCGCCACGCGGCCTGGCTGATCACGTCAACGGATGGCGGGCGGACGTTTTCGCAACCGCTGATGGTCGCGCAAGACCCCGAGCAGCACGTGTATTACTGGGATCAGCGGCTCTGTGCCACCGAGCGGCCCGGCGAATTCTTTGCTATGTTCTGGACGCACGATCGCCGCCAGCAGCGCGACCTGGCCGTGCATCGCCGCCGAGCAACGATCGTGGGCGACCACATTCACCATGAGCGCATCGCGGCCACAACGATCCCTGGTCAGATCGCCGCGCCGCTTGTGCTGCCCGACGGCCGCACGCTGGCTTTCGTGGTCGATCGCGCGGGCCCCTGCACGCTCAAGCTCTGGTCGAGCAGCGATGGAGGCGCCACGTGGCCGGCCGACGAGTGCCTGACGGTTTACACGCACGAAGAACGGGCGGCAATCTCACAAGGGGTCGAGCACGTCGACTTCAAGCAGTATTGGGAAGACATGGGCAAGTGGAGCTTCGGGCACCCCGCGATTCGCTTGTTGGCCGATGGTCGCGCGCTGCTGACCCACTATGCGGGCACGCCGGGATGCCTCGGTGTACATTGGGTGCGAATTCGTCTGTAGAGGGTCGTCGATGCAGATCGATCTGACTGGCAAGCGAGCTTTGGTGACGGGGGCCGCGCGCGGCATCGGTCGTGGTTGCGCACTCGCGCTGGCGCGAGCTGGCGCCGACGTCGCGGTCAACGATCGCACGGCGAACGACGACGCTCGCGCCGTCGTGGCTGAGATACAGGATATTGGTCGGCGTGCTTGGCTCGTGCCAGGGGACGTGTTTACGAGACCTTCGTGCGAGCACGTGGCGGCCGAGGCCCAGCGCTCGATGAGGCAGATCGACATCCTCGTGTCAAACCCCGCCCTGTCGCGACGGGCCGACTTTCTGGATTGTGATCCCGCACTCTTCGAACAAGTCATTCAGGGGACGTTGACCGGCGGTTTCCATATGAGCCAACTCGTGGCGCGGCAGATGGTCGCCGCGAGCACGCACGGCAAAGTCATTTTCATCGCCAGCGTACACGCCGAGGTCCCCTACGTGCGCAGTGCCGCCTATAACGCCGCCAAGACCGGTCTCGTAGCGCTGGCCAAAACGATCGCTGCGGAGCTGCTACCTCACCGCATCAATGTGAACGTTGTCGCGCCCGGGTGGATCGACACGCCAGGCGAACACGAGACCTTTGGCGGCAAAGCAATCGCCGCGGCCGCCCCCGCGTTGCCCTGGGGCCGGCTGGGCTCTTCGGACGACATCGGCCAGGCCGTCGCGTTTCTGGCCTCGGATGCAGCCGATTACATCACCGGCACCACGCTTGTCGTTGATGGTGGCTTTTTGCTGCAAGCGGCGCTGCCGCGCAGCTTGCCCGCCGACAAACCTCTTACCTAGTCAACTGGCACCAGGCTGCGTACGCCAAGAACGAGTCACCCACATGAGCTTCTGGGATTATCTGGTGCTCGTGGTCTATGCCGCGGCGATGCTGGCCGTGGGTCGCTACTACGCTACGCGCACGCAGTCGACCGACGACTACCTGCTGGGTGGGCGCAATATGAGCCCGCTCTGGATCGGGCTGTCGCTGTTTGCCACGTTGACGAGCACGTTGTCGTACCTGGCGATGCCCGGCGAGATGATCCAAAACGGGCCGATGATGTTCGCGCAGACGGCGGCGCTCCCCTTTGCCGCGATCGTCGTCGGCTGGGCGCTGATCCCGTTCATCATGCGGCTGCCAGTCACCAGTGGCTACGAACTGCTCGAGGCCAAACTCGGGCTTGTCGGGCGAATGCTGGGCTCGGGCATGTTCCTCATGTTGCGCGCGGTGTGGATGGCGTCGATCCTCTACGCCACGAGCAGCAAGTTCATTGTGCCGCTATTTGAGCTCGATCCCAAGTGGGCGCCATACCTCGCGGCCGCGATGGGCATCCTGACCGTCATCTACACGGCCGAGGGGGGGCTGCGAGCCGTCGTGTTCACCGACGCCATGCAGTCGATCATCATGTTCGCCGGCGCGATCGCCAGCGTGGTTGTGATTCAGCGGCAGCTTGGCGGTTTCGACGCCTGGTGGCCCCAAGCCTGGCACGATCACTGGGAAGCGCCGCGGTTTTGGCCGCACCTCGATGCTCGGGTGACGTTTGTCACCGCATTCGTGAACATGTTCGTCTGGCAGGTGTGCACGGCCGGCAGCGACCAGATGGCAATGCAGCGTTATTTAGCAACGCGCGACGCGAGCACCGCGCGACGCTCGGTCTTCGTGCACGTGATTGCCGAAACGTTCATTATCGCCCTGATGGCGCTCGTCGGCCTGGCCGTGCTGGCCTACTTTCGCGCTCACCCCGAGTTGCTGGCCTCGGGAACGTCATTAACCGAGAGAGCCGACACGCTGTTTCCGCGCTTCATCATGATCGGCCTGCCGGCCGGCCTGACGGGATTGGTAGCCGCCGCCGTGTTGTCGGCCGCCATGTCGAGCCTGTCTTCAGGCATGAATTCGATCACGGCCGTGGTGACCACCGACTTCATCGGGCGGTTTCGCCGTACGCCGCTCGATCAAGCGGGGCAAGTCAAACTCGCCAGGCTGATCTCGCTGGCAGTCGGCGCCGTTGCTATTGGGCTGAGCCTAGTTGTGAGTCAGATTCGCGGGAACCTGATGGACCTTTGTATCAAGGTAGTGAATCTGCTCACGTCGCCGATCTTCGTGCTGTTCTTTCTGGCGATGTTTGTGCCGCGGGCCAAACCGGCGGGAGCTGTGGCGGCGACGGCCGCCAGCGTTTCGACCGCCGTGGCGATCGCGTTCTATGAGGTGTTCGACATCCGCTTTATGTGGGCCGGGCTGGGTTCGCTGTTGGTCGGCATCGCGGTCGGTACGCTGGTCAGCTTGTTGCCGGCGCCGAGCGATCGAGCTCCGCAATGGCGCTAGATTCTTCAGTCGCTCGCAGTGATCTCGCACCGGCGCTCTTGCGATCGATTGAGTTACTCGACTACGAGCTTCAGCCCGGACTGGATGTCCGCGACGGATTGCGGTCTCACGGCGCGGGCGACTTCGACGCCATCTTTCAAGAAGATGAGCGTCGGCCACAGCTTTACAGAAAAGGAGCGTCCTAAGCGTCGCCCCGGTCCATCCTCGACCTTGACGTGCCGCAACTGGGGATGGGGCGCGAGCGCTTCGGCAATCGACGGCTGCGCCGCCTGGCAATGACCGCACCAGTTGGCGCCGAACTCGAGCACGGCCCCCGCTGGCCAGCCGTCGACTTCGTCGCGCGTCAGATCGGTGTGTGCGTAGGTCGTTTCCATCCGCGCTCCAGCTTCGTAGCTCGGGAAAAAAACAGGCACCACGGCCAACTCGACGGGTGGCAATGATCGAAGCCGCGCCTTCGCGGCCTCGTCGTGCAACCAGTCAAGCGGGCCATGGCGCCCCGATGCATTTCGGCAAAGCGCGTGAGTCGCGCGGTGCGGCCTTAACCGCGATTCCCGCCGATGCCCTTGTAGCCGTAGAAGTAATGCGTATTGAGGCTCACAGGCTTCTTGCCGACGCGCGAACCATACGAGTAACTGCGGTATCGCGTGCGGCCCGATCGCGCCGCAGCGGTAGACGCGAAACTACTGGCGAACAGAACCGCGAACAACATCGAGAATACAATCAAGCGCTTCATGGAACGAACCCTTAACAAGAGCGGTGGTATCGCTCGCCCCCCGTTGGGCGATCGGTAGATGAACCGCCGACCGGCGATAACGGGCGAGGTGGCCCGGCCAGCGCTTTCCCAGGCGCTAGCGATCCGGCGGCGATTTCGCGGTTTCCCTGCTCATAATGATACGTCTGCCTTCGTAAGCAGGGAAATCGCAACTGTCAAAAAACTTCGGGCTCCGGCGCGGCAAGCCTGGGCAACGCAGTAGCGACACCAGGGCCAGTGCGCCGTGAATTTACGCCAACTCCGTCATCATTCGATCCATTGCCTGGAGTTGAGCCTCGACGCGCGACGGCAGCAGGTTTTGCTCCTGAAAACGCTCCAAGGCCGCGAAGCAGTCGGGGTCGAAGCCCGAGTGCAAGTCTTTGGACATGATCTCGCGGACCCGCTCCCAAGGCAGGGCGTCGCGATAGGGGCGTTTGGCGCCGAGGGCCTCGCAGACATCGGCCACGGCCAGCACGCGCGCCACCCACGGCATTTGCGTTTCGCCAAGCTGACGATGGTAGCCGCGACCGTCGAGCCGCTCATGGTGAGCACTGGCCACGTCGGCCAGTCGTTGGAACGCGCCCACCTGTTGCAAGATTTGCTGCGAGTAATCCGGGTGCCGGCGAATCTCGGCAAACTCTTCGTCGGTCGGCTTACCGGGCTTGTCGAGGATGAGGCTCGACACTCCGAGTTTGCCGATGTCGTGCAGCAAGCCGGCACGGCGGATATCGCGCTGGAGACGCACGTCGCACCCGCATTGCCGTGCGATGCCGACCGCAATTTCGGCAACGTTGGTTGAGTGCAAGTAGGTCCAGGGAGACTTGGCGTCGACCACTTTGGCGAATGCTTCGGCCACGCGGTCGATGCAGGCGTCGTCCGCCATCAGCACGGCGTCACGTGGTTCCCAGGGGGCCAATTCGGCAAGTAGGTCGTCGCTGTGCAAGCGTTGCCAAAATGCCGTCTCGCCGCGGAATGCGCTGAGCGCGTCGACCAATCGCGGGTCAAACCACCGCCCGCGACGCGCTTGGGCGACCTCGATCGCCGCCACTTGCCCGTAGGTGCTAAAGAAGACTTCGACAGTCTGCGCCAGACACAAGATGCGGCCCAACAGCGGAATCTGTTCGCCCCGGATGCCGTACGGCTGACCGCGACCGTTCCAATGCTCGTCCAGCGCGCGAATGGCGTCGGACGTGCCTTGGGGGAACTGCAGCGTGCGTGCGATGTCGGCGCCGCGCTCGCAGCGCAGCTCGACGAGCTGCCGTTCGCCTTTGGGGCCACTGCGCATCAGGGCGGCCATGCGCAGCAGCTTGTCGAACGTGTTGCCGCCAGGCGCGCACTGTTGCCAGGCGTACTTGAGCTTCTGCGCAGCTTGCGTCCAGTCGATGGTTTTGGAGTGCAGCTTCAGCGTGCGGTCGTCGGCGCCGAACAAGTAGGCCATCTTGGCGGCGTTGCTCGAACAGCCCAGATCCTTGAGCAGCAAGGCGTAATACAGCGCCGAGCGATCGGCCGTGTCGAGCCGCAGCTCTTGCGCCAGCCGCATGCCGATTAAGGCGCTGCGCATGCTATGTCCGGCGGGCTGGCCCGTCGTCACGTCGAGGGCCACCGACATGGCGGCGATGATTTCCGAAAGGCGGATCTCCGTTGCCGAGATCAGGCAGTCTGAGGACGACAACAATTTAGAACCTTCCGCCTGCGCATCGCGCAAGCCGTGGCCGAGCAAGTCGGGCATCGAGAGTCTCTCCGGGCTTGAGAACTTCAGCGACCAGCGCGCGAAAAGAGCTTGTCAGCCGGGCCGCGAACACGGCGGTAAGGCAGCAGTGGCTGGGCAGCGAAAGCCTAGTCTGGAGCAGATCATTCGGACGTCGTCGACCCTCGAACTGGACGAATTGAGACCAGCTTCAGCCGTCGATCGTGCCCCACCAATCGCTACGAACGCTACGACCCATCGACGGCTGAATGGGGTCGCGTTTGCCTCGGTAGGCGCGCCGATAGCCAAGGTGCCCAGCGTGATCCAGGGAAGGATCGCGGCGCGACACCAGGGATGGTTGGCACGATCGCATGTCTGCATTCTCACGAGTGGTTTGGGTGTCTGTCGTACTGCCGGGCGTTCTGATTTCGATTTCGACGGTGAGCCCCCTCAGGGCAGAGTTGGCGCCGGTCTGGCTCACGTCCCCGCAACGGCAGACTGCACAGCCGATCGACGTGCTCGGGTCGCGCGAGAGCGTTGCGCCGGCCACGTTCGCACAAGTCACGCCGCTGCCGGATGCCAGTTGCCAGCCGTGCGCATTGACGGCGCCACCTCCGTCAGGATTGCTTGATAACTTCTCGGTCTTTCTCGGACTCGACGGCGCTAAGCAGCCGCAAGACTTCGGCGTCAACGCGCAGTTCGGTGGTCGGGCGTCGTTCAATTGGGGGTTACCACTCTGGGCGCCCTGGGGGCTGGGCGTTCAGGTCGGCACCGCGCTCGACGCCACGGCGGACGCCGTGCAAGTGACCGAGCCGCTGATCGGCTCGGCCGGCCGCACGCAGAGCTTCACGACGGTCGGTGTCTTTCAGCGGACGCGATTCGGCGCGAACTGGGGGGTGGTCTACGACTTTCTCGCGCAAGAATACTACGCGACTTCGTTCCTGGGACAGTGGCGCATCAATGTGAGTCTCGACGTCACGACACGCAGCACGTTCGGCGCCTGGTCGGCCCTCAACGGCTTCGGCGATCGGGCAAACTTTGGCGCCACCGAGGTGATCTTATCGCCGATCACCCAGACGAATGTCTACTGGCGCTATCAATGGCCCACGTCTGTTTTCACCACCTTGTGGGCTGGCATGGCCAACCAGCATGGACAGGTGAATGCCGTGCTGGGGGATCGACGGAGATTGCGTGATACCTTCGTGTTCGGGGCTGAGCTATTGGTTCCGCTGACCGATCGGCTGGCAATCTTTGGCCAGGGCAACTTCATCACGCCGGTCGCGTCGGGCACGGTGGACGCGTATCTCGGCTTCGTCTTCTACCCACGCGGCGGCGTGCGCCGGGCTTATAGCGGCACCTATGCGCCGCTGCAAACCGTGGCCGCGCCGACGAATTTTGCGGTTGACCTGCGGAGGCCGTAGCCGCACCGTCAGAACGGTACTATTGTCGGCGTCATCGTCTCCAGTTCGACGACGGCCACGGAGCGCGGGTTGGCCCGATAGACGGCGCCGGGATTCAATACGCAGGTCGAGCCCGCCTGGTGCGTTTCGGCTTTGTGCGTGTGGCCATAACAGACCAGGTCGAACTCGCCCGAGTCGATCATTTGCCGCATTCGCGGTGCGTCGTCGCCGTGCAGAAAGCCGATGCGGCGGCCTGCCAATTCGATCTGGCCCGCCGCACCGTGCCAGGTTTGGCCGGCGCCGCTAGCGGCCGAGGCGAGCGCCGCACGGCGTTCATCGCAATTTCCGTAGACAAAATGGCACGGCCAGGCCGAGAACAGCGCCATGACCTCGGCGGTACCGATATCTCCGCAGTGCACGACCGCTGCAACTTCGAGCGACGCGAACATGCGCGCGGCCTCGCGGGCCAACTCGGCATGTCCGTGCGTATCGCTGACGACTCCTAAAAGCATCGGTAGAGAGCCTCCGGGTGCCACAAAATCGGAAATGTCCGCCGGACAGTGTACGCGATTACCGGACCGACCGATTGGCCTGCCGGGCAGGTCAGAGGTGTGATAAGCTTGCAGGTACTCGGCCGCCGGCCGCGACCCGCCTTTAGGGACCGTGCCACTGATGTTCTCCGACCACGCCACGACGCTGCTTTCGATCGGCACCCTGGTCGTTCTTGGCCTACTGGGCCTCGCGAACTTCTGGCGCTACTACCGGCAGTTCGACTACGGGCTGGCGCGGCTGCCGTTTTACTTGATCGCGGTGATCTGGACGCGGGTCGTATGGCGTCTTCAGGTGAGCGGGCCGCTGCCCGACCCCGGCACGGGCGCCGTCATCGTTTGCAACCACCATAGCGGCAATGATCCGGCCTTCGTGCAAATGGGCTTAAAGCGGCTGCCTCACTGGATGGTGGCCAGCGAATACAGCAAAGCCAAGTGGCTGGCCGGCGCGTTCAAGCTGCTGCGCGCGATCCCGGTATCGCGCGCAGGAATCGACACCGCGGCAACCAAAGCGGCTATTCGCTTCGCGCAAGAGGGGCACCTGGTAGGGCTCTTCCCCGAAGGACGCATCAACACCACGGGCAGCGTGCTGCTGCCTGGGCGCCCCGGCGCCGCGATGATCGCGCTGCGTGCGCAGGTACCGGTGATTCCGTGCTACATCCACAACTCACCCTATGACGGCACGGCGTATGGGTTCTTCTTCATGACCGCCAAGACTCGCTTGGTCGTGGGCAAGCTGATCGACATCTCCGAGTATTATGGCCGCGAAAACGAGAAGGAAGTTCTCGAGCTGCTGACAAAGAAGTTTCTCGTCGAAATGGCGCGGCTTGCCGGCGTCGAAAACTATCAACCGCAATTGGCCGGGCGCTTCTACAAGCCGGGCCTCAACGGTGAGCCACCGGCGGGCGACTCGACGCGGGCCCGCGAAAAAACTGAATCTCAACCCGTGGCCACGACCTGATCGAGCGACTTCCTGGTAAATCTGCGCCGCGGAGCTTGCGCCGCGACGCTCACCAATCTGCGAACTTCTGCTCGCTTACAGCTCGACGCCAGGCAGCTTGGGAACCACCGGCTGCGGCGCGTCGAAGCGCTCGGGCACAGCGGCCACGCGCTGCGGAGGCGCGGGTTGATTCAGCTCGCGCAAGAACAACTCCGCGTAAAGCGGTGAATCGCCCGCCAGCGCCGCCGCTTGTTCGAAAAAACGCCTCGCGCGATCTTGTTGGCCGCTTGAATAGAGTTCGATGCCCAGGAGCAGGATCGGGCTCGAATCGCCGGGGCGCGCGACCGCTTCCTTGGCCAACGCCTCAAGGTGGGCGACGAAGGCTGCCTGATTCGGGCCGTAAAGTTCCGTCAAGCGCATGGGACGGCGCGGCCAGTTTGGGTCGAGGTCCAACCCACGCTTGAACGATTTCAGGGCATCGTCGTAGCGGCGCAAGGCCACCAGCGCCTGTCCTTGCCGAAAGTAGACCTCATAGAGATCGGGAGCGATCTCCGCGGCGCGGCGGTAAGTGCTGTAGGCTTCGCCATAGCGCTGAGCGCGATAGTCTTCGTCTCCCATCGCCAGACGGCGCGCGGCGCGGGTGCGAACCTCGTCGTTCGTCTCACGCACGCGCGGAGCAGGTCGCGCACGATTGTGTTCGACCGCCGGGCCATTGAGCGGCTGAGCGTCCGGCTTCGCCGCGCCATTGTTTGCGCCCACGGCGCCAAAGTTCGCCGCGCCGCCGTTTGCCTGTCCGACATTCACGGGAGGCGCGACCGCTTGATTCACGGGCACCTGATTTACCGGCAACTGCGGCTGCATCAAGGTCATCGTCGCCGAGTCGGGCCCCAGACCGAGAAAACGCTCCATCGCGCGCGGACCGAACCAGGTCTCGGCCGGCACCACCACTGGCGGCATGTAAAGCGGGTAAGGCCAGCCGATGCCACCCCACATCGGTCCACCCCAGACCGGCCCGTTGAAGTAGTTCAGCCCGCCGTAGAAGCCCCCGTACGGGTAACCACCTCCGACGATCAACGTGGTGTTGTTCCAACCACCCCACCCGCCGAATCCGCCGAAACCAAAACCGCCGCCAAAGCCACCGCTGAAGCAACTGTTATTGAATCCGCCATGATGGTGACCATGATGACCACCGCCGTGGTGATGCCCTCCACCACCGTGATGCTGCGCGACGGCGTGCGATCCCAAAAGCAATGCGGCCACAAGCGCCGCCGGAAGCATGGCGTCATAGAGAACGGCACCGCGCAACGAGCGACACACGCGCGCACGGCAAGACAGATAGCCGGCGAGGCGGCTCGAAAAAACCTTACGCGACATGGCAGGCAATCCTTGCTGATTGATCGCGATCAATCGGGCCACGCCATGATTATCCAGGAGGTTTGCGCAGAGTGCAAACGATTCCGCGGCGAGTCGTAGGATTTCTGGCTCGACACCTGGTGCCAGCCCGACCTAGTGACAGCCCGGCAAGTCTATAGCCAATCGTTCTGCCGCCGGGCCTCGAACAGGGCGATCGCCGCCGCGTTCGAGAGGTTCAAGCTGCGGGCTGCCGGCCGGATCGGGATCCGCAGCAGCCGCTCGCGGTGGGCCTCGATCAGTTCATCGGGCAGCCCCGCCGATTCGCGGCCGAACACTAAGATGTCGCCGGCCGAATACTGCACGTCGGTGTAGGGTCGTTCGGCCCGCTTGCTGAAGAACCAGGCCCGCTCGATAGGAAGCCGCTCCGCCAGAGCAGTCCAATCGTCGACCGCTTCCCAGTTGAGCTGCTCCCAATAGTCGAGGCCGGCCCGGCGCAGGTAGTAGTCGTCGAGCCGGAAGCCGAGCGGCCGCACCAGCCAAAGCTTCGCCCCCACGGCCACACAAGTCCGCCCGACACTCCCAGTATTGTGCGGAATCTCCGGCTGATAGAGCACAACGTGAAGCAGTGGTTCGTACACGGGGATTTGGGGCTCCGATTGGTCCGCCCGCCCAAGGGGGGCGAGCGTCTTGCTGGCGTGTTATGCTCAAGCCAAACGCCAACCACTTAATCATTAAACATCCCGGCGACGCGGCTCGAACCGCGACGAACATTCTACGATGCCCACGAGCACAACAAGACGTCGAAAGTGGTTGATCCGTGTCCAGGGATTCGTCCTCTTGCTGGCAGTGGCGGCCCTGCTGGGAGGGGCTGCGATTCCGGCAGATCCGCCTGCCGCGCCGGCCGAAGAAGACCCGGAGAAACAGGACTACGCGGCCGAGCTGCCGCGCATCGCGCCGACGCCCGCCGCCACGGCCCTGGAAACCTTCCGCACGTTGCCCGGCTTCCACCTGGAACAAGTCGTGGCCGAACCGCTGGTGCGCGACCCGGTGGCCCTGGCCTTCGACGCCGACGGGCGGCTGTTCGTGGTCGAGATGTGTGATTACTCCGAACAGGACAAGGACTTCTTGGGCAATGTGCGCCTGCTGGAAGACCGCGACGAGGACGGCCGCTTTGAGACCAGCACGTTGTTCGCTGAGAAGCTCTCCTGGCCGACTGCGATCACCTGCTTCGACGGCGGGGTGTTCGTCGGCGCCGCCCCCGACATCTGGTACTTGAAGGACAATGACGGCGACGGCCGGGCCGATGTGCGTCGCCGGGCGTTCACCGGCTTCGGCCGTGACAACGTGCAGGGGCTCTTGAACAGCTTTCATTGGGGGCTCGACGATCGCATCCACGGCGCGACATCAAGTTCTGGCGGAGCGGTCGTGCCGTGCGACGAAAACGGCGAGCCACGGGCGGGTGTCGCGCCGGTGCGGCTCGGAGGCCGAGACTTCGCGTTCAATCCGCGCACGTTGGAGATTGAAGCGACGAGTGGCGGCGCTCAGCACGGCATGTGCTTCGACGATTGGGGGCGCAAGTTCGTCTGCTCGAACAGCGACCACATTCAGCTCGTGATGTTCGACGAGCGGTATGTCGCCCGCAACCCGTACTTGGCGGCCCCGTCGCCGCGGTTGAACATCGCCGCCGATGGCCCGCAGGCGGAGGTCTACCGCATCAGCCCGGTCGAACCGTGGCGAATTGTGCGGACGCGGCTGCGAGTTTCGAAAAAAGTGCCCGGCATTGTCGAAGGGGGCGGTCGTGCGGCGGGCTACTTCACTGGCGCGACGGGCGTAACGATCTACCGCGGCGGCGCGTGGCCCGAGGCCTTTCGCGGCAACGCTTTTGTCGGCGACGTCGGCGGCAACCTCGTACATCGCAAGCTGCTGGCCGACAACGGCGTCGAACAAATTGCCCGACGAGCCGACGAAGGTGTCGAGTTCGTGGCGTCGACCGACATCTGGTTTCGGCCCGCGCAGTTCGCCAACGCCCCCGACGGCACGCTTTACATCGCCGACGTTTATCGCGAAGTGATTGAGCACCCGGCCAGCCTGCCGCCGATGATCAAGAAGCACCTTGATCTGACGAGCGGCCGGGATCGCGGGCGGATCTATCGCGTGGTGCCCGACGGGTTCCAACAACCAAAGTTGCCAAGACTGAGTGTTGCATCGACTGCCGAGTTCGTGGCGACCTTGGCACACGCCAACGGCTGGCAGCGCGACACGGCCTCGCGATTGTTGTTTGAGCGTCAGGATGCGGCGGCGGTCGAGCCATTGCGGCAGTTGGCGCTTGGGGCGTTGTTGCCGCAGGCGCGGATGCACGCGTTGTATGCCTTGGCGGGTCAAAACGCGCTACCTGCTGAAACTCTGTTGCTGCGATTAGCCGATGAACACCCGCGCGTCCGCGAGCACGCCGTGCGCTTAGCCGAGCGGGCGCTTGGTGAATCCCCGGAACTGCGCTGGAAGTTGGCCAGCATGGCGTCCGATGATGACGTGCGCGTGCGATTCCAACTAGCGTTGAGCGCTGGTGGATTGCCGTTGGAGGAACGGTTGCCCGTGCTGATGAGAATTGCGCAGCGCGACGCGGCCGATCGCTGGCTGCGACTGGCGATTCAAAGCTCTCTAGGCGAGGGAGCAGGCGCGATGTTGGCTCAGCTTCTCGCCGATGAAGTTCTGCGGCGTAGCGAAGGAGGTCGCGCCTTGGCGGCCGCCTTCGCCGAACAGGTCGGTCGGCAGCGGCAACCGCAAGAACTCGCGGCGCTTGCTGACAGTCTGACGAAGTTGCCGCCAGAAGATCAGCCGTTGGTGGCGGCGCTATTGCGCGGCGTGGCGGCGAGCTTACCGTCAGTTGGAGCATTGCGTGATACCTTTGCAACTGCGGGAGCCAGCCAGATTGACGCGGTACTTAGTTCGCTCGTCGAACAGGCCCAAGCAGTCGCGGTTGATGAGAATCGAGAAGCCACCGAGCGGGCCGCGGCCATCGCCGATCTGACGTTTGGATCTTTTGAAACCGTCGCGCCGTTTGTCGTGGCTTTCATCGACCAGCGGCAACCCCAAGTGGTGCAACGCGCGGCGCTGGCCGCCTTGGCGCGTTTCGATCGGCCCGAGGTCGCCGCCCGGTTGATCGAGCTGTGGCCCACGATGCTGCCGGCCCTGCGTAACGAGGCGAGCGAGATCCTGTTTGCCAGGGCGGAGCGAATCGTCGCGGTGCTCGACGCGGTCGATGCGGGCACGCTCCAAGCCGCCGACCTCGATCCGGTCCGGTTGAAGCTGTTGGCCACTCATGCCGACGCGGCGATTCGCGAACGCGTGGCGAAGCTCTTGGCGGCCGCACCAAGCGCCGAACGGGCTGAGATCATCGCCGCTTATCGGCCGGCGCTCGAAATGTCCGGCGACATCGAACGAGGTAAAGTCGTCTTTCAGAAGATCTGCGCGGCGTGCCATAAACTCGAAGGAGTCGGCCACGAGATCGCCCCCAACTTGGCGACAATCCAGAATCGCGGTGCCGAGGCGATCTTGTTGAACGTGCTCGACCCCAACCGGGAGGTCAATCCGCAGTTCGTCAACTATGTGCTGGTGACCGACGACGGTCGCACGATCACCGGCATGATCGCCGCCGAGACCGCCACGAGCGTCACCTTGCGCCGCGCCGAAGACCAGAGCGACACAGTGCTCCGCTCGCAGATCGAGGCGCTCGAGAGCACTCGGCAATCGCTGATGCCCGAGGGGATGGAGAAACAGATCGACCCGCAGGCGATGGCCGACTTGATCGCGTACCTTTTGTCGGTGAAGTGAGATGAACCAGTGGCAAATGAGTTTGCGTAGGTTATTGATCGCCATCGCGCTCTTCGTTTTCACGGGCCTGATGTCGATGCTCGCCCGGAGGACCAGTGAGTTCTGGCCCTTAAGTGTGGCTTTGGTTGTGATTTGCACGACACTTGGCTTTCGCTTTCATCGCCCCTTGTTGGGAACATTCGCTGGAGTCGGGCTCGCGGCGCTGCATGTGCTAACTCATGACTCAGGGCATCCCGTGCCGTTCTACTTCGTGGCGTTACCTTGGCTCGGTGCAATTCTCGCACTGTATTATGAGCGAGAGCGGACAGCCTGTTCACTTTTCATCGCTTGTATTGCAGTATTCTTGCTCCTGTTGCCGGCGATTTAGTCCCGCGATGACGTCAAGTTCTGCGAACCTAGCGGACTGCTTTCCGCGGCGTCGCGCCGCTTTTATAATCCGCGATTCGTCGGCACGATTCCTTGAGTGCCGTATCCATCGTTCACTTTTAAGGATTCGGCATGCCTCACGGCTTTGGCATCATCGGCTGCGGAATGATCTCGAACTTTCACGCCAAGGCGATCGCCGACGTGCGCGGGGCCAAGCTCGTCGCCTGCTTTGACGCGGTGCCTGCCTCGGCCGATCGGCTGGCCGCTAGTACCGGTTGCAAGGCGTACCATAAGCTTGACGAGATGCTGTCCGACCCGCGCGTGACCATCGTCACGATTGGCACGCCCAGCGGGGCGCATCTCGAGCCCGGCCTGGCCGCTGCCAACGCTGGCAAGCACGTGATCGTCGAGAAGCCGCTGGAGATCACGCTCAAGCGCTGCGATCGGCTGATCGAAGCCTGCCAGAAAAACCGCGTGCAATTGGCGACGGTGTTCCCGTCTCGATTTCACGACTCGGCCATCGAGCTCAAGCGGGCGATCGACGAAGAGCGCTTCGGCCGGCTGACGCTCGGCGATTCGTACGTGAAGTGGTTTCGTCCGCAGTCCTATTACGATAGCGGGGCGTGGCGCGGCACCTGGCAACTCGACGGCGGTGGCGCGCTGATGAACCAGGCGATCCACAGCGTCGATATTCTCACCTGGTTGATGGGCCCGGTTGCCGAAGTCACGGCCCACTCGGCGACCCTCGCGCACGAGCGGATCGCAGTCGAAGATACCGTGGTGGCCACGCTCAAGTTCGAGAGTGGCGGGCTCGGTGTGATCGAAGCCAGCACGGCTGCGTACCCCGGCTATCTCAAGCGAATCGAGATTCATGGCTCCGAGGGCTCGGCGGCGATGGAAGAAGAAGACATTGTCAAATGGGATTTCGCCAAGCGCGGCCGCCGCGACGCCGCGATCGCCAAGAAAATGCAGAGCTCGATCAGCACCGGTGGCGGGGCCAGCGACCCAACGGCCATCGGCCATCATGGGCACGCCCGACTGTTTCGGGATGTGTGCCAGGCGATCGATGAAAAGCGGGCGCCCGCCGTTGATGGGCATCAGGGGCGCCGCTCGGTCGAGATCATTCTGGCGATCTATAAAGCGGCCGAGACGGGCAAAATCGTCAAGCTCCCGCTGGCCGGCGATCCCTCGCTGAACGCACGGAAAATCGTCGCCAAGAAGTAGCGACCAGAAACAACTCAATCGAACGTTCTGCAGGTCACGATTATGTCGCATCGATTGCGGACCTTGAGTGAAGCTTCGATCGACTTGCGGGCCGGACGCGTCTCCGCGGCCCAACTTGTCGACGAGTGTCTGGCCCAGTTCGAGAAGCTCGAACCGAAGGTCAAAGCCTGGGTGTCGGTCGATGCCACCGGCGCGCGAAAGCTCGCGCGCGAGCTGGACGCTGAGTCCGCGGCCGGGCGATTTCGCGGCCCGCTGCATGGCATGCCGCTCGGTATCAAGGATATCGTTGATATCGCGGGCTTGCCGACCTTGGCGGGTTCCCCGCTGCGCAAGGGGCATGTCGCAGCAGCCGACGCGCCGATCGTCACCCGACTGCGCGCAGCGGGCGCGATCTTGCTGGGCAAAACGGTGACGACGGAGTTCGCCTCGTTCGATCCGCCACCGACGCGCAATCCGTGGAACTTCGAGCGCACGCCGGCCGGATCGAGCAGCGGATCGGCGGCCGCCGTCGCCACGGGCATGTGCCTGGCGGCGATCGGCTCGCAGACCGGTGGATCGATTATCCGCCCCGCGGCCTACTGCGGTGTGGCGGGCATCAAGCCAACGTACGGACGCGTGAGCCTGGCCGGCATCTTCCCGCTGGCCTTTCATCTCGATCATCCGGGGCCGATCGCACGCTCGGTGGCCGACTTGGCGATCGTGTTGGGGGTGATCGCCGGGCACGATCCGGCCGATCCGATCTCTTCGCGGCAGGCGGTCGCCGATTATGCCAGCGAGCTGCAACCTGGCTTCGTGCCGCGGTTGGGATTGCTGCGCGAATACTTCCTGGAGAAGTGCACTTCCGACGTGCGCGAAGCGACGCTGGGAACCGTCGAACGCTTGCGCGCGGCCGGTGCGCGTGTGCGCGAAGTTCCATTGCCCGAAGGGTTCGAGCGCGTGCCAGAACTGCACCACCGGATCATGGCGGTCGAGGCGGCGTTCATTCACCGTGAGACATTCCCGAGCCAACGCGAAAAGTTCAGCCCCCAGATTTCGAAACTTCTCGATCGCGGAAACGGCATGCCGATCTTCGATTACGTCGAGGCGATCGAACATCAGAAACGCTATATCCGCACGGTGCAGCGGTCCTTCGAGGGGGTCGAGGCACTGATCATGCCGTCGACCACTACCACGGCCGGAGGCTTGGAAACGACCGGCGACCCGGCTTTCAACTCCTGCTGGAGCTACTCCGGCTTGCCGTCGGTGACGATTCCGTGCGCAGTTTGCCCCGACGGAATGCCGACCGGTTTGCAGTTGGTCGGCCCCGCGTTCGGCGAATCGAGCCTGCTGGCAGCGGCCGCCTGGTGCGAGCAAGCGATCGCGTTCGACCGGCTGCCGGCCTGCGTAACGGGCTGAACTGGAGATTTTGGGCTTCCGCGCGGCGGTGGCGAGGTTCACCAGGGGGTTGAGCCCTGCTGTCAGCCAGCTTAGGCTGGTTGCGACGAAATCAGTGCTTTCCCGCCAGTTTTGCGCGCCCGCCGAAGAATCGGAGAAGTGCCTTCCATGCGATTTGCCAAGATTCATGCGTCTTTGAAATCCGCCGCGAAGATCGCCGCGATCCTGCTGCTGGTCGTGACCGGCCAACCGGCCAACTCCACGGGCGCCGTGCTCGAAGTTGGCTTCGCCGAGGCAGACATCACGCCCGACGTCGCCAACAAGGACGTGTGGATCGCCGGCTACGGTCAGAACCGCCGGGCAACCGCCGTACACGATCCGCTGGCTGTGCGCGCTGTCGTCTTCAAGGACGGCGACGCCAAGATTGCGTTCGCCTGCGCCGACGTGGTCGGCTTGCAGTATCCCACGGTCAAGATCATTCGCGAGCAGCTCCAGGGCTATAAGTACGTGATGGTCTCGAGCTCGCACAATCATGAAGGGCCCGACACGGTTGGTATCTGGGGCCCCACGCCGATGAAGGCGGGAGTCGACCCCGCGTACATGGATCATCTGGTCGCGCAAACCGTGAAGGCGATCGGTGAGGCCGACGCGGCCGCCGTGGCGGTCGATGCCACGTACGGCACGGCCGCCGACAAGGCGCTGTTGCGCGACAGCCGCGAGCCGTACATCTTCGACGACATTATCCGCGTCCTCTCGTTCAAGCGCAAAGATAACGGCAAGCTGGCCGGCATTTTCGTGCAATGGAACAATCATCCCGAGACGATGGGGGGCGATAATACGGTGGTCACGGCCGATTTCCCCGGTGTGACCGTTGCCGAATTGAAGAAGAAGTACAACTGCCCCGTGGCCTATTTCACGGGCCCAGTCGGCGGGCTGATGGCGCCGCCGCGCGACGTGATGACGAACTCGGCGGGCGAACCACTGCGCGAAGGGGACTTCGAATTCTGCCGTATCTACGGCGAGGAAGTCGCCAAGCTGGCCACCAAGGCGATCGACGCGGCCGAGCCGATTTCGCTGACCGGATTCACCACGTCGGCCAAAGCGATCTCGGTGCCATTGGCCAATCCCCTCTATCAAGCAGCTCGCATGTTGGGCGTGCTCAAGCGGAGCGGGCACATTTGGACTGGTGATCCCGAGGAAGTCGGCGAGCTTTTGACTTCTAAGAACGCGAAAGGGAAGAAGCCGGCCGCCGAAACCGAAGTCGCGTACGTCCGCCTGGGCGATTTGCACATCGCTTGCATTCCGGGCGAGGTTTATCCCGAGAGTGTCTACGGCAAGATCCAAGACCCGATCGACCCGGGCGCGGATTTTCAGGACGCGCCCCAAGAGAAATCGATTGTCGAACTTCTGCCGGGGGAGAAGATCCTGGTGATCGGCCTGGCAAACGACGAGGTGGGCTACATCGTTCCCAAGCGGCAATGGGACGAGAAGAAGCCGTTCGCTTACGGTCGCGACAGCGATCAATACGGCGAGGAAAACAGCCTGGGGCCCGAAACGGCGCCGATCTTGTACGGGGCGTTGGAGCGCCGCGTGCAGGAAGCAAGTAAGTAGTTGCCACGCGGTGGCAATTCGCGAAAGATTTCCGCGACCCACGCAACCATCACGGATGACACACACATGCTCGGCATCGCGGCGATCCCTGGCCACAGCGAACCTCGGTTGGTCGACGCGCCCGAGCCGGCGCGGCCACAGCCCGGGCAGGTGCTGTGCCAGACGATCGAGTTGGGAGTCTGCGGGACGGATCGTGAGATTCTGCATTCGTGTGACCCGCAAGTGCCGGCCGGCGAGCAGCATCTGATTCTGGGGCACGAATGCCTGGCGCGCGTGATCGAAGTAGGACCTGCCGCGAGTGACGCGCCGCCGACCACAGCGGTTGGAGATCTCGTCGTGCCTGTGGTGCGCCGCAGCAAGCCGAAGCAGCAGCGCCGCGTCGACATGCTGGCGTTTGGTCAGTTCACCGAGCGCGGCATCTATCACGAGCACGGATTCTCGACTCCCTACTGGCTCGACGAGCCGCGCCATTTGGTGCCAGTGCCGGCCGATCTGGCTTCGGCAGCCGTTCTTACAGAGCCGATCGCTGTCGCCGAGAAAGGGATCAACGAGGCGGTGCTGCTGCAACAGGCCCGCCTCGGCGCCGCCGAGTGGCAGAAATGGCCGCCGCGCGTCTTGGTCACGGGCTTGGGGCCGATCGGCATGGCCGCGCTGTTGGCCTGCCGCGTGCGTGGTTGGCCAACCGCGGTCTACGGACGCGATGCCGCCGACAGTCCGCGGGCCGAACTCGTGCGGGCGTTCAGCGGTACTTATTTGCACGCCGATCACGAGACGTTCGAGCCAGCCGACGTCGAGCGCGATGGCTACGATCTGCTGCTGGAATGCACCGGCTCCGACGACGTGTTGCTGCTGGCGAGCCGCGGCCTGGCGAGTTGTGGCGTGGCGGTCTGGCTGGGGAGCACGCGCACGCCGCGACCGGCGGTACACGATGTCACCCGGTTGATGCGCGAGAGCTTGATTCGAAATCATCTGCATATTGGTTGCGTCAACGCGGCGCCGCGTGATTTTCAGCGGGCAATCGTCGATCTGGCCGAGAGCCAGCGCCGCTGGCCGGGCCTGGCCGCGCGGCTGATCACCGATCGCGTCGGCCAGCGAGACTCTCTTTCGCATTACGTCGATCGCGTGAAGCACGGCATTAAAACCGTTGTCCATTACGCTTGATGGGTCGACCGTGATTTATCCTCATGTGATTCGACTGCGCGGCCCTTGGCACTTTGAAGTGCTGCCCGACACGGAACGTGATGCCAAGGCGCTTGGCGGCAGCGAGCCAGCGCCGTCACGAGCTGTCTCAACTGACCCACGACCGGCCGGCTCCGCTCCGCTACCGCACGATTGGACGACGGGTGTTGAATGTGGCGACGCCGCGCGAATCTGCTGGCGGCGGCGCTTCTCGCGACCCAGTAACCTCGATCCGGGTGAAGCAGTTTGGTTGTGCATCGCAGGGCGGGGAGCCACACTGACGATCGCTCTCAATGGCGAAAGCCTGGGCACGATCGCGGGCGCCGAGGCCGCACGCGAGTATGACGTCACTTCGTGTTTGAAGCCGCGTAACGAGCTGGCAATCGAAATTGTTGGCCCGCCTGGCACGCCGGTCGCGCCGCCAGCGAAGAAGGCCGAAGCCAACGTGCGGCTCGAAATTCGCCGCGCTACCTAGCAGTTGCCCCCGTTCGTTGTCGAGGCACTTAGCAATTCGATGAAGCAATCGGTCTCCACAAATGGTCTCCAATCGGGGGACGGCGCCGCCGACCGCGGGCCCTTGATCGCAGTTCTCCTGCTGGCACTGACTTTTCCTTCGCTCATCACCTGGCTCTATTTCATCGTGTTCGCCGGCGACTCTCGTGTGAAGCTGGTCTACAGCGTCGGCAAGGTGTTGCAATTCGTGCTACCGGTCGCTTGGGTCTGGGGTGTCGAACGGCGGCGGCAAGGTTTGGTTCGTCTCGATCGAAGCGCAACCACCACGCCGACACCGGCCAGCCGCCGCGCTAGCGCGCTCACTGGCGCGGGGCTCGGCATTGTGATCGTCGCGGCGCTGTTCGCGCTGTACGCGGGATATTTCCGCGCACACCCGGTGATCTCCGGCATGCCGGAGATCGTCCGCGGCAAACTGGCCGACGCAGGCATCACCACGCCGCTCGGTTTTCTGGCATTGGCCACGTTCTATTCGCTCATCCACTCGGCCCTCGAAGAATACTACTGGCGCTGGTTCGTATTTGGCCGCTTGCGCACCTTGGTGCCGGTGGTGGCGGCGATCGTGATTTCGAGCCTGGGCTTCATGGCCCATCACACGCTGGTGGTCGGAATTTATTTCGACGGGCTGTCGGCGATGACCGTGCTGCTGTCGGCCGCGGTGGCGATCGGCGGCGCAATCTGGGCCTGGCTTTATCAGCGCACGGGTTCGCTTGTCGGCGCGTGGATTTGCCACGTGATGGTCGACGTGGGGATCATGGCGGTCGGCTACGACCTGGTATTTCGGCTCGGCGTTGGATAGCGGCGTTGCATTGTTTCGTCGAGATTGCTCGGCTCGCACCGCGGAACGGCACTCCACCCGATCCGTTAACGATTGACTCGTGGGATCCCTGGGGGAGCAGCGACGTGCCGCGGTGTTTCGACTGCGGTATTTCGGTTCTGCGCGCACCGCGAAACGGCACTCCGCCCGATCCGTTAACGATTGACTCGTGGGATCCTTGAGGGAGCAGCGACGTGCTGCGGTGTTTCGACTGCGGTATTTCGGTTCTGCGCGCACCGCGAACAGGCCCTCGACCCAGCCCACTGAACGCGATCGCGTGCGCGCGGGGCCTTTGGGGAGAGATATGGTCGCTAGTGGCTCGATTCCTCGCGCACCGTTAGCGCGGGAGTCTTTTACTCCTTTTGGTCCAATGAATTCGTACGCAATGGCTCGGCGGGCGCCGGCCAAGGAAAGTCGTGTGACTCGCGAATCCGCGCACCATTGCTAGATGCACGCGCGAGCCATTCGTGGAATTATATACAAAATAATGACCGTTTGTCAAGGGTCATTTTGCAATTTTTTCACGCGCTGGGAGATGGATCGCGGCCAACGAATATCACGCCACGCGGCGGTTCGCCGATGCGTTCGGGCCCGGCCCCGGGTGCGTGCGGCAGCGTTCGTCGGGCAAATCGGCTCCGGCGAGGGAACCTGACGCGTACGACGCCTGTTGGCGAAATTACCGAAACGAACCACAATCACGAAGTTCCCACAGTTCCGCAAATGGCTTTGAGTCGCACGGTACCCAAACAGGTAATTCGCCACGTGATGGTTGCCGCGGGGATCAGAGCGGTCGGATATGACTGGTGTTTCGCGCGGTGTAGCTGCCGACGCGACGCACATTCGAGAGCGAACAAAGGATGAAACCGATGCGTTTCTTAACCGCCGCGTTGCTGTGGATCGGCCTGACGCAAACGGTCGTGGCCGACGAGCCGTTCACACTGGCCACCGACACCGGCTACCGCGGCATCTGGTATTCAGTCGGCCCGACGAAGGACCCATACGCCTACAAATACTCTGGTGGTATGGGCACCTACCCGCACCAGCAGTTGCCGATGGCCTGCTACGCTCCGGCCGTCAATAAGACGTTCTTCATCTATGGGGGCACCGCGCCGGGCAAGCGGTTATTGCACATGGTCTCGTACTTCGATCACGAGACAAAGACGGTGCCCCGCCCGCGCATTCTGCTCGATAAGGAGACTGGCGACGCCCACGACAATCCCGTGCTGGCGATCGACCTCTCGGGATATTTGTGGATCTTCTCCAACGCGCACGGCACTTCGCGGCCGGCGTTCATTCATCGCAGCTCGAAGCCCTACGCGATCGACTCGTTCGAGCGCATCGCGGAAACAAATTTCTCGTATGGCCAGCCGTGGGTGCTCGACGATGGCTCGTTCTTCTTCATGCACACGCGGTATGTGAGTGGCCAGCGGCGGATGTTCTGGATGACCAGTGCCGATGGGCGAGACTGGACCGAGCCGGCGCCACTCGCACAGATTGCGCGTGGCCATTACCAGATCAGCACGACCGATCGGCGGCGTGTAGCCACGGCGTTCAACTACCATCCGCAGCAAGGGGGCCTCGACGCGCGGACGAACCTGTACTACTTGGAAACTCGCGACCGCGGGCAAACATGGCAAACGGTCGATGGCCGCCCGGTCGAGACACCGCTCGAACAGGCGTCGAACCCGGCCCTGGTGCGCGACTTTGAGTCGCAGCAGTTGCTTGTTTATCTCAAAGACCTGCAGTTCGACGAGCAGGGGCATCCCGTGGTCTTGTATCTCACCAGCCGCGGTCACGAGCCGGGACCGGCCAACGATCCTCGTACTTGGCGCATCGCCCGCTGGGATGGCTCCGCCTGGATCGATCGCAAGGTGACCACGAGCGATCACAACTACGACATGGGCTCGCTATACCTTGAGTCGGCCGGCCTGTGGCGATTGATCGCGCCGACCGAGCCCGGTCCGCAGCCATTCGGCACGGGTGGGCAAATCGTAATGTGGACCAGCGCCTACCGGGGAGCCACGTGGCGGAAAGACAAGACCCTTACGCAGGACCAAGTGAACAATCACTCTTACGCCCGGCGGCCCCAGCCCGTGCATCCTGATTTCTATGCTTTTTGGGCCGACGGCGACGCGTTCAAGTCTTCTGGGTCGTCGCTGTACTTCACCGACCGGCTTGGCACCCACGTTTGGCGGCTGCCGGCTGAAATGCCGTCGGATGCGACCGCGCCCGAGGTGGCCTGGTAGCCAGACGGCCGGCAATCGGGCCCAGAAGCCGCCAGCCGTAAGGATTTGCGCGATCCTGCCGATTGGCGGCGAGGGCCGCGCCGGCGATTGATTTGCCTCGGTTGTCAGGTCTCGCTATGGTGGAATTGGGTTGGCCATATGTGCCGGGAAAGGCGACCGGAGGGGTTTTCATCCTCGAGCGTCGCGCCGGCCACGCTCGGAGCCCACATTAAGAGGTTGGTTTATGCCCGTCAGAACTTTGGCATTGCGCGGGGTCGTTGCGGCGGTAGTTTGCTGCGTGATGGCAGTGGGCGCCCAAGCACAGCAGTCGATTCGCTCGCAGCGGGCGGCGAGCCGGTTGCAGTCGCAAGCCCAGCAAGCGATGGGCGCGGGCTCGGTACGTGGGGCTCAGCGCATCCAACCCTCGAGCGGCGAGCGTGCCGGCATGGCCCGGCAACAGGCGACGCTGCAGCAAGGCGCGGAGCGTGCCCAGCAGGCGGGGGGCCTGGCCCGCTTCGGCATGAACTCAATGAAGATGCAACAATGGCGCGCCAATGCAATCAGCCCGCGAGTCGCCCGCGGTGGCGCAATTCCGTCGCAATACAAGATCCGCTCGACTGGGCATTACCCGCGCTTCATGGATAGCTCCTCGTACTTCGACCGTGGCCCCGAATGACGGTCGATGTTTCGTCTTGCCGCGCGCGTCTGACGCGCGCGGTCAAGGGCGATCCGCCACGCCACTTTTGCCCTTCAATTCGCCCCCGAAGAGCGTGATTCGCGGGCAGCCAGCGGTTCTCTCACCGCGGCACGGCTTTGCTTCGTACGACCATGGCCGGTTATGATGCGCGGATGCTAATCTCAGGGCAGGTTCGCTGGCCCCTCTCGTAGCGCAAGCGAACGCTTGTCCGACCTCGCTTTTGCCTAGAGTAGTCACGCGTCATGAACCAGGGCATGTTCGAAGCGCCGGCCCCCCGGCAGGGTCATCCGCTACGCACAGCGCTACTGATCATCGGCTTGGTGGTCGGCTGCATGTTGCTTCTCTGTGGCGGCTCGATGGGCCTGGTATGGATGGCCGATCGCAACGTGTCGCGCTACCCCGCGGTCTGGCGCATTGAGAACGCGGGGGGACAGGTTTGGTATCAGCAGCAACCGGGCACACAGGACGACGCCGACGAATCGTCCGCCAAGAATGCCAACAACAACTCCGAGAACTTTGAACCTCCCTATGCCCCCTGGGGCCTGGACGGCATGGAGTTATCGAACGAACCGTGGGGGCCGCCGATCGCCGTCTCGCTCGCTGATTGTCAGATCGACGACTATCTACTGGCCGAAGTCGGCGAGTTGGCTGACCTGGTCGACGTACGTCTTGAAAATACCAACGTTGGCGATGACGGAATCGCCTATCTCCAGGGCCTGACCAAGCTGCAGAATCTGAACCTCAGCGGTACGAACGTCTCGGACGACGGACTGGCCCATCTGCGCGACCTCGAGCAACTCAAGACGCTCGATCTCGGCCATACCGACGTGCGGGGCCGCGGGTTGAAGTACCTCTCTGGCCTGACGAAGCTGAGTTACCTTTCGCTCTGGCAATGCGATCTGGACACCAGTGATTGCGACGGACTGGCGAAGCTAACGTCGCTCGAATCGCTCGCGCTCACGAGTACGCCGGCCGACGACGTCCTCACAGCCCACCTCGCAAGGTTGTTCCGCCTGCGAATTTTGCGGCTCGATGAAACTCAGGTGACCGACGCCGGATTGCCGGCCCTTGCCAGGTTGCGCGCTCTGCGAACGCTCGACCTCGATGGCACGCAGGTGACAGGTCCCGGGCTGGCAGCGCTCGGCCGCTTGACGCGCCTCAAAACCCTATTGCTGAGTCGCGCGCCGCTCGTGACGGATGGACTCGACAAAATGCCCGCTCTTCCGGCCCTGGAATACCTCGGTCTGCATCAAACCCATATCGGAGACAGCTCGCTGGCGTCGTTGCAGCGGTGCAAGAAGTTGTGCAGGCTTGCGCTCACCGAAACGGGAGTTACCGGCGTCGGCTTCGCGAACCTGGCCACCCTGCCGCTCGACTCGCTGTACTTAAGCGGCTCGCTCATCAACGACGCCGGTCTGGCCGAAATTGCCAAACTCAATGCGCTTAAGAACCTCTCGCTGAGCAACACCCCCGTGACCGATGTCGGCATCAGTCAACTCGTGGCGCTCAAGGCGATCGAATCGATCGAACTCGTCAATACTTCGATTTCAGATGCGGGCCTGAAGGATCTGGCGCGGCTGCCTGCGCTGCATTGGCTCGATCTCCAAGGGACGGCCATCAGCGATGCTGGCATGCTCGAACTGGCCCGCGTTAAGACGCTTAGCTGGCTCGATATCTCGCGAACCGCGATCGGCGATGAGGGCCTGAAACGCCTGGTCGGCCTGCCCGAAATCGAGCAGATTCGGGCCGTCGAAACGCGGATCACGCGCCGCGGGCGCAACGATTTCGAGCGGCAATTGCCCGACGTGCTCGAGACCAAAGACGAAGACGAGGAAAGCCAATCGAGCGACAGTGACATCGAGCGACAGTGACATCGAGCGACAGTGACGACGACGACGCACCCGCGAACGAATACCGCTACCAGCTTTCTTGGCTGGTGAGAAATGCAGGCTAACGCCCCAACTCGGCCACGAGTTCACTGGCGTCGTAAATCTTCTTGAGGGCCTCGACAATGGCCGGCGACGCGACCGACACCGCGCGGGCTTGCGTGTCCGTATAGGCGTACGCCAGCACCAGCGACTGGATGTTGCCGTCGAAAATAATGCCGACGATTTCGCCCGCGCGATTGACGACGGGGCTACCCGAGTTGCCACCGATGATGTCCGCGGTGCTCACGAAATTAAACGGCGTGTCCAGATCGAGCTTGTCCTTGCGCTCGAGCCAGCGCGGAGGCAAGGCAAACGGATAAACGCTGCCGTGCTCTTCAGCGTGCGGGTAGGTTCCCCCCATCGTCGTCCAAGGCGGCACCTGGCGACCTTGCTCTTCATATCCACTCACGGTGCCGAAGGCCAATCGCAACGTGAACGTGGCATCGGGATAGGTCTCGGTGCCGTAGAGCGTGAAGCGGGCATTGGCGATCTTGGCGTACGCTTGTCGTAGCGGCTCTTCGACCGCGTCCTCATAGCGCTTGCGAACTTCGCGCGACGGGCCGTCGACCAGACGCGCCAATTCGATCAGCGGATCGCCCGTGGCCGCTTGAGCGCTGGCCCCTTCTTTGGCCAGGCGGCGACGTAGCTCGACATCGGCCAACTTCGAATTCTGGATCAACTCGGCGGCGCGGGCTTGCGGCGACTTGCCAGCAAGTACCTTGGCTACTAGCTCGTGCTTCGCGCCCGACTTCTCGATGAAATTACCGAGCGAGTCGGCCAGCTTAGCCGTTTCCAGCGCCGGGTAGATCGGAGCGGTCGAAAAAAGTTGCTGCTCGAGCGACTCGAGATTTGATTCGCGGAACTCGCGCAGGCGCTCGCCGTTCGGTTTGGCCGTTTCGGCCGAAAGTCGAATCAATGTGCGGGCGATCGAAAACAGCTCGCTATTGAACGCCTGCCCTTGCTCGAGCTGGGCGTAGTCGTCGTAAAACGCGCTCCAGGCTGCCAGGGCCGCGGCCACTTCGCCCCAGGCGCTGCCGGCCTCCTTTTGCAGTTTCGCGTTGCCGGTGACCGCCGCGCGCAAGGCCGTTTCGCGATCGGCCAGGCTCTTAAACAGCGCCGGGTCTTGCAGGCCAGCCATCTGGCCGAGCCGTGCCTTGCGCGAGTTCTGATAGCCGAACAACTCGTCTTCGGCCTGACGGGCGTTCTCATGGCTGCGATCGGAATAGGTCGCCAGCAGCACCTCGCGACGGCGAATCAAGTTCAACGTCGAGGGCAACGCGCGATCCCGCAGAAACTCGAGATGGTCGACCGTGTTCTGCCGCTCGGTCCGCCCCGGATGCCCGGAGACGAAGATCAACTCGCCGTCTTTCGCTCCTGCGGCGCTCCATTTCAAATAGTGCTCAGGCTTGGCCGGCGCGTCGTTCTCATAAGCGCGGAAGAAGCAGACGTCGAGATCATAGCGCGGGAACTCGAAGTTGTCGGGATCACCGCCAAAGAACGCGATCGCCTTCTCCGGAGCAAACACCAAACGGACGTCGGTGTACTTCTTGAAACGGTAGAGGTGATACAAGCCCCCTTGATAGAGCGTGACCACGTCGCTGCGCAGGCCGGTCTTGTCGAGCGACTCTTTCTCGATCTCGCTCATCACGGCGCGGCGGGCCTGCTGGGCATCAGTCGGATTCAATCCCGGCGCGACCGCCGCGTTGACGCGCGCCGTGACGTCTTCAATGCTCACCAGCACGTTCAGTTCGAGATCGTGGCATTTGATCTCGGCATCGTGCGTGCGGGCGTGAAAGCCCTCGGCCAGGTAATCGTGTTCCGCCGAACTGAGCTTGGCCAGGGCGTCGGCCCCCACGTGATGGTTGGTCATCACCAGCCCACCCGGCGAAACAAATGAGCCCGAGCCGCCGCTGTTGAAACGGACGGACGCCTTCTGCAAATGCTCATACCAATCGGCCGCCGGCTCGAACTGGTATTTCTCGCGCAACAGCTTGCGCGGCGGATTATTGAAAAGCCACATCCCCTCGTCGGCCGAAACGAAGCTGCTTAAAGCCGCACTGCTCAAGATGGCACCCAGCATCAAAGTTCCTAATTGTCGTGTGAGGCGTCGCATGGAGGTCCGTTTCCTAGTTAGCCGTGTTCGGGGGGAGCGAGGTCAATTGATCAATTTGGGAAATCCGGCCGAGTCCTACGACTGGCCAGAATCGGGCGGCGACTTGCCGCGAAGGATTTTCTCGTAACCGGCCAGCATCAGCAAGCCGATCAAGCCGGCAAAGGCGACCAAGGCTAGCCAATCGGGGCCGTGCAGCGAGCGCCAGCCGTCGGGAAGGCGCCCGCCGATTTCCAGCGCCTTGCGAACCGCATCGGGCGCGATGGCGAGAAATGCCAGCAGCATGCCGGCGATTGAGCCACCGGCGATAAATCCTGAGCTGAGCAAAACGCCGGAGCTCATGTCCCCCTCGGTGCGACCGCGTCGCAACCGATCGACCAACCAGCGGACCGCGCCGCCGAGAAAGATCGGCACCGAGGTCGCGATCGGTAAGTAGACCCCCACGGCGAACGGCAAAGACGCCGTGCCAGTTAACTCGAGCGTTAGCGCGACGAGCGCACCGATTAGGACCAACTCCCACGGCAAGCTGCGATTCAGAATTCCATCGATGATCAGCGCCATCAGCCGCGTCTTGGGCGCCTCGAACTTGGACGCGGCCATACCGTCGTCACGCGTCGCCAGGCGTCCATTGATGGCCGGATCGACGAGATAACAGATGCGTCCACTGTCGTCGACAAGGTAGCGCCCTTGCGGTAGGCCCGGTCGTTCGCGGCCGTGTACGTTCAGCACGTGATAGAGCCGATCGTCTTGGCCGGCATACTCGCCTCCCGCACGTTCGAGTTGCGTGAGACTGGCAACTTCTTCAGTCGGCACCTGGTAATTTGGCAAATTCTCGGGCTTGCGACTGTAGACCGTGCCGGCCTGGTTCAAAAGCAGCAAGGTCACGCCGATTACTAATGCCGAACTTAGCGCACCGATAAGGATCGCCACCTGTTGCAACCAGGGCGTGGCGCCGACGAGGTAGCCGGTTTTGAGATCTTGCGCCGTGGTGCCACCGTTCGAGGCGGCGATACAGACGACCGCGGCCACGGTCAGCGCGGTGAGGGTTGCCGCTTTATCAGTCAAGCCGAGCGTGAGAAAGATCAAGCAGGTGAGCAACAAAGTTGCCACGGTCATGCCTGAGATCGGGTTGGATGACGAACCAATTTCACCGGTCAGCCGCGCCGATACCGTGACGAACAAGAATCCGAAGAGCACGATCAGCATCGAGCCGGCAATCCCCTGTGCCCCGAACCCCAGGCCGAGTGTCTTGAAGAAACTGAGTGCCAGCACGAGCCCCACCGCACCGACAAACACCACGAGCAGCGGCAGGTCACGGCTGGTACGTGGGCGGTGATCGTCATCGGGCGAAGTCGTGCCTGCCCTGCCGGGGGCGGCTGCTGACGATCCACGCAAGTCGCGCAGTCCCGAGAAGATCGATGAAACAATCAGCGGCATCGCTTGAATCATGCTGATGATTCCGCCCGTCGCGACGGCGCCGGCGCCGATGTACAGGATGTATTCCTTGCGCACGTAATCGGCGATCTTCAACTCTGCGGTGAGGTACGAATCATCAGGCGAAATGGTGACGGGCAGTTCGCCCTTCATCAGGATGACGAGCGGCGCGAAGACCAGGTAAGCGAGTACGCCACCGGCCAGCATGATGGACGCGATGCGCGGCCCGATGATGTAACCGACCCCCAAGAGTTCTGGCGAAAGCTCTCCCCCCAGCACGCCACGCAAGCCCTGCTTGGCCCGCGATAAGGGGACGTTTACCGCCTCGGACCAAAGCAGCATGCCCTTGGAAAGGAACTTGTGCAGGAAGGCGACGCCGAAGCCGACAAAGACCGTCAGCGCCGTCGCGCCTCCTTTTTCGCCGACGATTAGCACGTCGGCACAAGCGGTCCCTTCGGGATAGCGCAACTGATCGTGCTGCTTGACGATGAACGCCCGCCGCAACGGGATCATCATCAGAATGCCAAGCAGCCCGCCCAGCGCACCGACGGTCATGATGCGCACCAGCTCCATATCGTGGCCGAGCAACATCAGAGCGGGCACCGTCACGCCGACGCCAAACGCGATCGATTCGCCGGCCGAGCCGGTCGTTTGCACGATGTTGTTTTCGAGGATCGTCGCGCGCCGCAGCCCGAGCACGCGCGAGAAGAGCCGAAACAACGTGATCGACAGCACGGCGACCGGGATCGACGCCGAAACCGTCATCCCAACCTTCAGCACCAGGTACAGCGACGAGGCACCAAACAAGATGCCGAGCACGGTGCCCAGCAACACGGCCGGCCAGGTAAACTCGGGAATGCGCGCCTCGTCGGGCACATACGGCCGAAACGACTCCGGCGCCGGAGCATCGTCCGCCGATCGCGGCTCGGTCCTCGGGTCGACTGCCATGTCGCGCGCTCCGGGTACTACGGTCGGTTGGACAACAAACTGCGGGTCATGGCCTCGAAGACGGGACCAATCTCCGCGTACTCTCGATCTTCCGCCTGGCAGAAAACCAGCAGCACCGCCTCGGGCAAGTCGATGGTGCGCACGAGGGCCGTGTTCGTCAGATCGAGGCAATAGAAGTTAAAGTCGTAACCCGTCAGCTTGTGGCCGGCCACGATCTCGGTGACTTGCTCGGCGTCGAGGTTGTCATACTCTTCACGCATGGCCGCCGAGACGGTGTCAAGCAGCGGTTGGCGCGGGGTTTTGGGGGGATGGACGGCTACCGACCAAAAGCCCCCGTCAGGGCTATAGACCGCCACCGACCGATTGCCGGCGACGGCCTCCTCTTCATCCAGGGTCCAGTTGTCTGGATACTGAAAACGGATGCCGAAATGCTGGTAAACCTGGGGCATTGGGAAGCTTCCTGCCGGGTGCAATCAATGCCGTATGGTAGCAAACGCGGGTGGCTGGGCTAGCCATAACCGAGCCAACCTCGCGAGGGACTGATGCACTGCGCGCTGCCGGCCACAAAACGACCGGGATACCTTGCCGCAGCAACGTCGTTTTGATACCGTCCGCCGCCGATGGCCGCTAATCCGCTTCGGTCGATTCGTCAGCAAACCAGCAGGCTCTCGCGCGCTGTTTTGCTCGGCGGGTTGGCCTGCGTGGTCGCGAGTTCCGGCTGCCAATTGACCGGTCGCGACGGCACTGTTTCGCGAAACGTGATGAAGTGCCGCGAGCTGTCGCAGATCGGCATCAGCGCGTTGGACCGCGGAGACACGCCCGAGGCCGAGCGATTGTTGGCCGAAGCGGTCGATACCTGCGGCAACGATCCTGAAGCGCGGCGCTACTATGCCGAAGCGCTCTGGCAAGGTGGCTCGCGCGACGCTGCGCTCGAACAGCTCGGCACGGCCGTGCGGCTTTCAACCGACGACGCGCCCTTGTTCGTTCGCCTGGCCGAAATGCAGCTCGAGCTAGGGCGACTCGAGCCGGCCCGTGAAAACGCCGATCGGGCCGTCGATCTCGATCCGCAATCTCCCCAGGCATGGACTGTGCGTGCTCGAATTAAGGAGCACACGGGCCAGATGCGCGACGCGTTGGCCGACTACCATCGCGCGCTCTGCTACGAGCCCAATCACGGCGACACGCTCTTGCGGGTCGCCGAGTTGCATCGCCGCCTCAACGAACCGCAGCGGGCGCTGGCCACGCTGCAGGCCTTGCGCGAGACCTATCCGCCCGGCGAAGAGCCACCGCAGGTCTTGCTGCTGATGGGCATGGCCTCGCGCGCGCTGGGCCGTTTCGACGAAGCCGCGGCCGACTTTGAGCTAGCCAGGCAGCGCGGCGATACGAGCCCCGATACGCTCTACTTGTCGGCCGATGCCCAGTTGCGGGCCGGCCACTCCGCGCAAGCGCAGCAGTTGCTCGATCTTCTGGGAGCTGTCGCGCCACAGCATCCGGGTTATCAGCAACTCGCCAACGAAATCCGCTTGGGGAGAATTCCGCCGGCGGCCAACATCTCGCGATAAGGCAACCGAGTCGCTTCTTGCCGACGGTCGCCCCGGATCGCCTGAAGTCTCGCCTGGCAGCGTCGGGGACGAGAGTTGCTCCGGCGTTCGACCTGGTTTGCCTGCCGCGCTTTCGGCGGTAGAGATTGCAGACTTCGCGCGACGCCGGCTATCCGGTCGGTCGCTTCAATGCCAACGCCGTGACAGCCAATAGCCACCACGGTGCGGCTGAGAAACCAACGTGCGAAAAGCACCTGTGGAAGTAAAATGCCAGGCGTCACGCCAGGTGTCGGTTTACCGAGGCGTCGGCCAGTTGCTTCAGCGCAACGCGGTCGACCTTGCCGACCGCATTCATCGGCATCTCGGCGAGCAACACAATTTCATCCGGCGCTTTGTAGCCCACGCGGGCGCGGGAGAACTCCACCAACTCCGTGGTCGTCGGCCGCGCGACGTCGGGCCGCAAGGTGACGTAGGCGCGGACATTCTCGCCATGAACGAGATCGTGGATGCCCACCACGCCGGCGCTGGCAACCGCCGGATGCTCGAGGAGCGAATCTTCGACTTCCTGAGGGCAGATATTCGAGCCGTCGTGGATGATGATCTGCTTCTTGCGGCCGCGGAACCAGAGGTACTCCTGCTCATCGGCCGAGACGAGGTCGCCTGTGTCGAGCCAGCCGTCGACGATCGCTTCGGCCGTGGCGTCGGGGCGATTCCAATAGCCGATCATGTTGGCGCGCGACTGAATCCAGAGCCGACCGGGCGTGCCGGTGGGGACTTCGGCGCCGTCGTCGCCGCGGATCGAAGCGGCGTAGCCGGGGGCCAGCTTGCCGATCGAACCGATGCGGTTGCCGGCCGCGGTCGGGTTGATCGTCGAGGTGCCGGTCTCGGTCATGCCGTACAGTTCTTCGATGGCGAAGCCGGCCAGCGTTTGGAATTCGTGCTCCAGTTCGGCCGAGATTTTATCGCCGCCGGAGACGCAGCGACGCAGCGACTGAAAGTCTTCGCGAGCTGCGCCATGGTCGCGCACCAGACTGATGAGCGGAGCCGGCAGCATGCAGAGGAGCGATGGTCGAGTCGCGCGGACGATTGGCAGGATTTCATCGCCGCCGAACGAGCGAGCGATCGCGACACAGGCCCCGGCAGCCAGCCCCGCAAACGACAGCGACGTGGCGGCAATGTGCGAGGCGGACGTCGCCGGCAGAAACACGTCGGTCGGTGAGAGCGCGAGCCCTGCCACGGCGCTGGACACTATCCAGCCGAACGTCTCGTGCGAATGGGTTACGCCCTTCGGCTTGCCGGTGCTGCCCGACGTAAAGAAGATAAACGCGGGATCCTCGGGGCGCGGGGGCGCGAGATCAATCGACGGCGCGTCGGCGGTGAGCAGGTCTTCGAGCCGCTGAATCGTTGTCTTTGAAACTTCTTGATCCGCGCCGTAACAGATGCGGCCTAGCGGCAGCCGCGGAACCTGTTTGCTGGCGGCCAACAGATCGTGACGCTCGGCGTGCGCAACGAGGATCGATGCGCCGCTGACCTCCAACGCGTGATCGATCTCCGGCGCCTGATAGCGATAGTTGAGTGGCGTGGCGACGAGGCCGGCCTTGAAGCAGGCCAGGTAATGAACGAGCAGCGCGCCGCGATTGGGCAGCAGCGAGGCGACGCGATCGCCGGGTGTCAGACCGAGCGCGAGATAGTGACGGGCCAGGCGCGTCGAGGCGTCGTCGAACTCGCGCCACGTCCAGGTCCGTTCGAGCGAGACGAGCGCAGGCGCGTCGGGCTTGCTGTTGAGGCCGACTTCGAGCACGCGCGCGAGCTGCACGGGCTGGTCTAGTTTCGCACCGGCAATCGCCACGGGACCTCCTTCAAGCCTGGTTCGTAATCGCCCGCTATGATAGCAACCACGAGGTTGGCGGGTATCGACTCGTCACTTGGGTGTATTCAAGGGCAGCCGTCCCTCAACCACGAGTTATCATGTCACCTTTTCGAATTTCACGATGGCGGGGTCGCCGGGGCTATTGGTTGATCGCAGTAATCGCGGCGCTCGCGGCGTATCGTGCTGTGCAGCACGCTGGCGAGCCAGCGGTTCCCGAAGCACTGGCCGAAGGAGAGCACCAGGTGCTGCGCGTCGTCGATGGCGATACGCTGCTGTTGACCAACCACGCGCGGGTGCGGCTGATCGGCGTCAACACGCCCGAGACGGTGCGTCCCGATCATCCGGTCGAAGCGTGGGGCCCCGAGGCGAGCCGCTTCACGCAGGAGTTTATTGCCCGCGGCCCGGTGCGGCTGACGTTTGATCAAGAGCGCAAGGATCGCTTCGATCGTTTTCTGGCGTATGTGTGGGTCAACGACGAATTGCTGAACGAAGCGCTCGTGCGCGCGGGGCTCGCCAGGGCGGAACTGCACTTCCACTATTCGTCGGCTATGAAGAAGCGTTTTCGCGAAGCCCAGCAGGCGGCCCAGCGCGAGCGAGTGGGGCTGTGGTCTGGCAGGCCGTGACGTGCGCGTCGCATGCCGTTTACGGACCGGTTATGCAGCGCCGCGGCATGTCGTATACTCAGCGGTTCAATTTGCCGGAAGTAAACGGCGAAGCGCGCTAGTGAACGAGCGCTCGCGCGGCGGGACACAATCGGGAGAACCTGGGCGATGCCACCCAAGAACTTTGCGTGCTACCTGGTCAGCAAGTCGGGGGAGGACAAACCATCGGCGGCGGTCAGCGAACTGCCCATCGACCATTTGCCGGTCGGCGACGTGCTGGTGCGGGTCGCCTGGTCGTCGCTCAACTACAAAGACGCGCTCGGTGCGACCGGCCACCCCGGCGTAGTGCGGCGGTTTCCGCACGTGCCAGGGATCGACGCTGCCGGCATTGTCGAAGAGAGCGCCAGCAGCAATTTTAAGCCGGGAGATCGCGTGCTGATCACCGGCTTTGATCTCGGCGCGCCAGCCTGGGGGGGCTGGTCCGAGTACGTGCGCGTGCCCGCCGGCTGGGTGGTGCCGCTACCGGCCTCGCTTTCGCTGCGCGAGAGCATGATCTTTGGCACGGCTGGTTTCACGGCCGCGCAATCGATCGAGCAGTTGATACATAACGAGATCGCCCCCGCGCGCGGCACGGTGCTCGTCACGGGAGCAACCGGCGGAGTCGGCAGCCTGGCCGTCGCCATGTTGGCCCGATTGGGCTATCGCGTGGCCGCGGTCACCGGCAAGGCCGACGCGCACGCCTGGCTGCTGGAGATCGGCGCGGCAGAAGTCATCGACCGCGACCAGGTCAACGACACCGGCACGCGGCCGCTGCTCACCGCTCGCTGGGCCGGCGCGGTTGATACCGTCGGCGGCAACACGCTGGCCACGGTGCTGCGCTCGACCGATCGACACGGCTGCGTGACCGCGTGTGGGTTAGTCGGCGGGACCGATCTGGCGCTCACGGTGCATCCGTTTATTTTGCGCGGCGTGCGGCTGGTGGGCATCGACTCGGCGACCTGGGCAATCGAGCGCCGCCCCGCGCTGTGGGCCGACATGGCGGGCGCTTGGCGGCCGGCCGATCTCGAAAAGTTCGTTGCCGACACCGTGCCGCTCGACGGCGTGGTGCCGCATGTTAGCAAGATTCTGGCGGGCGGCGTGCGCGGACGCGTACTCGTACGGCTCAGCGGCGAGGAGTAGCCTTGTCAGTTCGCGTTTGTTGGTTGACCGACTTGCATCTGAATATGGTGTCCCCCGGCGAGATCGAGAAATTCGCCGCGGGGGTCGTCGCGCGACGGCCCGACGCCGTGCTGATCGGCGGCGACACGTCCGAATCAAAAGATCTGATCGATCAGCTTGCCCGGCTCGCGCGGCTGGTGCGCGTGCCCGTCTACTTCGTGCTGGGCAATCACGACTATTACTACGGTTCGATCGAGATCGTGCGGCAGCGCATCGAGGCGCTCTGCGCGCGCGAGCCGTCGCTGGTTTATCTGTCGGCGGCCAATGTCGCGACCCTCTCGCCGCAGGTGGGGCTCGTCGGGCACGATGGCTGGGCCGACGGCCGGCTGGCTGATTACTTCGCCTCGTCGGTGATGATGAACGACGACTTTCTGATTGCCGAACTGATCGGCCTGACGCGCGCGGCTCGCTGGGAGCGTTTGAAGGGCCTGGCCGACGAGGCGGCCGCGCACATTCGCCGCGTGCTGCCGCCGGCGCTCGAGCGTTTTCCGCGGGTGATTCTGTTGACGCACGTGCCGCCGTTTCGCGAGGCGTGCTGGTACGCCGGCGAAATCTCCAACGACGATTGGCTGCCGCACTTCACTTGCCAGGCAGTGGGAGAAGCGATCCGGGAAGTGATGCACGACTTTCCCACGCGGCAATTGACGGTTCTTTGCGGACACACGCATGGCCGGGGCGAGGCGCATCCGTTGGCGAACGTGCAGGTGCTGACCGGTGGCGCCGAGTATGGGCGGCCCGAGATCCAGCGGGTGTTCGAGCTCGATTAATGTCGGCCAAGCCTCGGTATCGTCGCCCAAGGACCCTCGTTGATTCCTTCCTAACCCTTGCCCTGGCAAGCGATTGCTCCCCCGCCGTTGCCAAGCGAGCGGCCCGGCTTTAGGATGAGTCTTCGACTGGACAAATGCTCAGGCCAGCGGTGCCAGTGTGATGGCTGCCGCGCCCCCAGGCCGGGGTCCAATCATGGAGTCGTGTCTGCTGAAGGAGTGGCGATTTGTTCAAATTCATCCACGCGGCCGATCTACATCTCGATAGCCCCCTGCGTGGGCTCGAGCGCTACCCCGGCGCGCCGGCCGATCGCCTGCGCGGGGCCACTCGCGAGGCGCTCGAAAACCTGGTGCGGCTGGCGCTCGACGAGCGAGTGCAGTTCGTCGTGATCGCCGGCGATCTCTACGATGGCGACTGGCCCGATCACAATACCGGCTTGTACTTCGCCACGCAGATGAATCGCCTGCGCGAGGCCGACGTGCCAGTACTGTTGATCGCGGGCAATCACGATGCCGCGAATCGCATGACCCGCACCTTACGTTTGCCCGACAACGTCCACGTGCTATCAAATCGCAAGCCGCAGACGGTCGAGCTCGGCAACTGTGCGGCGGTCGTGCATGGGCAAAGTTTCGCACGACAGGAAGTGTGGGACAACCTGGCAAGTACCTACCCGGCGGCGGTGCGCGGCGTGTTCAATATCGGCCTGCTGCACACTTGCGCGACGGGTGGGTCCTCGTCGCACGAGCGCTACGCCCCCTGCTCGCTCGACGACCTGCGCAGCCGCCAGTATGACTACTGGGCGCTGGGGCACATCCATCAGCGTGGCGAAGTGCTGCGCGAGCCGCTGACGTTGTTTCCCGGCAACCTGCAAGGGCGCCACATTCGCGAGACTGGCCCGAAGGGTTGCCTGGTGGTCGAGGTCGACGATCGTTTGCAGCCGCAAGCGCGCTTTGAATCGCTCGATGTCGTCCGCTGGCAGCGCGTGACCATCGCGGCCAAGCCTGATGAGCACGCCGACGATCTGCGCGTGCGCTTCGCCGCAGAAATGAAAGGAGCCGTCGACGAGGCCGGCGATCGCCTGTTGGCCGTCCGCATCGAAATCAGCGGCTGCTGCCGGGCACACGAGCAGATCGCCGCTCAGCCCGAGCAATGGCGCAGCGAGCTGCGGGCAATCGCCAACGAAGCCGGCAGCGATCAAGCCTGGATCGAAAAGATCGAGCTCGCCACCCAAACGCCGGCCGACATCGACGCGCCTCGCGAAGGGCCCTTGGCTGAACTGGTCGAGCTGGTGCGTGAATACGCGGCGCAGCCCGCGCGGCTCAGCGAGTTGGCCGGCGAGCTCGACGATCTGACGCGCAAGCTGCCGGCCGATTTGCGCGAGGGGCCTGACGCCTTGCGACTCGACGATCCCGAGTGGCTGGCCGAAATCGTTCGCCAAACGGAGCCACTGCTGTTGGCACGCTTGCAGTCATCGCGGGGGGCCCAATGAGAATTCGCCGCTTGGATTTGCGGGCGTTCGGCCCGTTCACGAATGTGGAGCTCGATTTTGGCGACGAGCCGGGGCGCTTGCACGTGGTCTACGGCCCGAACGAGGCGGGCAAGTCGTCCGCCTTGCGGGCGCTGCGGCAGTTCTTCTTTGGCATCGATCAGCGCACCGACGACGCGTTTCTGCACAAGTACGGCGACCTGCGCGTGGGAGCCCTGCTAGAAGCCAGCGATGGAGGGCGACTCGAGTGCGTGCGCCGCAAGGGGCAGCGCGATACCCTGCGCGGGGCCGACGACAACGCGGTGCTCGACCCCGCGCTGTTGGGCCGAATGCTGGGTGGGCTCGGCCGGGATCTCTACGAGCAGATGTTCGGGCTCAATCATCAGTCGCTGGTTGCTGGCGGTCGCGAGCTGGCGCAAGGGCGTGGCGAGTTGGGGCAACTGCTGTTCGCGGCCGGCGCCGGTATGACCGATCTGCGGCGCGTGCAGCAGGAGCTGGCGGCCGAAGCCGCGGCGATTTTCAAAGCAGGCAATGCGACCAATCCGCAGATCAATCAGAGCTTGCGCGATCTGCAAGAGGCGCGACGCGAGCTCAAGAGCGCGCAGCTCCCCAGTGCCGAATGGGCCAAACAGGATGAAGCCTTTCGTACCACGGCCGAGCAAAAACGGAAACTCGACGGTCGCCGCGCTGCCTGTCAACGAGAACGGGAACGGCTCGCGTTGTTAGCGCGCGCTCGACCCTTGGTGGCCGCGCGGCAGCAATTGCGTGAAGAGCTGGCCACGCTTGGCGAATTGCCCACGCTCGATGAAGGTTTTGCCGATCGCCGACGTGAAGCGCTGGCAGGTTTGGAAGCGAGCCGGGCCGCGTTGCTCGTTGCCGAGCGCGCTTTGGCCGACATCGATCGCCGGCTGGCCGAGAGCGAGACACCCGCTGGCTTGCTGGCCGCGGCCCCGCAGATCGAAGAACTGCAGCGGCAGTTGGGGAGCGTCGACAAGGCGGCCTTCGACCAGGTTGGCTTGCGATCTCTGGCCGATCAGGCTCAAGCGACCGCCGAGAAGTTGCTGCGCGACTTGCGACCGGGATTGACCCTGGCGGACGTCGAATCGCTGCGTCTCAATCGCCGGCAACGCGAGCGCATCGGGTCGCTGCTCTTGGCGCAAGCTGGGCTATTGGCTCGCGACGAGCAAGCCCGCGAGCAGTGCGCCCGACTGACTCAGGCGCTGTCCGCGGCCCAAGAATCGTTGGCGCGGCTTCCGCAGGGAGTTGATGCCAGCGAATTGCGTCGCACCGTGGCGCGTGTCGAGCGGCAGGGCGCGCTCGAAGAACAGCTCGCTGAGCTGGCCGCCAAAATTATCAGGCTCCAGCGACAGGCCAGCGCTGAGTTGGCCAAACTATTCGGCTGTTCGGGCGGCTTGGACGACATCGAGCGATTGGCGCCGCCGCCCCTGGAAACGATCGACGCCTGCGAATTGCAATTGCGCGAGGCTGCCGGGCGCGTCTCGCGGGCCGAGGAGCAACTGACTGCCGCCCACACGGCTGCCGATCACACGCGGCTCAAGATCGACGAGATGCGTGCCGTGCGTGAGCCGCCGAGCGAAGCACAACTGCTCGCGGCGCGACAGACGCGCGACGAGGTATGGCACGCGGTTCGCGATCGCGTGCGTGGTCAGCCCGAAGCGGCGCGCGAAGCGGAGCTCATTGCCCAGTGCGCGGCCGCCGATTTGGCCGCGGCCTATGAATCGCACGCCCACCGAGCGGACGAACTTTCCGACGAACTGCGACGCGAGGCGGATCGCGCCGGGCAATTCGCGCGATTGCTCGTGCAGGAGCGCGAACAGACGCGGCTGCTTGCCCAGCGAGAGGCGGATGTAGTAGCGGCGCGCGAGTCATTCGCGCAGGTCGAAGGTCAGTGGCGCGCGACTTGGGCGCCACTGGGAATCGAAGCCCGTCGGCCCGGCGAAATGCGCGCCTGGTTGGCGCAGCACGCGCGCGTCGTCGATCTGGTGGGGCAACTGCGTGACGAACAACAGCGCGCCGCCGTTTTGACCGAGCGCGTGCAGGAAGCGTGTAAGTCGTTGTTCGACGCGCTAGCATCCAGCGGCACTACCGTCGCGGACAACAAACTTTCCCTATTGTTGGAACGTGCCAACGAGGTCTGCACGCGGACCGAGCAGATGGCGGCCGAGCGCAAATCGCAAGCGTCGGAAGTCGCGCGCCTCGAGCGCGAGCTGCCCGCCGCCGAGCAGTCGGTGCGCGATTCGACCGCGCGGCTGGACGACTGGCGCCGGGACTGGAGCGAGGCGATTCGACCCTTGGGGCTGGCGGCCGACGCATCGGCCGAGGAGGCCACGGCGCTGTTGTCGGGCATCGTCGACTTGTTCGAGCAGTTGGACGCCGCGGCCCGCGATCGGGAGCGCGTCGCCGGCATCGATCGCGAGCGCGCCGCCTTCGAGGAGCATGTCGCAGAGCTAGGGCGCCGCTTGGCGCCGGACCTGGCGACACAGTCGGCCCAAGATGCCGCCCGCGAGCTATCGGCTCGCCTGACCGCGGCGCGCCAAACACTGGAACGCCGCCGGGCACTCGAGGCCCAGCGGCTGCGCGAAGCGCAGAAATTACGCGACGCCGAGAGCGCCATTGCTGCCGCCGAGCAGACGCTAACAACCCTCTGCCGACAAGCGGGCTGTCAGGCGCCCGACGAACTCGCTGGTATCGAAGCGCGGGTCGCAGAGCGCACGAGGCTCTTGGCGCGACTTCACGACCGCGAAGAGCAACTCTTGGATGCGGCGGCCGGGCGAGAACTGGATGAGCTCGCCGCCGAAGTCGTGCGCGAGTGCGATACGGAACTAGCCGTGCAATTAGCCGATCTCGATGAGGAGATTCGCGCGATCGATGAAGAGCGCGACGAGTTAGCGCAATCGTTGGGCGCACATGATGCCGCAATCAAATTGATGGATGGCGGGCCGCGAGCCGCGCAGGCCGCCGATCGGGCCGAGGCGGTGCGCGCGAAGCTCGTGGGCCAGGTCGAGCAGTACGCCCGCACCCGGTTGGCCGCGGCCGTGCTGCGCGAGGCGATCGATCGCTATCGGCAGCGTCATCAAGATCCGGTGCTTAGCCGCGCAAGCGAGCTGTTCGCCGAACTGACGCTCGGCTCGTTCACCGGCTTGCGAACCGAGATTGCCGACGACGGGCAGCCGCTATTGGTCGGCGTACGGGCCGGGACCGCCGCGCATGTCGGGGTCGAAGGGATGAGCGAAGGGACCTGCGATCAGCTCTACCTGGCGCTGCGGCTGGCGAGCCTGGAGCAATGCCTGGCCACGCGCGAACCGGTCCCATTGGTGATCGACGACTTGCTGATCAATTTCGACAACGCGCGAGCGACGGCCACGCTCGAAGTGCTCGCGCGGCTGGCCGGGCGCACGCAGGTGATTCTGTTCACCCATCACCTGCATTTGCTCGAACTGGCCGGTGGGACGCTCAAGCCCGCCGGATGGCGCGAGCATCGCTTGCCGCTGCGTGAAGTGCCGACGGCCGTGGCGATTCAGGCTGCCGCGGCGGCTGTTTAGCGAGCGCGGCGATAGTGCTCTGACGGACTTTTCCCGGATTCGCGCCGACTATACTGGCTAGGGAGCGGAAACCAATGCGCGGCAAACCTCGGGCGGATTGATGTCGGAAGCGAATCACGACTCGGCGACGACGACCGCACCCAGCGACGAGCTGCTGACGATCGGCCCGCTGGCGGTCGCCAATCAGGAACTGAGCATTTTTCTCGAATCGCCGCCGCTGGTGGCCGCCATGGTCGACGACATCCGGCAGGCCAAAGCGCGCGTGTGGCTCGAGTTCTATATTGTGCAGGCCGACTCGGCCGGCAACGCCATCGCCGCGGCCCTGATCGACCGCGCCGCGGCCGGCGTCGACGTCCGCGTGCTTTACGACGGGCTCGGCTGCCAATTGACGCCGCAGGCCTACTTCGATCGGCTGAGCGTGGCGGGCGTCGAAGTGATCGCCTACCACACAATTTGGGATGCGCTGCGCAACCTGGGGCGGTTCACGCGGATCGTCAATCGCCGCAATCATCGTAAGCTGCTGATTGTCGACGACGGGATCGGCTACTTCGGCGGCATGAACATCACCGCCACCAACGACGAGCCAGCAAGCACAGCTCCCAGCGTGCCTGACGCCGGATCGTCGGGCTGGCGCGACGTACACGTGCGACTGGCCGGTCATCAGGCTAGGGAGTTGGCTGAGAGTTTCGATCGCAGTTGGCGGCGAGCGCTCAGGCTGCGTGTGGAGCGCCGCCCCCGTGCGTATCGGCGTGGCAGATTGCCGCTGGGGAGCGAGAAGATCAGTTTTTACGACAGCGGGCCGGGTCGACGACACAGCCGGGCGCATCGCGTGTATCGGCGGCTGTTTCGCCGCGCGCGAAGCCGGATCACGATTTCGATGGCCTACTTTCTGCCGACGGGGCGTGTGTTAGGCGAGTTGCTGCGGGCAGCCCGGCGTGGCGTGCAGATCGAGGTGGTGGTACCCAGCCAGAGCGACGTCAAGCTGGTCGAGCGGGCGACGCGGTTCATGTATCCGCGGCTTTTGCGGCGCGGTTTTAAGCTGCACGAACGGCAGCGGCGGATGTTGCACAGCAAGATGGCGGTGATCGACGAAGAGTGGTCGGTCGTCGGTTCGGCGAATCTCGACTCGCGCAGCCTGGGCTTCAATCTCGAGTTTCTGGCCGTCGTGCGATCGCGTCGGTTTGCCGAGGCGCTACGCGAAGTGTGCGAGTACGAGATCGCGCGCAGCCAGCGTGTCACCGAGACCCAGTGCGAGGCACACGGCTTCTGGCAGCGCGGGTTGAACTGGGCGGCCTACCAGTTGCGCTGGTGGTTGTAGGGACTGGCTCACATACAGACAATAGTGACCAGCACCAGAATTGGTAACAGCACCAGCACGCTGTAAACGATGTAGCCGAAGAAGCCAGGCATCTTGACGCCCGACGATTCGGCGATCGCCTTGACCATGAAGTTCGGCCCGTTGCCGATGTAGGTCATGGCTCCCATAAAGACCGCGCCAAAGCTGATGGCGAGCAAGTAGTGCTCGGCGACACCGGCCACGAGCACAGGCTCGTCGGTTGAAATGGCTTTCGCCGTTTCGAAGAACACCAGGTAGGTCGGCGCGTTATCGAGCACGCTCGACAAAATGCCGGTCGCCCAAAAGAACTTGTGCGGCGTGTCGATCCCCAGTTGCGCGCCGCGGGCGTCGAGAATCTGTAGCGCCGGCTGCATGCAGATGAAAATGCCCAGGAACAGCACGGCCACTTCGACGATCGCACCATAGCTGAAGCGGTTGGCCGCCCGTACGGCCGCGGGCCCCAGGCCCAACGATGCCGCCACGAGGCCGAGCTGCACGGCCTCACGCAAAAAGAGCCAGGGGTGCCAGTCGGTGCCGGGGATAGTCTTGGCTGGATCGAGCAATGCCACGGAGACAATCAATAGCGCCAACAGGGTGCCATTTACCAGCACCCCCGAGAATCGCAGCTTGCTGATCATGCGTTCGTCGCTGGCGATGTCCGCCGTGGTTTCGCGCGGATACGCATAGAAGTGATCCCACAGAAAATAGACGGCTAACAGCAATCCGTTCACCAGCAGCCACTGCGGCCAGAGCTTGAAGGTCCACAAGAAGGGGACGCCTTGCAAGTATCCCAAGAACAGCGGCGGATCGCCCAAGGGCGTCAGGCAACCGCCGCAGTTGCAGACTACGAAGATGAAAAACACGATGGTGTGGACCACGTGCTTGCGCTCGCGATTGGTTTCCAACAGCGGACGCACGAGCAGCATGGCCGCGCCCGTGGTGCCGATGAAGCTCGCCAGCACGGCGCCGATCGCCAGAAAGGTCGAGTTCACCAGCGGGTGGGCGCGCAGGTCTCCTTCGATACGAATACCACCGCTGATCGTGTACAGGCTGAAGAGCAGGATGATGAACGGCACGTACTCGTTGAAGATCGCGTTCTGGAACACGGTCCAGGTGACGCCGAACGAGGGGCTGCCGGCCCCGGGCTCCGCAATCGCGTGCCCGAGAAAATGCCGCTCAACTGGGTGAGCGTGCAAGAGCAAGTAATAGCCCAACGTCAGCGCGCCCAACAGCGCCGCCACCTCGAAGCGGTGGAGATTGCTCTCCCACCAGTGCGAAATGCGGGGCACCAGCGGAAAGACCGCGATCGCGCCTAAGATCAATACGAACGGCAACACCATCCAGAGCGCCGGCGGTTCGGGCGCCGCATGATGGGCGCCGTGGTCCGCGGGTTCGGTTGTCGGCCAATGGGGTTCGGCTGGCGGCGCGGCGGCATCGGCGGGCGCGGCTGCTTCGTGACCCGCGGCATGCTCTGCTTCGTGTTGATCGGCATCATGCCCGCCACCGAGAATCATCCGCGTGCCGGCCTGCGGCCAGCCTAGCGCCACGGCCGCGAGATAGAGCGCGATCGCCAGCAAGATGATCACGAGCACGGGCGTTTGCGAAGTGGGTGCCTGGAGCGAACTGCCGTGATGCGCTTCGGTCATTGCGTGTCCTGCGGAAGATTGGTTGCGGACTTCTGGCTGTTCCTGGGCCTTTTCCCGCGGCGCGCACGGGATCAAGCACCGCCCAGTTATAGCGGATCGGGTCGCTCGCGTTGAGCGGGTGGCATTTAGCGCAATGGCCGAATTGCCAGGCGATCGCTTGGCTGCTCGCGCCAAGCATTACCCTGTCGCGCGGCCTGGCATATTTCAACGCGCCGGCGCGGCACGCCAGTTCGTGGCTTCGATGCGCGCCAGTTCGCCGTCCAGATCATTCCCCTCGTAAAACGACAGCCAGCCCCGCAAGCGCTGGCTGCTGCCGGGCGTGGAGTCGACGAACTTGGGATCGCTATGCAGGCAGGGGCAAGGGGCGTTGGCCCAGGCGCGCTGGCAGCCTTCCCAAGCCGTAATGATCCAGCGCTGGCCATCGGTCGATCGGCAGGCGACGTAAGGATCGCGGAAAACCTTGTTGTCGTTGGTTTGCTCAGCAAACCCGACGGCGTGCCCCAGCATCGCACAAATCTGCACGCGCAGGTCGCTGAACGATTCGGTCGAACCGTTCTCGAATGTCAGTTCCATCCGAATAGCATCCGCCGCCGCGACCGCACGGGCGGTGAACGCGACTCCGTTAGGCAGTTTGCGAGCGAGGGAGAGACCATGCTCGCCGTCGCGCTGCCACTCAAGCACCGGCAAGTCGATCCCCTGCTTGGTCCAGACCGTCGGAACGTGCTCGTGTGCCAGCCAGATCAAGCCATGCTGCGACCAGATGGCTTCGGGCAGATCGACCACCACGTAACTGGTAGGGTCCCACGGCGTAAAAACGCTGAATTTGGTTTCACGTCGGGGGCGAACCGCGCCATCGCGAAAACCAAGCCGCGGATGCCGACCGCCGGGATATGGCAACAGCAGCAACGGCGCGTCGGCCCCCCGCGCGGGACGATTGTCGGGCCGAACGTCGAAGCGAGCTTGGGCCGCCGCGATATCGGCGGGGGCAAGTCCCGTGGCCGCGGTGATCTCGTCGACCGTGAAGCGATGATGCCAGGTCATGTTCTCAAGCCAACGCCGCAGGTCGCTGTCGTCGACTGGCGGTCGGTGCTCCGATTCCGCGGCATCAGCGGTTTTTTCTGCGGGCTCCGCGGCGCCAGCCGAGCGTGGGGCGGCGGACGAAATTCCGGCCGACACGATCGCTCCCAATATCAGGCACCAAGTGGCGGATTGTTTGTTGCGGTTTGGCCATTGGTGCGACGTCGACTGGCCGGTAGTTGCCTGCATCGCTCAATTCTCCCTGGCTTGTTCCGTCGAGGTAACCGAAGATTCTAAGACGCACCGTGACCGAATACGAGGTAGCAGGCCCCCCAGGGACCGAAGCGCCCCTCACGCACGGCCGCGGTTTTTGCTACATTTCGCGGCGTGAAACGCGAGACCTGGCTACGTGCGAATCGACGAATCTTCGGAGCGGCGCTGGCCGTTTATGGGGTGCTCGCGGCGCTGGCGCTGGCCGCGGTCGCCGGGCTACTGGCGTTCGACGGTCCGCGCTGGATGCTGATTCTGACCAGCGTCATCCTGGCGTTCTTACTGTTGGGCGTCGGCTGGCTCGCGGTGCAGATCAGCCGGCCGCGGTTAGCGTGCCGCGACGGCGAATTGCTGGTATATGTGCGACAAGGAGCGCCGGTGCGAATTCCGGTCTCGATCGTCGAGTGTTTCTTGATCGGCCGCGCTCCGACGCAGTTCCCGGGGCGCACGTTCGCGGAGAGCGAAACCATCACGCTCGTCGTGCGGTTGTCGCCCCGCGCGGAAGAGTTTCGCCAGCAGCCGACCGATCCGCGGCTCGGCTTCTGGTGCGATAGCCATATTACGCTGCGTGGCACGTGGTGCGAGCCGCTATCGGTGCCGAGAGTCAACGATCTGAACGCGCAGTTGGCTGCAGCGCAGCGGGCCAGCAAGGCGGCGGCGACCGCGGCAAAAGCCCGGCAGGATCAAAGCGTATGACACGCTTGCTCGTCAGCGTCCGCAATGCGACCGAAGCCCTCACGGCCCTCGATGGCGGGGCCGGTTGGATCGACGTCAAAGAACCCGCGCGCGGGGCGCTGGGAGCGGCCGACGCAGCGACGATCGCAGGTGTCGTCCGGGCAGTCTCCGATCGCTGCCCGGTGAGCGCGGCGCTCGGCGAGCTCGATTCGCACACGCCCGCCATGGCCCGGCAGATTCCACCCGGCGTGTCGCTCGTCAAAGTCGGGCTGGCAGGCTGCGGAAGGCGCAGCGACTGGCGCGATGCGTGGGCCGACGTCGCCGCCACATTGCCGACTGGTGTTGCCCTGGCGGCGGTGGTCTATGCCGATTGGCATGCAGCCGCCGCACCACCGCCCGCTGAGGTGCTGGCTGCCGCGATCTCAATCGGCTGCACGACGCTGTTGATCGATACCTTCGACAAGCGCGGGCCGGCGCTCCTGGATTGCTGGACGGACAACGAACTTACGGAATTCACAAGCGAAGTGCGGCAAGCCGGCTTGCGGCTGGCGGTGGCCGGCTCGCTGACGTTGCACTCGATCGACCGGGTGCTACCGCTCATGCCTCATCTGGTGGCGGTGCGTGGCGCGGCCTGCCGAGCGGGGCGGGGGGGCGTGGTCGAAGCCGCAAGCGTTCGCGAGTTGGTCGACGCAATTGCCCGGCGAGCGACAGTCTGGTCAGTAAGCTTGCGTTAATCGGCGAGAGTCTGAAGGACCGCCCGAACCGCAGCCCGAACGGTGTCAGGAGCCGATTCAACGAACGCACAACAAATAGTGAACGATTGCTGGAATCGGTTCCTGACACCGTTCGGAGGGGGAGTCTCGGTCGACTGATCGGTTTACGGCTGATTTCAAAATCGCGCGGCCGCATTCTACAGTCGCCCGACCGTGGTTTCTGCTTGCAGCTCGGCGATCATCTGCTCGGTCGCCGCGCGAACCGCTTCTTGCCAACGAGCGGCGCCGTAGGTCTCAGAGTACGGCTTGCGGGCGTGTGCGAAGATAATCGCGCGCGAATTGTTGATGACCGCGCCGAGCCCCTCAGCGTCGAAGCCGGCAGCCACGTCCCGCGCGCCGGCCCCTTGGCTACCGTAGCCGGGGACCAGCAGCCAACTGTGGGGCATCGCGGCGCGAAGCTCGGCCAACTGCGCGGCGTACGTGGCGCCGACGACCGCACCGACGTCGCCGTAGTGGCCCGAGCCGCGCGAGCCGAGCGCCAATTGTTCGACCAAGGCGGCAACGTGTCGGTAAACTGTCTGGCCGCCAGCAGTCGCCAGATCCTGAAACTGCCCACCGCCGGGGTTCGACGTTTTCACCAGCACGAACAGGCCGGCCGCACGCTGGCGAGCAACCGTGACGAACGGCTCGAGACTATCGTGCCCCAGGTAGGGATTGACCGTCAGGGCATCGCCGCCGAAGCCGGTCGGCGCGCTGGTGCCGAGCCAGGCGTCGGCGTAGGCCTCGGCCGTGCTGCCGATATCCCCGCGCTTGGCGTCGGCAATCACCAACAGCCCCGCCCGGCGTGCATGGGCGATTACGTCGGCCAGAGCCTGGAAACCAGCCGGGCCGAGCGCTTCGAAAAAAGCCACCTGCGGTTTGACCGCCGGCACCAGCGGAGCCACCGCATCAATCACGCCGCAGCAGAACGTTCGATAAGCGGCCGCAGATGCCGAGGCCGAACGATCGCTCGGTTGCAGGCCGGCCGGCAGTTGCTCGACGCGCGGGTCGAGCCCGACCACTACGGGGTTGCGGCAACGTCGCACGGCCGCGGCCAGGCGATCGGAAAAGGGAACGCTCGAGGTCGGTGTCGTCATGATGGCTCAGCACAGGATCGTCGGAGTATCCGTGTGCAAGATACCCGCACACGAGCGGCGAGCACATGGGGTCGCACTGCGAGAAGTCAGCGGCAGTGGCTCAAGACGAATGAGCTGTCTCGTGTCGGCGTGAATTGCCGCCGGCGCGAGTAATTATTGCCGCCCTGGCATCCGAGGTTTCGGGCCAGCCTCGGGATACGGGATTTGCGGATAGCGGGGAAGGGCCGGAGCCGCGGCGGGTGGGGCCAACGGCGGCGCGGGCTGCGAACCGTGCCCCTCGGGGAGCATGTCGAAATCGAAGTGCTGGGCGTCGTCAACCTGCACGCGCCCCGTCGTGCGCCAGTAATAGATCTTGCGGCTCTGCGTGCTGTTGACCGGGGCGCCGATCCGTTCTTGACGCGAGAGCTCGGCGTCGGTTCGCCCATCCCCTTCGAGAATCACCAGGTCTTTGGCCTGCGAATACTTGAGGTGCGTAGCGCGGGCAAAGAAACTCTGACCATCGAAATTGAGCCCCTCGATTTCAGCGTTACCGGCGGCGTCGAGCTCCATGCTCGTCTCGCCCGCCACTACGCCGGGGGCCTGCGCGATCGTGAGCCGCTCGCTGGTCATAAACACGCCCCGCGCGCCGCGCGGGCGGCCATCGTAGCCGCTGCGGTCGAAGTCGTCGGAGTCGACCACCTGCTGAAAGTTCTCGACTGGGCCCACCGTCGTGCGGACGCGATTGCCGAACGTCATTTCGCGCAGGTTGATGTTGCCCGTGGCTAAGGTCTGAAACTCGACTTTGACGTAGGTCAACTCGCCGCTGCCGGGTTGACCATCGGCCGGGCGCATGGCGGTTGTCATACCGTTGGTATTTCCAGCGCCCGCCGCGGCTGGTGTGCCGGGCAATAATGCGGCTCCCCCGCGACGCACGGCGCTCAGCCAACCAGGCCCCGAGGCATGAACGTAACCATCGACGCGGCGAACCGAGAAATCGGCGGCCCGCATTTGTTCGACCGATTCGAGGGCACCCGCGCGGCGCGTTTCCCCTTCAACGCGCACCCCGCCGCGGCAAGCGACCGAAGCCCACTCCGGCTGGCGACCGCGCGGCGGATGGGCGAAGTCAATTTTTTCGTCGAATTCGACCTGCATCTCGCCGGTGCGTAGGGTCCGTTGGTCGAACTGGCCGACGACGCGATCGACGAACGTCGCCCGCAGGCCGTCGAAGTTCATCTTGCCTTGCCACTCGACGGACAACGGCGTCTTGCTCGTGATCGCCTGACCGGTCATGTCGCGCTCGGGGGGCGGCAGCAGCAAGCGACCGGCCCCCAGCACGCTGAGCAGGTTGCGGCCGCGATCGAGTTCGATGCGGTAGCCGTCGAGCACAAGGCCGCGCCCTTCGACGTGGGCCGGCGCGCCGACGACGGTCGCGGTGCCATCGTTGGGGCTGCGCTGGACGTACTCGACCTGATCGCCGACCAACAGCAGGGGTGCTTCGGCGGTCGGCGCGGCGACGAGCTCGCGCATCTTCACGCGCTCCTGCACGCGAATTTGCGACAGTTCGACCTGCTGGCCGACCATCCGCAGTTCGACTTGCAACTGCTGCCCGGTGACGTGAAATCGTGTCGCGGGTGCGCCGCGCGCACCGGGCTGTCCTAAAATTCCGGCCAGACCACCGGGCGCGGCAGGGCCCGATGTGGGCGTAGCCGCCACGCCGGCTGCGCCGGGCGGGGCGGGCAACTCGTAGCCAGCAACAGGGGGTTGCGCTGCTGGGGCGTCACCTGGCGCAGGAAGCTCTTCGCCACCTGCGGTCGCGGGGCGCGCCTGCGCGGCGGGGGCCGCGGCGATGAACCAGACTTGCAGTTTCTCGACTTCGCAGATGATCGGCTGCGCTTCGAGCCGCACGTTTCCGGTGGCCAACATGCGATCGGGCATCAAGCGAGGCATTTTAGCGCTGGGCCGCCCGGCGTCGCGACGCGCACGATCAGCCGACGCCGGGGCATGCGCGGCGGTGCGCGTTCGTGGGCCCGCCGGCTCGCCTTGTTCGCGCAACCAGACGAAAACCTGCGCCCCCTTCAGGCTGCCGGCGCCCGGTTGCTCAAATTTGGCGTCGCCCAACAGCGACACCACGTGTTCGCCGTTCTCCGGCCCGAAGTGCAGTTGCTCGGTCCACTCGGCTCGAAATAGCCTGGCGGGCTCATCCGGCGGCGCTGCTTCGAGGAAGCCGGGGCCGACGGCCGAGAATTTTCCGAAACGTGAGCGACTGGTCGGCTCGCCACCCAATGGGCCACCACCCGTCGGTTCGTAAAACAAACGGGGCGCCTCGATGTGATTGATCCCTTGCCGGAGCATGACCGGTCCGGTCCCTTCGAGACTCACGCGACGCGACTTCAAATCGTAGCGCAGCAATTCGCCGCGAGCGTCGACGTCTTCCGACGGCGAGTGCATCACGACGGGCATGCCGCGCACTTCGAGCCGCACCGGTTCGAGTCGTGGGATTCTGCCAGGCGCTGCTGGTGGTGCGGGGCCTTCGGCCGGGTTGCGCTCGGGGGCCACGGCCGCGAAGAACAACGACAGCAACTCGCCACGAAGTTGATCGCTGGGGCCTTGTGCATTCAAACGCAACACGTCGACTTGATCTTGGAATGTGGCGACATACTGCGTGAGGTCGAAGCGGAACGGGCCGCGGCAGGAGATTTGGATCGGGGGTTGTGCGTGCTGGGCATCATTCTTGTCAGCGGGCTTTTCCGGTGCGGCAACAGGGGGCATCGGTAACATGCCGGCGCCCGCTTCAGGGCCTACGGTGGCGGCCGCGGCTTGCCCAGCCATGGCCAGTGGATTCGCGAGCCCTTGCGCCTTGGCCATGCCGGCCTGATTGACGTCGAGGTGCATGACAACATCGCGCTTCAACTCGAAGGCAGAGATACCGTCGAACGACATGCTGCGCGCGGCACCGTCGTTACGGCTCGACGACAAATCGATGCGCACCGCCGTGCCCGAGCCGTAGCTGTTGCCGAGCCGAAACTCGATTGGATGCGGGCTGACCACGCGGTTGTCGACCAACTCGGCGTCGCGGGCGGCGATCCAAAGATCGTCGTCGGGGCCGGGCGATTTCTGATCGCTGCGAATCAAGAATGGCCCGCACAAATTGCCGGCCACGACGTTGCCGATCTTGCCTCGGGCCAAGTCAAGCGGTTGATCGAATTTAACGAGCGCCCCCTCGGGCACCTGCAGAATCACGGCTTCGCGGCGGCGCTGTTCGAGCGGTCGACTCTCATCGCCCGACATGAAGATGATGGTCAGCGGCGCGAGCTTGATCCAACCGTCGGGCAAGTTGCGATAGTCACCGACCAGCAGCTTGCTGCCGCTAGGGGTTTCCATGATCTTGACGTCTTCGAGCTCCCACGAGCCCGGGGCGAACCAGGTGGCGAGCTCTTGTCGCTGTTCGTTGGGGCGCGCGGCCGCTTGCGCGCGATCGGCGGCCGAAATCTCCGCGGTGGTGCTGGTGGGCAACTGGGTCGACGGCTCGATCAACGGGACCGCTGCCAGCGCATAGATGCCGTAGGCGACCAGGACGGCCACCAGCGACAGGATCATGCGCCGCACGCGATAGTACATTTGGGGCTGGCGCGCCGTGTTCGGCGCGCGCTCACTCAAAGTTTTGGATCAGGTCTTCCCAACGCTTTTGATTCTTAAGAATCATCTCGATCGTCTCGCGAATGGCCCCTTCCCCGCCAGGCGTCTTGGTCACGTAGTGCACCGTGTCGCGCAACTCCGGCGCCGCGTCGGCGACCGCCACGGCCAGCCCGACGTACTTGGCAACCGGCAAGTCGGGCAGGTCGTCCCCCACATAACAAACTTGCTCGGGCTTGAGTTTGAGCTCGTAAATCACGTCGCGCACCGTGGCCAGCTTGCGCTCGGCGCCTTGCCGGACAATTTCGATTCCCAGCTCGGCCGCCCGCACTTCGACGATGTGCGAAGTGCGCCCTGTGATCAGTCCGAATTTGCCCCCCGAGCGCTGCCAGAGCTTGATCCCCGAGCCGTCGCGGATATGAAACCGCTTGATCTCGATTCCTTGGTTGTTGAACATCACGCCGCCGTCGGTCAATACGCCGTCGACGTCGGACAGCACCAGTTCAACGGACTTACAACGGTCAGCTAGTTTCATAGTACGGATGCCGGTTGGAGCGGGGTTCACAAGGCGCGCGTGCCAAAGCAGTAATTCGCCTGGCGGGCGGCTAGCTTTGCCGGTGGCGCAAACTTTGTGTTCGGTTGGGTCGTTGGTTGTGTGTCCACAAGGCCTTTGGTTGTGTGTACACAAGGCCTTTGGTTGTGTGTACACAAGGCCTTTGGTTGTGTGTACACAATGCCGCTGGTTGTGAAGTAATAATCAGGCAGCTTCTTCCGGAATCATCCCCACGACGTCCGTTATGTCAATCAAACCCAAGGGGGCGCCGACCGCGTCGACGACCGGTAATTCGCTGATTTTTCGCTCGGCCATGATCGCCAGGGCGTCGGCGATCCGCGCGCCGTGCCGCACGGTGCGCGGTGCGGCCGTCATCACATCGCGGATCGAACGATCGAAGGCGTCGTCGCGGCGGCGCTCGAACAACCGGGCCAGATCGCTGTCGGTGAACAGGCCGGTCAAACGCCCCTGATCGTCGACGAGCATGATCGCGCCGCTGCGCCGCCCAGGGCGGCTCAACGCGACAAACACTTCGCGCACGCTCGAGCTATCGCTGGCGACGCGGCACTCGGCCAGCGGCCGCATCCAATCTTCGACATTGCTGAGTTGACGCCCCAGGCTGCCGCCGGGATGAAAACGCGCGAAATCCTCGCGGCGAAAGTCACGCATCCGGCTGGCCACGAGCGCTAGCGCATCGCCCAGCGCCAACATGACCGTCGTACTGGTGCTCGGCGCCAGGCCCAAGGCGCACGCTTCGCGCACGGGGCCAAGTTCGAGCACAACCGTGGCCGAGCGCCCCAGGGCGCTGGTGCGCTTGGCCGTTACCGCGATCAGTGGCACGCCGAACTTTTCGAGGATCGGCAGCAAGCGGACGATCTCTTCGGTCTCGCCACTTTGCGATAACATCAACAGGCAATCGTCGCGATGAATGCGCCCCAGATCGCCGTGAATCGCTTCGGCCGGATGGAGGAAATGACTGCGCGTGCCGGTCGAGGCCAGCGTGGCGGTGATCTTCTGCCCGATCAACCCCGCCTTGCCGATGCCCGACACGATCACGCTGCCCTGGCAGCCAAAGATGAGATCGACCGCCTGCGAGAACTCGGGGCTCAACCGGCCGGCGAGCTGCGTCAGCGAGTTGGCCTCGATCTGAATGATGTCGCGAGCATAGCGAAGTTGCTCGAACGAACTGAGCGGTGCAAACGCCCGCGCTTCGCTGGTCATCGAGATAGACCCTTCCCTGGGTAGCGACGTACTCCGATCTGCCCTGCGAGGGCAGGGATTTCGGCGGCGGGATTGTAACGAGCGAGCCGATCCAGGCCAACGCGAGCCAAGCGGGCGGGCAGCGAGCTAGCAGGCAGGTGCTGGCGCGACCCCGCTGTAGGGTGATTGGTCAGTCTGATCAACGGGCAAGCCCGAACGGTGTCAGGAACCGATTCTATGGAAAGCCAACTATTGGTGACCTGACGCTTGAATAGGTTCCTGACACCGTTCGGATGTCGGACCCAATCAGACTGACCCACTACCCGCTGTAGCCTTCGCTAGCAGACGCTATGATAGAGGAAGAGCTTGCGGCGAGCCGCCCATGCGGCGTCCTCTGCTCGCGGCTCGAGCTAGCGGCCAAGGCCCCCCGCACCCTTGGCCGCCCAAGGCACCCACTATTCAGGAGTTGGCCCCCGATGATCGTCACCACGAAGGATTTGTTCGAGCAAGCCTACGGCAAGTACGCGGTCGGCGCGTACAACATCAACAACCTGGAGCAGACGGTGGGGCTGTTCCGGGGCAATTTGGGCAAGCACAACTCGAACGACGAACCAACCGATCCGAAGTCGAGCGCACCGTTCATCATTCAGTTGTCGCGCGGGGCTCGCAGCTACACTGACAAGCGATTTCTCGAAGGGTTGATCCGGGCGGCCGAAGACGTGTTTCCCGAGGCGATCTTTGCCGTGCATCTCGATCACGGCACCGAAGAAGTCTGCTACGAGTGCATCGACAGTGGGTTCTATTCCTCGGTGATGATCGACGCCTCGCACGAGTCGTTTGATGAAAACATCGCGATCACGCGGCGCGTGGTCGATCGCGCCCACGAGCGCGGCATTTCGGTCGAGGCCGAACTGGGAATGCTCGGCGGCGTCGAAGAAGACATCGCCGTGTCGGAAGAGCACGCCTGCCTGACCGACCCCGAGCAAGCGGTCGAATTCGTCGAACGCAGCGGCTGCGATTCACTGGCCGTGGCCATCGGCACTTCGCACGGCGCCTACAAGTTCAAGGGCTCGCAGGGGCTACACTTCGATCGCATCAAGTCGATTCAGGAGAAGCTACCGGGCTTCCCGCTGGTGATGCACGGATCGAGCAGCGTGCCGAAGGAATGGGTCGATCGCGTGAACAAGGCCGGCGGTCAGCTTCCCAACACCAGCGGCGTGCGCGAAGATCAGTATCTGCCGGCCGCCAAGCTCGGCGTCACCAAAGTGAACATCGACACCGATGGCCGTTTGATCTGGTGCGCGGTGTACCGCGAAGTCTTCCGCGACAAGCCGGGCGATTTCGACCCGCGCACGCCCGGCAAGCCGTTTATGGCCGAGTATGCCGACTTCATTATTCACAAGAACCGGTTCTTGGGCTCGGCCGGACAGCTCGAGGCGGTACGAGCTGCGCTCGCGCACCAGCCGGCGTAGATCGGCACGGCCGGGCACCCACGATTGCGCTGCGTTACGGCGCATCGGTCGCCACGGCGTCAGCCGGTTCGTCGGCGCCATAGATCTCGTTGTGCTGCGTTTGCGACAAACGCACGAGGAGCAGTTTGCGCGTCAAACCGGCGCTCGTCTGCTCGGTGAAGAAGTAGTGCCCGGCCGAGCCCGTTTCATCGGGCTGCGCGGCCAGCACGAGAATTTCACCGGGGGCGAGCGCGGCCTCGATATTCAGGTCGTCGAAGGCGCGGCGCCGACGTCGCGATTGCAGCAGCCAGCGTCCGGCCTCGGGGCGAATTTCTTGCTGTGGCTCTCCGTATTGCAGCTCGGGGCGCACCGTGAGCTTTACGCGGCCGTCAGCTTCGGCGAACGCTTGCAGGGTAAAAACCCCTTGCGCCTTGGCGTAGCGCCGGCCGCTGAGCTGCCCTTCGGCGTCAGGCTCTAACAACGGTAACGAGGGATAGATGCCCGAGGCGACAATTTCGGCCTCGCGACCGCTGCGAAGTTGCAAATGGCGGCGCGTGAGCGCCGGTTCGCTTTGGAATTCGGTGACGGTCACCGAAGCAGGCCCGTCGGGGGGTGGCGCCGCTTGGACCGGCATATCATCGGGGGTGGTCGCCTGGTTCAGCAGCTTTTCGAGCGACGGCGGCAGTTGCACGCCGGCGATCCCCACGCGGAAGCCATTGCGCGCGAGCCGCTGACGGAGCGCCGGCGCGAGTTGCTGCTCGTCGAGCTCTTCCCAAAGCTGCTGAACTTCCTCGGATTCTTGCTGTGGCAGCCGCACGAAGAGAATGTCGAGCACCACGCTGTCGGGCGACATCTGCAGCGGCAGCAGCGGCGACTTATTCGCCGTCTGCAAGGGTGCGCAGCCGCCCGCGCCGAACGCCAGCAGGGCTAGCGCGAACCAGGCGCACAGGTGGCGTGCGCGCGAATGTTTGGCGCGTGCGTGCGGCCGCATGGGTCGGAACCCAACGATTGGAGGAAGACGAGAATCGCGAAGTGACGGAACCGTCCGAAAGATAAGCGGGCGAGAGAGTAGGGTGGCGTGGCCTGCGTGTCAATTGAGACCGCGACGCTAGCAGGAGCGGAACTAGGGCGCCGGCGCGAGGCCGGGGCTTCGCAATCTGCCCGGTTCGCGTGGTTTGCTAAAAGCCGACGGCGAGCCAATTCGTAGAACGGGCTTCCAGCCCGTGAGAAACACGGCCAGGATAGCCGTGCCACGAAGAACGGCAGCGAACGACCTAGCCGCGCCGGCCTTACATGGCCATGACGATCATGATCAGAAACAGGACCAGCACGACCGCGCCGCCGATCATAGCAGTCCAGAACACGGGCGAGCTCGTGAGCGAGGGGCCCTGCGCCATGGGGATGTGGTAACCGTCGGCCCCCCCCCCCCCCAGCGATTCTTTGCGCGACAGCTCTTCCTCGATCCAACTGCCGAAGTCGGCCTGTTTTGCCGGGGGCTTAGCGCCCGCTGTGCCTGCTGGGGCGGCGCCGGTCGTGGCCGCGGGCTTACCGGCGGTTGAATTGTGCGGCGCGGTAATCGCTGGTTGCGGGCCGCTCGCAGTGGGTCTTCCGGCAGCCGGCGGACGTGCCGGGAGCTTGGCATGCGCGGCTGCATCGTCAGCCAAGGGGGCCAGGTCCAAATCAGCGGCATGCCCAGCACCGGGCGCCGGGCCGGCGCCCGTCAGTTTGTTGCCGCTACCTGGGAGCTTGCCACTGCTTCCAGGCTGGCGGGTGCCGCGACTGATGACCGACGAGCCACCAGGATCGAGCGGGCGATGCGTCGGCGTGCGCCCTGATCGATCGCGACTCGAAACCGTGTCACCCAACGAGGCGGTATCGAACGCGCGACCGATACGCGGCCCGGAACCGCCAGCGTTTGAGGCTCCCCCCAAACGTGGCCCGGAGTCACCGCTGGGCCCGTTGCTATTGAGCCAGTCGCGCAGGACGTGGGCAACTTCCACGGCCGATTGATAGCGGTCGTCCGCCTTTTTGGCCATCATCCGTTCGCAGATGGCCACCAGCGAGCGCGGTGCGTCCGGGCGATCTTCAAAAATGCTCGGCGGCTGCTGCACCGTGTGGGCGACCATCCGCTGATGGATTGTCCCCTCGTTGAAGGGGGGATGTCCTGTCAGCAAAAAGTAGAACGTGCAGCCGAGCGCGTAGATGTCTGCCCGGGCATCGACTCCATGGCTGCAAACGGCCTGCTCCGGCGCGAGGTAGTCGGCAGTGCCCAGCACATGCTCTTCGTGTTGCAGCGTGAGCGAGGGATCTTCGCTGCTGGTGAAATAGGCCAGCCCCAGATCGACGAGTTTGACAACATTCTGTTCGTTAAGCAGAAAGTTCGCCGGCTTGACGTCGCGATGGACGAGCTTGTGTTCGTGGGCGTGCGCGAGACCATCGGCAGCTTGCGCGATGTAATCCGCGGCGCGCTTGTAACTGAGCGGCCCGTCGTCTTTGACGACCTGCTGCAGATTGCGCCCCGGCACGTACTCCATTACGATGTAATGATTCGGGCCGTCGTTGTCGATGTCGTAGGTGTGAACGATGTTCGGATGCGTAAGCCGGCCGGCCGCGCGCGCCTCGTTAATAAACCGATCGAGGTACGACGAGTCTTCGACGCGGTGCTTCGGCAGCACCTTGATCGCGACGCGCTTCTGCATCAGCACGTTTTCGCCCAGAAACACACTACTCATGCCGCCGGTGCCTAACAGCGAGAGCAGCTTGTACTTATTGAGGAAGAAGCCTTTGTAGCGCCCTTCGAGCAGCTTGTCGGCCTGCCAGCGCGTGATCAAGTCGCGCTTGACGAACGCCTCGGCCAGCGCGGCCCCCTCGGGGAGCTCAGCGCCGTGCTCGGCGCGCAGCTCCTCCATCACCCGCTCAATCTGGGCCTTGTCGATTAGGCCGCTACGGCCCAGCAGGTCGACTAGATTCTCAGCCGTCAACTTAGACATGCTCGACGAGGCCAAGCGCCGGATTGCCAATGGAAAAGATGAGATCAGGCGGCCAAGCCAACCGTGACTTGAACCTCGGGCAGGCTCCCGGCGCCCAAAGTCCGTGGCACGCGATCAGTGCGGTCCAGGGACTGACAGGGAGCCAGCGAAGCGTCTTTCTACACGTTCCTTAACTTTAAGGCTAACACCCGGTGCCTGTAGCTGCCAAATAATCTTATCGGCCGAGGGTCTCGCCGGGCGAGCCTTTCCCGGCGGTGAAGCGTCCTAGCAGGGGGACGGAGGGCCCAAAATCATCAGGTGCGGCATCATGGACATTGCCTCGCCACCTGGGCCGTCAAATGTCCTAGAATGACACTCCTATGCACAACGTCGTCCTCTACACCCGCGTCGGCTGCCATCTCTGTGACGACGCCCGAGAGCTGCTCGTGCGTCACGGGCTGAGGCCCCGCCTGGTCGACGTCGATCTCGACGAACGGCTCACGGCCGAACATGGAAATTGCGTTCCTGTCGTGGAAATCGATGGCCGGGTACGCTTTCGCGGCCGCGTGAATGCGTTGCTTTTGCAACGCCTGCTGCGTGGCGCGAAACGGGAGTCCACGAGCAACTAGGACGCTAGCCACTCCCCCGGCCGGGCGGTTAGCATGAGCCCAACGACTCCACCGGTCGCCCAAGCGACACAAATCAGCTAACCAGAAGCCCGATTACCAGGGCAGCGGACCATCAATCTATGGCACAAGCGATCGACCTGACGACAGACATTGTCCACGCAGGTGAGGAGCGTTCGAACGAGATCCGCCGCCGACTGGCCGTCGTCGAACCGCGGGCCCTGCGCACCTTTACACCGACCTTGGCGGTCGTGGCTAAAAGCGCCGGCTGCTACCACTGGACACCCGAGGGGCGCAAGCTTGCCGACTTCACCTCAGGCGTGCTGGTCACCAATCTCGGTCACAACCCGACGCGGTGGTGGCGCCGCGTGATGAGCTATCTGGGGCTCGACCAGCTACCGCAGTCGGGCGAGTTCTTTCAGGCCGTGACGCTCAACGCCTACAACGCGGTCACCGAGTTGGAGACCTTGGCCAGCGAACGGCTCGTCGAGTGTCTGCGCGGCCAGTCGGGGGGCCATCGGCTCGAACAAGTGCTGTGGGCTGCCAGCGGCAGCGAAGCGATTCAAAAAGCGCTCTGGGCGGCGCTGGAACGCCGACCGGGCCAGGACATCATCCTGGCCACACGCGGTGGTTTCCACGGCAAGAAAGGGTTGGCCGGCGCGGTCACCGGTTGCGAGACCGATCCCGAGCGTGATCGCCGCGTGCGCTTCATCGACTTTCCGAAGGCGCCCTGCGCGAACTTGGAACTGCGCCGGCAACCACTCGATGTTACCCCCTACGCCACCGAGCTCGAGACGCTGTGGCGCGAACTCGGCTCACGGATCTGCTGCTTGATCACCGAGCCGTATCTCGGAGGCGGTGGTTCCTATCATCCGCAGCCCGAGTATTTGCAGTTGCTCGAAAGGTTCTGCCGCGAGCACGACATTTTGTTCATTCTCGACGAAGTGCAAGCCAATTTTGGCCGCACAGGGCCGCTGTTCGCGTTCACGCACTACGGCGTCACGCCCGACATCGTCGCGCTCGGCAAGGGGTTGGGAAATGGCGTCGCCGTAAGTGCGGCGGTCGGCCCGGCGGAAGTGTTCGCCGGGCTGGCCTACGGGCAGGCTTCGGATACATGGAGCGCCAACCCGCTGTCGAGCGCCGCGGTGCTGGCCACGCTCGACGAGTTTGCCGTCGTCGATTCGTCGGGGCGAACGGTGCTCGATCGTGCGGCCGAACTTTCGAAAGTGCTCGAAGCCGGCTTGTCGCGACTCACCGAGTTGGACGTCGTCGAGAACATTCGCGGCGAAGGAGTCGTCTGGGGGATCGAATGCCGCGACTTCGCCGGGCACACCGGCAACCAGGTGGCACAGGCCTGCGTCGAGGCCTGTTATCTAGGTGACGACCGCGGCTGCGCGATCCATTTGCTGGGGCCGCTGGCAGGCCGGGTGATTCGCGTCAGCCCGCCGCTGGTGATGGAAGTCGACGAGGCACGGCAATTTCTCGACTGTCTGTACGAAATACTTTCGCGCGTGCCACAGCGGCTCGCGGCGGCCGGTGGCGGGGTCGCCCCTTGAGGTAGAGTTTTCGCGGTCGCCGATTGCTGTCGCAGACGCACACCTTTTGAATTCAACAACACGCCACACAGTAGCGGGCTAGCATGAGCATTGCCGAAAGTATCGAATCGCGGGCGCAAGAATTCGCCGAACGCTATGCTGCCTTGCGGGCCCAGGTGGGGCGCGTGATCGTCGGCCACGATGAAATCGTGCAAGGGGTGCTGACCTGCCTGTTCGTCGGCGGGCATTGCTTGCTCGAAGGAGTGCCGGGGCTTGGCAAAACGCTCCTCGTGCGCACCTTGGCCAAGGCGCTCCACCTGCATTTCTCGCGAGTGCAGTTCACGCCTGACTTGATGCCGGCTGATATTCTCGGCACCAACATGGTGCTGGAGACGTCCGACGGAAAGCGGGCCTTCGAGTTCCAGCGCGGGCCGATCTTCACGCAGATTCTCTTGGCGGACGAAATCAACCGCGCCACGCCGAAGACGCAATCGGCCCTGCTGGAAGCCATGCAAGAAGGCTCGGTCACGGTCGCCGGCGTCAACTACCAGCTCGAGCAGCCGTTCTTCGTGCTGGCCACGCAGAATCCGTTGGAACAGGAGGGGACGTATCCCCTGCCCGAGGCGCAGCTCGATCGCTTCTTCTTCAAGCTTGTGGTCGGCTACTCGAGTCGCGAGCAGTTGAATCAGATCGTCGAGCGGACCACGCGCGAGAACACGATCGAGCCGGAGCGCGTGATGGAGGGTGCCGAAATCCGCCGCTGGCAGGCGCTAATTCGTGAAGTGCTGATTGCCCCGCACGTGCAAGACTACCTGGTTCGGCTGGTCCTCTCGACCCATCCCGGCGGCATGTACGCGCCGCCAATCGCCGGGCAGTACGTCCGCTGGGGGGCCAGTCCGCGGGCCGCGCAGGCCTTGGCGCTAGGTGCCAAAGTTCGGGCGCTGCTTGACGGTCGTTACCACGTCAGTTTCGAAGACGTGCGCCGCGTGTGGTTGCCCGCGATGCGGCATCGCGTGCTCTTGAACTTTGAAGCGCAGGCCGAAAGCATCGATCCGGACAAGGTGTTGCTGGACATTCTCGAGCAAGTGCCCGAGAAGGGGGACGCGGAGTAGCGTGTCCCTTCAGGTGTCAGCAACCGGCACCAGCTTGGGGGCCGGGATGCGCAGGCCGCGGATCGTGCCGTGTCGCGCGATGAGGTCACCGAACGGCACGTTCAGGAAGTCGAACGCATCGGCCGGCGGCGTCTGACGCAGATACTTTTCGCCGAGCGCTCGGCAGAAGGCGTCGTACTGCTGCTCGGACGAACTGTGCGCGTAGCAGCGCCCGGGGAAGCGCCGCAAGTCGCCATTGAACTCGGGCCCGATGTGCCATAGCTCGTGCACGACGGTGTTGAGCTTCTCGGCGAAGGGCTGATCGAGAAACCGCGGCAGGTAGAACCGCAAGATGTAGAGCATTTCGCGGCCGTCGCGATCGAACAGCCGCTGCACGGTGTAGCGGCGGCGTCCGCGCCGCGTGTACAGGCTCCCCCCCAGGAAGCGCAGCGGGGTGAGCGTGGCCTGCAAGCCATGCCGCACCGGCTTGCGCGTCTGGCTGAAGGCGATTGCCACGCGGTTGATGTCGATGTGCCGCAGCTCGTCGAGCCGCGCGGTCAGGTCGTGGCACAGCGTGCGCATGGCTCCCGTGAAATCGAATGCACGCGTGGCAGGCACGTGGGCCCGCTCATCGATCGTCGCCATACGTCACTCCGCGCCGCCACAACCCCGGCCGACAACTTAGCGGCCAGCGACCAAAACGGGCAAGACGAACTTTGCCAGGATGAATACGGTGCAACTATCACAAATTTTTAGCGATTTGGTTGAATCGAGTTCCTGACACCGATCGGCCCCGCGGCTTTTCCCCAGCCCATGCCACGATGAGGCAATTGACACTTCCGCCTGCAAACTCCTACGATTTGTGAGCCCTCCTCGTGTCGCGCGCGGCAGTCGCCAAATTCCCGGCGAAGCGCGCCTTTCGATTCCCCCCTCCTCGTTGCAGCGACATAACCCCTAATGGCCAAGCGCCAGCGGCAAGCGATCCTCCCCGGCTGGGAAGAGCCCGACCAGGCGCCGGTTCAACCGCGCCGCGATTCGGCTGCGCCCATGGCTAAGACAGACGGCGCGGCGGGGCAATCCTTCACTGCCGCAAAGCTCGAGTCGCCCGCCGCGGCCGTGCCTGTCGACGCCACGGGCAAGCTCGATTTGCGGGGGCGCACCGTCTGGGGGATCGACGGCCATGCGTTGTTATTTCAGGTGTTTCACGCCATCCCGCCGATGACCGGCCCTAAGGGAGACCCGGTCAACGCGGTCTTCGGCTTTACGCGCGATCTGCTGTATCTGCTCGAAGTGAAGAAGCCCGACTTCTTGTTCTGCGCGCTCGACCTAAGCGGGCCGACCTTCCGGCATCAGCTCTACAGCAATTACAAGCTTCAGCGGACCGAGATGCCTGAGGATTTGCGGCCGCAGATCCCGCTCGTGCGGCGCTTGCTCGAAGCCTTCGGCATTACGCTGTTGGAGCTCGAGTCGTTCGAGGCCGACGACTTGTTGGCCACGCTAGCGCACCAGGTTGAAATGGCGGGTGGCCAGTGCTACCTGGTCACCAACGACAAAGATTGCCGGCAGTTGATCTCCGAGCGAGTGAAGCTGTTCAATGTCCGCAAGAATCAGGTTTATGACGCCGAGTCGCTCTTGGCCGACTGGGGAATTCGTCCCGATCAAGTTGCCGATTTTCAGGCCCTGATCGGCGACCCCGTCGACAACGTGCCGGGCGTGCCCCTCATCGGGCCAAAGAACGCCCGCGAGCTGTTGACCACCTACGGCACGCTCGAGGAAGTGCTCAACAACGCCGACAAGGTGCCCGGCGAAAAGCGCCGGCAGAATCTGCTGGCCGGACGGGAGCAGGCCTTCTTGAGTCGCGATCTGACGCGGCTCGACGCAGCGTCACCAATTACGATCGACTGGGCGAGCGCCGCGCGAAGGCCACTGGTGCCCGAGCGCGTTCTGCCGTTTTTCGCGGAGATGGGCTTCCACGGCTTCGCCGATCGGATTCGCGTGCTCGATGCCGCGCCGCGGGCCGTGTGGGAGGCCGACTACCGACTCGTCGACACGCCGGAAAAGCTCGCGGCGCTGGTCGCCGAAATGTCGCAGCAATCGGCCGTCTCGGTCGACACCGAAACCACGAGCGTGTCGCCGACCGAAGCGGAACTTGTCGGCCTGTCGTTCTGCTGGGAGGCGGGGGTCGCCTACTACGTGGCAGTGCGCGCTCCCGAAGGAGAAACGCATCTCGAGCTCGAGCCGACGCTCGCCGCGCTGCGGCCGGTGCTTGAAAACGCCAAGATCGAAAAGGTGGGGCAGAACCTCAAGTACGACATGATCGTGCTCGCGCGGCACGGCATCCAGCTCGCGGGGCTCGCGTTCGACAGTATGCTGGCCAGCTACCTGCTCGACGCGGGGGAGCGCAATCACACGCTCGACGAATTGGCCGAGCGGTACCTGCAACACACGAACATCAAGATCGATGAGCTGATCGGCACCGGCCGCGATCAGAAGCGAATGGACGAGGTGCCGCTGGCCCAAGTGGTGCCTTACGCTTGCGAAGATGCTGACGTGGCCTGGCGGCTGCGCCCGCTGTTGGCCGCGCGCTTGAAAGAAGAAGGGCTCGGTGATTTGCTCTACCAGCTTGAGTTGCCTTTGGTCAACGTGCTGGTTGAACTGGAATCCAACGGCATACGCGTGGATGTCGCCCGGCTCGCCGAGCTGAGCGAGCGGTACGGCGGCAAGCTCGTCGAGCTCGAGCGCGAGATCTACGAGCTGGCAGGGCACGAGTTCAATATCGCCAGCCCCAAGCAATTGCAGACGGTGTTGTTCGCCGAGCAGAACTTGCCGGTGATCAAGCGCACCAAGACGGGGCCCAGCACCGACGCCGATGTGCTCGAAGAGCTCGCGGCCCGGCATCCGCTGCCGGCCAAGATCATCGAGTTCCGCCAGTTCGCCAAGCTGAAGAATACGTACGTCGATGCGCTACCGCAGTTGATTAACGCCCGCACGGGGCGCGTGCACTGTTCGTTCAACCAGGTCGTGGCGGCGACGGGCCGCTTGAGCTCGAGCGAGCCGAATCTGCAGAACATACCGATTCGCACCGACGAAGGGCGCGAAATCCGTTCTGCGTTCTTGCCGGGGCCGGCCGATTGGCTGCTGCTGGCGGCCGACTATTCGCAGATCGAGCTGCGGGTGCTGGCACACTTCTCGGGCGATCCGGCGCTCACCGAGGCGTTCGCCCAGGATGAAGATGTTCACGCGCTCGTGGCGAGCCAGGTGTTTGGCGTCCCTTTGGCCGAAGTCACCCGGGATATGCGGTACCGCGCGAAGGCAGTGAATTTCGGGGTGATCTATGGCCAAAGCGCCTTTGGGCTGGCTCGGCAACTCACGATCGAACAGGAAGAGGCGGCCGAGTTTATCAGCGGCTATTTCCGCCGCTATCAAGGGGTAGAGCAATTTCTCGCGAAAGCCTTGGCAGATTGTCGGGCGGCCGGTTATGTTAGTACCTTAGCAGGTCGGAAGAGGGCAATTCGCGGGGTCCGCGACGGGCTCCCCAAGCAGTTGAACCTCGCCGAGCGCACCGCGGTCAACACGGTGATTCAAGGCTCGGCGGCGGACCTAATCAAACAAGCCATGATTGCGCTCCACCGGCGCCTGCAAAGCCAGCGCTGCGAAGCCCGCATGTTGCTGCAAATCCACGACGAACTGGTCTTCGAAGTCCCACCGCAAGAACTACCATCGCTCAGCGAATTAGTCGCCGTCGAGATGACGGGTGTGCAGTCGTTGCGCGTACCTTTGAAAGTCGACATCAAGTCGGGCCCGAACTGGGCGGAGATTTAAGCTGTTGCGACCGCGAAGAATCGCCCGTGCCAGTTAGCCAGCCAGGGGCTGGCGCCAAGCAAAATCGAGAACGATCCCACCAAAATAGTTTCACTTCCCTTCGTCAGCCAACTGCGTTAGGAAACGAGCGGAGCCGACTTTGAAAGTCATCGGCTTGCTAGGCGGAATTGCCAGCGGCAAGAGCTTTGTCGCCGAGCTTTTTCGCCGGCACGGAGCGGTCGTGCTCGACGGAGATCGAGCAGGCCACGAAGTGCTGTACGACAAGGAGGTCAAAGAAGCGGTTCGCCATCGCTGGGGCGCCGGCGTGTTCGGCCCCGACGGCGAGATCGACCGCAAAGCACTCGCGAGCAAAGTATTTGCCCCACCGACGGCCGTGCCCGGCCCTGGTTCCCCGTCCGCCGCGATCTCGCAAGAGACTGTTACAGGTGAGGAAGCCACGGGCCATGCCGCTGCCGCCGATTCGCCCCCCGTACCCGGAGAACTGGCCTACCTGGAACAACTCACGCACCCCCGCATCGCGGCGCGATTGGCGCAGCAGGTGCAAGCGGCCGTCGAGCGCGGCGCGCCGGCCGTGGTGGTCGACGCGGCCGTGATGATTAAAGCCGGTTGGGATGCACTGTGCGATATACTTGTTTATGTCGATTCCCCTCGCGAGGTCCGTTTGGAACGGGCGCGCGGGCGGGGATGGTCTGAGGAGGAATTCACAAGTCGCGAAGCGGCGCAAGAAGATTTGGTTGTGAAGCGGGCGCGTGCCGATGTAATCATCGACAATGCCGGCCCGCCAGAGGCCACGTCGGCTCAAGTCGAGCGGTTCTGGCAAACACTTCACGGCTGACACCTCGCGCGGCTTGCCCCGGCATTCCCACCGCTCTCGCACGTGGGCGCCTACCCAGCCCCCCTATGGGAAGTGCGTCCACCGACGGGATCGGTACTCACGCATGTCCCCGATACGGGACCACCCGCGCACACTTCTCAACAAAACACAGCTCACAACAAAACACGCAACCCTCACCAACACACACCCCTCAAGACGCAGACATCCCACCGGCGGCTTCCTTCCGCGGAGCGGCCACCCAAGTCCTTTCAGGAGCATCGAGAATCATGGCCTCTACACGCAGTTCACGCCCATTTAAGCCAAGGACCGGCCCGGGCGGCGAACCTTACGATCGCTCGCGCAATGGCGACGACGACAATCTCGAAGGTGAGCCCCTCTCGCTGGCCGAAGAGCTGGCCGAGCGCTCCGACCTCGACGAAGAGACCGACGAGCGCTACGAGCAGATCAAGCAAGGCGACATCCACATCGCCGAGCTGCAGCGGATGTCGATGCCCCAACTGATCGAAGAGGCGCGTAAAGAGAACCTCACCGATTATCACGGCATCAAAAAGCAAGATCTGATCTTCAAGATCCTCAAGGAGCGGGTGAAGCTCAACGGGCTGATGTACGGCGAAGGGACGCTGGAGGTCCTGCCCGACGGCTTCGGCTTCTTACGCAGCCCCGACTACCATTACCTGTCGTGCCCCGACGATATCTACGTGTCGCCGAGCCAGATACGCCGCTTCGGCCTGCGAACCGGCACCGTGGTGTCGGGACAGATTCGCCCCCCGAAAGAAAACGAGCGCTACTTCGCGCTCTTGCGGGTGGAAGCGATCAACTACCACGATCCCAACATCCTCTCGACCAAGGTCTTCTTCGACGATCTCACGCCGCTGCACCCAGACAAGCGGGTGGTGCTCGAAACCCCGAACCCCGACGTCAACATGCGCGTGATCGACTTAATCGCGCCGATTGGCTTCGGGCAGCGCGGCTTGATCGTCAGCCCGCCGCGAGCCGGCAAGACGATCCTGCTGCAGAAGATGGCCAAGGCCGCGCTCACCAACTTCCCCGAATGCTACGTGATGATGCTCCTCATCGACGAGCGGCCGGAAGAAGTCACCGACATGGAGCGGCAGATCAAAGGGCCGAACTGCGAGGTGATTTCGAGCACGTTCGACGAAGCTTCGGCCCGCCATATCCAAGTCTCGGAAATGGTCATCGAGAAAGCCAAGCGGCTCGTCGAGTATGGTCACGATGTGATCATCTTCCTGGATTCGATCACCCGGTTGGCCCGCGCCTGGAACGCCGAGTGCCCGAACTCGGGCAAGATCCTTTCGGGCGGTGTCGACGCCAATGCCTTGCAGCGCCCCAAGCGGTTCTTCGGCGCCGCCCGCAAAGTCGAAGAAGGGGGCTCGCTGACGATCATCGCGACGGCTTTGGTTGACACCGGCAGCAAAATGGACGAGGTGATCTTCGAAGAGTTCAAAGGAACGGGCAACCTCGAGGTCGTGCTCGACCGGCGATTGGTCGACAAGCGGATTTGGCCTGCCATCGATATCAATCGCAGCGGCACCCGCCGCGAAGAGATGATCATGGACCCCGACGAGCATCGCCGGGTCTGCTTGCTGCGTCGCGTGCTCAACGACATGAACGGCCCCGAGGCCATGGAGTTGTTGGTCACACGGCTGGGCAAGACGAAGACCAATGCCGAGTTTCTCATGAACCTGAAGAATTAAGGCGTCGTGGTGCCCACTTTTTCAGGTCAGCCGCGTTACACGTCCGGTCGCTTGGCGATCGTCGTCTCGCGCTATAATGACACGGTGACGTCGCGGCTGTTGGCTGGCGCGCAAGAGACGTTGCGCTCACGCGGCGTGCCCGACGATGCGATCGACGTGGCCTGGGCCCCCGGTGCGTTCGAGGTGCCAATGATCGCCGAGCGCTTGGCGGCCACGCGGCGCTATACGGCGGTGATTTGCCTGGGCGCGGTGATCCGCGGCGAAACCACGCACGATCAGCACATCAACCGCGCGGTCTCGCTGGCTTTTGCCGAGACCGCCCGTCAGTGGGGCTTGCCCGTGCTGTTCGGCGTGCTGACCTGCGACACGCTCGAACAAGCGATCCATCGCTCGGGAGGCAACGTAGGCAACAAGGGGTCGGAGTGTGCGGATGCCGCCTTGGAAATGATCGACCTGTACCGTCAACTTCCTAACTAGCACCGCGAGCTCCCCGCCGCCTGAGTCAACTAGCCGCCCGTACCAACCAACCGCCCTGCGTCCGCCGCCCGATACTTGCCACAGCACCACAGCCGGCGCGTGGCAGCCGCCGCCAGAATTCAAAGACACCGCATGACACGCCGCAGCCGAGCACGAGAGGTTGCCCTGCAAGTCTTGTTTCAAGACGATCTGAATCCGCGCGCGAATCCGGCCTTGGCCGATCAATTCATCGGCGAGCGCATCAGCAGCGCGGAGCTGGCGGAATTCGCCCGCTCGTTGGTCTCGGGCGTGCGGCGCAACCGGGGCGAGCTCGATGCCCTGCTGGCCCGCACCGCCGACAATTGGAGCCTTGACCGGATGGCTTCGACCGATCGCAACGTGTTGCGGTTGGGGGCCTTCGAGATTCTGTACACCGAAACGCCCGACCGCGTGGCGATCAACGAAGCGGTCGACCTGGCCCGGCGCTATGGTTCGGCCCAAAGCTCGCAGTTCGTCAACGGTATTCTCGATCGCTTCCTGGCCGATCGTCCGACAAAATAGAGCACCCGTCGCGCTGCCGGGTTCGTAGCAGTTCGCCCGCGCGGCCAGGCACTGAAAACACTTCCCGCATCACCGCGATTCTCTACGAGACCGACCGATGGGTTTATTCGATAAGATCAAGCAAGGGCTCAAGAAGACCTCGCAGATCCTCAATACCGATATCCGCGACCTGTTCAAGCGCGAGGGGTCGCTGGTCGATGAACCGTTTCTCGAGCGGCTGCGCGAGGTGCTCGTCAAAACCGACATGGGCGTGCCAGCCGCGCAGGCGATCGTCGACGAAGTCCGCGTCAACTTCCGCGGGCGCGTCGTCTTCCTCGAAGACGTCGTCGACGCCAGCAAGCCAAAGCTGCGTGCGCTGCTGGCCCAGCCCGAGCATCCGATTCGCTTTGCCCCTGAAGGCCCAACGGTGATCATGGTGGCCGGTGTCAACGGCTCGGGCAAAACCACGTCGATCGCCAAGCTCTCCGCGCTCTTCAAATCGCAAGGCAAAAAGGTCGTGTTGGGCGCGGCGGACACCTTTCGTGCCGCGGCCGTCGAGCAGTTGACCATCTGGGCCCAGCGGCTCGGGGTCGACATCGTCAAAGGGCAATCGGGGAGCGACCCAGCCAGCGTGGCCCATCGGGCGGTCGCTCAGGCCCTCGAAACGGGGGCCGACGTCTGCATCATCGACACCGCGGGCCGGCTGCAAACGCAAGCCAACCTGATGCAAGAGCTGGGTAAAATTCACCGCGTAATCGGCAAGCTGATCCCCACCGCGCCGCACGAAGTGCTGCTAGTGATCGACGCCACGACCGGTCAGAACGGCATCAGTCAGGCCAAGCACTTTACGGCCGCGGTGCAATGTACTGGTATTGTGCTGGCCAAGCTCGACGGCACCGCCAAGGGGGGCGTCGTCGTCGCCATTCGCCAACAGGTCGATTTGCCAGTGACCTACGTCGGCGTCGGCGAAAAAGCGGAAGACCTGACGACGTTCAACAGCGACGAGTTCGTCGAAGCGCTCTTCACCGACTTGGCGCCGGCCGGCGTTTAATCGCGCGCCGCATTCGACCGCGCGCCGCGTTAAAAAGCACGCCAGTCGTTTGCACCAACCTGGATCAAATCAAAAGAAGCCCAGGGATCGCGACCCCTGGGCTTCGTTTTGCGCCGTTCAAGCGTTTCGTGCTTCGTTCGCGTGGCGTGCTCGAGGATAAAGCCGCGAGCCGGCGCGGCGGCTCGCGCCGCGCCGGCCCGACGGGTACCAGCCCGCAAAGCGGCAGTGGAGGTTACACCGCTTGCGGTTCCTCTGCGAACTGCTCTTCTTCGGTGGAGCCAGACAGGGCCGTGGTGGACGACTGCCCGGCGGCGATCGCCTGGGCCACTTCGTCGAAGTAGCCGGTGCCGACGAATCGCTGATGCTTGGTCGCGCGATAGCCCGAGTCGGCCTCGCGAGTGAACTCGCGCTGCTGCAGCGCCGAGTAAGCGGTCATCCCCTGGTCGCGGTAGGCCCGCGCCAGCTCGAAGGTCGCCAGGTTCAGCGAGTGGAACCCAGCCAGCGTGATGAATTGGAACTTGTATCCCATTTCGCCCAGATCCCGTTGGAACCGCGCGATCGTCCGTTCGTCGAGCTTCTTCTGCCAGTTGAACGACGGAGAACAGTTATAGGCCAAGAGCTTGCCGGGGAACTTCGCGTGGATGGCCTCGGCGAAGCGGCGCGCCTCGGCCACGTTGGGCTCCGACGTTTCGCACCACAGCATGTCGGCATACGGAGCGTACGAAAGACCGCGGTCGATTGCAACGTCCAAGCCCCCTTCGAGGTGAAAGAAGCCCTCGGGGGTCCGCTCGCCGACAATGAACCGCCGATCGCGGGGATCGACGTCACTGGTCAACAGTTGTGCACTATTGGCGTCGGTCCGGGCGATCAACACCGTCGGCACGCCGAGCGTATCGGCGGCCAGCCGGGCAGCCGTCAGAGTGCGAATGAACTGGCTCGTCGGCACCAGCACCTTGCCCCCCATGTGGCCGCACTTCTTTTCGCTGGCAAGCTGGTCCTCGAAGTGGACCGCGGCGGCCCCCGCTTCGATCATCCCCTTCATCAGCTCGAAGGCGTTGAGCGGGCCGCCGAAACCGGCCTCGGCGTCGGCCACAATCGGCAGGAAGTAGTCGCAGTCGTGGCGCCCCTCGAGGTGCTGGATCTGATCGGCGCGACGCAGGGCATTGTTGATGCGCTTGACCACGTTCGGCACGCTATCGGCCGGGTACAGGCTCTGGTCAGGGTACATCTGGCCGGCGTTGTTGGCGTCGGCGGCCACTTGCCAACCACTGAGGTAAATCGCTTTCAGCCCCGCTTCGGCCATTTGCACGGCCTGATTGCCGGTGAGCGCACCCAGGGCATGCACATACGGCTCAAAGTTCAGCAGCTTCCAAAACCGTTCGGCGCCGCGGCGGGCCAGCGTGTATTCAACGTGCAAGCTGCCTCGCAGCTTGGCGACGTCGTGGGCGGTGTAGTTGCGGCGAATGCCGTCCCAACGGGGATCGCCCGACCAGGCCGTTTCCAGGTCGGTTTGTGTCGCGGGCCGATGCATCGAAGTGACCTTTCCTCTGGATAAGTGCAAGGGGAGCCAGAAACCAGCTACGCGCTGGTGTGTCGTTAGGCAGGCCGCTCGCGGTATCGCTTTATTCGCGGCAGACCTGCGTTGAATTTTCAGGGATCTAGGAAAATGCTCAGGCGAATCGCTCGTAAGCCGGTAGGGTCAAAAACTCGACGAACTCGTCGGCGGTGCTCACTTCCAGGAACAGGGCGCCAGCCTCGTCGAACTTGCTCTCGTCGTAAGCGGTCTCACCCAGCTCGATTCGTAGGGCCTCCAGCTCGCGCTCGAGCACTTCTTCGACCAATTGCCGCGTGATGCGCGTGCCATCGGCGAAGCGGCCCTTGGGGTGGCGAATCCACTGCCAGACCTGGGCGCGAGAAATCTCGGCTGTCGCGGCGTCTTCCATCAGGTTGAAAATCGGCACGCAGCCGGTGCCGCGCAGCCACGCTTCGAGGTAGCGCACACCGACCGCCACGTTGATACGCAACCCCTCGGGGGTGATGGCCCCCTCGGGCACGGTCAGCAAATCGGCCGCGCGAATGTGCAAGTCGGGATTGGGGCGGCCCAATTGATTGGGGGCCGGCATATAGCTGTTGAAGACTTCCGTCGCCACCGGCACCAGGCCCGGGTGCGCGACCCAGGTGCCGTCGTGGCCGTCGCTGGCTTCGCGTTCTTTGTCGGCCCGCACCTTGGCGAGCGCCTGCTCGTTGGCAGCCGGATCGTGCTTGATCGGAATCTGCGCAGCCATTCCGCCCATGGCGTGCGCGCCGCGGCGATGGCAGGTCTGAATCAACAGCCGCGAATACGACCGCAGAAAATGGGTCGTCATCGTCACCGTCGCGCGATCGGGCAGGACGAACTCCGGGCGATTCCGGAACTTCTTGATGAAGCTGAAGATGTAATCCCAGCGGCCGCAATTGAGCCCCACGATGTGCTCGCGGAGTTCGAAGAGGATCTCGTCCATTTCGAACGCGGCCAGAATCGTTTCAATCAGGACCGTGGCCTTGATCGTCCCCTGCGGAATGCCCAAGTCGATTTGGGCTAGCTTGAAGACGTCGTTCCAGAGCCGGGCCTCAAGATGGCTTTCGAGCTTCGGCAGGTAAAAGTACGGACCCGTGCCGCGGGCCAGTAAGTTGGCGGCGTTGTGATAGAAGTACAGCCCAAAATCGAACACGCCTGCCGACATCGGCTGCCCGTCGACCAGCACGTGCTTCTCGACGAGGTGCCAGCCGCGGGGACGAACCAGCAGCGTGGCGTGCTGGGGCTTGAGCTGGTAACGCTTACCTTCGGGGCTTTGGAATTCGATCGTGCCGTTGATCGCGTCGCGGAGGTTGATTTGCCCTTCGAGCGTTGCTTCCCAGGTGGGGGCGTGCGAGTCCTCGAAGTCGGCCATGAACATCCGCGCGCCAGAGTTCAGCGCGTTGATGACCATTTTGCGATCGACCGGGCCGGTGATCTCGACGCGGCGATCTTGCAAGTCGGCTGGTACCGGGCCAACGCGCCACTCGCCGCGGCGCACACTTGCGGTTTGCGGCAGAAAGTCGGGCAATTCGCCGGCATCCAGCCGGGCCTGACGCGCCGCGCGGGCGGCCAACAGCGATTGGCGGCGCGAGCGCGTCTTACGTTCCAGTTCGGCGATGAATTCCAGCGCCGCGGGCGTGAGAATTTCCGCGGCCGCGGGAGAAATCGGGGCCAGGATTTCAATTCCGGTTGTCGAGCTTTGTGCTTCCATTACAGACATAACAGGTGAGGTCCTGGGCGGGGGGCGGGATTGATGCGTAGCAGGATGAGGAGGTTTCCAGCGGGCTCGAGGTCACCGCGACCCAGCGGGGAGCGAAGGCGACGAGTCATTGAGGATCATGCCACTCCGTGATTCGCGGCCGTAAAAGTCGCGGTCGAGGAGTCGTGGTCCGCTGCCAGGCGAGGCCACTTGCACTCGACATCGCTGACTTTACTCGCGATTGTAGGATTGAACACACCAATCTTTTCAATGGACATCATTGTCTGGATGTATAGAATGATAAGTATTACTCAGCGCTATGATCGCGGATTCGCCGCTTCCTCGTCCTGAAACTTGCCGAAGGCTTTGTCCGCATGTCGAAACAAATCTCGCCAAATCCGCAGTACTACAAGCAAAATCGCTTGCAGCAGCTCCGCGGCTTTTGCTGCGCGGCCCAGGCCGGCAGTATCTCCAAAGCGGCCGAACGTCTGTTCCTCAGCCAGCCCAGCGTCTCGCTGCAAATCCAGGCCCTCGAACGCGAAATGAAGACCACGCTGTTCGAGCGGCGCGGGCCGAAGATCACGCTCACCCCCGACGGTAAGACGCTCTACGACCTGGCTTCACCGCTGGTCGATGAGATCGACACGCTCGACGACACCTTTGCCGCGCGCCGCGGGGGATTGGAAACGGGGCGCCTGGATATCGCGGCCGGCGAGTCGACCACGCTCTATTTGCTGCCCCAATTCGTACAGCAATTCGTCAAGGAATACCCTGGCATCGAGTTGAAGCTGCACAACGTCACTGGTCGCGACGGCCTGGCGATGCTGCGCGAGGACACCGCCGACTTCGCAGTCGGCTCGATGATCGAGATGCGCGAGGACGTCGACTACCAGCCGATGTTCACGTACGACCCAATGCTCATCGTGCCGCTGGATCACCCGCTGGCCCATCGCAAGCGGGTGACGCTCAAGGACGTGGCGCCGTTTCCGCTGATTCTGCCGCCGAGCCACCTGACGACCTGGCGCGTGGTCGACTACGCGTTTGGCCAGCACAACCTCAAGTACGAAGTCAAAATGGAGGCCGGCGGCTGGGAAGTCATCAAGAAGTACGTGATGCTCGGGCTGGGCATATCGATTGTCACGAGCATCTGCTTGACAGGCGAGGAGCGGCTGGCCGCGATTTCGCTGGCGCGGTATTTCCCCAAAAGGACGTACGGCCTGGTGATTCGCCGGGGCAAGTTCTTGTCGCCGGCCGCCCAGAGATTCGTCGACCTGATGCGCGAGGCGACCAAGTCGCGCCGCTCGGCGATCGAGGGGGCCGTCACGCTCGGCGCCAGCCCGTTGGGCGGTGGCCACCACGGTTCACCGGGCCGACCAACGTCCGGCAATGGAGCAGGGCGGCGCAAAAAGAGCCCCGGCCTGATGCGTTTGCGGTAGCCGATTGCCATTTGACGTGGCACGGCCCTCTTGGCAGCAGACCACAGAGTTGGGCCACATGGGCTGGAAGCCCATGCCACGGACTACGTGATACGCGCCGACGGCGGGCTTAGTCCTTTGCCGTGGTCCCCGGCCGCGCGGCCTCCGCATCCATGCCAGGGTGGACCCACTCGTGCGTGCCGTCGGCCCAGTTCTCACGCTTCCAGATCGGCACCACTTCTTTGAGCGTGTCGATCAGCCACTTGCCGGCCTCGAACGCGGCTTGCCGATGCGGGCTGCTGACCGCCACGGCCACGCTGGCCTCGCCGGGGTCCATGTGCCCGAGCCGATGGACCAAGGCGCACTCGAGGAGCGTCCAGCGGCCGCGGGCTTCGGCTTCGAGCTCTGCGAGCTTCTGCCGGGCCATCGCGGGATAGCACTCGTAATCGAGCGACTCCGTATGTCGCTCGCCCGTGGTGTCGCGAACGGTGCCCAGGAAGAGCAAAACGGCGCCGGCGTGCGTCGAGGAAACCGCGGCCAGCACGGCAGCCGTATCGATCGGTTCGTTCGTCAGTTCGATCATAGGTGGAAAGATGACAGTGACAGTTAAGATGCGCGGCGTCGTTGGAGTTCACGCGCCATTGTAACGTTTGCTCGGGGGCATAAGAGCGAGTATTGGCCGAGCGACGGAACGGTCGGCATTTTCGTTGTATCCCGACCGCGCCGCGAGCTAGTTCCGCTCGCTCTCCGGCGGCGCGACGAGCTGGCAATGCCCAGGCGCGCCGCGCGACAGGCCAAGCTATGGTTGGTGCTAGCCGGCACCTGTCGGCGTTCTCCCACTTCCGCGGTGCAGGAGCAGCCTCCCATGTCGACCGAAGTCGAACCCTTCATTCTTCCCAGCAAAGTGATTGCCGAACTGGTGGCCGAGGCGCGCGAGGCGGACGAAGTCGATCGCCGTCAAACAGTGCGCTATCCGCTGTTTCGACCGGCCACGATTCGCACCGACCTGTTCCGCAAGCACGCCGCCTTCACACGCGAGATTTCCGCCGACGGCATCGGCCTGTTGCACCAGGTGCAACTGCGCCCCTCGAAGGTCGATGTTTATGTCGCCACGAACAGTGGCGCCAGCGCCCGGCTGCGCGTCCACATCCTCTGGTGCCGACCGTGCGGCCAAGGCTGGTACCTCAGCGGCGGGCGATTTGTGTAAGCGCGGCGCACGCTACCGCCTCAACGACTGCGAATTCCCCGCGAACATGCTGCGCCTAGCAGGCAATGTGGCATGAATTCCGCTCGCCTGCTCCCGAGTGGCTCATTTTTGGTTGCTTGGGGTGCGCCGGGCCCGTAGTCTATACGGTGACCGAGGGAGCCCCGGGGGGTGTAATCGACCGCAGGGCTTGCTGCGCGCCGTATGGGACCGCGAACTGGCACGAGGGGCGCATTTGCACGAAAGAACTTGAGATGGGACGACTACTCATTACCGCGGCTCTGGTGCTTTCACTTTCCGCGACCGCCCGAGCCGAAATCATCAACGGCGATTTCGAGACAGGAGACCTGACTGGCTGGATTAGCGAAACGAACGGGCCGACAATCACGGTCCAAGATTTCGGGGGCGATTATAAGGCCGTGCTTAACTTCGACGACAGCAGTAGCGGCGGAGGCAACCAAGCGCAATTTTATCAGGAGTTTGTAGTCGAGGGCACGAAGCAAATGCTCTTCTCGTTCGACTACCAGCTTTCGATCCATGACCTCTCGGGCCCAGGCACTTTCGTAGACTACTTCATGGGTGCCGGCGGTGCTGCCAACGTCGCTGGCTCGCTGAAGCTCTCGGATGAGTCCCTCAACCTAGGTCCGGCAACTTTTAGCGCGGTGCTGGAACCCGGCAAGAACCTTGCATTTTTTCAAATTGCCGTCAACGTCGCTGCGGCGAATGGCCAGATGATTATCGACAATGTGCAACTCACGCCAATCCCCGAGCCGAGTTCCGCGGCCTTGGTTTCCATCGGTGGCGCGCTCGTAGCGATCGCGATTCAGCAACGCCGGCGAAACCGCAATAGATCAAGCTGATCGAGGCCTCCGGGCGCGATTCGAAACATTGAAGGGGCAGCAACCATGCCGTGGCCAACGGTCGCCGATGTTTTTAGCGGATTCGACAAAGTCTTCAGCCGCATGACGGCGGTGGAGTGCGACAGCATCTGCGACGCCTATGGGCTGCTCGATAGTGCCCCATCGGTTCCATCGTACCTCACCGCTGAGGGTGCCCTCACCTGGATGGCTTACAACGAAGATGTAGTAGGTGAGTCATCCACTTCGACGCGAACAAAAAACACGTCTTGTGCTTAAGCAACATCGCTCCTATTTTCTTCACGGCTAGGTTTCTTCACAGCCGGCCGCGATGCTGCAGGCCAACTGTGCTCTACTCGATACTCCGCATAGACTCTGACTAATTCAGTAAGTAGCGACGACTGTTGGAAACTGTGTAACCTACCCTAATATCGCGGATGTCGATATTAGCCATGTTATTGCATGCTTCGGTAGACAAGTGGCGGGCGACACATCGTCTACCAGCAAGGCTGAGCGCTTGCTTGACCCCTCGCTCGCGCACGCTTTGACACTCTTTGTCGATCCCGATAACGACGTGAGCGACGGAACCAATAAATACACGCAGCCGGTGGAAGTCGATGCCAAGGGAAACGTCGAGGTGATCGCCGCAGTGATGACGGCCCTCGCCGGCACAGGCCTCTCCGGAGCGGAGATTATGGCGCGAGTGCGGTAGCGGTGAGTTGTTGAACCGACTCAACCCCCGATCGCGTGCAGCATCATCTCGGCCGTCTCCATGTAGACGAGAATTCCGACCAGGTCGATGATGCCCGCCACGAACGGGTTGCTCATCATGGCCGGGTCGAGCCCCAGGTGCCGGAAAATCATCGGCAAGATCGACCCCAGCAGCGTGCCGCACGTGACCACGAGCAATACCGTCAAAGGTATGATCGAGGCCGCCATCCAGTTGGGCGCGACGACCGTCGCCGCCACGTAGCCGATCATCCCCAAAAAGCCCCCCAACAGCAGCCCGGTCATCAGCTCACGGCGCACCACGCGGGCCCAATCGGTCAGCGATACATCGCCCGACGACATGGCTGTGATGATCAAGGTCGCCGACTGACTGCCGGAGTTGCCACCGGTCGAAATCACCAGCGGAATGAAGAACACCAGCCAGGCGTTGGCCTGAATCTCCTGGCCATAGCCGCCCAGCGCCCGGGCCGTGAGCATGGAACCGAAGAACAGGATCGTGAGCCAGAGCCCGCGCTTCCAGGTGATCGTCATCAGATGCGTTTCGAGATACCCGCCGCGTAGCGGAGTAACGCCGCCGATGCGCTGGGCGTCTTCGGTAGCTTCCTCGCGCACGACGTCGATGATGTCGTCGTAGGTGATAATCCCCAGCAAATGCCTTTGGTGATCGACCACCGGGATCGCCTGAAAGTCGTAGCGCGAGAGCGTGCGGGCGACTTCTTCCTGATCGTCGTCGACTTCCACGGCCACGACAGCCCGCTCCATCAGGTCGTGAATCACCGTGTCGGGGCGAGCCAGCACGAGCTGGCGCAACGAAACCAGGCCGCGCAAGTGATCGTCGTCGTCGACGACATACAGGTAGTAAACCGTTTCAGACGACTCGGCCTGCTTGCGAACGGCTTCGATGGCTTGCGTCACCGTGAGGTTTTCGCTCAGCCGGGCGAAGCTCGTCGTCATCACCGCGCCGGCGGTCCCTTCGGGGTACGCGCTCAAGCGATGGATGTCGCGCCGCTCTTCGGCCGGCACCAACGGCAGTAGCTCGCGGACGATCTCGGGCTGCACCCGATTGAGAATGTCGACGCGATCGTCGGGGTTCAGATCGGCGACAAGCTGGCCGATCGCGGCCAGGTCTTGCGACTCGATGATCTCGACTTGTCGCTCGGGATCGAAGTAGTGGAAGATCTCGGCCCGCGTCTTGGCGTCGGCGTGCTGAAGCACCTGCCAGGCTTCGGCAGCGGTGAGCCCTTCCATGAACTCAACGGTTTGGGCCGGGTGCAGCGCGATGCAGAATTCGTGCAGCTCGGCCGAGTTGTGCTCGGCCAGCATTTCGCGCAGTTCAGGCAGGTAGAGCGTGTTGGTCATGGCGCCGATCGCAGGGGCCGGGGCAGCCCGCCGAGCGTGAGTGAACGCTGGCGGTCGCCGCGAGCGCGATTCTGCTCGCCGCGGGCGCAGCCCTACAAAGCTACCTGCGAAGGGCTAAAACGCAACCCGGCCCGCGCGGGTTGAAAGAACCGCGCCAGAAGTTCGGGCTGAGCGGCGAAGTCAACCTGTGCCAGGCTCCCCACCAATCCTCGCCGCACGATCAAGCTCGGCGACTGCTCGGGCGTGGCGATCGAGCCCGGCGTGGGGGTCAAAGAGATCTGCCAGGCGGCGCTGCGATAGCCGCGCAGCCGTGTTCCGGTTTCGCCCAACCAAGTGTCTCGCGGCAGTTCAAGCTCACAGGCGTCCGCGGCATCGTACGTGGGCAGGTACCGCGCCGTGGCGGGGAGTGCCCCGACAAGTGCATGGGGTCTGTCGTCCGCGGTTTCGTACGTGTCGCACAGGTAAGCGAGTCCCCCCGCTTCGGCATAGACCGCGCCACCGCAGCAAACCCAACTGCGCAGGGCCATCAACATGCACTGGTTCTCGGCGAGGGCCGCGACCTGCGGCTCGAGATTCGCGTCTCCCAGGTAGATCAGGTCAATGTCCTCGGGCAGCGAATCATCAACCAACGGCGAGAAGGCGACGACCTCGGCTCCGCCTTGTTCGAGCAGCTCGAGCGTCTCGGTGAAATAACCTTGAAACGCGCGATCGTAGGCCACGGCCACGCGCAAGCGTCCCCGGGCTCGGCAGCGACAAAAGGCGTCGTAAGTGCCCGTCGACGCGAAGGGGCGATCCGCCAGCGAGGCAATCCGCGTCAGGTTCGCTCGCGCGGCAAAGCGCGCCCCCAGCTCTTCGCATAAATCGACCGGCGGTCGCCCTCCAAGGGGCAACTTCGTCACGCGCCAGCGGGCCGCGGCACACTCGTCGAGCGCGCCCACAACCGGGACGCCCCAGAGGGTCTCGAAGGTGGTTCGCCAACGGGCCAATTCCGCCTCGTCGGCGATGCGATCCAATAACAGCGCCTCGACCCCTGGAACCGCGCTGGGAAGTCGGCAAGCCGCCAACTGACGCACGTCGATCACCGCGATCTTGGGGAGCCCGAGCCAGTGGCAGAGAGTGTCCAACCGGCCGCCGGGCAAGTCGCCGGTTGCATTCCGCCCGTCGAATCCGTTCCACCCGTCAAAGCGCCCTTCGACGACAGCCAGATCGCACTCGCCTAAGCCCTGCAAGAACAGCGCGCGACAGACCTCGGGGGTCATCACCCAACTGTCGAGGCAGCGGCTCGCCAGCCCGGTGATTGCCGATGCGCCGGTGGTCGGTGGCAGCACCGCGCGACCGGCAAAATGTTGAATCTCGCGGCCAGATTGCCTGAGAGCCTGCATCAACGCCCAGGTAATGACCTGCGAATCGGCCTGGGCCTGGACTGTGCCCACTGCAAGGCGTGGCAACCGCGGCATAGAAAACCTGGGTCGGTAAGCGGGCGGGGGACGTCGTGGGCCAGGCCCTGGCGTGCGCGTCTCCACAAGTTGGCTTCGAGGGCGGATCCGATCCACCCGACCCTATACCCGGCCGGCGGCGCCGGGCTTCCAAGGCATTCTTAGGCCCTATGGGGGGTGGGTCAAGTTGGCGCATGAATACATTTCGTCCGATCGTGCCTTTGGCCGCCATCTCGTGGTCGGGCCATGCTGAATGGAGAACTCAGGGGCCGGATGCCTCTTCCAAGGCCACGTGGCACGGTCTCCCTGGACGTGATGTACCAGGGCCGTAGGCTCATGCCGCGGGTTGTTGGACGTCCGGACGCCCTCGGGCCAGCCCGTGGCTTCGAAAGCTCCCGGCCTTGGTCCGAAGGCATCCAGTGGACCCATCCCGCGATTCAGAGATACAATAGACCCGCTGTGCTGAACCCGCCGCCCGGAGACTGCTACGCTCCGGGCTCGGTAAGCCCCGAAACCGGCCGAGCAATGCCTCCAGACGGGCTCTTGATTGGCCGTCAATTTCGGCGGTCAACAAAACAGACCGCAACCGTTCGTCCCGCCTTCGATTGCAACCGACAATACACTTCCCACTTCGTACGCGATCTACCATCCGAAAACGGAGTACCAACATGCGTCGTTCCACCGTCTTGAATTCGGCCCTGGCCGCTACCGCGCTTGTCGCCCTGTCGCTGGCTGCCGCCCCGTTGCGGGCCGAAGGGGTCAGCGGTGACTACCTCGAAAGCCGCACCTGTGACGTCTTTACGGGCCCCTGCTTTGCCAACTCCCAGGTCGGCGTGACCGGTCGCGAAGGCCTGCTCGCCTGGAGCATCGATACGGGTGAATTCAACGGCGTCGATCTGACCGGAATGAAGGTGGTGCTCGTCGTGCGGGCCAACGACACGTTAGGCTTCGGCGGCGGCCTGGTGCTGCGGCCTTACCCGATCCGCAGCGTCGTTGTGGTCGACGAGCAGGCCACGCCCGAGCAGCGCGAAGCGCTGGTTGCATTTGCGCGAGCGCGCGCCGGCGAGGTAGCCGGCGAAACGGTACGCGTCGAAGCGGCGCCGATCAGCATGACGATCGACCACAACGAAGCCGTGGCCACGCTCGAAGCCGGCAAGCTTGTTGGCCTGTCGACGCGCAAGATGGAAGCGGGCGATTGCACCTGCTCGCACGAAGACGCCTTCTACCCGCCGCTGTCGCCGATCGACAACGCGCAGCCGGCGTTTGCCTTGAACACACGTTTCAGCGGCCGCGGGCTGGGCGTCACTTGGGAAACCAACGGCACGCGCAGCGTGTTTCTCGGCACGTTCCAACATTAGAGGGTTAAACGCCAAGGGCCCCGGGGCATGCGTGCCCCGTTGGCCCACCTGGCGATGCGCGGCCCGATTGTCGCGCTTCTCGTTTCGCTAAGCAGTCGAGAGGTAAGGTAGTTCATGCTGGCAATGCGATTGTTCATCACGCGCTGCGGCGCGGCACTATTGGGTCTGATGCTTCTGGCCGGTCTCGCCCAGGCGGTCGATTACAAAATCGAGCCGCTCGAGGGGGCTGCCGACGCCGAGGGGTTATCCGAAGAAATCGCCGCGGAGCTGGCCCCCGCCGGCATCAAGGTCTTGAAGGGTACCCGCACCTACTGCGAGATCTGGCCCGCCAAGTCGTGGGCGACCCGCGAGGGCTTTACCCCGTCGGCCAGCGTGCTCTATCCGTTTTCGGTCGGCGAGCTCATGGGCGTGGTTCGCTTCAAGCTCAAGGCCGAGGATTTCCGCGGTCAGGAGATTCCTGCCGGCACCTACACGCTGCGCTACGGTTTGCAGCCGGTCGATGGCAATCATGCCGGCACCTCGCCGACGCGTGACTTCCTGGTGCTGCTGCCGATCGAGAAAGACACCGCAACCGCCGCGGTCGAAGAGCAGAACCTGTTCAAGCTCAGCGCCGAAGTGACCGGTGGTACGCACCCCGCGATGCTGCTGCTACTCCCGGTCGAGGGAGCCAGCGACGAGTTGCCGCAGATCGCGCACGACGAAGCGCGCGAGCTCTGGAGTGTCCGCTTCGCCGGCACAGGCTCAGCGGATGGTAAGACCACGCCGTTGCCAGTTGACCTGGTCGTGGTCGGTCGGGCCGCAGAGTAAGGCCATCATGACGCACCGCGATGGTTGGCGACAAGCGATCGAGCGGCGGTGCGCGAGCCATCAAACACCTGGCATGCGCGCGCTGGTAATCTTGGTGCTGGCGATCTCCGGATGTCTATTCGCATCGGCCACGATCTTGGCTGAACCGGCGCCGGCACCTGCGACGTACCCCGCGCCACCGGACGCCACAACGGCCGCTGCTGGCCATGCCGACGCGCGGGCTGCCGAGCCGCACTACGAAACGCTGTCGCTACGCGGAAAAGTCGTCTGGCTGGGGGAGGCGCTCAAGCGCCGCTTCGGCATCGAGCTCGACCCCGACGATCTTCGTACCAGTTGTGCGCTCGAAACGGCCGATGAATTGCTGCCGCTGGCAAAGGACGCACGCGGGCGTGGTTTCTGGCTCGACGAACGGCTGCGCGACTGCGACGTCGAGCTGTTGGTTCGGCGCTACGCCGGCTCTCCGGTGCTGAAGGTGATTCGCGTTTACGCGATGAAGCCCGACGGCAAGTACGAGTTGGATTACTGGTGCAGCATCTGCTCGATTCCGATGTACGAGCTCAAGGCCTGCGAGTGCTGCCAAGGTCCGACCGAGTTGCGCTTGCGACCGGCCGAGGACGTCCCGAGCCCGTAAGTTGACGTCGCGTGCGAGCAAGCTCATCTGCGGTGGTTTCTTTTCCCGCTGGCGTGATCTCAAAATCGCCGCGAGAGAATCTGGCCGCCATCCGGCCAGAGCATCTCCCAAATTCGGCAATTTCCCGCTCCCGAGCCGCAGAATCGCTACGGTAGGCCACCCGATCACCCTCGTCTGCGCTTGTCGGTTGCGTTGCCCGAAGCTATATGTAGGATAAGGGGTTAGGGGACACTTCACGGGGTAATCTCGCAAACCACTCGCGCCGTCGCCGGCTCTCGACAAGGATTCATGGCATGCACCGAGACGAACCCGAGGGACCGGTCGAGATAGCGCTCGTCGGCGACCTGACCGACAACGAGGGAGAGCTCACCCAGCGGCTGCTTGACGTTCCGCCCGGCAGCGAGTGCACGCTCTATTTCGACTCCCCCGGCGGCAGCCCCTACTGCGCCATTTCGTTGATGACGCTCATCAAGCTGCGCGGCCTGCGGGCGACCGGGATCGTCACCGGAGAATGCTCGTCGGCGGCCCTTTGGCCCTTCGCGGCTTGCGTGCGCCGGCTCGTCACCCCGTTCAGCGTGCTGCTGTTCCACCCCATGAAGTGGCAGAGCGAAGAGCACGTCCGCCTGGCCGAGGCCGCCGAATGGGCCCGCCATTTCGGACAGCTCGAGAACGATATGGACCGCACGCTGGCCGACCTGTTCGGCATGTCGACCGAAGAGATGCAGAAGTGGATCAATCCGGGTCGCTATGTGAGCGGGCACGAGCTCAAGGCCGCGGGCCTGGCCGAAATGATCGACATGAGCACGCTGCACTGCTTTCAGCAGAATGGCGCCCCCGCGCGTCGCAAAGGAAGCCGCGTCGCGCGGTAGGCCTATTCCTGTGATAGCCGCGTCACGCATTGGCTGGCGACGCGTCGCGATCTCCAGCTCCTAGCATGGCACTCGAGCCGCGCGCTTCGTGCCCGATCAGCTTCTGAAGTCGCCGTGACAGCGATCGCACGACTTGGACAGCTCGGTGAGCGCCGCGCGCGCATTCTCATAGTCGTCGGCTTCGGTCGCCTCGAGCAATTGCCGGCAGCGTGCGGCAAAATCGTCGGCGTGCTCTCCAAAGGCTTCGTCGTCGGAGTATTCAAAGCCCTCGGCGTGGATGAAGCCTGCCAACAACCTCAGCAAGGCTGCTTCGTGCGCGACCTCGTCGCGCTGCTGGGCGAACGTGGCCCGGCTCGCCAGTGCAGGGCGCAAGCGATCGCGTTCAGCCGTTTCCAACCGCGACATCAAGGCGCGGCGATCGACCAACTCGGCCCACGATGCTTCGATCTCGGCGGCCGGCACTTCGACGCGCTCGCCGCGCACGAGCGCGGCCAATTCTTCGCCGCGCGACTTGGCTTCGCGCAGCGTGGCCTCGGATGCGGCCTTCAAGTTGCGCGCCGCGCGGGCGCACTCATCGCGCAAGCCGGGGGCCTCGGCCTGCCAACGCACGGGTCCATCGAACTGCCCGATGACTCCGAATACCACGGCCAGGGTGCTGAATGTGGGGCGCAAGCGCTTTTGACCGGTCGCCTTGAACTCGCCCGGCGAGCGCGTGTCGGCGGCAACCTCCGCGGCCAGACGCTTGACTTCGTCTTCGAGCACCGCGGCCGAAACCACCTGCGACCAGCGCTGCTGGCCTGCTTTGACCACCGCGGCGCCACCGGGCATTTCCGTTGGACTGGGCGTAGGGGCCGGTACTGGCTTGGGCCCCAGCATGCTCCGCGCGTCGGGAAAGAAAACGTCGAGCACTTGCTGCGAGAAAACCGGGGGCGGCGCGAGCGGCTTGCGCTGCGAAGCTGCACCTGGCTCCGCTGCCGAGGCGAGTGCCGACATTCCGCACCAAAATGCCAGCGCGCCGGTCGCGATAGTTGCAAACGGGTTCGTCATGGGAGGCCAGTGGTGCATCGACTGGAATCGACAGCGCGTGCCATTACCAGAATAGCACCGACCGCTGATCCCTGACCACTAGCCACTGCCCACTACGTCACCCGAACATCTCGCTGATCGGCTGCCCGCCATCGACGATTTTGATCGGACGCCCGATCGGCGTCATGTTCTCTTTCGTCGGATCGATTTGCAGGCTGCGGCACAGCGTCTGGAAAAAATCGTTGACGGCGATCGGCCGGTCGGCAACTTCGTCTCCGCCGTCGGAGGTGCTACCGATCACCTGTCCGCCGCGCACACCACCGCCGGCCAACAGCGCGCTGAACGCGCGGGGGTAATGGTCACGGCCGTTACGCGGATTGATTTTGGGAGTGCGACCGAACTCGCCCATCCAGACCACCAGCGTGCTGTCGAGCATGCCACGCGCGTCGAGATCGGCAATCAGATTGGCAACCGGCTGATCCACTTGCCCAGAGAGATCCTTGACGCGATCAAAGTTATTCTCGTGTGTGTCCCAACCGTTGAGCTGCACTTCGACGAACGTGACCCCGGCCTGCACGAGCCGTCGAGCCAGCAAGCAACCGCTGGCGAAGGGCGTGGCGCCGTAGGCTTCACGCACGGCGGCCGGCTCTTGCTCCAGGTCGAAAGCGCGCATGTCCTTCGAGAGGATCATCCGCGACGTCTTGTCGTACAGCTTGCGATGATCGGCAACGCGCTGCGCCCCGCCGCTCGCCGCGTAGTCGCGCTCGAGCTTGCCCAGCAGATCGAGCCGCCGCTCGTAGCGGGCGACATCGGTCGTGGGGGCCGTGTTCTCAGGAACCTTGCCCGCCTCCCTGATCGAGAATGGGTCATACTCCACGCCCAAGAAGCCGCCGCTGCCGGCGTTGCGTTGCCGAACATCGCCGCCGATCCGCACAAAGGCCGGAAGCTCGCAATCTTCCAGGCCCAATTCTTGCGCCGCGATGGCGCCGAGCGCCGGGTGCTTGACGCTGGCCGTGGGGGCGTAGCCCGTGTGCATTAAGAAGGTGGCCCGCTGGTGGTTTCCCTCTTTACTAGTGAGCGAACGGAGAATGGCCGCTTGCTTCATCCGCTTGGAAACGTTTGGCAGGTTGGCGGCAATGCGGATGCCGGGGACCGCGGTGTCGATCGCTTCGGTCGCGCCGCCGTTGTCGTGCCCTGGCTTGGGATCGAGCGTTTCAAACTGGCTCGGTCCGCCTTGCATCCATAGCAGGATGCAGGCCCGACCGCGGCTGCGCAGTTCAGGGGCGCGGGCGGCCACCAGATCGGTCCAACTGGCGGTGCCGGCCGCGAGTGCTCCGAGCGAAACGCCCTTGAGAAAATCGCGCCGGCCAACCACTCCCTGGCGATTCACCGTGACGCGCGTCTGTCGATGGAAGGAGAACATCAGACTAGTTTCCCTGTTCGAGCGGAATCAGTGACCACTTGGCAAGCGAATTAGTCGCGATACAAGAACTCGGTCGAATTCACCAGCGCCCAGAGAATGTCTTCAAACGCTTCGCGGCGGTCACGCACCTTGACGATGTGCTTACGGCACGTCGACAACTCGGCCGCATGCGGTTCGCGACCTAGGCAGCGCAAATAGAGCTCGACGAACACTTCCTCGTCGCTACGGGCGTCGGCAATGATCTTGGCCAGGCCACTGGGCTTCGAAGCTTCCGCATTTAAGGCCATGCCTTTGGCCAGCACGGGGGAATTCATCAGCAGTAGCGCCTGCGAGACTGCACCGGCGATTTCGTCGCGCGGCTCGCTGGGGTCGAAACCGAACACCTGCTGGAACTGCGCTCGCGGCGAACGCATGGCCCGGCGCGGATCGTTGGGAATTGCACCCTCGGGGGTATTCGCGTTCTCACGCACGACATCCAAGCCTTCGAGCCCCAGCGCCTGCGTCAGCGCGTTGAACAATTGATCGGCCCGCAGCGGTTGTGGACAGCCACTCGCCGGAAGCTCACCGGTGTTCGACCGCGGCTTGCTCTCGCGGCCATAGATTTGTGTCGCTGTGATCGTCTGCACGAGCCACTTCACGTCGTAGTTGTGCGCGACGAACTGCGCGGCCAGATAATCGAGCGACTCCGGAGCGCTGCACTGGCGATCGGGCCCCAAGTCGTCGATTGGTTCGTACATGCCCACGCCGACCAGTTCTGCCCAGTAGCGGTTCACCAGCGCACGAGCGAACCACGGATTCTCCGGCGCAGTTATCCAACTAGCCAAGGTCGCACGCCGCTCGGCGTCGGTTTCGCCAACCGTCAGCTCCTGTCCCGTGACGAAGAACACCGGCTGCATCAACGTCCCTTCGGCCGAGGGATCGGCTAGGTCGGGCATGTAGTGCTCGAAGCGGCGAACTTTCTTGCCGGCCTTGACTGCCTTGATCTTCGCGGCGGGGCGGTCTTCGCCATCGCGCGTGAAGACCGCGAAGCCGCGCCGCTTGCCATCCGCCTTGACGGCTCGCACACCGATTCTAGGGAAGAATGCTGCCAGCTCGTGAAACTGTTCGCGCTTCCAGCGATCGGTCGGATGATCGTGGCATTGCGCACACTGGATTTGCACGCCCATCAGAATGCGGGCGACCTCGGCGGCGGTCTCGGGGATCTCGCCCCATTGCGAGGCGATCAGCGCCGTGCGGCCATCCTCGCACAGGCTCCCTTCGGCGGTGATAAAATCGGTCGCGATCTCGTTCCAGGGCTTACCGCTGTTGAATGACTCAGTCAGGTATTGCGTGACACTCTCGGCGGCGAACAAGGCTCGCTCGTCGCTGCGGCGAGCCAGCACCACGTCGCGCCAATACCGTCCCCAGTTCAGCCCATAGCGTGGATCGGCCAGCAACCGCTCCACGAGCCGCGCACGCTTATCAGGGGATGGATCGAGCAGATAGCGCGTGATCTCCTCGGGTGTGGGCAACTCACCCACCAGATCGAAAGTCACGCGACGCACGAAGACTTCGTCGCGGGCGGCCGCCACAGCGGAAGCATCCTCTGAGGTCGCCGGAGCCCACTCACGTGCCAGCCGGCTGTCGAGCTGCCGGGCCGCCTCGGCCACGTCGACTGCCGTGGCTGCGGGAATTCCGGCGGGGGCCTCGGCTGCCGGGGCAGGCGTTTGAAGCGTCGCTTCAGAAGTCACGGCCGCGACAGCAGTCGAATCGCCCTCTGGCGTCTCAGCACGTGCCCGCGAGCTGCCTGGCCCGCAAATTCCCAAGCCGCAGAAGATCGCAACCAACCAACCGGCGATTGCCAGCCGTTTTTGCACGCTTTGACCCATAGACTTTCGTCCTACTTTCCGGCAACTCCTGAATGCCTCATCAGGGAATTGAACCCTCGATCCACCCGCCGGTGCCGGTAGCTATACGGAAATTACCCCAGCTCCGGCCCTGGTTCATCCCCAGTTTTTGCATCCCATTCCCGCTTTGTGCATCGGGCGTGCCAGAACGCCACATGCGGTTGAATCGCCACGCGGCGTTGACGGTCGGAGACAAAACTGTCCAGCAAGCTGGGCGGCCGCAGTTGAAACCCGGGCGAGCCGGCCCCTCGTAACTCGTGTTTTGACAGCGATTTGCAACCGCCGCGGGGCTAGCGGTTTCATCTGACCTGCCGGTTCGGGCATACGGCCTGCTTTTAGGTCTATCGCGGTCGCGCGGCGGCATCGACACCCCGCGATGTGCGGCTCTCGTCTGCTGGCCTGGCTTCTCAAGGTTGCCTGAACTCCACAATGATCCATTTCACCGGGGACAACCACACGGAACTGAAAGTCACCGAATACAACGATTTCGCGGAGCTGCAGGGCCTGCGTCCCCCGTGGGCAGCGCTCGTCGCCCAGACCCGCGGCGCCACCTTCTTTCAGCACTTCGACTGGCTCGAAACCTACTGGCGGCACTACGGCCAGGATCAGCGGTTGCGGGTGCTGGTCGTTTCTCAAGACGATCGGCCGATCGGCATTCTGCCGCTGGTCGTCCGCCGGCGCACCTTGGGCTGGGGATCCGCCCGGGTGCTGGCCTATCCGCTCGACGATTGGGGAACGTTCTACGGGCCGATCGGGCCGGAGCCGCTCGCCACGCTGCACGCAGGCCTGAAGCACATCGCGCAATCGAACCGCGACTGGGACTTCGTCGAACTCGGTTGGGTGCCGAGCGAAACCGGCGACGAAGGGCGCACCGGCGCCGCGCTGGCGGCGGCCTCACTCCCGAGCGAGCGCAGCCACTACGACTCCGTGGCGATCGTCGACCTGATCGGCACCTGGCACGAGTACCTGGCCGCGCGCCCCAATCGGTTTCGCTCGAAGCTGGCCGCGGCCGAACGCAAGCTGGCCGGGCGCGGCAAAGTTACGTATGTCCGTTTTCGACCGGAGCCCGCCGGCGACGGAGCGATCGACTATCGCTGGGATTTGTACGACGCCTGTGTCGAGATCAGCCGCCAGAGCTGGCAAGCCGATTCGGACAATGGCACCACGATGTGTCACGAGCAAGTGTGCGACTACCTGCGCGACGCGCACCAGGCTGCGGTGCGCGCCGGCTGCTGCGATCTGAATATCCTCTACGTCGATGGTCGCCCCGCCGCGTTCATGTACTGCTACACCTATCGGGGCCGCGTGTTCGGCCTGCGGCGCGGCTTCGATGCGTCGGTAGCCCGCGACGGGCTGGGCACGGTGCTCTGCGCTCGCATGCTCGAAGACAGCTTTGCCCGTGGCGATCGCGAAGTCGACATGGGGGCGAGCTATCTCGAGTCAAAGCGCGTCTGGATGACCCGGCTCGTCCCGAGCGATCGCTACACGCACTTTCCGTCGCGAAAACTGAAGGCACAAGTAGTGCGGGTACATCGCGCGGCGCGCGGCTGGTGGAGCGCCGCCCGCGGGCAGTCGCTGGTGGGTAGCGCGAATTCGAAGGGGGCCGGCACTCGAACTTAGCCGCATTCGTGCCGCGTCACTCGTCGATGATCGTTTCGCGGACCGGCGTCGTCCGGCGGCGGCGCGTCGTGGGGGCGCGCTGCGTGAAGTACGGTGCGCGGCGAATACCGTGCGTCCCCTCGACGAAGAAATAGCCGGCCAGCAGGCGGTAGAAGAACAAGATCAAAAACGATCCGGCCGTGCCGACCAGAAAGCCTACGGGGCTAATCGGCGAAATCCGGTTGCCGTTGCTGGCGTACATCAGCACCGCGCAACCGATCAGCGTGCCGCCGATCCCCATCATCAAGGTGGCCACCGCGCCACCGGGATCGCGCCCTGGCATGATCGCCTTGGCCAAGAGCCCCACGAGCGTGCCGAAACCGATCCACGTCAGCACGTGGTGCGAAAGTTCGGCGGCCAGTTGCGAGACGTCGGGCTGTCCCATCACCAAAGCTCCAGGCGGTCGAATCAAGTAGTCGGGCAGAACCGCCCTGCCGGGCGGGATCTCCGCCGGCGAATAATCGCCTTCGACCGCTGACGCCACGGTCCCCGCAGGAACCGCAACGTCAGCGGCGAAGGGCGTCGTCCCCCCTCATGCCGTCGCGCGAGACGCGTGGTGCCCCCAGGCATTGCTGCCTGCGAACCGAGCGCGGCTCCCGACGGCATCGACGTGATTTGTGTTGTGCTGGTAGGGTTTCCTAGAGGTGCAAGTCGCTAGGTTCCAATGCGTGAGTGATGCCCGGCGTCAGCGGCCTGCCTGCTCGCGCTCCAGTTCGGCTTTCTCGGCCAAACGAGCGGCCTTTTGAGCGGCGGCTTCGCGGGTCAGTTTGAATTCAGGACCCGGCGCGAAATACTGCACGTCGTCATTCTGGTAATACGCGCTGGGCAACGTCTGCCCACCGACGTCCACCTGACAGCCGGTGCAGGTCGCCACGGCTAATAGCCCCAGAGCGGCCAGCGTGGCGCGCCGTCGATGTCTACCTAAATTCCGCTTGCTCATCATCACACTCCGCTGGGGTCTGGCCGTCTAACTTTGCCTAGGCGGCACGACCGACACATTTGTTATCGTCCAATCCTCTCGAAAAACTTTCGCGCGACTGCCAGAACTTCGCCGTCGGGCTGCTGGCAGCCGGTTTCCAAGGTGGCGCAGGACTGGCGAGTGAATGCTGAACGCCCGGCACGCACCCCTCGCTAGCACAGTGCGCACACGCTAAAACACGGGACATTCGCGCGCCAGCACGGGCTGCGCGCAAGCCATTTGGCCTGTCTCCAGTCGAAGGTGTCACTCATGCAGCTAGCAGGCAAAACGGCCGTCATCACAGGCGGTGGAACCGGCATCGGCGAAGCGATCGCCCTGGCATTTGCCCGCGAAGGTTGCCGGGTGGCGATCGGCGGCCGGCGTCTCGAACCGCTCCAGAAGGTTGTCGCTGCCTGGGACAAGGAGCGGGCTGGCGACATATCACAGGGCTCAAAGGAGGGCGCCGTGCAGCCGATCCTCGCCCACGAGCTCGATGTGGCCGACCGGGGGAGTGTCGACAAGTTTTTCGCCTGGGCCCACGACAAGCTCGGCGCGATCCACATCCTGGTCAACAACGCCGGCATCAATCTCGTCAAGCGAATGATGGGCGAACTCGACCCCGCCGACTGGGACCGCCTGTTGGCCGTCAATGCCACGGGCAGTTACAACTGCCTGCGCGCCGTGCTGCCGGAAATGCGCGAGCGCAAGGATGGCCTGGTGATCAACACCTCGTCGATCGCCGGCAAGCGGCCCGCCCTGCTCGGGGGCGTGGCCTACAACGCCTCGAAGTTCGCGCAAACGGCGCTGGCCACGAGCGTGGCGCTCGAAGAGGGAAAGAACCACATTCGCATCAGCACGATCTTCCCCGGCGAAGTCGAAACGCCGATTCTGGAGCATCGCCCCACACCCGTCACCGATGCGCACCGGGCCATGATCTTACAGCCCGAGGATGTCGCCGCGGCGGCGCTCTTCATCGCGCTGTTACCCCCGCGGGCGCATGTGCCTGAGCTGATCATCAAGCCAACGGTGCAAGCGTACGCGTGAGGGGGGGCTGAACTAGCGCGAACCGTAGTCACTAGTCGCGGTGTCGTTGCGTCATGGTATCTCTTTCCAAGACGTTCTACGATAGGTACTCGCATGGCCGAACCTGCTGATGGCCTGAATGTACGATTGACCCACGCAGAGGCTTTAGTGCTGTATGACTGGCTGTCGGATCTCGACGAGCGCCTTGAATCGGCTCGCCGTGATGAAGCGCAGCAGACGGTGCTCTGGCGAGTCGAAGGCCAACTCGAGAGCCGACTCGTCGAAGTCGTCATGCCCGACTACCAGGAGAAAGTCGCGACGGCCAAGCGGACCATTACCGGCGAGTAGCGAGCCGCTGCCTGGTTTACTTTGTCGTTCAGTCATTTGGTAGAGTGCCTTTAATTGGTAAACCTAAGCAGGCAGCACCATGACCCCCGACGAAGCGCTCGAAAAACAGATTGAACTGTACCGCGCAATGACAGGCGAGCAGCGGGTGCAAATCGCGCTGAACTTGCACGAGCTGGCGTGCGATGTCGCGCGCGAAGGAATTCGGCATCTATATCCCGATGCCGACGAGGCCGAGGTCGAGGAACGGCTACGACAAAGGATTGCGGCGTCGCGATCATGAGAAACGAGCGCGACTTGCTTGTCGACACACTGGAGCGGCTCAACCGCTTGCGATTGCCTTATATGCTAGTCGGCTCAATGGCGAGCAATGTGTGGGGAATACCTCGCTCGACACACGATCTTGATTTCGTGTTGTTGATCAAGCCGGAAGACGTGACGAACTTAGCGTCCGCCTTTGCGGACAGTTTCTTTCTGCAAGTCGATTCGATCCGGCGCGCGTTCTCGCCTCCTTACCAGTTCAATATGATCGATGAGAAGTCGGCGCTAAAACTCGACTTTTGGTTGCTGCATGACGACCCCTTCGAGCGCTCCGCGTTCGCGCGGCGCACACTTGTTCGACTATTCTCCACGCCCGCCTGGGTGGCGACAGCCGAAGATGTCATCCTTCACAAGTTGTATTGGAATCGCCTGACACCTTCCGATCGGCAACTATCGGACGCTGCGAATGTACACACGGTTCGAGGCAACGAATTGGACATTGCCTACATGCGCAAGTGGGCAGTGATCCTTGAGGTTGAGCCGGAGCTCGACGCGCTGATGGCGGGTCAGTTCAAGCCTAAGAGCACTTAATTGCGATTTCACCGTTCCGCCCCTAAAACTCCGCGTTCCCCGGCGTGCGCGGGAACGGCACCACGTCGCGGATGTTCTGCATGCCGGTGATGAAAAGCAGGGCCCGCTCCAGCCCCAGGCCGAAGCCCGCGTGCGGCACTGTTCCGTAGCGGCGCAGATCGGCATACCACCAGTAGTCGTCGGGGTTCATGCCAGTCGACTTGATGCGCTGGGTCAGCACGTCGAGCCGCTCCTCGCGCTGGCTGCCGCCGATGATCTCGCCGACGCGGGGGACCAGGATGTCCATCGCCCGCACGGTGCGACCGTCTTCGTTGACGCGCATGTAGAACGGTTTGATCGTGGCCGGATAGTCGTAAAGGATGACGGGCCGCTGATAGAGCTTCTCGGTCAGGTAGCGTTCGTGCTCGCTTTGCAGGTCGGTCCCCCAGCGGACGGGGAACTCGAACTTCTCGCCTGACTTCTCGAGCGCTTCGACCGCTTCGGTGTACGACAGCCGCAAAAACTCCTGGTCGATGACGTGCGTGAGCGTGTCGATCACGGTCTTGTCGATTCGCTCAGCGAAGAACCGCATGTCCTCGCTGCACTGGTCGAGCACGTCGCGGAAGATGCGCTTCAAAAACTCTTCGGCCAACTGCATATTGTCGGCCAATTCATAGAAGGCCATCTCCGGCTCGACCATCCAGAACTCGGCCAGGTGGCGCGAGGTGTTCGAGTTTTCGGCGCGGAAGGTCGGCCCGAACGTGTAGACCTTGCCCAGCGCACAGGCGAAGATTTCGGCGTTCAGTTGGCCGCTCACCGTGAGATAGGCTGGCTTGCCGAAGAAGTCTTTCGCGAAATCGACTTTGCCTTCGCTGCGCGGGATGTTCGCCAGGTCGAGCGTGCTGACCTTGAACATCTCGCCGGCCCCTTCGCAGTCGCTGGCCGTAATGATGGGCGCGTGGACGTAGAGAAACCCGCGCTCCTGAAAAAAGTTATGGATCGAACGCGACACGCAGTTGCGCACCCGGGCGATCGCGCCAAATGTATTTGTGCGCGGTCGCAGGTGAGCGATCGTGCGCAAGAACTCGAACGAGTGCTGCTTCTTTTGCAGCGGATAGGTTTCGGCGTCGGCGGTGCCGATCACCGTGACGCGCGACGCTTCGACTTCAGTCGCCTGCCCGGCCGCGGGGCTTTCGCGCACCAGACCTTCGACGGCGACGCTCGCCCCCGCGGTGAGATGTTTGATTTCAGACTCGTAGTTTTCCAACACGGCCGGCGCGATCACCTGCAGGCTGCCGAGTGAGGTGCCGTCGTTGAGCTCCAGAAAACTAAAGCCAGCCTTGGAGTCGCGGCGCGTGCGAATCCAGCCGCGCAACAGCACGTTGCGACCGACGGCCGAAGACTGGCGAGCATCGGCGACACTCAGTAGCTCCATCGGACAATCCTTATCCGAGTCCCGAAGAGGCAGGGGGACAGGAGTCGTTTCTGGGAATGCTCCGCGACGACGGCAGCGCACAGAGCAGAAACGACTCCAGTCCCCGACATCATCGCACGCTCACTCAATTCCCTGCGCGGCCAGCCAGCGCTCGGCGTCGAGCGCCGCCATGCAACCGGAACCCGCCGCGGTGATCGCCTGGCGGTAGTAATCGTCGGCCACGTCGCCAGCGGCAAAAACGCCCTCGACACTCGTGTACGTGCGCTGCGGCGTCGTCCACTTGATGTACTGCTTGTCGGTCAGTTCGAGTTGGCCATCGAGGAACGTGGTGTTCGGCGTGTGACCAATCGCCAGAAACACCCCCGCGGCGTCGTACTGCGAACCGCTCTTGCCCGTGGTGCTGCCGAGCTTGACGCCGGTCACCCCTTCGCGGTCGGTCCCCAGCACTTCGTCGAGCTTGCTGTTCCAGAGGATTTCGATCTTGGGGTTCGACTTGGCACGCTCGGCCATGATCTTCGAGGCCCGCAACTCGTCGCGGCGATGGACCATGAACACTCGGCTGGCGAACTTGGTCAAGTAGCTGGCCTCTTCGACGGCCGAGTCGCCACCGCCGACAACCACCAGCGGCTTGTTGCGGAAGCGCGGGAGTGCCCCATCACACACGGCGCAGGCACTCACACCACGATTCTTGTATGCGTCTTCCGAAGGCAATCCCAGATAGTTGGCCCGCGCGCCAGTGGCGACGATCACCGCCTCGGCCTCGGTCACCGTGCCCGACAGCGAAGTGAGCTTGAACGGGCGCTTCGAAAAATCGACCTTCACGACGTCGTCGGTGACAATTCGCGTGCCAAAGTTTTCGGCCTGTTGCCGCATCAGCTCCATCAGCTCGGGTCCGCTGACTGCATGCTTGCTGTGCTCAAGCATGTACTGGCGGCGTTTCTTGTCTATTGCATTGTCTAGGAAACCCTCGAGATTGCCCGCGGGAAAGCCGGGGTAATTCTCCACTTCGGTTGTGAGGGCTAATTGCCCCAGGGGCATCGTCCCCGCCAGGCGGTTCTCGTCGGTGATCGCACCTTCGAGCACGAGCGGCTGGAGATTTGCCCGGGCGCAATAAATGGCGGCGGCCCAACCGGCCGGTCCGCTCCCGATGATGACGACTCGTTCGGCCAAGTTTCGACTCCGTTTCCGATTTCGCGTTGGTGCGTCCCTGAGCGGAGCACCCATGATTTACGTGTACTCATCTGCAAAGCGCCGCATTATAAGAGTCACGCTCCGGGCGTCTATCGCCTCCGATTGCCGCAAGTCATAAGCTCCGTTATTGTTTCGAGTAGCGACGAGGACCGCCCCGGGCCCGCATTTCGCCAGCCCCGCGGACACTCCGCCGCGATCCACGTCCTCCAGAGAGGGACCCTGTTCCATGAGTTTGCTCGCCATCGTGGTGTTGTCGGCCGTCGTGCTGATGGCCGCCTATTGGATTTACGGGCCGATCCTCTCCCGATTGCTGCGCCTTGATCCCAAGGCTGAAACCCCCGCCGTGCGGCTGCGCGACGACGTCGACTACGTGCCGATCGAACCAAAGTTTCTGCTGACGCAGCACTTTTCAGCGATCGCCGCGGCCGGCCCGATCGTCGGGCCGATCCTGGCCGGAGCGATGTTCGGCTGGGCGCCGGCCTTGATCTGGATTTTGGTCGGCTCGGTGCTCATCGGCGGCGTGCATGACATGACCTCGCTCGTCGCTTCCATCCGCCATCAGGCCCGCAGCATCGCCGACGTGGTGCGCGAGCACATGACGCCGCGCTCGTACCTGCTGTTTCTGGCGTTCATCTGGCTGGCGCTGGTCTACATCGTCGTGGCGTTTACCGACATCACCGCCGCCTCGTTTGTCGGCGCGCTTAAGCTGGAGAATGGTGACACGGTCACCGGGGCCGGCATTGCGACATCATCGCTGTTGTACCTGGCCCTGCCGATTCTGATGGGGCTCGTGCTGCGCTACACGCGAATGCCATTGAGCCTGGCCACGGCGATCTTTCTGCCGCTGGTCGGCGTCGCCATCTGGGCTGGGCAATACCTGCCCTTCGACCTGGAGAAGCTGTTGGGCGTCGATACGGCGGTCGCTCAGCGCGTCTGGTGCGTCGTGCTCTTGATCTACTGCTTCGTGGCCTCGGTGATTCCGATGTGGCTGTTGTTGCAGCCGCGTGGCCACTTGGGTGGCTTCTTCTTGTTCATTGCTCTGGGAGGCGGCGCCCTGGGGCTGATCTTCGGCGGCAAGACGGTCAAGTACCCGGCCTTCATCGGCTGGGAGAGCTTGCAGGGGCAGCCACTCTTTCCGCTGCTGTTCGTCACCATCGCCTGCGGCGCTTGTTCGGGCTTTCACTCGATGATCGCCTCGGGCACGACCAGCAAACAACTGCGCCGCGAGACCGACGCTCGACTGGTCGGCTACGGCACGATGCTCATGGAAGGCATGGTCGCCGTCGTGTCGCTGGCTTGCGTGATGATGCTGCGGCCCAGCGACGACTTGATCACGGGCCCCGGCAACCCCAAGCCGAATTTGCTCTACGCCCAGGGGATCGGCAGCTTCCTGGCGGTGTTGGGCATTCCGGGCTCGTTTGGCGTGTCGTTCGGGTTGATGGCCTTCACCACGTTCGTCTACGACACGCTCGATGTCTGCACCCGGCTCGGGCGCTACATTCTGCAAGAGTTGACGGGCTGGAACACACGACTCGGCCGAGCGGTCTGTACCGCGGCCACGGCTGGCGTACCGCTGATTTTTTTGCTGCGGCAGCCAATCCAAGGCGGCAAGGTCACGCCCACCTGGCGCATCTTCTGGGACTTGTTCGGCGCGAGCAATCAGTTGCTGGCCGCGCTCACGCTGATCGGTGTGACGGTCTGGCTCTGGCAAACGCGCCGTGCCCGCTGGGTGTGGTTTGTGACCGGATTGCCCGCCGTACTGATGTACTTGATGAGCACCTGGGCGCTGGGGCGGATCATCTATTCGACCTATCTGAAGACGGGCTTCCATCTTGATCTCGTGGCCTGGGTGGCCGTGGTGCTGATGGCGCTGGCCGCGCTCATGCTGGTCGAAGCGATCCTGGTGGTGTTCGGCGGAGTAGGACCGACGCGGCGTCACGGCGCCCCGGCGCTGGCCGGCGCGTGACCGGCAGCGCGATCAATTGATCGCTCAAGCGGGCAGGTCCCCATGCTCGAACGTGGGGTCGTGCAGCGCCGGGCAACAAAAACTCGACAACTCGCAAGAAAGGGTGACGGGGCTATGCCAGTGGAGTTTACATGTCCCAGTTGCGGTGGGCATTTACAAGTGGCGGACACAGCCGTGGGCTTGCCGGCGACTTGCCCCCAGTGCCAGGCGAACTTCACCGTGCCACGCACGTCGAGCGCGACGGTCGGCAGCCCGTTTCAAAGAGAAACAGGCAACCCGGACGATCCGTACGCTCCACCGCAACCGCTGACAGGCGGAGTTTCGTATACCGATCCCGCGTCGGGGTTGGTCGTGGTCACCGAACCAATGCAGCGCGAGTTGGCCGCCACGCATCCCTGGGTGCTCTTCATGGCCGTGCTGCTGTGGATCGGCTGTGCGCTGATCGGCATCGTGTCGCTGTTTGTATTCATGGCCGCCCTGGCAGCGCTCGTGTCAAATGCGATGCCCGGCATCGAAATGCTGGCGGCCGCCATCTATCCGATTCTGGCGATCGTCTACGGCATTTTCGCCTGGCGTTTGCAGCAATTTGCCGGCAACCTGCGGGCCTTCGGGCAGAGCAATCGCGGCGAGGACCTGCTCGCCGCGCTACGCGCGCAGAAGTCATTCTGGCGACTGGCCGGGATCATCGTGATCGCGTACTTGTGCCTGATGATCGTCGTGTTCGTTGTCGCCATGATCTGGGCCATGATGTCGATGTAGCCAGTCTAGCGGCAACGGCACGGTCGTTTCTCGCGCGCCGACATCGACCAATGGCTATGGTGGCCAATTTGACAGTCTACGTCGCGCCTGAGAGCACCTTCTCGGGCGTCAAGACCGTGATACCCGGATACCGCAAGAAATCGCCTTCGTTGAGCGTAAAAAGGTAGGCGATACCGTGTCGATCCATCGCGGCCACGGGGCGCGCATCATGAACGTTCTTCCCAAGTACACCGTGGTTGATAACAAGCTGATGCCAGTGCTCGAAGACCGCTCGCTCGTCGCGTAGCAGCGTAAACGCAACTAGGTATTCCGATACGTCACGCGCTGTCTCTGCTGGCGAGAGACCCAATCCATTTTGCGCCGCCGAACGCGTTGCGACTGACCAATACTCATAGATAACTTGGGGGACGACACAACAGTCAAGCCCCATGTCGGGCAGGTTCGCAGTGCTGTGCTTAACTCGCTGTTTATCCAGCGAATCCCTCTCGGACAAGCGCACGACGATCTTGGTGTCCAGCAGAATCTTCACCGCCCGCGATCCGAGTAGATTGTCTCGCGGCTTGAATCCGCAGGACGGGCATTCTCGGGGTGTCTGGCGGCGATCGCTTCAAAAAACGCCAATCGATCAGCGGTCGTGCGAAGATTTGGTGGCAGTTGGCCTGTCACCGGTTCCGCCAGGTGCTCGACTAGCAAACCGAGTACAAAGGTCCCCATATCCTGTCCGGCTGCCGCTGCTTCCTAGCGCAATCGCTGTTCGATATCCTCGCTAATCGGAACGTTAAGAATCATCGCACGCGCTCGCAAAGGGAAAGTCACTTCGGGATGTAAATCGTCCATCCTCGCCCGCACTCTTTCGGAATGCTACTTGAATTGTAGCGAAGCGCAGAGATAAAAGGTGCCTCACTTCTTCTTCGAGATTACCAGGAAGCCGACACCGGCCGCCGTGCCGCCGATCATCAGCGCAGCCGGAATCGCCAGCAGCCAGCTCATCGGCGGCGTCTTGAACGCTTCGAGATACAAGATTGTCATCGCGGCGCTAAAGTTGAACGCCACGAGCGCGACCTTGCGGGCTTGCGACATCCGCTCTTCACGCGTCATTGACGATTCGCCAGCCTCGGCCTTGGCAGCCGGCTTGCCAGCCGCTTTACCGGCAGGCGCTCCTCCTTTCGCAGCCGCGGCGGGAGCCGCCACCGCGGGCGGACGATGCGAGCCGGCCGCCAGCTCCGCGGCGGCTGCTTCCTTGGTATAGAAACGCTCGATCGCCGCGTTCACCCCAGCGGCCGTGCACAGCACCGTGCGAACCGGCACACCGAGTCGCAACCGCAAATCGTCTTCGACGTCGGGTTTCAGCGGGTGCGGCGACGCCATCAACAATTGACCGTCGTCCAACATCACCGGTACGCACGAGTGCTGCCGCGCAACCACGGCCGGCACCTGTGGCACCCATTCAGGGTCGACCCCCGTTTCCGACAGATCGACGTACGGTAATCCACGGCTCTCGGCATACACCTGCCAGACAATCTCGGGCTTGGCCAGCTTCTGCTGCACCAACGCGTCTTCGAGCCCGACATTCACCGCCTCGGCGAAGCCCTTGGCCTTCTCCAGCCCCGCGGCATCGACCACTTTCCGCGCGACGACCAACTGCTCCATGCTGCGCAGGCCGGTCTTCGTGGCCTGCACGCGGCCGAGTGTGCCGTCGTAGTCTTCCTTGCGCGCGGCGTCGGTCAGGCAGAGCATCGCGCGGGCCAGTTCGTTGAGCAACTCTTGCGACTGCTTGGCGAAGTCGCCCGCCTGGTACTTGCGGACGTGCGCGTTGAGTTGCTTGTAATGGTGGCGAATGCGGACCGGATCGTCCTCAAACTTCTTGAGCTTGAGCAACTGGTAGTAGTTGAGCGGTCGCTTGGCTTCCTCGATTTTGAGCCAATCGCGGTAGACATCGAGCTGTGGCGGCATAGTTCGTGTGCGGTTGGAGTGCGGAAGCAAAAAAACTCAGGATCGGACGACGAATAACTTCTCCACAAGCCCCTCTCCGCTTGTGGGAGAGGATAGGGTGAGGGGTTTCTAAATCCGGAAGTTATTCGTCGTCCGTTTCTGAGACCGACGGTTCTTGCGGGGGACGATCGTCCCCCCGGGGCCGGCAGTCGGCACGGCTAGACTATCTTAGCTTTGGGTCGGGCGGAATATAGCGGGCAAATGGGCCCAAACTGGCAAAGTCCCGGAGACCAGGGGAGACCAAGGTTTCGGCGCGGCCACCTCTAGCGGAGTGGCGGAACGAAGCCGGCGATCAGCGCCGCTATTCCACCTTGTATTCGTGGGCCAGACGCGAATAAGCGTCGATCTGCGTTTCGTTGAGCCCGCCGCGCCGCTCAATCTCGATGGCGGCTTCACGGCCCCCGGTTTTCTCCACTGCGCGCACCCGCACCCGACCCGCAGCGTCAAACGAATAGGTGACCTCGATTGGCGAGCCAACCGGCAAGTTGGGGGACAGATCCGTGATGCCGCAGGTGCCGATCAGCGTGACGGCCGCCGGATCGGGGGCGTCCCCCTCGGTCACCTTGATGCTCACCCGCGTCTGCCCAGGTTGATTGGTATGAAAGGTCCGCGTCACTTCAGCCGGCAACCGCGTATTGTGCGGAATCATTACGTGGTTGACGTATTTATTCGACCGTGGATTGCGGGCCACAACCCCCAGCCCGTGCGAGTTGACGTCTTCCTGTTTGATGGCGGCCAGGTGCTGACGAACCGTTTCGGCAATCTCGCTGCGGTCGCCACGGAACTTGGCCTCGAGCACCGCGGCATGAATCGCCGCGCCTTGCGCCACGGCCGTGTGGGGGGACAGTCCACGGTACGGCTCATGGCCGAGTGTCTCGCGAATTCGCCGGGCCACGAGCGGCATCAGCGTCGAGCCACCGACCAGCACGACAGCGTCGAGGTCTTTGGATGTCAGCTTGGCTTCGACGAGCACCAGCTCGATGGTGTCCATCGTGCGCTGCATCAGCTCGGCAGTCAGCTCTTCAAATTTCTCGCGGGTGAGCGTCAGCATCAAGCTCTTGCCGGCGTGTCGGCACGAAATGTTGGTCTGCGGTTGGCTCGTCAGCGCGATCTTGGCCAGATCACAATCGTTGCGCAACACTTGCAGCAACTGCGCCGACTCGCGCGGATCGGTGCCGTGCTTTTGCTTGAATTCCTCGGCAACCCAGTCGACCAGGCGATCGTTCCAATCGACGCCCCCCAGGTGGACGTCTCCTTCGGTCGCCAACACCTGGAAGTGCGTGGGCGTGTAGCGCACCAGCGTGACGTCGAACGTGCCGCCACCGAGATCGTAGACGAGCGCCACCTTCGGCCGCGAGCCAGCCTTGGCGCCTGCCCCCAGCTCGCCGCGATCCCAGGCGTAGGTGAGTGTGGCCGCGGTCGGCTCGTTGATGATGTCGATGACGTTCAGCCCCGCGATGCGGCCGGCGTCTTGCGTGGCTTTGCGGCGGGCGTCGTTGAAGTAGTAAGGAACTGTGATCACCGCGTTAGCGATCGGGCCAATCCGCTCTTCGGCATCCTGCTTGAGCTTCTTGAGAATCAGCGCCGAGAGAAACTCGGGCGTGATCTCGTGTCCGTCGAAGGTGCGTTTGAACTCCGCGTTCCCCATCTCGCGCTTGATCCGTTCGACGACGCGCTGCGGGTCTTCGAGCGCGGCGCGGGTGCGATTCGCGCCGACGATCACGTGCCCCGTATCGGCCAAGAGCACCAGGCTCGGCAGCTCGATGTCCCCTTCGTCGTTGGTGATCGCCTCGGGCACGCCATTGCGGTCGAGCCGCGCAATGCACGAGAAGGTCGTCCCCAGATCGATGCCAACCGTGTGGCCTGGCTTGAATTCCATGTGCGTGTTGAGACCGGCGCCGAGAATTGCCACGCGCGGTCGAAAGTTATTGACCGCGCAACACGGGTTCGCCCGACACCGAATCTACTTGGCGCGCCGGGTGATTTCCAGGGGCGCGGCCGCCGGAAAGCCCGTCGAACGAGGGTAGCCTCGCCGCGGCTAGTGCGCGTTTTCGTCGTGCGTCCGCCAGAACGTCACCCTGCGGGCGAGGCGCCGCAGCATGGCCTTGAACCGGGACAGCCGGCCCTGATCGGCCCCAGAATCCGCCTCGCGGACCCGCGTCGGCAGAATGACCATCGGCACGCCATCCCATTGCAACCGCCGCTGCAACGCGTAGGCCGTCTGGTTGTGGAATAGTCGCTGGTACCAGGCGTCTTTGCGGAACACCAGTTGTCCTGCGAAAAATGTCGTGCGCGGGAAATCTTTCTTCACGGCCAGGCAGACCTCTTCCAGTTTGTCGACCGCATCGGTGCCAATGCCCAGGTACGAGACGGCCGGCATCCCCAGCTTGCGTGCCAAAATTACGTAATCGGTCAGCGCCTCTTCGGTGTGGTCGCGCAACTCGTCGACCGCTTCGGCCCCTTTGAAGTTCCCCGTGTCGACCACGCCCACCGAGAGGAACACGAAGTTCTTGAAATACCCCGGCGCAAAGCGGATGGCGTTCAACAGCGTGTGTACGCCCAATCCGCCGTAGCCGCCGACGAGAATCGCGGCCGTCGGCTGCGAGCGATCAGGCTCGGCTGCGTTGGCCGGCCGATTGGGAGTCACCAGCGTACCGAGCGTTTCGTTGAGGTGCTTAAGCCGCGCGACCACGCCGCGGTAATAGCGGTTAGTCAGCAAACAAAGCAGCACGAGCGCTCCGGTGACGAACAGCGTGCGCCAGGCGCCTTCCCAGAACTTCTCGTAGATCGTCACGCACAAAATCGCCACGCAAAAAACCGCGCCGACCACAAACAGCGCCAGGCGGCGCCGCCAGAGCGGATGCCGGCGACGACGCATTTGCCACCAGTGCCGGCACATGCCGATCATCGACAGCGAGAACGTCAAGAAGACGTTGATGGAATACATGATCACCAGCATCGACACCTTACCCTCGGTGTACCACAAGGCGGCCAGCGCGGCGCCACCCATGATCAAGATGCCGTTGTGTGTGGCCAATCGCTCGGAGAGGTTCGCGAACCAGTGGGGGGCCCAAGAGTCTTGTGCCAGATTGGCTAGCCCGCGCGGCCCGCCGATGAAGCCGGCCTGTGCCGCGACCCACAGTAGTGCGCCTTCGGAGAGAATCGTCGCCCACAGAAAGGTCGATCCGAGCCAGCTTCCCCCCCCGGGAATCTCCGACAAAAATCGCTCGGTGAGCAGGAAGTTCATCGTTTTGACCGACTCGCCCCCCGCTTCTTTGATTAAGTCGTCAAGATTCAATAGCAGGTAGCCAACCATCAGGCCACCGGCCGTGATCGACAGCGACACGGCCATGTAGAGCATCGTGCGCTTGGCCGTGGCGACGCGAGGCTCGCGCATCACCGGCATGCTATTCGAGACGGCCTCGATGCCGGTGTAGGTGCCGGCCCCCAGCGAATAGGCCCGTAACGCCAGGCCCAACATGGCCCAAAAGCCGATCGTCTGCATGCCCCCTTGCAGTCCTTCGCGGACTTCGTTGGCGGTTTCGCCGACGGCCGAAGCATTCAGGATCAACGAGCCGCCGATCAGAATCGCGTGGGTGAACAGAAAGAGCATGAACACCGGCATCAACGCTTTGATCGTTTCGCGCACACCGCGCAGGTTGAGCACAATCAAGCCAATAATTGCCGCGTACTCGGCCCACAGCTTGTACTGGATGCCCACCTCGCCAGCGAACAAACCAAACAGCGCATCGCCCGCAGCGGCGATCGACACCGTGATCGTCAGCACGTAGTCGACCATCAGCGCGCAACCGGCAATGACGCCGATCTTGGGGCCCAGCAGTTTCGAGGCCACGAGATAGCCGCCGCCGCCGCTGGGAAACTCTTCGATGATGTAGCTGTAGCAGGCGGAGATCACGAATACTGTGATGATCGTCGCCAGCGCCAGAAAGATCGCCAGATAGTGGTGCGGCTCTTTGGTGACCGGATCGACGAGATTCAAGTACGCTTCGGCGGGGCCATAGCAGGAGCTCGACAAGCCATCGGCCCCCAGCCCCACCCAGGCGAGAAACGCCACGAGCGACACATGCTGGAAGACCGACTTGTCGGCCAGATCGCGCGGCTTCCCGATGACCAGCGTCTTGATCCGCTCGCGCAATAGCTCTTCGTTCTCGGGTACTCCCTCTTCGATGACGAACTCATCGTGCGGTTCGTCGGAGATGGAGGGCGCGGGACGTGGTGCGTCCCCCTCGCCGTCCGACGCAGAAGCAGCGGCGGCCGCAGCCGATGAGCCCGCAGCCGGGCTCGATCGAGCAGATTCGGATTGACGGGTGCCCGACGCCGGCGAATCTTCCGCCGGTGGCCCGGAGTCGTCCGAGCCCGAACGTGGATCAGATTGCATGGGGGGTTAATCTACCTAGCCGCCGCGACAAACTCCATAGTTGCCGCCGAAAGCAAACGCCGCGCCAAAGGAGCGGACCCGCTCTAGGCACCCATGGCGGGGGTCAATCCCAGCGCCGCCGCTGCCGGCTGCAAAGCCGCGATCATAAAGGTGATGTGTTCATCCAAGGGCACACCCAAGTCGGCCGCCCCCCGCACGATGTCGTCGCGGTTGATCGACGCCGCGAAACCCTTGGCCTTCAGCTTTTTTTGCACGCTGCGGGCTTCAAGCCCCACGAGCCGCTCGGGCCGCACCAAAGCCACGGCCGTGACAAAGCCCGCCAGCTCGTCGCAGGCATAGAGTGCCTTGTCGAGCCGCGAGATGCGTGGGCAATCGGTCAAATAGTCGGCATGCGACTTGATCGCGTAGATCACGTCGGCCGGATAACCAAGCTCGGTCAGGATGGCCGCGCCTTGCAGCGGATGATCGGGCGGATCGGGCCAGCGCTCGTAATCAAAGTCGTGCAGCAGACCGACGATGCCCCATTTCTCGACATCTTCGCCATAGTGCGCGGCGTACGCACGCATCGCCGCTTCCACGGCCAGCATGTGTTTGCGCAAACTATCGCTGGCCGTGTACTGGCAAACGACGTCAAAGGCAGCTTGTCGATCGAGCATGCCCAAAAACGTAACCGAGATGCGACCGCGGCGAAAGCGCGGCGCGGCAACGGGCCGGCGCTCGGCGCGGGCACGTCTACCAAGAAAAATCGCCAGCGACACGTTGTCGTCGGCGATGGTGTATTGCCGATCAATAGGCCGCGTGAATTGCTCAGCGGCGCGCAACCGCCAACACGCTGCACGACGTGCGCTGTGTACCGTATGCTGTACACAGAATGCCGTGTGCTGTGCGATGTCGCGCTAGAGCGCGAGCAGGAATTCACCGGCGCGACCCTCGGTCGCGCGCTGGGCTTATTCCTTGCCGGCCAGCGGCTCTTTCTTTTCGGTCAGCACCGGGCACTGTGGCGCCATCTCAGCGTTGAGCGCTGTAAAGTCTTTCCATTCCTCGGGCAGATTATCTTCGAGGAAGATGGCTTCGACCGGGCACTCGGGAACGCAGGCTTCGCAGTCGATGCACTCGTCGGGGTGGATGTAGAGCATCTTCTCCCCCTCATAGAAGCATTCGACCGGGCAGACCACGACGCAGTCGGTGTATTTGCAGGCAAAGCACGGTTCGGCAACAACGTGAGTCATCGCGAGAAAATCTCCTAACGCGGAAGGCAACGGTTCGTGCCCGGCCGGTACTCGGCGCCGCAGTCCCCTTCCCCCAAGCAGGCGCTTTGGAGGGGAGCACGACGCTCGGTCGCACACGTCGATCGACAGCCAACACTACAACAGTTTCGGCACCCCACGGGGGGCGCCATGAGCCGCCAAGTGCTTACCTGAAAGCAACTTGACGGCGCCAAACTTTCTTCGGACAGAATCTTAGGCCCGCCAGGCAGAATCTGTCAACCGACCGGTTTGTCGCAGCGAGGGCTAGCCGCGGCCCGTCTAAACCGGTTGTTCGTGCAACCCAATTGGTTAGCCGGGCGGAGAACTCTACCAACCAAGGAGTACGAATTCGCAGGCTACTGCCAGAAGCCGACTTGCCGCGGGCGTGCCCCCCTTCTAAAATCGAGTTCAGTAGTCTGGCCGGCCCGTTCGCATTGCCGCGGTCCATATCTTGCCAGGGATTCGGCCCAGGGGCGGTGTCCGCCAGCGACCCTCAGAGGGTACCCGGTCGTGGCGCTATCGGACATCGATCGATCACTTCTTGAGCGTTGTGTCACTCGCCAACCGCGAGCATGGGAAGATTTTGTTGACCGATATATGGGCCTGGTGGTCCATGTGGTTAACCACTCGGCCCAGGCACGCTCGATTCGGCTCTCATCGCAAGATCGCGATGACTTGTGTGCCGAAGTCTTTCTGGCCATCGTCCGCGACGACTTTGCCTTGCTGCGGCGGTTTCGTGGGCAGAGCAGTTTGGCGACTTACCTGACGGTTGTCTCGCGGCGGATCGTCGTGCGGCATTTGATCGACCGCAAGGGGCCAGCCCGGCTGCAAGACATGGCCGACGTCGCGGCCGGCGCCGGCAACGGTTCCAGCGCCAACATCGAAGCGCTGTTGGCCGATCGTGACGAAGTCGAGCGACTGCTCGAACGGCTCGAGCCGCAAGAGGCTGAAGCCATCCGCATGTACCATCTCGAAGGCAAGAGCTACGCCGACATCGCGGCCGCCCTGGGCCTGGCCGAGAACAGCGTGGGGCCGACGCTGAGCCGCGCCCGCGACAAGATTCGCCGCGCCGAGCTGGGCGCGAACCCGGCCACGCCGTAAGGGCGCACCGAGTCTTCGGGCAACTCCGCCACAGTCCTAGCGCTTTTTTTGTCACGGACGTTCTTTCGCGTGCGCGACACGCACCCAACTCCATGGCTGAGCAATCGATCTGCGACGACGTCGAGAAACGCGTCATCGAGTTCATCGCCGCACAAAGCGCCACGTCAATTTCTCGGATCTCGCCTGCGACAACGCTATTTGGCGATCTCGGCATTGATGGCGACGATGCAGGCGATTTGCTCGAAGCGTTTGTCGCCACGTTTCATGTCGACCTGTCCCAATTCGAGTTTACGGAGCACTTCGGCACCGAGGGGCTCGGCTGCTCATTTCCTGTTTTCTGGTTTCTTGCCATCTTTGGCTCCGGCAGCCCAGAGCAAAGAGTCGGGCTAAAAGCGATCTCGATCAGCGACTTGGTGCAGGCCGCGCGAAGTGGTCGTTGGGAGGAGCACCCTGCACCACTTCGCGGCGACTGAATTAAATCGAGTTGCCGAGAGAATTGTGGCCGCCTTGCTCAAGGCTACGGTTCGCCCAAATGCCGAGGCAGGTCACGCACCGCATCGATCACTCGCATGATCTCGATGCCATCCGACTGCGGTTGGTAGAAAATGAGCCACCGCTTGTGCTTAAGGTAGAGCCAGTCGGGCGCGTCCGGGTGACGCAGGCCGGGAAGCGATTGTTCCGCCTGCCGAATCACCCGATCGCGAATCTCGAAATAGATTCGCTCGCCGGTCGCAGCATTGCCAGAGACGTAGGCAATGTAAAAGAGAATCTCGTCGAGGTCAGACTCCGCCACCGGTGTCCAACGCGCCTGCGGCATCTAACCGAGAATTCCTTCCTTCGTCAGTCGCTCGCGAAGTCGTGCCAGCACCTTCTGGTCGTCGAGCGGCTTCGACAATCCCTGGGCGCTTTGCTCGGCGGCGAGACGATTTCGATCGTGCCAGCGAGTGCGTTTGTCTTGCTCGATTTGATCGAGCGCATCCATCGCTTCGCGAATGACGTCGTCTTCGCTTTGGTAGATGCCCAGGTCGAGCCAGGCGTTCACGCGATCGCGGATGTCGGCAGGAAGTTCGTAGGACATATCCATATTCTAACTTGCCGACCGATCGCAGCAACAATTTCGGCGACCACGGGTGAATGTTCTTGCTAGCCAACTCGTCTACCGCGCAGCTTGACCACCACGGCCATCATCGCACACACGACCGTCACCAGTCCGATTCCGTAGCCATGCAATCCAGCATGAAACCAGACATCCGTCGCTGGCAGGTCGTCTACAAAAGCGGGATCTAAGAAAGCGCTAAAGACGACGAAAAGCGAGAGCACAGCGAGGTAGCCCTCGATCGCCGCCACAAGTGCGGCATATAGCCGCCATCCCATCTCCGTATGTCCGCGCGCGACGAGGCCAAATGCCGCCCCGCCACAGGCGCCAGCAAGCGGGGGCACAATCAGCAGGACTAGCGCGCCGCCCAAGGCATCTCGATCGCCCGTGATCAATCCACGATAGCCGAGTACGAAGACGCCAAGGATTGGTCCGGCCGCCAAGATGACGAGCGCGCCCAACAACATGCAGCGCAGCAGGTATCGCTTGAAGCCCGGCATGGATTCAGTCGAATCACGCCGCGGTGGGGCGTCAAGCCGTCGGCGACTTTACTTCCGGAACCAGTTCTTCCAGCCCGGTTCGGCGACACGCGTCGTGAGCACCGGCATGTTCGACGAGACCGCGGCGCCCGCCACGGGCAGCGACACATTCGGATCGGCCAGGTCGACTTCCGGCGAACCCTGATAAGCCGGCTTGCTGAACAACTGCGAAGGGTCTCCCTGCAGCTCGTTGACCACCACGTCGTCCAGCGAGAGCGTGAATTCCAACTGACTCGCCGGCCAGCGAATCTCGACTTGTCGCGGCAACACGGCGCCAGAGGTTTCGTCGCGCTCGTGCTCGCTCAACAAGGCGGTCGCCAGCAGTTTGCCGTTTTCATCGTACATGTGCGTCGCCACGACCGCGGCCGTCGCTTCATCGACTTCGACCACGCGGCGCCGCACCCCTTCGCGGCGGGCGATCGTCGATTCAATCCGTAACCGCCCGCGCCCCACGCGCTGCGGTTCGCGATGCTGGTCGGTCGATACGAAGGTAACCAGGCCCAACGCCTCGACAAGCCACTGCGGTTCGACCGGGAACATTTGCCGCGCCGCACTCTGCGCGAACCGCTCGTGGTTACAGAAATAGAGCACGCGCGGATCACTCCGCTGCACCCAGAACCAGAACAGCTCGTCGTTGCTCCCCAGGTCGAGCTCGGCGCCGGTGAGCGCCGTTTTTTCGGCGACCAGACGGAAGTTCATCGGCCGCTCGACCGCCAGGCTGGCCCGCAGCGACGGAAAATGCGGACTCGTCAGCTTGGCCGACGACGAGAGTTTGGCCACGCGAGCACTGTTGTCGTTCACGATGGCCGAAATCTGCTCGAAGTTGGCGGCCTGTGGCGCCGGCTGCGCGATTGCCGGCATCTTGTACTGCCGCAGCATGTTCGGGCAGCTCGCACCCATTAGCCCCCACAACACCACGGCCACGAGCAGGGCCGCGCAGCGATTGAAGCGAGCGCTGGGGGCGCTCGCCGCAAGGCGTGTCGGGCAAGTAGGGTCGTGTTCGCGCATCATCCGTGATTCGCGTTGGGCAATCATCGGCCGGTCGGCCACTACCAGGCCACCGGCTGGCTGTTCCGGGAATCCTACCCGGCATCCGCGTACAGCAGTTCACTCAGGCGTTTTTGAATCTCCTGCACGCGCGGCTCGTCGGGCAATGCATCGGCCACGCGATAGGTCGCGTCCTCACGCGGGCAGTACAACACCAAGACGTTTCCCCCCGCGGGTGTTGATTCCGTTTCTTCCAATCTCAACACGCGTCGGCGCACGAGCAACAAAGCCAGCACGTAGCGCGTGTCTTGCTCCTGCGGCTGGTTCTCGAGCTCGTGAAAGTAACCCAACAGCACGTCGTTGGGAGCCATCCGCGCCCGCTTTTGATCGCGCGACGGCATCTGCGAACGCCACCAACCGAGCACGTCGCTTCGATCGGGGCCAGTCCAAGCCTCGGCCGCGTAGTCGACGCGTCGCACGTCGTGCCCATCGGCCACCAGCACGGAGTAAAACATCTCCCCATCGGCCAGCTCGCGGCCGCTATTGGCACAGCGCCGAGTGCAGCGTTGAACTTCGTAATCCATGCGATTTGTGCGTGAAAGAACTGCGAACGCGTGGACCCTGGAGAAACCAGGGGGCCGGAAGGTACTCGAAACGTTTCTATAACTCAAGATAACTGCCGGCCTAGCGCGCTGTGGCGCCCGGTGCGCTTGGCAGGCGATGCTAGCAGTCGTCGCCGCTTGCACCTTTTCGCCCGAGTTATTCCGATTCCCCCCCGTCCACGTGCTTGAGCACGGGGCAAACATCCAACCACTGCCGCCCCATTGCTTGCATCCAGTCGCTTGATTCGGCGGGGCCCCACATCCCCGGTTCGTACTGCCAGAGGGGCGGCTGGTCTCCGGCTTTCCAGGCCGCCAGAATCGGATCGATGATTCCCCAGGCCAGTTCGACTTCGTCGCTGCGCGCGAACAGGCTTTGATCGCCTGAGAGCACGTCGAGCAGCAGCCGCTCGTAGGCATCCGGCAGGGCGTCGCCATAAAAACTGTCGAAGCGAAAATCGAGCGTCGTCTCTCGGGTGTCTAGCTCGCGATTGGGCACCTTGGTGTGAAAGTGCAACTGAATCCCCTCGGCCGGCTGAATGTGGATCACCAGCCGGTTGGCATCTTGTCGTGCCGTGCTGCCGTTGCCGAACAGTCGCAGCGGCGGCTCGCGGAACTGGATCACAATCTGCGTGGTCCGGCAGCCCATCGCCTTGCCGCTGCGCAAATAAAACGGCACCCCCTGCCAGCGCCAATTGTCGATATCCAATCGCACGTCCGCGAACGTAGCCGTCTGGCTATCGGGGGCAACGTCCTTCTCCTGCCGATAGCCTTGGTATTGTCCGCGCACCGTGTTGGTTGCCACTTCGGCCGCGGTCATCGGTCGAATCGCTTCGAGCACCTTGACCTTCTCGTTGCGCACCGAGTCGGCGTTGAACCGCGCGGGGGCTTCCATCGCGGTGACCGTCAGCAACTGCAGCAAATGATTCTGGAACATGTCGCGCAGCACGCCCGCGTGATCGTAGTAGCCACCGCGGCGGCCAACTTTGACTTCTTCGGCCGCGGTGATCTGCACGTGATCGACGTAGTTGCGGTTCCAGACCGGCTCGAAGATGGCGTTCGCCAGGCGGAACACCAAGATGTTCTGCACGGTCTCCTTACCCAGGTAGTGATCGATGCGGTAGACCTGCTGCTCGGTGAAGAAGCGGTGCACCACTTCGTTCAATCGCTTTGCGCTGGCCAGGTCGGTGCCGAACGGCTTCTCGATCACGATCCGCCGGCAAGGCGAGTTGGGCTTCCCCTCTTCCGTCGCCAGTCCGCTAGCGCCGAGCGCTTCGATTGCCGGTTCAAAGAACTGCGGCGCCGTCGCCAGGTAGTAGACGCGAGCCGTCGGTTTGCCCCCTTCGAGTTTGTCAAGCTGCTCGGCGAGCTTGGCGAAATCCTCGGTCTGGCCGATGTCGCCAGGGTGGTAATGAATGCCGGCGGCAAACTTGTTCCAGGCCTCGCGCTGGAAGCGGCTGCCGACAAACTTCGCCGTGCTCTCGGCCAGCGATTTGCGCCACGCCTCGTCGCTCATCGGCGTCCGCGAAAAGCCGATCACGCGCAGCTCCCCCGGCAGCCGCCCACGCTCCGCCAGCTTGTACAACGCGGGCACCAGTTTGCGACTCGTCAGATCGCCTGAAGCACCAAAAATCACCAGGGTGTGGCTCATAGCGTTCCGTTTTTAGCGTGAATTTCGCGGGCAAACCAACGATTGACCGGGGCCCGCGTAACCTATTCTTTGAACTGCGACGGTCGTCGCAATTGGATCAAGCTGAACTTGTTCGTAATTGGTTTCGGGTCGCCGAGATGCGTTCACTTCGCGTCAACTCGCTCCGCAAGTTCGTGCCGGCCTTGCTCGGCGCGTTCGTCGTCTGGCAACTCGTCTTTCTGCTGGCGGCCAACGTGGCAGGCGTGGTCCGCGGTTTGCCCCCCGAGGTGCTCCGCTACGAAATGGCCGATGGCGCGTGGCGCGACTCCCTGGATCGTACCCGTTTGCCTGCGAAAGGGACAAGCGACCGCGCGGCAAACAGCCGCGGCATCATTTGGGCGACCGATCGCTGGAGCGAAGCGACCGCCCAATGGCAAGGCTGGGCGATGTTCGCTCCCAACGTGCCGGCCTCGTCTTATTTTCTGACGACTTCGCTGCGATGGAACGATCCGAATTCACAGGGCAGCGCCGCGGTGCGGCAGATCGAATTGCCATCACCCTACGAGCCGGCCGATCCCAAGCACTTCTGGCTGCCGGCGATCACGACTTCGCGGCGCTTCAATTTTGAGTGGCGGCTGGTGCTGGCCGTCGAGATCCTGGCCGCGCGCGATCGCGCCGCCAAAGCCGGCGCCGACCCCGCCAAAATCGACGAACCCTTGCGCGAATGGACCGCCCGTCAGGCCGAGCCGCTCCGCGCTTATGCCCGCGTGCGCCATCGTGAATGGCTGACTGCGCATCCGCACGAGCTCCCAGCCGACGAAGTGGTGCTGCTCGTCGGCGAATTTCGGCGAGCGGATACTGGCGCCGGTCCCGATTGGCAGAAGCTGCCGCTTCGACCGCTGGTGCGCTGGTGTCCGGCCAAGGATGCTTCGCGCGAAGCACTCGTGCCCGCCGTGTGCGACCTCGAGTTATTCAACGAAACAACCGGGAGCTTCGGGCCGCTGGCCGACGATGTCACGGCATTGTCGGTGTCGGAGAACCCGACCCGATGACCCCGAACACCTGTCAATCAAATGTCCTGGACGACCACGATTCGAGTATCGGCAATCTCGACAACGCCGACTCGAATCTGGCACTGCTGGACAAGCCAGCAGTGGCCCCCGCTTGGGATCCCGCTAGCCAAGCAGCGCAAGAGATCGCACCGCGGCACGTCGTCGGCGTCGCGCCAAAGTTGCCCGAACCCTTGGCTTCGTCCCGCTGGTGGACCACGCCGGTGCGCGCTGAGCGCCTGGCCGCGCTCCGCATCGCGGTCGGCGCGGCCATCGTGTTCGATATTCTCTGCAGCTACTGGCCCCAGCGCGGCGCGCTGTTCGGCGCCGGATCGCTCGGCAGCCCCGAAGTTTTCGCCGGGCGGTTTCGTGCGCCGCTTTGGAACTGGTCGCTATTGGCCGGTGTCGAGCAGCCGGCGATCTTCTCCGCGGCGCTGGTCGTGTGGGGCGTGGCTGCCTTGTGCTTGACGCTTGGTATCCGCTCGCGTCTCGCGGCCGTGTTGGTTTGGGCGATCGGCCTCTCGCTGCTAAACGTGAACTACTACGCACACAACGCCGGCGATCGGCTGCGGCAAGTGGCGCTGTTGTACTTGATGCTGAGCCCCTGCGGGGCGGTGTGGTCGCTCGATGCGCTATTCGCGCGACAGAGACAACGCTCTCTCGCTGGCAACGCAGGTCCAACCTTCGTGCGTCCTTGGCCGCTGCGGCTGCTGGTGATCCATCTGGCCGTGATGTACTGCGTCAGCGGATTCGCCAAACTTGAAGGCCATACCTGGCAATCGAGCGCCGCGATCGAGCTCACCATGACGAACGTCGCCTGGACCCGCTGGTCCTACGCGGCGCTGCCAACACCCGCCTGGCTGATGGCCGCCGCGACCTGGCTGACACTCGTCTGGGAAATCGGCTTTCCGATCTGGATCGCCTGGCGACCAACCCGCCGTTGGGCCTGGCTGCTGGGGGTCGGCTTTCATCTGGGGACCGGCATCCTCCTGAAGCTCGGCATGTTCCCGATCTACGCCCTCTGCTGCTACGTGCCGCTGTTGCCCTGGGAGCGGCTGGCCGATCGCGGGAAAGTTAACAGACCGGGTATGACCAGATCGGCAGCCTGATCGCGGTCACCTATCGGCGCGCAAGCGAAACCGATCTCGGCTCAAAACCGTTTGCCATTCTTGGCTCCGGCGCTCATCATGGCCCACACTGTGATGCCGCAACGCCGTGGACGCTGCCGGAAGTGTCCGCCGCCGCGTCCCTTGCTTCTTTCGCTCCGCGCCTAGGATTCCCCACGAATGACGCACCGCTTGCTCGCGCTCTGGACTGTCTTAATGGTCACGCTTGGACTCTGCCCCGCGCCTCGCGCATGCCACGCGCAGCAATCGGCCGAAGCAGAGCTCAAGCAACTGCGCGCCACCGAAGGGCTCGAGCTGTCGCTCTTCGCCGCCGAACCGCTCGTCACCAATCCGGCTGCCATCGATGTCGATACGCATGGCCGTGTCTGGGTCGCCGAAATCGAGTTCTACCGCCGCTTCGCCGATAAACCGCCGGCCGACAAAATCAAGGTGCTCGAAGATACCGATGGCGACGGCCGCGCCGACCGCGCGACCGTCTTCGCCGAAGGGGTCTACTGCCCGATGAGCATCTGCGTCGCCGGGCCGAAGGTCTACGTCGCCACGAGCCCCGACCTGTGGGTGTATGAAGACGCCGACGGCGACCTGCGTGCCGATGGGCCGCCGAAAAAACTACTCACCGGTCTCGGCGGCTACAACCACGATCACGGCGCGCACAGCCTGGTGCTGGGGCCCGACCACAAGTGGTGGATGTCGCATGGCGACGGTGGCTTCGACGTCACCGGCATCGACGGTTCCCACGCGAAGTTCCAATGGGGAGGCGTGCTCCGCGGCGAGCTCGACGGCGCGCAGCTCGAACTGGTCGCCGCCAACTTTCGCAATCCGTACGAAGTCTGCGTGAGCAGCTTCGGCGAGTCGTTCCTGAGCGACAACGACAACGATGGCAACCAGAGCACGCGCATCTGCTGGCTGCTCGAAGGTGGCGACTACGGCTGGTTTGGCCAGCCCGGCGCGAAGGTGCCGCCAGGCACTCCCTTCGGCGAAGGCTGGCACTTCCGCGCGTACACGCCTGGTTTTGTGCCGGCGACGCTCGTCACCGGCTTTGGTTCGCCCGCCGGTATGTGCTTTTACGAAGGAGACGCGTTCGGCCCCGCGCTCAAAAATGTCCCCTGGCACTGCGACCCCGGTCCCCGCGAAGTGCGGGCGTATCCTCACCGGCCGCACGGCTATGGCATGCAGGCCGACAGTCGCGTGCTGGTCTCCAGCCAGGGAGACGACTACTTCCGCCCCGATGATGTCTGCGCGGCTCCCGATGGCACGCTCTACCTGGCCGATTGGTACGACGGTGGCGTCGGCGGTCACGCTTACAACAATCCCGCGCAGGGGCGCATCTTTCGCATCGTGCCGGCTGGTGGTGCGCCACAGCGCCGCGAGAAGCCCGGCCCGTACGATAGCGTCGCCGACGCGATTCTCGGTTTGCAAAGCCCGAACCTGGCCACGCAGTTTCTGGCTCGCGAGTTCTTGTTAGCCGCGGGGGACAAGAGTCTCGACCCGCTTGTTGAGCTGCTTCACGGTCCCGATCCCAATCTCCGCGCTCGGGCGCTCTGGCTGCTCGATCGCCTTGGTGACCCCGCGCGCGATCGCGTGGTCGATTGCCTGAAGCATGACGACGCGGCGATGCGGGCGCTGGCCGTGCGCATTCTGCGTCGGCACGGTGACCAGTACGCCACGCAGCTTGCCCCCTTGGCCGACGATCCATCGCCCGAAGTGCGCCGCGAAGTGCTGCTGGCCACGCGCTCGTGGCCCGATCCACTGGGGCTTGAAACCCTGACGAAGCTAGCCGCGTCCTACGATGGCAGCGATCGCTACCAACTCGAAGCGATCAACGTGGCGGCCGCCAAGCGCCGACCGCAACTTTACGAAGCGCTCGAACAGCGCGGCGCCTGGCCCCTCGCGGCGCTACCGCTGATGCAATTGCTCGATGCGCCGCGCGCGAGCAATCTGCTCCTCGCGCGCCTGGCCGATCGCAATCTCTCTTCGGCCGAACAAACCGAAGTGCTCCGGGCCGTGGCCACTTTGCCGACTTCCGCCGCCGCCTTGGCCGTACTGCTAACTGCCGCGGATACAAAAGCCCCGCCCGAGCTGCGCCGTGAAGCGCTCGCGGCGCTGGAGCGCAATTTGCCCGGCATTTGGAAAGAGCTCGACCATCAGTTGTCCGGTGGGACCGTCGTCAGCAGCGACAACCTCACCCCGGCCGACGTCGGTCGGGCACTCGCGGCGACGAATCAACTTCTGTCCGATGAAGCACTTGGTCCGCAAGTTTTGTCGCTGGTCGCGCTTCGTGGCTACGATCCTTTCCGTCCGCAGATTGAAAAGCTCGTCGGCGACAACGCCGCGCCGCTCACCTTACGCGTCGCAGGGATCGAGGCGCTCGCGCAACTCGGCGGCAAGTCGGCCAGCGCCGCGTTAGTCAAATACCTGAACGACACCAACGGCGAGTTGCGCGGCGCGGCCCTCTCCGGCGCGATTCGCTTGCAGGCCTGGCCCGCGCTCAAAGTCGTGTTGCGCGATTCGGACATTGACGACGATATCAAGCGTCAGATCGCCGGTCAGATGCTCGCCTCGCCCGGCGGTGCGCTCGTGCTCTTGCGCTTGATTGACGCCGAGCAGCTAGCCGCGCCGCTCGCCGACGAAGTCGTCGCCCGGGCTGTCGAGCACGCCGACATCAACGTCCGCGTGTTGTTCGAGCGCTTCGTGCCTGAAGAGCGGCGCCCCAAACGCTTGGGCGAAGCAATCCAGGCCGCCGATATCTTGAAGCTGGCAGGCGACAAGGAGCGCGGTCAGCAGATCTTCTTCGAGAGCACGGCCACGCAGTGCAAGAACTGCCACACGGTCCACGGACGCGGCGGCACGCTCGGCCCCGACCTGAGCCAGGTCGGCCGCAAGTACGAGCGAGCAGCGCTGTTGGAGACGATTCTCGATCCCTCGAAAGCGATCGCCCCGGAATACGTTCCGCACGTGCTCGAGACCGACGCAGGGCAAGTCTACGTCGGCCTGCTGCTGGAAAATGGCCCGCAGAGCGCGCTGTTGGTCGACGCCCAAAATCAAACGGTGCGCGTCCAAAAGAGTGAGATCGTGGCGCTCGTGCCGCAAACCAAATCGCTGATGCCCGAGCTGGTGCTGCGCGATGTATCAGCGCAAGACGCGGCCGACCTGCTCGCCTATCTGGCTTCATTGACCGACGCCGTGCAGCCAGTGACGCGGCTGCGCGTGCTGGGGCCTTTCGATGGCGGCGACGGACTTCGACTCCGGCGTGAGTATCTGCCCGAGACGCAACTCGCCAAACCTGATCTGGCAGCCGAGTACGAAGGGCTCGATGGCCGCAAACTGCACTGGGAATCCGTCACGGCCGACAACCGCGCCGGCTTCTGGGGGCACGACCTCGTCGAATATTGCAAGCAGCGTGGACTGCGAGGCGAGCGGGTCGTCTGCTATTACCTGGTGACGCTCGATAGCCCGGCCGCTCAGCCATCGCAGCTCACGATCGATAGCGACGACAATTGCCGCGTCTGGCTCAACGGTCAGGAAATCCACAAGTTCGTGGGCCGGCGAGCGCTGGGGTCGTCGCCTGACCGGGTCGAAGCTCAACTGTCCGAAGGTCGCAACACGCTGGTCATTCAGGTCGAGAACCTCGGCGGCCCCGGCGGCGTCTCGATCTCTACGTCGAGCGCCAGCCTGTTGCGTCTGGGCGTGGAATGACTCGATCGAGCGCCGCAGGTTAAATGGAGTACTGACCGCCGAGTTCGCGTGACGCTACTTCGCCTCCGCGAAGTACACGCGGCTGCTGGCCACTGCGTCGCGCTCGTCGATGACCGTCACAAACCACGCCGTGGCGCCGGCCACCGGCGCGTCGACCGTGATCTTCTCGCCATCGATCGTCGCCGTGATCGACTGCCAGGTGCGCTGATTGATCGGCCCCGTGTCGGTCGTCACGTGCAGCGACGCGCTCTTGAGTTTCAACGGGCTCGTGGCCGTCGTAGTCGCTCGGCCGTCGGCAATCGCGACCTCCCCCACCTCGGGGAGCGGCGGCCCCTCGCGCAACTGGCTATCGACAAACAGGCCGATCTCTTGCGGCGCCCAACCATCCGGGTGGCTATGCGGCATGTTGACCGTGACACAAAGCTGCTTATCCCCCGGCACCGCGTCAAAGCTCTTCATGTAACTGTCGAGCGGGTAAGCGAAGTCGTTGGTGCCATTGACGAACAAGATCGGCATCGACACGCTCGGCAGATATTGAGACGGGTCCCACAGCGTCACCCAGCGCTCGCGATCGTCGGGCGTCATTTGGGCGAGCCGATCGAGCCAGGCGCTGTTCTCCTGCAAGAAGCCGCAGCCATAAACGGGCACCGCCGCCTTGAAGCGGTCGTCGACCCCCGCCACGATGCAGGTGAGATACCCTCCCCAACTGATGCCGGTCACGGCTGTCCGCTCGGCATCCACTTCCGGGAAACTGCGCACCAACGAATGCGCGAGCACGCCGGCCGCCACGGCATGGTACGACCACTGTTCGGTGATCGGTTTGCCGATGCTGCCGAACTTCTCGTCGTCCCCCTGGTTCGGTCCCCCGTCGGGCAGGCGCTCGCGATTGCCGCCGTCGTGCGCGTTTTTTCCTTCCAGCGGTCGATGGCCGGCGAGGTCCATGGCGATCGCCGCGTAGCCGCGCTTCGCCCACCGTTCGGCCCACTCGGCGAACGCGGTGCCTCCCCCGCCATGCAGCAGCACCACCGCGGGGAACTTCTCCCCGTCGCGCGGTGCTCGCCCTTCGAGCGTAGCCGGCGAAGTATAGTAGGCGAACACCCGCGTCGGTTTTCCATCGTAGGGTTCGCCGGTATAGAAGAGCGACCGCACCGGCCCCGAGGCGTCGATCCACTCGAACTGCGGCGCCGCGCTCAGCCGCGCGATGTCCCACGGAATGTCGCTGCTCGCCGCGACCGCCGCCGCATCCGCCTTTTCGCCCAGCAGTTTCAAGGCGATCGGCTGCAAGTTGCGCGTATCGCTGCAATTGGTCAGCACCACGACTACGCGCTTCTCGGCAGGGCATCCATACATCAACGTCCGCCCGCCGACCGAACCGCCGCCATGCCACACCCAGGTGCGACCCTGGGCGTCGGTGCGGGTGAACCAGCCATAGGCCATCGACACGCCCGGCCCACGGTCTTTGGCGGCTCCCTTGGTGGAAACCTGTGGCGACCACATCAACTCGCGCGTAGCCGGTTGCAGCAGTTTGTCGCCGCACACCGCCAGGTAGAACCGCGCCAGGTCAGACGCCGTCGACAGCATGCCACCGCCGGCCCACTTCACGCTCAAGTCGACATACGGGCTGTTGGCGAACGAACCATCGGGCAATCGCTCGTAGGGCCGCGCGCGGTGCGGCACCAACAGCTCCGGCCGATCGAAACGGGTCGACGTCATGCCGGCCGGGCCCCAGACGTGCTCGCGCAAGTAGTTTTCGAACGGTTGGCCGCTCGCTTTCTCAACCACGCCGGCCAGCAGATTGAAGCCGTAGGTCGTGTAACTGAAGCGCTCGCCCGGCGCGAACAACAGTGCGTCGTCCCTGAAAATGCCGATCGCCGATTCAAGCGTGGCGTGCGACTGCGCGTGCAAGAACTCAGCGCCGCGGTAATGCCTTACGCCGGAAGTGTGCGTCAGCAATTCGCGCACGCGGATCGGCCGCTCGTTCTTGACCGGGAAGCTCGGCACGTAGTCGTGAATCGAGTCATCGAGCCGCACCTTGCCTTGTTCGACAAGCTGCATCACGGCCACGGCCGCGATCGGCTTGCTGATCGAGCCGATGCGATAAACCGCTTCGGTCGTCGCGGGGGTTTGCTGCTCGAGATCGGCCATGCCCGCCGAACCACTGAAGACAACCTGCCCGTCGTGTACCACGGTGGCCGAGAGCGCCGGCGAACCGGCCCGCTTCAACGACTTGTCGAGCAGCTCTTGCCATTGACTGGCGGACGTGGGCGCAGACGTGGGTGCGGACGTAGGCTCGCCGGCCTGAGCAAGCAGCGGGCTCTGGCAACCCGAAAGTATGGCCAGCGCCAGCCGCGCCACGATCGATTGGAGAAAACCTGGTTTCGGTCGCCGCATGAGAAGTCTCGCGATCAACGGGTCGGGCGGTTATCCTGCACGGCGCACCATCGTAGCCACGGCACCCGCGACAGGGAAACGAATTGATGCCCCGGGTCGATCGAACCAGATTTCGCGTATGGATCGCTGCGCAGAGCATCGTCTGGCTGGTCCTGTGCGCGGCTTCAATGGCCGGTGCGGCTGAACCGGCGCGTGCTACCGAGCCGGCTCCCAGCGCCATCAAGCCGGTCGAGCTGAAAGTGGCCGAGTCGTGGCCCATCAACCACGAGTTGCATCACGTTCAGGGGCTGGCCGTCACCGACCAGTGGTTCTGGATCACGAGCGTCGACCGCCGCGCGCGGCGCGGGTTTGTCTACCGCGTGTCGCGCGAGACGCTGAAAGTCGTCGCCCAGCGCGACATCACGCTCGACGCCCAGTGCCATCCGGGCGGCCTGCAGTTGACCGCTGATCGGCTCTGGATTCCGGTCGCCGAATATCGGCCACGCTCCACGAGCACGATGCTCCAACTCGATCCGACGAGCCTCGAGACGGTCGACAAGTTCGCGCTGGCCGACCATCTCGGCGGCGCCGCGGTCGATGCCGGGCAGCGCATCTACACGGCCAACTGGGATGCGCGGACGATCTACGTCCTCGACATGGCCGGCAAAGAAGTCGAGCGCCGTGACAACCCGACCGGGGTGGCCTATCAGGATTTCGAGTTCCACGACGGCAAGCTCTATTGCGCTGGCTCGACAAAGCTCGACGCCGCGGGCAGCACGAAACTCGCCGGCCAGCCAACCGCCGTAGTCGATGTGATCGACGTCGCCAACTGGTCGCTCGTCGATCGCTATGCCCTGCGCGGCGCGCTGCTTAGCGGCGGCAGCAATTTCTGCCGCGAGGGCTTCTGCAAGTTCGGCGACAATTTCTATTTGTTGCCTGAGGATGGAACCAGCGCAACGGTCTACCGATTTGCCGTGGAGCCGTGAGATTTGCTGGCGGTAGTCTTTCCTGGCGCCACGGTTAGAATTGCAGTGCGGTTGAGCTACGAGTTGGTAGCACGGAGGATGAGCGATGTTGGAACATGCACGGCTGTATTTGCCTTCGCGCGTTTTGGTTCACGCAATGGTCGTCGTGGGTTGGATGCTCGCGGCATCGCGCGCCTTGTCTGCTGCTGAGTCGTACCCCCGCGTCGATTTGCTCGTTGAGCCGGCCATATTGAACGAACAGTTGTCGGCCGGACAGGTCCTCGCGATCGATGCCCGGCCGCAAGGCGAATACGACGCAGGCCACCTGCCTGGTGCCCGCTGGGTTGACGCTGCCGATTGGGCGAAGTCCTTTGGCGACGGTACGGATCAGGCCGGCTGGACGGACCGACTTGGTGCTCTAGGTCTAAAGCTCGATTCGCCCGTCGTGATCTATGACGACAGCAAATCGAAGGATGCCGCGCGGGTGTGGTGGATACTGAGCTATTGGGGCATCGAGCGAGGCCGATTGTTGAATGGCGGTTGGCACGGTTGGAAGTCGGCCAGCTTGCCGATCGACAGAACCGCACCGACGTTCGCGACGACCACGCCCGAGCTGTCGCCGCGGAGTCAGCGACTCGTGTCGAAGGATCAATTGCTCGCGGCGCTGGCAGGTCAGTCGCTGCAAATTATTGACGCCCGCAGCGACGGAGAATTCTGTGGCACGGCGGCGATGGGCAACAAGCGCGCCGGCGCGGTCCCGGGCGCTAAGCGGCTCGAATGGTCCGATCTGATCGAGGCCGACACGCAGCGTTTCAAGCCGGCGTCTGAGCTCAAAAGACTGTTTGCCGCGGCCGGCATCGATGTCACTCGCCCCACAGCAACTTACTGTCAATCCGGGGGGCGCGCGTCGGTCATGCAGTTCGGACTGGAATTGATGGGAGCTGACCAGGTGCGCAACTATTATCGCAGTTGGAGCGAGTGGGGGAACGCCGACGACACGCCGATCGTGCCAGGCGGTTCGACTGCCGCGCCAAGTGCGAAGTAGGCTTGATGCATCGAGGGCAACATGTCGGTTGAACTACGGGCCTTGCTGATTGCCGTCGTTCTCTTGAGCGGACGGGCGCCAGCGCTGACCGCGGCGCCAGCCACGGTTCCGTCCGAACCTAGTTCTAGCGCGCCCACCACTGAGCTACCGGCCGAAGTCGACCTGCGCCCGCAGTTCGCCCGCTGGAAGCTCGCACCGCGGCGGCAAGGGCGCCGCAACACCTGTTCGGTGTTCGTGACGGTCGCGGCGCTCGAATTCGCGCTCGCCAAGCATCGTGACGCCGGCGCGCCGCTGTCAGTCGAGTATCTCAACTGGGCCTGCAACCAGCAGATCGGCAACACCACGGCCGATCGCGGCCAGTTCTTTCACGATTTGCTCAAGGGCTTCGCACGGCATGGCATCTGCCGCGAAGAGCTGATGCCCTACGAACGCCGCTTCGGCAACACGCATCCCGACGAGGCGGCCCAACAGGACGCCGACATAACGCGACAAGTCAACTTCCAGGTGCACTGGATTCGTCGCTGGTCGAAAAGCTCAGGCTTGAGCGACGAAGAATTCGCCGAGACGCGCCGCGTATTGGCGGCCGGCTGGCCCGTGTGCGCGGGTTCGAACCATAGCCGGCTGTTTGTCGGCTACACAGACAACGCGGACGAGCCGGGGGACGGAACGTTCATCACCCGCGACTCCGGCGTGGGACGCTACAGTGCGGTGAGTTACGAGTGGGCCCGTGCGAATCTTTACGACTTGTTCTGGGTCGAAATTGCCGGCGACGCAGCGGCCGAGTTGCAACCGCCTGAGTAATCTTATTGGATGTTTCAGTCAGCTCGGCTGACATTGGGTGCCATGGCCACTAGGCGGTACTCCGCAAGTGGCCATGCTCGTTCACGCGCCAGGCATGCCCACGCAAGCGTGGTGCATGGCACCCGCATCACCAGCGTGTGGCGTGCGCTAGTGGGCGCCCGCTTCGGCCGATGTTTCCACGGACGTGTTGGTTGGCGCGGCCGGTTTATGGCTGGCCACTTTCTGTGCGCAGAAGAGGACGATGAACGCCCCCATCGAGACCATGATCAGCCCGGCCATCATGCCGCCGAGCGTCAGCGCGTTCATCTCTTTGTATTTGCCGCTGATGCCCACCGTGATAAAGGCGTTCACCAGCGGTGCAAAGCCGAACACGAACGGCATCACATAAGCCGGGCTGCCGCCGAAGTTGAACGCCAGAATGATGCCTAGCGCCCCCAGCGCCCCCAGCGTGCCGCCAAACAAGCTCCAACTCACGCCCGAAAACGTGAACCGCCCGTTGGCTTCCTGCCCGAGCCAGAGGAGCACTGCCGGCACCACGACAGCGATGGCAAAGTAGGCCAGCCCGACGCATAAGAGCGGCCTTAGCCGGCTCCCCCCCATCGCCATTTGTCCTTTGTGCAAGGTCGGACCGTAAGCCCCCCAGCAGGCAAAGGTCAGCGCGACGAAGCCGGCTACCAGCAACACCATCTTCATGTCTTTGATCACGGTACTTCTCCCGCGGCGGAGCAAAACACTTCGGTCAGCGAAGCCGCAAGTGTAGCAGAACGACGATCGCTAAGCCCAGGGGTTGCAACCCCTGGGCTGGAGGGAGCAAGTGCTCGACCGCGTCCGAGCTAGCGCGCGGGATAAATCCCGCGGCTAACCGTTCGCGTCACTCGTGTACCGCGTACAGCACGAGATTGATGGCCAGCCGGGCCGCGTCGTCGCGCACATAGCCCTGGCAATCGAGCGATTCCTGGTGCTCCAGCGCGCAGCTCAGGTCGTACCGCGAGAAGATCACCGCGTAGCGCTCCTTGATCTTCACCCCCTCGAACTCCGGCTCGACGTCGCGCACGCGGGCTTCCAGTGGCCCCGCCCCCGCGCCGCGGCGCGGATCGCGGCGCTTCACCTGCTTCAGATCGAAGCCGCCGTATTGCGGCGTGAACATCGGGCTGTCGACCGGAATTCGCTCCAGCTTCTGCTGCGGGAAGAGCGCGGCCATTTCCTCCTGAAACGAGCGCGTGAACGCCTCGCTCGCGCAAATGCTGTCTCCCAGAATCACACCGCCGCGCTCCACGTACGTTCGCAGTTGCTTGCGCTCCGCTTCGCTCAAGCGAAAGCTGTTGCGCCCGTGCAAGTAAACGATCGGATACTCGAACAGCCGCTCGTCGGTGATCGCAACGTCGCGCCGATCGGTGCTCACGCGCAGGCCGGTCTCGCGCTCCAGCGCGTCCTGCAAGTTGACCAGCGCTCGCGGCGCGGCATCGGCCCCGCCTGTGTGTTTGAGTTTGGCCATGTAGAGCTTGGCCCGCTCGAAGCGATCCTCCTTCGAGCGCCCCGTGACCGTGGCCGGCACCTCGTACTTGAACTTCAGCTCGCGGTTCGTGGCGTAGGCCAGCACGTTAATGCCCATCGACATCGCGCCAGCGACCCGCTGCGTAACCTCGGGGCTGTAGCTAGTATCGCGTCCGGGGCGCGCCAGTTCCCAATAGCACGACAGATTATCAGGGCAGTAGATCACGCTGGTGCGGCAACCGACGTTGATCCCCCACAACGGGCGCACATGCGCCGGGTTGATCGGTTCTTCGGCTCGCCACACCGGGTGCTCCGGGGGGAGCATCCGCAGTTCGTACTCGGGTTCGGGAAACACCCGCTTCATCAACGCGCGAAACGATTCATCGAACCCTTTGCCGTCGCAGCAGGCGTCGGCGAACACGAAGCCCCCTTGATCGAGGTACTGGCGCAGCTTCTGCGCTTCTGCATCGCTGAATTGCGCCGCGTCGCGCCCGCTAATGTAGAGCACGGGGGCTTGCAGCAGGTCGTCGACCGTGGCGGCCTTGCTGTCGACAATCTGCCAGGTCAGATCGCGCTTCCACTTTTTTTCGACGTAGGAGGTCAGGTTCCAGAAGTCGCTACGATGATGCTCCCAGTCGTCGGCGGGGTCGTGCTTCAGTTTCGAGGCCAGAATCGGGCGCCGCCCCTTAGCCAAGAACAACAGCGCCATGCTGGTGCTGACGAACGAATTGTTTTCGCCGGCCCCGCCCCCACGCCAAAAGCCCGAGAGCTCGTCCTGCGCCCGGACGAACATATCGGTCCCTTCGCGATACCAGTCGTGCGCGCCGATAAACCGCCGGGCCGTCATCCGGCCGACGCGCTCCACGCCATACAAGTAATAAAACAGCCAGGCGTCGCCACGCCCCGGATTGTTGTGGACCGAAAAGTTCTCCCCCAGCCAGCTCATCGCGCGCTCAAGCGTCCGGTCGCGGGCGTGCGGTTCGCAGCACTCGACCTGGTCCTTCGTGACCTTGGCGTCTCCGGCGTTCAACTGCCCGCTGGCGATGATGTAGCTGGTGATGCCCGCGCAGGTCATGCTGCCGGTTCCGGGGTTGCCGGGCTGATAGCCCCACGAGCCGTCGGCGTTTTGCGAGTTCTTCCAATAGGCCAGCGACATCCGCCACGTCTCGGCCTGCACCTCGACCTTGGTCCGCTCCTTCGCCCGCTCGGCCTCGTAAAGCGCGAGCATCGCGAACTGTGTGTTCGAGTTGTCCCCCATGGCGCGCGGGTACGACCAGGCGCCGCGATTGGGTCCCGACTTGATCTGCGTGCTCTCGAACCAGCGAACCAGCGCTTGCAGACGCACTGCGTCCGCCTCCGGCTCGGCCGCACAAAACACCATCGTCTGTAGCGCCGCGGCGTAGGTCCACTCGGGGGGCATCCCGCGCAGGTGCTTGAGCGCCCGCTGGATTGTCTCGTCCGACGTAGGGACGCCCGCGTTCAACAATGCCAACGTGCAGAGCGACGTCATCCCGCCGGCGTTCGTCTGCCAGTCGGGCCACATTCCGCCGCCGTGGCCGTCGTCGCGCTGCTCGCGCTTCAGGTAGCCGATCGCCCGATCGATCGATTGCCGCACCTGCTCGGGCGTGAGATCGGCGCGCGCCGGCGGGCCAACAATCTGAAAAATCGCCGCGACCGACAGAATCGCCACGGTCGCCAGCAGACCGCGGCCGGCACGCCGCCCGGCAATGCGCCGCAGACGGGGCACTGCCGTTTCACGCGACATCGTGCCGCCGAGCCGCTGGCCGCCTCGCATCGTAAAGTTGCACATACGCTCGCCTTAGCTGGTTGTGCTCGCGCGCCGTCCTTGGCCGGCTGCCACGCAGGGCTATACAATCACAATCATAACGCCAAGTATCGCCGCAACTTATTGACGCCTTAATCAAGACTCGCCGATCACGCGCGAATCTTCCAGGGAAATCCGCAACTTGTCGACCAAAACACGCAGTCTCGGCGACGTCCTCCAGGAGTTCAGCCAGCATCGACGTCTGATGCAGGAAGAACTGCACAAGGTCATTGTTGGGCAAGACGATGTCTTGGAACAGATCTTTGCCGCGATTTTCACTCGCGGCCATTGCCTGCTCGTTGGCGTGCCGGGGCTGGCCAAAACACTGATCGTCAGCACCTTGGCCCGCATTCTCGACATTAGCTACAAGCGCATCCAGTTCACCCCCGACCTGATGCCCTCGGACATTACCGGCACCAACGTCCTGGAAGAAGACGAGGCTGGCCGGCGCAACTTCCGCTTTGTCGAGGGGCCGATCTTCACCAATATCCTCTTGGCCGACGAAATCAACCGCACCCCGCCGAAAACCCAGGCAGCCCTGCTGCAAGCGATGCAAGAGCGCGAAGTGACCGTCGGCAAGTCGACCTACACCTTGCCCGAGCCGTTTTTCACCATCGCCACGCAGAACCCGATCGAGCAGGAAGGAACCTACCCCCTGCCCGAGGCCCAGCTCGACCGCTTCATGTTCAACATCAAGGTCGACTATCCCACGCTCGACGAAGAAGAGCGGATTCTGGCGTCAACCACCCGTAGCGAAAAGCCCGAGGTGCGCAAGGTGCTTTCCGGGCGCGCGATCGTCAATTTGCAGAAGCTCGTCGCCTCGGTCGCGGTGAGCGAATACATCGTCAAGTACGTCGCCAGCCTGGTGCGGGCGACGCGTCCCAAGGACCCGTCGGCCCCCGATTACGTCAAGGAACTGGTCGACTGGGGGGCCGGCCCGCGCGCCGGGCAGTTCCTCATCCACGGCGGTAAAGCGATCGCGGCCATGGACGGGAGATTCAGCGTTGCGCTGGACGACGTCAAGAAGATTGCCGTCCCCGTGCTCCGCCACCGCATCAGCACCAACTTTCAGGCCCAGGCCCAAGGGCTCACGACCGAAGGGGTGATCGAAAAGCTGCTCGCGCAAATCCCCGCGCCGGAGATACCGAAATTCGAGCGGTAGCGGGCCTATGCCTCTAGCCCCTCGTCCCTGACCCCTAGCCCCCACTCGAATGTCCACCGCCGAAAGCTACCTCCGCCCCGAAGTTATCCGGCAGATCAGCCGGTTAGATCTGCGGGCGCAGTTCATCGTGCGCGGATTCTTGCAGGGCCTACATGCCAGCCCGTTCCACGGCTTCTCCGTCGAGTTCAGCGAACATCGCGAGTACAACCACGGCGACGACCCCAAAGGCATCGACTGGCTCGTTTACGCCAAGACCGACAAGTACTACATCAAAAAATTCGAGGCCGAGACCAACATCACCGGCTACCTGGTGATGGACCTTAGCCGCTCGATGGGCTACACGTTTCGCCAGGAGCTGACCAAGTTCGAGTACGGCATCTGCCTGGCCGCCGCGCTCGCCTACTTGATGATCCATCAGCAAGACCCGGTCGGGCTGATCGCGTTCGACGACAAAATTCGCCAAAGCCTGGCCCCCGCCTCCAAACGCACGCAGCTCGGCAACCTGCTGTCGCTGCTGTCGAACCTCACGCCGACCGGCAAAACCGATATCGCGGCCAGCCTCACGCAGTTGGCCGCCATGCTCCGGCATCACAGCCTGATCATGATCTTCAGCGATCTGCTGGCCCCGCCCGAGGAAGTCTTCCCCGCGCTGCGGCAACTGCGCTACGGTGGACACGACGTGATCCTGTTTCATATCCTCGATGAAGCGGAGGTCCACTTCCCGTTTCAGGGGCTCGTCGAGCTCGAAGAGCCCGAAACCAACGAGCGGCTGACGATCGACGCCAACCACTTTCGGGCCGACTACCAAAAGCAGATCGAAGCCTTCCGCGAAGAGTATCGCCGCGAATGCTTCCAGCGGGGCATCGACTACATCGCGCTGGACACCAGCATGCAGTTCGACAAGGCGCTGATGGAATACCTCGTGAACCGCCGCGCCCGGTTTTGAACGATCGGCTGCGCGAACGGGGACGGGAGTCGTTTTGGGGCTTCGACATGGAATATCGATCGTCGAAGGCCCAAAACGACTCCCGTCCCCCTTGGCTATGAGACCCTAACCCCATGGACTTCTTGAACCCGGCACTGTTGGCAGGCTCGGCGCTGGCCGCCGCGCCGATCGTGCTGCACCTGGTGCTCAAGCAGCGTCCACGGCAGTTCGAGTTTCCGGCGCTGCGATTCCTGGAACAGCGCCGCCAGGTGAACGAGCGCCGCTTGCGGCTCCGGCATTGGTTGCTGTTGGCCCTGCGGATGGCCGCGCTCGCCCTGTTGGCCTTGGCGCTGGCCCGCCCCAGCATGCAGGCTTCGCACATGCTGGCCGATCGCGAGGCGCCGGTCGCCGCGGTCTTGATCTTCGACACGGCCCCTCGCATGGCCTATCGCCAGCAGAATGAAACGCGGCTCGAAGCAGCCCAGAATCTCGGCCGCTGGGTCGTCACCCAGTTGCCTGAGGAAAGCCAGGTGGCCGTGCTCGACACGCGCTACGGCACGGCAGTCTTCCAGGTTGACGCGGCGGCCGCCCGGCTGCGGATCGACCGATTGGAAATCGCCAGTCTGTC
>CAZBWM010000002.1:137779-189007 GCA_964495375.1 uncultured Planctomycetaceae bacterium | reverse complement strand
CGGCAATCGCCGAGACCGTGGCACGGATCAACTTTGGTCTGATGGTGGGCAAGTTTGAGCTGGATTACGACGAGGGGAGCTTACGCTTCCAGGCAGCTCAGATTCTGCCGGCCGACGAATTGGACGATCAGATCATCGAGCGGCTGATCGGAACGACGCTATCGATGTTGGACAACTACCTGCCGGCGGTCCTGTCGGTGATCTACGGCAACGAACTGCCGAAGGATGCGGTTCGGCACGTCGAGCCGCGGCGAGATGCGTCCGACGAAAACCCACGCGGCGATGCGTAGTCGCCGCGATTGTCCTTGGGGTGTGGAGGAGAAAGCACGCGACCCTGCGAAGGTCGAGGACCAGGTTCGATTCCTGGCGAGGACATTGACGATTTGACGCTGGAGCCAGACGGCGCGGCGACTGCCTGGGGCACCGCCGCGCAGCGGTGGTCTGCAGTTCTTAGTGGGTTCGACTCCCATCGGCGTCTTTCAAAGGAATTGGCAAGGAGTTTCAAGCAAGGTTGGTTCGGCCGGCTCCAGCGGCGCACCGCTGCTCGTCCTTTAGCAGAGGCGATTGTCGCGAGTGTGTTCCGTGATTGGGTTCTGACGATGGTTGCATCGACCGACAATGCCCGAGAGGGTAGCTCAACGGTAGAGCACCAGACTGCGAATCTGGCTGTAACGGGTTCGACTCCCGTCCCGGCGTGAGAACGCCACCAACGAAGCCCGCGGGGGCGGGCAAACGAAGGTCTGCCACTGGTACGTCGCCGGCGCGGCGCGAAAGCGCCGCACGACGGGCATGTCGGCGGCAACACACTCGCGGTGCTCTGCAGCGCGCAGATGCCGCTCGCGCAAGTCCTCGGCAACGACGAACCGACGCCGGTTGCTGCGCATGGGTGTTCAGCCCATGCAATGCATTCGGCCGAGCCAAATCATCGCCTTGGATAGCGCGGGCTCAAGCAAGCTCCGCATACGGATGTGGGGCCGACGTATTGCTTCGCCCCCAACGGCCTTTTTTTTGATCGCGAACCAGTTCAACGAATTCTGCGTCCAACTTTTTCAGGCTCTGGCTCGGCAAGGACGCGTCGGGGAGGCAACACTCATGAACATCTTCATCATCAAGACTTTCAAGATCCGCGACTACGAGATGGGTCTCTGCTTCCGCGACGGAGAATTCAAGGGCCTCTTGGGTCGTGGACGGCACTGGTTCCTCGACCCGCTCAGCAAAGTGAAGGTCGACGTGGTTTCGCTGCGCGAGCCGTGGCTCGTGCACGAAAAGCTCGACGTAATCGTGAAGTCGGGTGCGCTCAAGGACCGCGCCGTGGTCCTCGACCTGAAGGACTACGAGCGGGCGCTGGTCTGGATTGAAGGCCGCTTCAGCCACATCCTGCCGCCGGGGCTGTACGCTTACTGGACGGCGCTCAAGGAGGTGAAGGTCGAAGTGGTCGACGCGCGGAGCGTGCGCTTCGAGCACAAGGACCTGCCGGTCATCACGCGTTCGGCGTTGGTTGACCGCGTGCTCGACCTGGCCACGGTTGAGCCCTACCACCAGGGCGTACTGACAATCGACGGCGAGTATGTCGCCACGTTGCCGCCAGGTCGATACGCCTTCTGGAAGAACATGGCGCAAGTCAAGTTCGTTCAGGAGGACATGCGTGAAGCGATGTTCGACGTCAGCGGTCAGGACATCATGACGGCCGATAAGGTCACGCTGCGGATGAATGCCGTGGTGACCTATCGTGTGGTCGATGCTCGGGCTGCGGTCAGCACGGCGGAAGACGCCAAGCAGGCGTTGTACCGCGAGGCGCAGCTTGCCCTGCGCGCCGTGGTTGGCGCTCGGGAACTGGATACGTTCCTGACCGACAAGGATGCCGTTGCCACCGAACTGGCAGAGATCGTCCGGCCGCGCGCCAAGGCGCTTGGTCTGGAACTGATCACGATTGGCGTCCGCGACGTAATCTTGCCGGGCGAGATGAAGGACCTGATGAACAAGGTCACGGAGGCAAAGAAAGCCGCCGAGGCCAACCTCATTGTCCGTCGCGAGGAAACAGCCGCCATCCGCAGCCAGGCCAACACGGCTCGGCTGCTGCAGGACAACCCGACGCTCATGCGCCTGCGCGAGCTGGAAGTTCTGGAAAGGGTGGCAACCAGCGCCAAGCTCAACGTGGTGCTAGGCGAGCAGGGCCTGACCAACCGCGTGGTCAACCTCTTGTAGTTCGTCGGCCGGGCGACGCGTCACGCTGACGCGACGCCCGCGCCGCAACTTTGGAACGTCGTCGACAACTCAGGCGAAGAACTCTGGCGGCTGCCGCGCCCAATCCTCAAGGCGGGCTACGTCGCAGGAGATTTTCCGCGACTGCTCGTTAAATCGGATCAGTCGTTACAGCGTTTTCAGATACTCGATAACGGCCGTCTTTTCGTCGTCGTTTAGTGCGTCGGGGAAGGTGTGCCCCGCGGCGCTATTGCCGACATGGCCTGTATCGTAGTACATGCGGCGCCGGCGCGAATTCAGGTTTTCAGGCACGGCTTCGAACGTTTCGATCTCGAGACCGACTTTCTTTTGGTCGTACCCGTTTTCACTCCGCTTCCAGATCTTTGGACGCTGGGAGGGATTCATGACTGCCCAGAGCGTGGGGACTGAGCCGTTGTGGAAGTACGGAGCGGAAGCCCAAATGCCATCCAGTGGTTGCGCGAGGTAGCCCGTTGATTCGACGTCGACGGGGTGCTCGCCATAGTACTGCAGCCATCCTTTGTTAGCTGCCTCGCGGCGCTCTCTGTAAATTGCCTGGAACCGGCGATCGTCGGTGCCGATGACGTCGATCGGCACAACAGTGTTGGGGAATTCCCCCCCCGGACCATAGGTGCCGTGGCACTCGGAGCAAGTCTGCTCGAAAAGAACTTTGCCTCGCTCGGCCAAGGCCGTGTCGATCTCGAAAGGATACTTGGGCGATTCGAGCGATTCGATGTATTGGTAGATGTGGACAAAGTTGGGCTCGAACGAGCGGAACTTCTCGTCGGAGAACAAGGGAGACATTGCAAAGGGCATCAGTTGGCGCGGCGTCTTCGGGGCAAAGGCGTCCGCATAGATCCGCGTCTTCTTCTTGAAGTTCCACCACGGCGGCGGATTCATATCATGGTGCAACAGCATCTCGGGATGCTCTGTGAATTGCTTGCCAAGCTCTGCATTGCGCAGCCCGGCAAAGACGGGCGCAAAGATAACCGCATTGGTCACTCCGCGATGAAAACTCAACGGTGTCTTGAACGGAGCTTGCACATCTTTTACCTGCGCAGGGTCGCGCCCCTTGTCTAGCGAGCGTAGCCTGGCCAGGTCCGTCGACAACGTGGTCAGATCGAGATGCGTATTGCCGGCGCCAGGGATGGTCTTGCCGGCGACCTTACCCCCGTGGCATGAGAAGCAATTGGTCACCAGGTTCCCGTTGCCGTCGTCGTTGTAATCGAGCGGAATCAAGCCTTCGCTGTCGCCGGGTCGTTCGGCCCAGCCGTAACGTTCGAACATCATGCGTCGGCGTTCGTTGCGATCGGCCTTCTCGGCCGCCGCCTTTTCCTCCGGCTCCCAAACGAGCCATAGCCGTTCGAGATCGGCGACCTTCATGATTTGCGCCGCCATCGGCTCGTGCAGCAAAATGTCGAGACCCTTTGCCGCATCGGGGGTTAGTCCCAGGAAGACATCAGTGCTCGGGGTATCGCCCGCGGAGAGCATCGCGCACATCGTGCCGACGAACAGCCCCACGGTCGTGCCGCAACAGCATGCCCATCGAGAGCGCTTTTCTTGAGCCTTCATGAGAAAGTCCTGCCTGAAGCCGTGTTGAAACCCAGGGAGCAGGTTAGCATACAAAACATGAATAAGCTAATGATTTTTGTCAATTCGTTTGGGTGACTACTTAGCCACCACGATCGCCAACGAGGGGCCCAGCAAGGCCGCCGGCCAGCGGGCCAAGCTCCGCTAGCTTCGGCGCCAGTTTCGAAGAGCGCGACCAGTTGAGCGATGAGCGGACAGTCGCCAACTGCAACTAAGAACCTTCGGGGCATGATGAGCGCGGAGCACCGCGACACAATCAGGGCGGAACTGTAGCTCGACCAAGTGGCGCCGCCGCGCCGAACGGTCGGTCAAAGTCCGGCGGGCGTATGGCGTGATGAGCGATCACAAACGGTTGCCGTGTCGTCGATCATGGTGCCGCCGGCATTGTATCTGATGGCACACTGTCGGGTTCACCGCCGGGCTGGCCAGCCGGTTGAATCGATTCGTCCATCGTGAACACGTACGCGCACATCGCGGCCAGCATCAGGACAACACCGACCCACACCCGCCAGTCCTTGTGCAATCCGCGGCGCTGCGCCGTTGCCTGTTGACGCTGGTCCCCGCGGTGATGATCGTGCTGATGCTTCGACACGTGATTTTCTCCAGAACAGAAAACGCCAGGGTACCAGGAACGGAACTGGTCAAATACTACTGGAAGCCCGCTGCCTTCGTAACTGCCTGGCGTGGCGATGTCCCGTCAATCCCCTGTCGCGGCATGGCTCCGAACATCGACCCTTTTGCTATCGAGTGGGTCGGTTGTAGACGCTAGGAGCGCGGAGCATTCCATTCGGATGAGTTTCAAGCACTCGCGCGACCGGCCCTCAGCAAATCGAGTGGCTCACTACGCCCCGCGTGGATTGCTGGCCCGAGGGCGGCCACCAGGCAAATGGACAGCGCAGTGCCAAAGCCGATGGCCAATTTGCTCCAAGGGACCACAAACGGCGTGATCGATCCGCCGTGCTCGTCAACGTAGCTAGTCACTTCGCTCCCGCAGTAACCCGCCATCGCGCCAAGGCCGAAGCTCAACAGGCAAGCCGCCAGTCCGACGAGTAGCGCCTCGGCTACGATCAATCGCATTAGCGCCAAGCGGGTGACGCCGAGCGCCCTGAGCACGCCGAAATCCCAGCGTCGCACGCGGACGGAGGAAACGACGGTGCCCACCACTCCCAAGGTGGCGACCAGCAACCTGACGAGCGGCAATTTGCTGAGACCCCAAATGATGCTGTCGGATCGCACACGAATGACTTGCCGTAGTTCGCGCGTCGATTGCAGTCGAGCTTTCGCTCCGCGACCACCGCGTTGCGACCGCTCTGGCCCGGCGTCGTTCGCCTGGCCAGCGGTCACGATCGCCTGGAGCGAAGACTGGAACTGCTCCTTGCTTGCGTCGTCGTCAAGATTGAGCGAAAGGAAACGGATACGGTCGATGCCGAAATCGCGGCGCACGTCGGCCAGCGGTGCGATTACCAGCGCCGCCGATCGGACATGGCGAGTACGCAAGCCTCCTTTGGTGATCAGGTGCCAGCCCGGCAGTGAGATGACTCCGGCGATTTCGTATTCCACGACGCGATCGGGCGGAGGGCGAGGAGTTTCCGAGTCACGAGCGTTTCTCCGAAGCGAATGCATGTAAGAGAGGATTGTTCAACCGGCCGTATAGCGACGGTTTTTCACACGGGCCAGGCACAGTACGCCGAGGCCCACCGCAGCCATCGCTGCTGTGCTGGGCTCAGGCACGGCGACCAGTGCCCCGTGACCAACCAGTGCCGGCCCCGCTTCGGTAAACGTCAGGCCGTGCACGAAAGGCGCCGGGCCGTGGCTGGGCATCACCATCGGGTCAAGCCCCAAGAGCCAGAACGTCGTCACTGGCGTACTGAACGAGTTAGTCGTGCCTGGTAAATAGGGGACCGACATGTCCCCGAAACTAATCGATATCTCGCTCCCCTCGCCGGGGATGCCGTCAGGAGTGACGAAGGAACTGATAGAAGCATCGCCCACGAGCTAAAGTAATAGCCGACCACATTCGGACTCGGATTATCGCTAGCTGCCAGGGCGAGCGCCGCTGGCTGGTTGCCAAAATAGACCGGCGCTGTCACGCCATAGCTATCTTCGACGGGCAGAGAAGTGAGGTAGTCCCCTGTTGTATCGTTTGCTGTTATCGCTCCTCGCTTGACGTCCGGCTCATCATCTCCCTCAGGAACATAAATTCCTGGACCGTCGTACCCCTTGGGGTTCTCGGGCTCTCCAGGAAAATAATCCCCGTAAGTCCAAACAGCGGACCCGGATTGTTCGTAAGGGCCGCCATATGCGTCGACATACGTATTGATGCAACCAAAGCCGGTAGGACGAAAACGGATCGGCCCATTGGTAGTTGATGCCAGAGAGTAGCGAATCTCCGTATATGCCCTAGAAGTCGCGACCCCCAAGGTGCCTGTGGCTTTTGTGCCGAACGTTGCGCCTTGGCTTGTGATTGACCAGAATGCATTGGCACTCGCGCCAGTTGTAGATGCCGAGACACTACCGCTCAGTCCTGCGCTAAGGGTCCGTTGCTCGTCGACGGGTCCGAAGATGCCGTCCGCCACAGCGTGGGCCTGACCGCCCGGCAGTGGGGTCACGATGATCGCCGCGTAAGTGGCATGCGGCCGAAAAAAACTGACGACCAAAAGAACCCAGAGGGCCAGCAACCAGCTCTGAATGACGCGCGATCGAGCCCCAAGCCCCGGCAGTTGCTCAAAAACGTGCCGCAAGATCTGCCTGGTTGGCTTGTATGTCATTGGCGTCTCCTCTCGTTCAAGTAGAGTTATGTGCAGGCTTAGAAATGGCGCCCCAGGGCAACCTATTGACGATTGCCAAATGGCCGAACGGCGACAGCATTGAAATCATGCTTGTTTTGCGATGTTTTCACTGCTAGCGGCGTTCGCCCCTCGAGGCAGGGGTCAATAGTTGCGGGTTGATAGCGTCTTGCCGATGCGGGCGCACCGCGCGCTTCGCTAACCACTCAATCCCCATCCCAGCGGGAACACGACGCGAAAAGCCGAAAACTCGCGACGAATGTCGTGACATTCCCGCGTCGCTTGCCGGGGGCCGGCCGAGGCGCCGATCAGGGCGATTGCACCTCGGTCAGCCAGGGCGGGTGACACCCGAGCAGCGACCCCGGAACGGTCAACGGTCTCCCACCACCACTCAATTCCCGATTGCCGGAGAAACCGACGCGGACTTTTGAGAAAAAATCCAAAAATGAAATGCAGCGGAAAATTTCTTGTCGTCGGGCAGGGGGCTCGCCCATACTGGCGACGATTTCGCGTCCCTTTCGCTCCCGTTTGGGAATCTAAGTAATGATGGGCGACTCGAGTGCGCGGCCGCCTGGACTGGCTAGCCAGAGCCGAACGCAGTCCCGTTTTCAAGCGCGAATCGAGGCGGCGCGGTCCGGTTCTGACAGTGCGATTGCCGAGATTCTGGAAAGCTGCCGCCACTATCTGTTGCAGGCGGCCAATCGGAGCATTTCGCCGGCGGTACAGGGAAAGGTGGGCGGATCGGATCTCGTGCAAGAGACAATGCTCCAGGCCCGGCTGCGGTTCGATCGGTTCCGAGGCTTGTCGCAACAGGAGCTGTTGGCTTGGACGGGAAAAATTCTGGAAAACAAGCTTGCTCACGAGCGGCGCCGCTACCAAGGGACCCAAAAACGGGCCACGGCCCGCGAGATTTCCCTCGGCTGTGGTGATCCAACCCAGGCCTTCGAGTTGGCGGTTGCAGGCGACGATGCGACTCCCAGCGCGGTGGCCATCGCCAACGAAGAGGCTGAGAAATTGAACAGGCTGATCCAACGGCTGTCACCGGATCATCGCCAGGTCATTCTGTTGCGCAACTGGGAGCGGTTGACGTTCGTGGAAATCGGAGAGCGGATGGGACGCGGCGCCGATGCCGCGCAAAAACTCTGGGCGAGAGCCGTGCTGCAGTTGCGAAGGCAACTCGCGCAAGGTGGCAAGTGATGGCCATGCTCGATGGCGGTTCGAATGCTGAGCGGCACCTGGAGCACGACGATGCCGATGCGCGACTGTGCGAGGACGCGTTATTTCGCGAATGCCTGGCGAAGTGCGATGAAGCGGTCAGCAATGGCAGCGAGCTGACGATCGACGAGCGACCGCTGGCCGACTTGCCCCAGGATACCTTGGCGACGCTTTGCGAAGCACAAGCCTGCCTGGCGCTGATCAATCGCGTGGCTCAGGCGGGGCTGCTGGCGCCGGCCGAGGATCCGCGATCTGATGACACTCATCTCGCCCCGAGTGGGCAAGCACCCGAATCCCATGCTGGCTCAGACACAGCCTTGCTCGCCCCACTCAGTGCGCGTGAGCGGATCGGCCGCTTCGAGCTGCGGGACCGACTCGGCTCGGGTGGATTCGGCATCGTCTATCGTGCTTGGGATTCGAGCACGCAGCGCGAAGTGGCGCTGAAGATCCCCCGACTGGAAGCGCTCGGCTCGACTGAATTGCTGCAGCGCTTCGATCGCGAAGCGCATGCCGCGGCCAAGCTCGACCATCCGAATATCGTTTCCGTGCTCGAAGCCGGCGCCGACGGGATGCTGCCGTACATTGCCTCGGTATACTGTGCCTGACCGACTTTGGCGGTTTGGCTGGCGGCCCGTTCGGAAGCTGCCCCGCCGCGTGCGGCGGCCCGGTTGATTCGGGATTTGGCGACCGCGGTTGCTCATGCGCACGACCGAGGGGTTTTGCACCGCGATATTAAGCCGAGCAATATCTTGCTAATGACTGCCAGGGCCGACGCTGTTTCAGTTCGACTGGAGGATTGCGTCCCCAAACTGATGGACTTCGGACTGGCAAAGATTATCGCTGCCGATCAAGACATGACCCGTTCCGGTGCGCTGTTTGGCACGGTGCGCTATATGTCGCCGGAGCAGGCCGGTGGTCGCACTGCTGAGATCGGTCCAAGAGCAGATATCTACTCACTGGGCGTGGTTCTTTACGAGCTGTTGACGGGCCGGGCTCCCTTCGGGGCCGCGAGCGATATCGAAGTCCTCCGGCAGATCAACGATGCCGAGCCGTTGAGACCCAAGAAGCAACGAAGATCCATTCCCTTGGACCTTGAGACGATCTGCTTGCGATGCCTTGAAAAGCTGCCGAGCCGGCGATACCAGGCGGCGCTCGAGTTGGCAAACGACCTGGACCGTTACCTGCGCGACGAGCCGATCGTCGCGCGACCGACGTCTCTGCCCACGACCGTTTGGAAATGGTGTCGGCGTCGGCCCGCATTGGCGGCCCTGGCCACCGTTGTGTGTGCCGGCATCGTGGTGCTGTTTGTCGGGCTGTTCGAGCACAATCGGCGCGTCTCCTCGTTGCTTCAAGAGACCGCGCGCGAGCGCGACGCGGCCCGGACTGCCGAGGCGCAGGCCCGTCGAAATGGTTATGCCGCGGACATGCACCTGGCTCTGGAAGCGTGGCGCGGTTCGGCGGGGGACCGCACCTTGAAAATCCTGGCGCGTCATACGCCGAAACCTGGCGAACAGGACCAACGCGATTTCGCCTGGTGGTATCTGCATAATCTGACGCAAGAATCCGAGCAGCTTGGCCAGCACGACGGCAGCGTGACCTCGGTCGCGGTAAGTTCCGACGGCGGGATCCTGGCAACCGCCGGGGCCGATGGCGCGATTCAGCTTTGGGACACCGACACGCGACTGAAAATCGGCGAACTGAAGGCGCAGGTGGGAAAAGTCAGCGCCATCGCCTTTTCGCCTGACGGAAGCACCCTGGCTGCGGTTGGCGAGGATGGCCCGGTTCATCGTTGGCGGCTGCCTGAGCTGCAACCGATCGACAGCTTAACGGGGTCCACAGAATGGCAGGCTGACGTGAAGTTCTCACCGGATGGCAAGTGGATCGCTGCCGCGGGGGGCGATCGGATCGTACGCGTATGGCATAGCGCGACCGGCGAGTCGGCTGCGGTCTTGGCTGGTCATGAGGATGTTGTACGCACAATCGCCTTTTCACGCCGCGGCGAACTCTTTACAGCGAGCGAAGACGGCGATGTGCGGGGCTGGGACGTGGCCAGGGCAGGGCCAGATCCACGCCTACCCGACGGCAAGCTGCGCAATCCGACGGAAGACCACGTCTTCGCGCTTTCGGTCGAGTCGTCCCAGCGGATCTTAGTCGGGACATGCCGTAACGGCGCAGTCCTCAGTTGGGACTTAACCGCAGGCGAGGACTTTGGCAGGGGTGCTGGACCACACGACTTTCTGGTGCAGCCGCGCTGCGTGACTAGCGATGCGGAGGATACGCTGGCCGTCGGCGACGCATCGGGTGCGCTCATGATTGCCCGCGCGAGTCGCAACGCGTCCTCCGCCTTTCGCGTTCGTTATGGGCACCGCGATCGAATTAACAGCGTGGCCTATGTTCCTGGCCGGAACGTGTTTCTCACCGGCTCCCGCGACGGTACCGCTCGGCTCTATCCAGGGCTGAGGTACGTCGAGCCAAAGTTGATGAGCGGTGGTCGTCAGCCCCATTCGCTCAACTGGAGCGACGACGATCGGATCGTCTCCTGCATGCCGCGTGACGATGCTGTTTATCTGGTGGATGCCAAGGAGGGAGCCTGGCTGGATACCCTCCGCATCGAGGCGCCGACCTGGGCCCAACTCGCTCACAAGCAGAACCTGGCAATCGTCCTCAATTCGGATCGGCAGGCATTGCGCGGAATACAGCTTGAGTCGAAGGCCGAAATCTGGAGTCTGGGTACGGACGCTCCGGTCAAAGGCGTTGCGCTGAATTCGGCCGGGGGTTGGGCTGCGCTGGCCACGGAGCAGCAATTGCTGCTGATTGACTTGCTAAGCGGCCAGTTGCTGCACTCCCTGATTCATCCACAAACTGTGAACGCGGTGACCGCGATTCCCGGAACTAATCTGCTGGCGAGCGCTTCGCTCGATCGCAGGCTGAGAATTTGGGATGCGGCGCGCGGCGAAATAGTTTTTGAGCACGCGGCGCATCGCGCCTCGATTGAGCACGTCGCCGCTTCGACCGATGGTCACCGTCTGGTCACCCTCGGCGACCACTTCCTTCGTGTGTGGGATCGAAGTCCTTGGAAGCTACTCGGTGAAATCCCCGAAACGGCATCCGTCTGGAAAGTCGTTTTCCTCGATCGAGGGGAAACTCTGCTTGTGCAAACCGAGCTCGGGCTGCGCCTGTACCGCGTCGCGGATGGCGCTGAGTTGTTGGATCTTCGCGGAGCTCACCCGGTCAGGGCCATGGCGATCAGCCCTGATGGCAGCCGCATTGCGACCCAGATCGATCATGCGATTGATTTCTTGGATGGCCGACGAGCTGTCAAAGAGTAGGGCAGCGGGCAGTGTGGATTAGGGTCACCAGTTCAACCCGTGCACCACGGACGGATCCCGAGTAAGCGCCAAGGCAACCCGTCAAATGCCGGCCGCCACTTACGCCGGCTGTTAACGGGAGGGTCGTCTCTCCGCAGCCGTGAACTTTCAGACAAGCCGCTTAACAAGTTGCGATTCGTTCGGCACCGCTGTGGGTCAGCTCGAACTCGTTTATTGCAACTTCGCGTGTTAGGTTCGAACTCCACTGTGCCGCTAGTATTCCGCCGGATTCTGATTCTGCACAGGGCAGGGACAGGACCTCCGATTTGCTTTGATCTAGCTTGAGATCACTCGGCGCGGCCTTCCCAATCACATAGGCGATGATTCAGAAATTTCCTAGCACGCCAAGCCCAGAATTCGCGACGTAGAATTCACAAGGGGGCTGCAGTACCGACAAAAGCGGGAGTGGATGGGAATCGAACCCACCTAGGGTTTGTTTGACAGACCCCACAACGGGTTTGAAGCCCGCGGCCGCCACCAGGCGTACTGACACTCCCTTATAGTTCAACCAGTGGACCCAATCACACCACTCAACTTTGCCAGTCTTATTTTAGGCAATGGCAAGGAACCTAGAACTACACTTGCGACGCGGCAACCAGGGCGCCGACGAGCCCCTCATCTTGTCGCGGCAGCACCGCACGCAAGTCGATCACCAAGCAACTGCTCTGCAATCGTCCGACAACGGCCGGAATCCCCATCCGCAAGCGTCTTGCCAACGCGTTTTCAGAGATCGGACCACCACCGAGGGTAATGGCGACGCTCACCAAGGCTCGACCGGGAAGTGATCCACCACCCAGGTAGGCCGTCGTTGAGGTGACGTCGATCCTGAAACCTGTGCTTCGCGATCGCAGCTCCGCGGCAAGGTGCTCGGCGCGTCGCTGGAGTTCAGCCGTTGATGTCGTGGCCATTGTCCACAAGGGCAGCTCGCGGATTGCTTGTTGCGGATTGCCCAGCGCCTCAAGTGTAGCCGACAGCGCGGCGAGCGTGAGCTTATCAACACGCAGGGCTCGCATCAGCGGATTGTGCTCGATTTGCGCGATGTACTTTCGACTGCCAACAATCAAGCCAGCCTGCGGTCCGCCGATCAGCTTGTCGCCGCTGAATAAAACCAAATCGGCTCCCGCGTCTATCGATGTCCTGGCATCGGGTTCGTTGCCTAGCCCGAGCGCCGTCATGTCGAACAGCGCGCCCGAGCCGATGTCATGGATTACCGGCAGTTTGTGTTTCCGACCCAAGGAGACAAGATCATCTATAGAAACCGATTGCGTGTACCCTGTGATTTGATAGTTCGAGGGATGCACCTTGAGTAGGGCGCCGGTCGATTCATTGATGGCCGCCGCGTAGTCTGCCGCCCGCGTCTTGTTCGTCGTGCCGACTTCCCGCAATTGCGCGCCGCTGGCGGCCATGACATCGGGCAGGCGGAAGCTGCCACCGATTTCGATCAGCTCGCCGCGCGAGACGATCACCTGCTTCGCGGCCGCCAGCGTGCCCAAGGCGATCAAGAGCGCTGCGGAATTGTTGTTCACTACCGTGGCGCTCTCGGCCCCCGTGAGCGCACAAAGCTGCCCGCGGACGATCTCCGCGCGTTGCCCCCGCTCGCCACTGGTCAAATTCAGCTCCAGGGGGGTATAGCCGGCGGAAGCCTGCGCAATCGCGTCCAGAGCGCGGCTCGACAACGGTGCGCGGCCCAACCCTGTGTGGATCAGAATGCCCGTGCCGTTGATCACTTCCTGGAGGTACGGACGCTGGACCCGCTCCAGATGTTGCTCAACTCGGCTGACAAGTTGCTCGAGCGAAGCGTTGGCCTGTCCGTTCTCGACAGTGATTTCCTGGCGGCATTGCGCGAGAACCTGGCGCGCCGCCGCCACGACTACTTCACGGCGCAGTCGCGGCGCCCAATGGGCCAAAGCGGGAGCATCTGCCAGTTCGTTAACCGAAGGCAGGCGGCGATAGGGATTCACATCCACCAAATTTGCCAGGCGATGTTTCTCCTTGGACATGTCCGGTCCCAACCTTCCAGAGCCGCTTTCGCATCTGTCCAATTATAGCAGGCGACTCGGCGCGGCTGGCCTGCTATCGCAAGACGCGCAGGTCGCCGACGCGCCGGGTAAACCCGATCCGGTCGAGGTGCTCGCAGATTTGCACGGCGATCTTCCGGCTCGTTCCCAGCAAGTCTCGAACCTGGCTCACGGTGAGCCCTCCGCCATCGCGCAAGGTTTGCTGCAATTGCAGCCGCATCGCAGCTTCGGCCTCGTAGTGCAAGTAAAGCTCGTCGCTCAGGTACACCAGGAGCCCTTGGGCTGTGCAGAGATCGAGGATTTGGCGAACGTTACCATCGTCCGCCGACATCGACTGGCTCAACTCTGCCGGGGTGGGTGGCCGTAGGCCGTCCTGCTGCAATGCGGCTAAGACCTGCTCGCGGAGTCGCTTTTGAGCGGCTGAAAGCCGCGGCGCAAAATCGGCCAAGGCCACGGCACGCTGATCGCCTCGCAGTAATCCACGCTCAATTAGTTGGTCGATCAACGCATCAATTATCGGCGCACCCTGAATTCGCTTGTCGAGTGCGGCGACCCGTTCACGCGGCACCAACGGCTGCAAGGGGTGTTGAGCGTGAAGTTGCTCCACTATTCTCAGTAGTTGCTGCTGCCCGTCGTTCAACACATCTCGATGGACGCGCAATCTCTGGGAAGGCTTGATGGAGAGCTCGACAACTTCTCCCGCCTGTAGAAGCTGTTCGACAAGCGCAGGGGTGCGATCTATGCCCAGATTCGCATCGCGACAGAGATCGAGTGCAGTCCATGTCTCGAACGCATAAAAGTAGATCGCCGTGGCGGCTCGTACGACCTCTGCTTTCGATTGCAGTGCTTCGAGCCGTTGGATTCGCGCGGACTGTCGACGAGTGATGCGATCGGCGCGCGGCTGCAGGACATGACCGCCGCCGATCGTGACCAGCGGTGATTCGGCGCGCACGACAAACGGTTGGCCGGCCACCGCGATGGCTGGTTCCGCGCAATGCAACTGCCCCAGACCACTCTGGCCTGGCTCGATCGCTTGCTGCCCCAACAAGGCGACGGTCACGATCAATTCTTGCGTGCCGACATACAGCCGCTGGCGTGAGCGGTGCTTGATGCTTCGTGGACTATCGCCCAGAACCTGGAGTTCGACCGTCAGCAGTTTCGAGGGGACCAGGTATCCGGGGCTGGCCAACTCGTGTCCACGAACAAGCTCACTAGGGTGGACGCCGCTGAGATTGATGGCCGCCCGCTGCCCACGTACGACAGTTTGCGCGTCACAACCATGATTCTGCAGTCCACGAACGTTGAGTCGCTTTGCCAGTGGGAGCCACTCGACTTCGTCGCGAACGTTCAGTTGACCACACCAAACCGTACCAGTTACGACCGTGCCCAGACCTTGCAGGCTGAAGGCTCGGTCGACTGGCATGCGAAAAACCTCCGCTGCCGACTTGTCGACGACTTGCTGACAAACCGTTTGGATCGCATCCCGCAAGCTAGCGAGCCCCAGACTTGGACCGACGCCGGGGACCGCAGTTCGCACGATCGGCGCTTTCTCGAGGAACGTGCCGACCGTGAGGCGGTGAATATCATCCTCAACCATGTCGAGCCACGCCGGTTCGACACGGTCGCATTTCGTAATCACGACGACGCCGTGTTGGATGTCGAGCAGCCGGAGAATCGCCAGGTGTTCGCGCGTCTGCGGCATCACCGAATCATCAGCGGCCACGATCAGCAAAGCGATATCGATGCCGGCCGCACCGGCCAGCATGTTCTTGATAAACCGCTCGTGGCCAGGCACGTCGACGATTCCCAAGTGCCAGGGACCAATGTCGAGGTTAGCAAACCCGATGTCGATCGTAATTCCTCGCCGTTTCTCCTCCGGCAGCCGATCGGTATCGATCCCGGTCAGCGCGCGCAGGAGCGTCGTCTTGCCGTGATCGATATGCCCGGCCGTTCCCAGAATCAGCGAGCGACGAGTCACCGGGAGCCTCGTTTAGTCGCGCAGCAGAAGTGATGGTAAGTCCGACGCACATTGCACAATTGGGCCACGGGCAAGAATCGGGAGGTGGTTTTCTATCGATGTGCTGAGACGCTGATCTTGCCTGGCTCGCCATGTTCGATCCTGCCAATCACCGCAGCCGCCTCGATGCCGGCGTTTTGTAACGCACGGATCAGCTCTGGGCATTGCTCACTGTCAACGCAAGCCAACAGGCCTCCAGACGTCTGCGCGTCGCACAGGAGGAGCTGCTCCTCTTTGGTTAAACCCTCCTCGTACGTTACCCAGTCGGCCAGAAATCTCCAGTTCGCGTGGGTCCCGCCGGGAGCAATTCCGTTACTCAAATACTCCCGCGCCGGCGGAAGCAGCGGAACCGCGTCGGCCCAGACTCGGGCATGCACGCCGCTGGCCGACGTGACGTTTCGCAAATGGCCTAAGAGCCCAAATCCCGTGACATCCGTTACGGCATGGACGTCGAACCGCGCGAGCACTTCGGCCGCGGTTTTGTTCAGGGTGGTCATGATCTGGATTACCTGCCCGATCGCGCCGAGATGGTCCTGGTTGTTCTTGGCAGCGGTAGTGATAATTCCCAAGCCGATCGCCTTGGTCAGCACCAGCAAGTCTCCTGGCACGGCGCCGGAGTTCGCATGCACTTTATTGGGGTGAACCGTGCCGACGACGCATAGTCCAAAAATCGGTTCTTCGGACTTGATGGTGTGCCCCCCGACGATGGCGATGCCCGCCTCGGTGGCCTTGTCGGCCGCTCCGCGCAAGATCTCGGCGAGCACATCGACCGAGAGCTTCTCGTCTGGGAAACCGACGAGGTTCAGGGCCATTAAGGGCTGGCCCCCCATCGCGTAAACATCGCTCAGTGCGTTCGCGGCGGCGACCGCACCAAAGTCGTAGGGCCGATCCACAATGGGTGTGAAGAAGTCCGTCGTGAGGACAAGCGCCAGGTCGTCTGACAGTTTATAAACTGCCGCGTCGTCGGCCGTCGCGCAGCCCACGAGAACATTCGGGTCGAGCAGGCCACCAATCTGTCCCAGCAACGGTAACAAATAGCCAGGGGGCTGCTTGGCAGCGCATCCGGCGCGTTTGGCTAACTGCGTAAGCCGTACTGACAAGTCGTTCGTGTTCATCGCCACAACACTTTCAGGACGGACGTTCGCGGCACGGATGTTCCCGGCGCGGTGAGAATTCGCCTCGACATCAGTGTCGGCCAAAGAGCGAGCCGCTGCAAACACCGCAAAACAAGCCCTGCCGCGTATTGAGTTGGGGGCCGGTCTCCCGGCATTCGGTCGATGTGCGTAACGCAAAATTGACGCTAACGGGCCGAAAAACGAACCAGACTCCAAATTAGCGGTTCGCTTGCCCATCTTCAGCTTGCAGCGGGCAACGCCCATCCGTAGACTACCAATCGTTGCTATCGAGCGTTTGGTACCCTCAGATAAACTTGGCGGTGCCACAAACGCTTTTAATATTCAGCGACGGAGGGGATCACGATGCATCGTCGCACAAGATTCTTCACGGTCGTTCTGACCGCCGGTTTGACGCTGGTTGACATGAAGCCAGCGGTGGGCTTGTGAGGCGCTGCAGGCTGTGCCCCCGGGGGGGGCGTTAGCGCTGCCACCTTGGCCCGTCGTGAAGCTGCCATGCTGGCCATGCAAATGGCCTGGGAGGCGGAACAAGCCGCGATCCTGGCCATCACCGATGATGCCAAGGCGCGCTTGGCCATGGCCGAGTCGGCACAAAAGTCCGGACTGATTCGCAAAGCGGTGACGCTGTACACGCGCGTCGCGTTGAATAAGGACGCGCCCGAGCAGGCGGCCGCCGCACGTCAGGCGCTCACCGCCTTACAGGACGAAGCCCGCCAGAAGTTCGACGATATTGAAACGCGGCTAGCCGATGCCACGTCGGCCAGCGCGCCGGCAGTTCCGGCGGCTGGTTCGAAGTCGAAGTCCGCTGCCCCGGGGTCGACCGGCTCCAAATCGCGCTACCACCGCGACGCGATCGCGATTCCTGGCCTTGAAGACGACACCCCAGTGGCCGGACCCGGCGAACAACAACCGGCGCCGCCCGCGACCGGCGCGAAGCCCGACGATCCTAACGCCGTCGTGCTAAGTTGCTTCGAAGAATTCGACAAACTGCTGTGGGCCTATGACGACGTCCCTCGTATCGGGCCCGAACTGCGTAGGCGCCTGGTCAAATTGCGTCGCAGCCCGCAATACGCCCTGGTGCTTAACGAGCCGGAGGCGGCGCGGTTGTGGCAGCTTGGCCAGCAGCACGAGAAGGACGATCAGACGTGCTGCGCGTTTTTGGTCTACGAGCAGGCAGTCAAGCTTTCGCCCGCCCCCTCGGCCGAATTGGCCCAGAAGCGGCTGACCGCGCTCAAGCGGGACAAAACCGAGGTCGCGGCCGCCGAACGCTGCCGCCACTTGCGGGCCTGCCACAAAACGTTTGAGCGGGCCGAGCGGCTGGCGAAAGTCGCCCCCGACAAGGCCAAGCAACTACTCGGCGAAGTGGTCACCTCGGCCCCAACCGACAGCGAACTGTATCGCGTTGCCCGCGAGCGGCTCCACACACTAACGACGGACGGGGCATAACAACCTGCCGTTTGGTGTTGTGAGCAACCTGGCGCGGAGTTGCGACGCAGCTTTATGCCAGCGAATAAAATGCTCCGGCTAGCTTTCGTCAGCGCGCCACAGCCCCGCCGCGCTCCGCGGGTTCGTTAGCTGGAAAGTGCGCCTCGCAGTCGCGTAACGACGTCGCGAATCTCATCCTCGCTGGTTGATCGGCCGAGGCTGAAGCGGATCGCGCCGGCTGCCACCTGCGGACTTACGCCCATTGCGGCCAGCACCGGGCTTCCGCTCGTGTCCCCGGAGTGGCATGCCGAGCCAGTCGACGCGGCAACTTCCTCCAACCGCGCCAGTAACGCACCACCATCGCATCCGACAAAGCTGACGTTGAGCGTATTGGGCAATCTTTGCGTTGGATGACCGTTGAGCACCACGGCGTCTCCGCAGCTCTCCTGTAGCAAGCCCCAAAACAGCTCTCGCAGCTTCAGGATGCTCTCGCTCGCGAGCCAATGCCGACTCACCTCGCACGCGGCGCCGAGTCCCGCGGTGAGCAAGGCACTCTCTGTCCCGGCTCGGCGACCTGCCTCGTGGTTGCCACCGTGCAACAAGCTCTCCAGACCCGTACCTTCACGGACATAGAGAGCGCCAACTCCTTTGGGCGCATAGAGCTTGTGGCCGGCGATCGACAGCAGATCGACTTGCAAGGCATCCACGTCGACCGCGATCTTGCCGAGGCTCTGTGCCGCGTCCGTGTGAAACAGCACGCCGCGGTCACGGGAAATCGCACCGATCTCGGCGATGGGCTGAATCGTGCCGACTTCGTTGTTGGCATGCATCACGGAGACGAGCACTGTATTGGCCCGTATCACGCGGCGGATATCATCCGGATCGACGCATCCGAATCGGTCAACACCGACGATCGTTACCTCAGCGCCGAGGCGCTCAAGGAACCGCAGTGGGGCCAGGATCGCTGGATGCTCGATTGCCGAGGCGACGAAATGTGGCTTGGCAACGCTATCTTTCTTCGCCCAGCAGACACCTTTCAAGGCCTGGTTGTTGGCTTCAGTTCCGCCGGACGTGAAGGTGACTTCGGTCGCTTGGCAACCGATCAGCGCCGCGACTTGCCCGCGAGCCCGCTCGACCGCATCGTGAGCCGGCTGGGCGGCCCAGTGACCGCTCGACGGGTTGCCGAAACTGGCAACCATGTGCGGTTGCATCGCTACGAGGACTTCTCGTGCGATCGGCGTTGAGCCATTGAAATCGAGGTAGATTTGGCGCCGCATGGCTTGGTCCTTGATCGCTGTGGCAAACATTCGTTGGACCACGACACCCCCGACGGTCGCTCACCCGAGTCTCGGCGGGGTTCTTCATGCGCGGTTGCGCTTGGCGCCTTCTGGTTTGAGCGCGGTAGTATACGGTCGCATTTTCGTTTCCGCGACGAGTTGGTGGCGACTGCCGAGAAAATCGGAATAGGAGATCTATCCCTACGCTACGGGCAAAACAACACTCGGCCGGATTTGGTTCCGAGAGCATGTACTTCCAACTTCTAGCGGAGGCACGTTAGTATTCCTGCCCGTCTTGTTTTGGCTGACTCTCAATGGTGAGCGGACTGGGCACTTTTCGGAGTCTTGGCCACCGGTTGCTATGTGACATTTGCAGCCTTGGTGTTTGCACACAAGTTTCTACGGTCGAGACCACCAAAATACGCGAATGGACCCCGAAGCTAAATTCCTTGAACCCTCCATGCACCCTCTTGGCACCCCGCTGTCCTGGTCCAGCGAAGCTGGGCTGCAGTAGGCGCTGGTAACTGCGAGCGCCGCGACGACTGGACTGCGGCAAAGGAACTGAACGCGAAAACCGACCTTTTGCTATTAAGTGGTGCGGTTATTTCGGCTTTGACTGCCCACGTACGAAAGCTCGGCGGGTTGCTCAAGCACTACCACCGCAAAGCGGCATAGCCGTGTGCCCTTCTCCGCAGTCAACTGCGCTGATGCTGCGCGCTCGGGTCGCGAAAAGTCTCGTCACGCGACTCCGCAAGGCGTCGTGAGCACCGTCGACTCGATTCTCTTACCAACGTTCGAACAGAACGCATTAGCGTCCCCCTGGAAATCGATCTCAGCGATCCAGGTAATTGAGATCGACCGCTATGGCTTCCGGAACCGCCTCCGCAGCAGGACCGAGCAAGCCGTAGCCGCGAGCATCATGATCGGCGGTAGCGTCGCCGGCTCGTGATGCAACGACAGGCCAGGGCGATCGGCAACAGCGTCGCCAAGGCAAGCACCAATCCGCTCGGCTCAGGGACGCTGATTGTTCCGTCGGTGATGGCGGCCCCGACCACAGTGAAATCGGTCGGTCCGTTGTCGGTATTGCCAAGCTGCAGGGCCCATGACCCGAAGAGGAAACCGGTCGTGTCGATCGTCAACGTAGCCAGCAGGCCGTCGGCAGCAACGGTAGCCTTCGACGTTGTCGTGCTGCCGGCGTAAAACAACGGGAACGTCGCGATGTCCGACTGCCCATTGTTGTTACCGTCGAAGATCGTGCCGGTGATGAAATCGATCGCGGTGATGACGGGGGCGATCGTCGTGCCGCCGAGAGGTGGTCCACCATCGCCGACTTGCACGTTCAGGTTGAGACCTTCCACGGCGTCGCCACCGGAGACAAAGATCGATATTTTTTGTCCGGCCTGATTGCCCACCAGCGCGTGGTCGCCGACAAAGATAATCGGCTCGGCGAGTGCCGCGGTGCTACCAAGCGAGACAACGAACAACGCCAGTCCACCGAGTAATCGCAAGTTTCGCATCACTATCGGTCCTCAATCAAAATGTGATCTGCAGTTGTGCTAACTGCGAAACGCGCGTTGTCCCGGCAACCCAACCAAGCCAGGCAGAACCGTCTCCGAAAGCGCAATGGCAGCGGCAACGCCTGCATGCCATTAGGGGAGCTGTCCAACCGTCGAATGCGCGAGATCGAGCGCGCATGACGGGCTGCCATGCGGGGCCAAAAAACGACCCCGCGGAGGAGCTCCTGTGCATCCCGGGCACGGTGGACTGACTAGGAGTGGTCCACTGAGCCAGCGGTGCGTTGCAGTAGCGTCCCCTTTACGATGAACCAAGCGGCCTAGATACCGCCTAGAGTTTCAACAAGCAGCCTAACTGCTACTTTTTGTGAGTCAAGCACGACGGAGCACTGGTCGCATTCCCGAGGTGCGAACCAGGTTCTGCGACAACAACGTCAACAACGAGTCGTCGAGCGCTGGGGTTTCAGGCTGTAACACGGAGACCTTGGTGGGAGCTTTCGCGATAACTGTCAGCGGCCCCAGTTCGCTGGCCACGGCTCGCACCGCCAAGTCCCGAGTCAAGGTCGCCACAAACTGCCTGGGTGCCGCAGGGGATACAACCGACCGAGCGAGGCTCACATCCAGCGAAGCGGGCAAGGTGCTGCCGCCCAGCGGCGTGGCAGTCGGCAAGGGCGTCGCCGTCGAAAACATGGCTGCCGACAACGCGTCACCGGTCGTGGCCGGGGGCAGCAGGGCTGCCGCCAGGCGAAGTGTTACACCCGGGCCAAATGCCACCACCGGCGCAGTGACCAACCGCAATGAGTCGAAGGCTGTCTGGTTGCGCCGCGCCAAGATCTCGTCCGTGGCGTTAACGCTGCGGTCGCGATTGATGTCATACGGATCAGTGATCGGCGCTGGGTTGATCACGGCCACGCGTTGATGGCCACGGATCTCGATTTGATCGGTCGCATTCACCTTCGCGTTTGTCGGCGAGCCGCCCGTGTCCCCCAGCGCGTTACCAAAATAGAACTCATCGGCCCGCTCAAGCCCGGTCTGGTCGTTGGCGATAACTCGTACGAAGAGCCACTGCTTCTGGATTGCATTGTCAGTCCAGATGATCGTCACACGATCCGCACCACCGACGCCGTCGCCTTGCCGGACGCTGACGCTCGCCGGCGCGGGGCCTTCCGACCAATCCCCCGGAATATCCCCCAGGTTGCCGACGATGAACTGGAAGTCAGCCGCCGTGGGCACATTGGGTAGCCCGGCAATGTCGATCATGATGCCGTTGATGCCGCGGCTATAGCTTGTGTAATTGGCAAACGTAGCAGTCTCGCCCGGCAGCAAAGCATGTTTGTCCGTGGCAATGGCCCCGTCATCGGCCGCATTGGGCATGGGGTTGTTGCCGTCGAAAGCCGAGCGATTGTAGAAGATTTGCCGCGCTTCGATCGAGGAGTACTGTGTCGTCAACGTCGTGTCGCCGATGTCGGGCAATTCGCCGTCGGTGACCAAGACTTGCACTTGATAGGTCGAGTTGACAACGATTCCCAGGGTCTCGAGCTGGGCCCAGGTCAGCGTCGGTGACACGCCACTGGCGTCGCCAAACACGCCGTCGCCGTTGATGTCCCAGCTATAGGTCAGCAGGTCGTTGGGATTTGGGTCGTGAGAAAGTGACGCGTCGAGCGTCAGGCCGCCCCCTTTTGTGACCGTGTATGGCCCGCCCGCATCGGCAATCGGCGCTAGGTTGCTCAACTCCGTATGCAGCACGTATTCACCCACGCCCGACTGGGCGCGAACGCCAATGCGATAGTCGCCACCGCTGAGCGAAATGAATGACAGGGCTGCGTTTTTTCCGTCGCCGGCCGAGTTCAAATCGCTGGCGACGATACCGCCTAGCGAATCGAGCAGCTCCAGCGAGACATCGAGGGTGTTCTGCGTGACTCCCGAAACTCCGTCGAGCGGCGTATCGGTCGATATCGTCAACTGCTGGCCCGGTTCGAGGTGTACCAGATAGTAGTCGACCGGGTCGATGGGGCCAGGGTCTTCGTAATTGGCGACCAGTTGCCCGTCGAGAATCAGTTCGGCCGGCGCGTTGATCCCCGGAACGATCAATTCGACCGAAAAATGCAACGGGATGCTCAACGTCAGGTGATCGCCGAAATCATCCAGACTGCCATTACCGGTCGCTTGATTGACTTGCCCCCATCCCGACACATCGAATGACGTGAAGAGCGTGTCAGGAATCTCCAGCGAGAAATCGCCCGACGTCAACGAGAAGATGACGCTGTTAGCCGGGAACACATGGCTGGCTAGCTGCGGACCATCTGCCGCGGCTGCCGCCACCGGCTGGGGCCCTAAAAGCAGGCTGACGGCATCAATGACGATATGCTCGAACACACCGGCGGACTGCAGCCCGGCAATGATCACGTTCATGGCGAAATCTGCGGAGACGTCGCCGGGCGCGAAGGGCCCTGGTTGGTCGATGGCCTCGATTTCGCTCCCGGTGATGAATTCGATCGTCGACTCCTGCCGATCGAGCAGGACATGCCCGCCAAAATGAGCGGTCAGGCTACCCGGGCTTTGTTCGGTAAGTGGCCTGGCAAACCGCGGCGGCGGACCGACGGTGCCGCTGAGCGTGATGTATGACAGCGTGGGGTCAAGCTCAAAATGCAGCGCACCGATCATGGGGGGCGAATTGGCGTTGAGCGAGCCCAAGGCGCCATGGGTGCCAAACAAGCTTTGCAGCGGTCCCTCGGGATCGTCGTTTCCTTCGCGATCAAACACGGCATTGCGATTGACCGTCAGGCTGTAGTCGGCGACCGTGTTTGAGGTGACGTGTGCGTAATACACTCCCGTGGTCGGAGCAATCCAGGGGGCGGTCGACTCGGCCAGGTTAGTCGCGCCCGTTTGGCCGCTGGCCAGCACGACGCCCGCCGCGTTCTGCAGCTCGACGTGCAGGGGGCCCGTCGTCAGCCCTGCGAGTGCCAGGCTGACGCTTTCGCCGGCAGCGACGGTGAACGAGTAGTAGTCGTCGTTGGCAGTTGGCGCTAGTGGCGCTGTGTCTGTCGACAAGTACGCGCGCACCGAGTAGCTGACAGGGCTGGAGAACCATCTGGTGCGCAGGTAGTAATCTCCGGTGCTCGGCACTCGATACGTGAGCAGCACCAGATCGTTGTCGACTCCCGTGGCACTTTCGCCGAAATCGCGAAAAACCGTCGTGCCGCTGGAGTTCAGCAGCTCGATCGAGCCAGAGGATGGCAGGCCCGAGCTAGGGTGGGCGACAAAGCTCACCAGGTCGCCCGCGGTGAAGTGGTATTTGAAGTAGTCGTAGTCGAAGCCGAGCGAGCCGGTGGTTTGCGATACGTGCTGTACGGCTCGCCAACTGGTCGAGGCGTCGATCGCCGTGGCGGCCGAATCGTTGGGCTCCGATTCCACCGGGACAGCCCCGCCCGTGACAGGGCCGGCACCCGCGGCTTCCAGCGAGAGGGCAATGTCGTAGAACCCGGTGCCGCCACTAAATGAGCCCGCTCGCAGGTAGTACTCGTCCGTCGTAGAAATATTGAACCGATAAATAAACGAGTCCGCCCCAGGACCACTGTCGTCGTTGCTGGCGACTAGAATCGGGCTGGCGCTGGTGCCACGATAAAGATAGAGATAGGTATCTCCGACCGAGCCGCGCGCCGAACCAGAACCGTATTCCGCCAGGCTGAGTCGGTCGCCCGCGCGCAGCGTCCCCAAACGAATCCAATCTGAGTCACCGAACGTTTGTAGTTGGCCGCGCAATCCCAATTGATAGCGTTGACTGTCGGCGCCGACGGCCGGCAAGAAGTTGCGCGTCGCATCGTCGGCCGTCAGCAAGGTATCGTTCGGTTCCGATTCGTTGGCCAACGGGCCAATCGGCGGTTGCGATTGCCCGAGCACGGCGCCGCGTGAAATGCCGCCACCCAGGTCGAGGAAGCTGTCATCCAGCGACTGGGCCGTCGCCCGCGAGGAGTTCGTGGCTCCTCCGTACCGCGATTCTTCTATTGCCGTGTTGATCAGCACGTGCGCGGAGTACGAACCGATCGAGTTCTCCGCTCCCGTAACGACAATCGTGTATGTTCCGCCCGACAAGGTAGCCACAGTGTTGAGCACCGCCGCCTTGCCGGCGGCCGGGGCCGTTGCCGTGCCGATTGCGACACCCAGCGGATCGTACAGCGTGACGGCCGGCTTCAGACCAGTCCCCGATTCGACCACGACGGAAATCGTCTGGCCGACAGGGACGTCGAGGGTGAAGCTGTCGGTGTCGCCGGCAAAACCGATGGTGCCCGCCACGGCCGGATCGTAGATCTGGCTACCCAAAGGATCGACAGCTCCCAGCGGACTGGGATAGGGGACGATGCCCACGTCGAGAATCAGATTGCCGGCGAACGGCAGGCTTGGGTTACCCGCCAAATCGGTCAGCTTGCCGGCCTGGATCTGCACGCTGAGCGGTCCTTCGGTCGTGAGGCCCGCGATGGCAAAGTCGATCGTCGAGCTGTCGACAATCGTGAAGCCGGTCACCGTGCCGCGATCGAGCAACAGATCGCCGGCGCTTACCGAGCCGGCTGCGAACTCCTGGCTGAAGTGTACGGTCAAGTTCGTCATTGGTAGCGTTACCGCCGATCCATCGGCCGGCACGATCGACGTGATCGATAGTGGCGTGGGGTCGTAGCGGAACGTGCCCGCAAACGGCTTGAGCAGCGTGCCCAAGTCGAGTTCTTGCAGGGCGCCGGCGGCAATCTCCAGGTGCTGCAAACCTTCGACCGTCACCGGGCTTGTATTGAAATGGAATCGCACGGTCCGGAAATCCGGCAGCAGTTCGTACGAATCGGCCGCCACGCCATTGACCAGCAAATCGCTGGCGTCGATCGTGTCGGAATCCAGGAATCGCGAGAAATGGATATCGAAGTCCGTGGGGGGAGTGTCAACGACATCGACCTCGGTCGGGGTGTGCCCTTCGACGAACAACCCGCCGTTGACGGCGCCGGTTAACGAGTACTGCCCCACCCAGCCGTAGTTGCCCGTCGCCTTGACCAGGACCGTGTAAACGCCAGCGGGCACAAAGGTGCTGATGGTCGCACTTAAGATTGCAGGACTGGCCGGGTTCGCCTGGGCGACGAGCGTTCCGAAACTGTCGTAGAGCTCGAGCACCGCCTTGAGATTGGCTCCGAGCGAGGCCACGTTGGCCGTCAGCGTCACCAGTCCGGCATCGGTCGAAAACGTAAAGGCGTCGACGTCAGACATGGTTTCGATGACGCCGCCGCCCAGCACGCTGTCGCCGTCGACCGTCATCGGCGAAGCCGTCGCGGTGGTTCCCCCGTGATCGTCGGCTCGATAGCCGAAGCCATTGAGCGGGCGAGCAATGATCGACATGTCGTCTTGCAAGGCGGTCGCGCCTTCCGACGACTGGCCGTTGTACCAGGTGCTCACCTGGGCCGAATAACTGTTGCCCATAATGGGCGCCCAGTTGCCTGAGCCAGGGTTGTATTCCTGGACTTTGACGCTGTTGGAGTCGTAGGTGCTCTGGTGGTACAAGCCCACCGCATGCCCGGCCTCGTGCGACGACGCTTCGGCAATCAGCTTTTCGCTGTTGCTCAGATGACCGGGGAACACGTAAACCGTGTTGGCAATCGCATTGGTGAAATTATCGATGTAGGCCACGCCGCCCGCGGCAAAGCCCAGCCAGTCACCCAGGCCCCCAATCGCTACCCGCAACCCCTTGCCATTGCTAAAGTCACCGGGATTGACCGTCGTGACATCGATGTTGAACGGTGCGTAGTCTTCGCTAACCCGCTGCCACACCGAATTGATGACCGCGATTTCGGTGCCGTTGAACGTCGACGTATCGCCGTCCAGATCGAACACCGGAGTGGTGACGTTGGTGAACCCACCCCAGACGGGCTCGAAATGCCCATCGAAATCCAAAAAGATCGATGCCGGGGCGCCAGGTCGGCTGTGCAGCGCCGGCAGCCCCGTTAACGAGCTGACAACATCCGCGGGCACAATCCCCAGCGCTGGATCGATGATGGGCACGCTCCCCATCTCAACAACCATGGGGTTATGAATGAGCGCCCCGTCGCCAACGTGGGTCAGCACACGGCGTGCTTCGAGCACCTCAAAGACCGCGCGGCGTGGCGCGGGGCGACGATTGCGATGTCGCCCACGTTTCCGCTGGACGCCAAAGCGCCCCCAAAACGACTGCTCCCTGTCGCTCATCCCCGCACCCCTTTGAATCAATTGAAGGCTTAACGCCGAGCGCTAGGCAGCATCGCCAGCCGATCGTAGACGCTGCTTGCCGCACGCAACGATAAATGTACAGCTTCGTCGAGCGCCGCACGACCGGCTCGACCGCCGCTATGAATGGGGCGATGGCCCAGCCGCGAATCCGCGGCAGTCACCTGCAAAAAGCACGGCCACGCTGGGCGTCCAGAAATGCGGGCCACCCTGGGCGAACCGGAGCCCCAGGTGTACGACGATCGAAGTTCCCCGCAAACCGGTGCGGCGCTCTGCCCGTAGTTGAAGATCTTAATGGCGCCCACATTGCCCCCCTATCGTGATGCCGCCAAGGTTGGCAGCGCCACTTATCCGATCCGTCGCGCGCTAAGTGTAATTTGCCCATTTTGCGAGTCAAGCAGATTACACAGGCTTCGTCTTCGCTTTCAAAGGCTAGCGCGGTTTCGATTGAAAAAGTCATACGCGGTGAATCCTTGGGGTGGTTCTCGGATCGTTAACCCGTGAACACAGTGAGCACCGTCGGCGCAGGAAGCTCAAGCGGAATTGAGCGCGCGAGAGACTCGGTTTCAGGGCAGCCGAAAAGCACTCAGAGTTGGTTGGCGACGTCAAAATCGCCGCTGAAAATGCCGCGCGCAATCGCGTGGCATTATCGACGCCATGGTTATCGATTTTCGGAAGCCAGTTAGGCGGTGTTCCCGGAGTCCGACAAGTGGGCGAGTTCACGCGGCCGAGAGCCGGTGCGTTGGAGGGGTTAACTCGCCGCCTGATGAAGGTGCGGCACTCAGAGAGTTTCGACGAAACCCTAGCGTCTGTGCGCGCCGAGATCACCAACTGGCGATTTGAACGACGGCTATCGCCTTTGGGCTGCAATCAGGCTCGAACCCGAAGAGCTGCTGCGATTGGGTCGCCGAAAGGCGGAGAAACGAGGACGGCCGAGAGCTGCTCGCTCGGCCGGATCGTGTTAACTGGCTTTGGAAGCGATTTCGGAGGAAATCGCGAAGCTCCCCGACAAGGACTCGAACCTTGGACCTAGCGGTTAACAGCCGCGCGCTCTACCAACTGAGCTATCGGGGAATGGCTCTATGGAATTTAGTCTGCACTTGGATCGTTGACAAGCCGCGCCGAGAACCTCCAGGCGAGGGTAGTCTTCGCACCTTCCTGCCGCAAAGCGGACGCACACGACACGTCGTGCCAACATTCTCGATCGTCGTTGAATCGACGCAATCCGTGTCCCCGGTGCGCTCCGCCTGAGGAGGCGCTTTCCAGCCCCCGGCAGTCAAAAGCATCGGCCCGCAAGGGTGCGATTCGCCATCGCTACGAGCGGGTGCTCGGGCATCTGTCGGAGGCCCCAGGGTATTTCCCCGACGCCCAAGGGCAGGCCCGCCGGGCCCCGGCTAGCGCTGCTTTTCCATCTCGACGGCGTTGCCTTGCGGGTTGTACTCGACGCGCGACATGAAACTCCGCATCAGCATGATCCCGCGGCCACAGGGGCGCTCGAGATTCTCAGGCTCAGTGCAATCGGGGACGGCTTCGGGAGTGAAGCCGGGCCCTTCGTCGGCGATCCGGATCCAGAGTCGCTTGGCCGATAACTTGCAGACGACGCCCACCTGTTTGCCGGCGTCCTGACGGTTGCCGTGCTTCATGGCATTGACGAGCGCTTCGTCGACGGCCAGGCGCACGCCGAAGATCTCGCGCTCGTCCCATTGCTGGGCTTCGAGCTGTTCGCGAATCTGCTCCAGCACTTGCCGGCCGACAACCGGATCGTTGGGGATCAACCGGTTTAACGACCAGAGCCACTCGTCGTTGATCATAACAGTTGCACTCACCCCCCTGGGCCCTCCCGTGGCCGTTGCCAACGGCTGGCCGCACGGCGTTTGCCTCGGCGGCCGGAGTGGCAGATTCCCCTATTGGTGATTCCGCAATCGGTGATGTGCCCCTGCGTAGCGACGGTGTCGCGTCGCCGTGCGCGCTCGACGACGATCGCCGCTCACTAAAACGCGGCCAGCGCGTCGGCCTCGTCTTCTTTAATGTCGAACAGCTTGTTCAGCTTGGTGATCGCGAAGACTTCGTAGATCTCCGGCCGAATGTTGCTCAGCTTGAGCTTGCCCTTGTGAGCTTTGACTTTCTTCTCGAGCGTGATCAGCTTGCCGAGCGCGTGGCTCGACAAAAACTCGACCGCCGAGAAGTTCAACAGCAGCTTGGAGCGGTTCTCCTCTTCAATCAGGTTGAACAGCTCCTGACCCAGCTCCTGAATAGTGACTTCGTCGAGGATCTTGCGATCGACGAAGCGAACGACGGTAACGTCGCCCACCTCGGTAACTTGTAATCCACGATGCACGGCCATGCGTTCGACTCCTCGACTACTTTGCGGTCAGACCGCCAACGTAACCCAATCGGTGGGCGTGGCAAACAGCCGGGCCGGGTTTCGACCAACCACCGGCATGCGCCTCGGTGCGCCCGTTCGGCGGCCAAACTCACGCGGGATCAAAAGCACCGGTCAAACCGCCGCCGCCCGCGCACTCAACGTAAACCCTTTGCACTAAATGATATTCGGACTGATTGAGGTGTCAAGCTGGCCGGCCGATTCAGACAGACTAGCGGGCCAAAACCGCGTGCGTCTCCCGCCAGGGCTGCGACCGCCGGTACGCCTCGAGCCGGCGCTCGGCGGCCGTCACCCGGTCGGGCCGATTGGCGACGCGCCACAAGTCGATGGCTTGCGACTGAGCGGCCACCGCGCCGTCGAATTGCCCCGTCTCGGCGCGGGCCGCGGCCAGCGCTTCAAGCGCCGCGGGATCACGACTGCTCGTCGCCGCGCAAAGCCGCTCGGCCAGGGACAACGCCTCGGGGCCGCGACGCACCCGGGCGTCGGCGTCGGTGGCCAGCAGGTAGGACAGGGCGCGGCAACCTTCCCACCATTCGGGGTGCGCGGCCACACCCGCGCGGTAGTGTTGCGCGGCCTCCGCCGTCCGCCTGGCCTGCACCAGCAACTCGGCTAATGCGCCGCGCGCCACGAGCGAGTGCGGCGCCTGAGCAACTGCCCGCTGTAGCTCGGCGAGCGCCGTCTCGCCCTGCCCCGCGGCATTCGACAGCACTCCATGATTGACCAGCGTTACCGTGTGCGCCGGATCGATCGACAAGGCCACGTTCAAGTAACGCAGGCCCTCGGGCAGGTTCCGCTGTTTGGCTTCAAGCACGGCCAGATTGTTCAGCGCTTCGATGGATGTCGGGTGCAAACGCAGGGCCGTCAACATGACGTCGCGGGCGAGGTCCAAGCGGCCGCGCTCCGAAAAGACGTTGCCGATGCGCGTGCCCTGAGCGGAGACATTGCGATCGCGCGTCAGGCCATCGGTTGCCAGATGGAATTCTTCGAGCGCGGCGCGCTGGTCCCCCAAGCGCGCAAAACTCTCCGCCAGGTAGCCATGCGCGATGCGCGAATCGGGCTGAATGGTCAAGGCCGTGCGATACCAGTGGATGGCCGCGGGGAGATCGCCGCGCGCCAGTGCCGCGGTCGCCAGGTTGTAGCACGGCTCGACGGCTTGCGGATTCAATCGCTGCGATGCCTCACGCGTGGCGTTGGCTTCCGCCGCGCGTCCCTCGGTCACGAGAATCTGGGCCTGGGATTCCAGGCCAAAGAAGCTGGCCGGGTTCACCGCCAAGGTCTGCGCGGTCCAGGCGCGATCGTCGCGCCAGGCCGCGAGCTGCCGAAAACTCAAGCCCGCGAAGATCGCCAGTACGATCGCGGTGGGGACGAGTCTTCGCCAATCAGGTTTCGTCGCCAGCCAGGCCGCTACGGCCAGCGCTGGCCCGAGCATTGCCAGATACGCGTAGCGATCGGCGACGGTCGAGGCATTCTGATAGGCGAATGGCACCAGGCCCGAAACCGGCAGCAAGCCCGCGATGAACACGATGGCGGCCGAGAGCCAAATGGCGCGACGCGGCAGCCACCACAGCGCCGCGAGCACTCCAAGCGGCACCAGCCACATCACGTAGGTCCAATCGCTGTGCATCACTTGCCAGCCCGAGCGGCCATAGTCTCCGCCCAGCGGCCAAGGGACGACCAGCTTGAGCAGGTAGCAGGCCAGGGCGTCGCCGGCCATCAGTGGTCGTTGCCAGAGCGGTGGAATGTGCGTGATCGTCGTCGCCCCTTGCTCGCCCATGGTGAGCGCGGCGATAGCGGCGGTTAGCGCACACCAGGGGAGCAACTGCAGCACGGTCGAACGCCAGGGACGTTTGAGCCAGCCGATCGCCAGGGCGGCCGCCGCCAGGGGCAACGCGGCGGCGATCGGTTTTGCCAACAGCGCCAGGGCGAACGACGCCGTCGCGGCGGCAAAGTGCAGCCAGCGACGATCGCTTGGAGATCGCTCGGCAGTTCGACGGCGATCGCGGCGCACGCCGCGCGGCTTCGAGTTGCGCTCCGAGGCAGACGCCGGCTGGTCGGCCCGCGACTCGGCAACCGGACTCGCTTGCCAGAACACCACCACCTGCCAGAGCGCGAGCGTGCTGAACAGCGTCGAGAGCAACCCCTTATTTTCCGTGATCCAGCCGACGCTTTCGACCTGCAGCGGATGCAGCGCGAACAGCAGCGCGCCGGCCGCCGCGGGGAGCGGGTTGGCAACCAGCCGCAACAACAATAAGTAAACGACGAGCACGACCAGCGTATGGAGCGCGATCGAGCCAGCGCGAAACACCCGCGGATCGAGCGGCACGTAGCCTGGCTGCTCGACGCGCCCCCCCGCGCGGTCGGTCTGCCAGGCGAGATACGCTTCGCCGCTCCAGAACGTGTAGGTCACCGGAATGTACAGGCTCAGGTAGGGCTCGCGCCAAAACCTGGCGACATGTCGCCAAGAGGGCGGATTCAATTGTGGATTGACCAGGATATTGTCGACGTCGTCTTGCCCCAGGAAACCAAAGCCCAGCGAGCGGCCAAACACGGCCAGCGAAATCGCGACGACCGCCAGCGCGGCGAGCCAGCGACGCTTGCTCGAGCGATCTGCCGTCATTGCTTCCAGGGGAATCGACTTGCGGTCAGCCATCGGGCCATTCTGAAACGCACATCACGCAGTCGCAAGCGCGTGGGGGGCCTCCCCAATAAAGTGTTCCGGGAATTTGCGTCCAAACCGTCCAAAGTTCGTGCTCCACGCAGCTAAGGCTCTGTGGTGTCGGGACTTATTCTTGGACGCAAACTGAAAACGTTTGCGTCCGGCTTGCGTCCAAGATCGCAGTTTTACGTCCGAAGCTTTGGACCACGGATGACACGGATTGCACGGATGATTGAATCAAGCCGCGAAATCAATCCGTGCAATCGGTGAAATCCGTGGTCAATTCACAGCAGTTCGCCGAAGGACACAGAAGTTGGCATCGGGGCGCGGGTAGCTCGGCCTCGATCCTTCTGCGCTCTTCTGTGCGTTTCTATGGATGCAATTTCTAATGGTCCGCGCACAAGGCGAACGGACTCGCCGAACCGACCCGTTGAACGCATTTGCGTCGGGTCCTAAGGGGAGAACAGGTCGCTGTTGTTTGGCTTCGTGTGCCACTGGCTTGCCGGTGGATCGGCGCCGACATGTGCTCGGCCGGCTCGGCGGTTCCAGACACCGACGCCGGAGCGACACTCGTCTCCGGCGCGCAACGCTGGCGTTGGCCGAAAAAGCCATCGACGGACTTATCCGATCGCGCTGGCCCGGAGGAAAACGGCTGGCGACGCTTCGCAAGGAAACGTTCACCGTCCGCAGCAAACTCAACGCGCCGTGGATCTGGTCATTTGTCGACGGATTTCGTGCTGTAGCCCTGCAATGGCTGCCGGGCAACAGTCGCATTGTAGGCGGTTGTTGGTCCACTTGTCAACTAGAAATGGTATACAAATTTGAACCTTTTTTAGCCTTTGGCCCCCCGGCGGAACCCGCTGCCAAGGGGGACTGGAAACGCTGCGATCCGCGCCGGCAACGGTTTCGGAAGGTTGCCGCCACAAACTAGCGCAGCCTGGCGCGGTGGCCCTTGAGTACAATGCCGACATGACACCCAAAATCACTTCTGAAATGCGGGAGGCGCTCCAGCGCGAACCCGGCCGCCCGGTCGAGGTTTGCGATGACGTGACACAAAAGACGTATGTGCTTTTGGAGCGGGAGTCCGCAGACCGACTTTTTCAGGAATGGCTGCGCAGCGAGTTGCACATCGGACTTGAGCAGGCGGCTCGTGGCGAGATCGAAGGCTTTGACGCCGAGCTGATCAAAGCCGCCGGGCGCGAGCGACTGCGCGCTAACGGATAATGGCGACGGTTCGCTACACTCACGCGGCGCACGCCGATCTCGACTTGATCTGGTTTCAGGTCGCGCAATCGAGCGTCGCGGCCGCCGACCGCATGATCGATCGGATCTCTCAAGTTTGCCAGACGTACGCCGCTCACCCTCTCCTTGGCCAAAGCGTTGAAGAATATGGGCGATCCTTACGCTGCTTTTCCGTCGGCGTCTATGTTGTTTTCTTCGTGCCCGATAACAACGGTATTCTGTTGGTGCGTGTCTTGCACGGCGCGCGAGATCTAGACGATCTTCTGCGACGACCTACCTGATTGCTGGCGTCGCTTTGCAGAACGGTCGCGAACAAACCCACGTCCCTTCGCGTTACTCGTCTCCTCCCGACACGCTCACCTGCGCGCCGGTGTTGTCCGGCGCCGCGATCAGGGCCGAAAGCTGCGCCCCTTCTGGCGATTGCAGCAGACGCTCGACGAAATGCACGGCCGCGGCCTGCTCGGGCAGCAGGGCGTACACTGTCGGCCCCCAAGAGCTCTGCCCGACACCGCGCGCGCCCAACTCGCGCGCACGCTGGACGAGCGCTTCCAAACGTGGGCTGCCGTACGCCCCCCCCTGCACGCTGCGGTAGCACGAGCCGGCCAACCGCCCGTAGCGATACAAGCTTTCGCCAAATGCGTCGCAATCGGCTTCAATCGCGGCCGGCAGCAAGCCCAGCAGAATCTCGCGGCACAATTCGGCGGTCACTTCGTCTGGCACGGGGGGCAAGCGATCGAACGCGGCGCGCTCGACGCTCCCCGACAATCCTTCGGCGTCGCGCGGCGCCAGCAGTACAAAGCGCCACGCCGCCGGCGATTCAACGCGGGCGACGAGCGGCGCGATTTGCCGCGCGGCGCCTGGCGGCTCGCCCACTCCTCCATCGACGAGCAGCCCGCCGTGTACGAATCCATGCGCGCCGATGGCTGAACGCCGGCCACGACCGAGCGCGACCGCCAGCTCTCCGACATCCGCATTTCGGACATCAGTAACTCGAACATCGGCAACTCGGGCATCAGTAGCTGAAACATCCGCGGTAGGCCGATCAAACCAACCTAACAGCGCCGTCGCCACGGCCAGCGTTAACTGCGTGCCGACACCTAATCCCCGATGCTCGCCTGGCGCTTCGAGCACTTCGATGCGGCAGGGCAACTTGGCCGGTAGCCGCCCGAGCCGCACCAGTTCTCGCGCGATGCCTTCGGCGCGTGCGGCCAACGGACCCTGCACGGCAAACTGCCGCGCGGAACTGACGCGCACCCGCAAGACCGGCGGCACCACCATCGCGCCGATTCCGCCAAAGCCGCGCCGCGACTGGCCGGCGAACGACACCAGTCCAAAGTGCAGCCGGGTCGGCGCGTGTACTTCGACCACGCGATCGCGCTCGCCGCTCATAGCTCCGACTGACTTTCGCTGGCGATGACTTCCTCGTCTTCGGCTGCCACTACGGCCCGCAGAAAATCGTCGAGGAACAGAAAAGCACGATGCTCTGCGGGGCCACCGGTTTTGTAGACCAGCGCGGCGAGCCGGGCAAACTCGGCTTGAATTTCCGCCAGCGGTAAGATCGCCACCCGCGTCGCGAGAATGGCGGCCTCGAGCACCGCATGCTTCGCGCGGTTGAAGCCAAAGAATTCGCGCTGCACGCCCTGGCCGACGATCTCGGCTTCGAGCACGACGCGCTCGCCACTGTCGTCGATCGACCGCACGCGGAAGGCGTACCAGCGGCAGGCATCGGCCAGGATCTGCCCCTCGATCACGCCGGCGGGGGCCAGGCGAGGCATCGTTTCCAGTCGACCGATCGCGGCATGGGCCAGCAGTTCGACGTCGTCGGTGACGTGGAACACGCCGACTCCGGCGCGCTGCAAGTTGGCCAGCGTCGTCGAAGTGGGAAACGGTCGCAGCACCAGCGCGTGCATCTCGGCGTCGACCGTGGGCCCCATCGGCGCGATGTTGACCGAGCCATCGGCATTGATCGTGGTGACCAGACCTTCCAGGATCACGTTCGAGACCCTCATTCGGTGGCGCTAGGTTTGACGCGACGAGCAGCGCAGAACCGTTTGCCGATCGGCGCGCTAAAACGTGGGCGGTGGACTCCCGGTGGGCAATTGGTACCGTGGCGACTGGGGACGTTCTTCGGAAAACGCCGGCACCCGCGGCGCCTCGTCGAGCCCGGCCATCTGCAGAAAGTTCGCCAACAGCGCGTAGCCCGACTCAGTTAGAATCGACTCGGGATGGAACTGCAAGCCGACGACGGGGAGGCTCTGGTGCTGGATTGCCATGACGATGCCGTCGCTGGTGCGCGCGGTCACTGGCAAGTAGGGCGGGAGCGAACTTTCTTCGACGACCAGCGAGTGGTAGCGGCCGGCGTGCAGCGGGCTCGGCAGGCCCGCGAAGATGTCGGCGCCGTTGTGATGCACCTCGCTGGCCTGGCCGTGTACGGCTTCGGCCGCGCGCAGCACGCGGCCCCCGAGTGCGGCGGCAATGGTTTGATGCCCCAGGCAAATCCCCAGGATCGGCAGCCGCTGGTGCCAGTGGTGCACCAGTTCGAGCGAGGCCCCCGCTTCGACCGGCGTGCAAGGGCCCGGCGAAAGGACGAGTGCCCGAGGCTCGTGGCCACCGAGCGAGTGGACATCGAGGGCGTCGTTGCGCACCACTTGCACGTGTTGGCCCAGACGCTCAAAGTAGCGTGCCAAATTGAAGACGAAGCTGTCGTAGTTGTCGATGAGGAGGATCATCGAGAGGCGGTTGAGCGAGTACGTTGGTGTGGGATCGTGCCTGGTGCGGCCGGGCGAACGAGCAGGGTCTGTCCGCCAGCGGTAGTTACACGATAGCTCGCCGCGCGAGCCAACCAAACACAAACCCCATGACGACGCCGCCGGCGCTGGCCGAACCGATCAGCAATCCTTCGCCGGCATGGAATTCGACGATCGTGCCGAACACCGCGGCCACGTTGAACAACAGCGCCAGGGCCACGCCGAAGATGCCGACCGTGAGCCAGGTGAGCTTGCGCTCGATCCGCGTCAGGCGATCGCCGGATGCTGACGCGGCGTCGGCGGCCGATCGCGCGTCGGCACCTAATCTGCTGGCGGATTCTTGATCTGCTGGCGCGCCGGGCATGCCTGCAGCGGTGCGAGTCGGCATGGGTGTTCTCTCTTCCATGGCGCGCTGGGTCGGTTGCCGCGCTGATAGCAACGGGGTGCGAACGTCGCGCGAAGCATACCACAGAAACCCCCGTGGCCCCTAGCGGTTAAGTCGACCGGCGCGTGCTAGCGTTGCGGAGCAAACGTGGGTTCAGCCCCTCGGCCAATTTTGCTACACTTCGCCCCCTCGTTGGTGCCCCCTCGTCGGTGCCCCCGGATCAGGGCCCTCTCATCAGGCAGTTCAGCAGGTCAGAACCCTTTTGCGCGATTCGATCGCTACCGCGCTGGCAGTCATCGGCTGCCGTGCCCCGACATTGCCCAGCCGGGTTCTTGCGCAGAGAACCCGGCGGGGCGGTACGTTGCGCGGATGCGGTGCGTTGCGCGGATGCAGTGCGTTGCGCGCAGGCAGCGCCCGTGACTCGAATTTGACTCGCGCACTCCGCGCGCTGCTGGCGCTAGCGTTGTTGATTTCTCTCGCTGGCTGCGGCACCACGCGCTGGTCGGACACGGCCCGCACGGCGACCGAGCAGTTGTTGATCTCCAACGCGATCGACCGCGCTGTTTCGGAGCTCGATTTCGCCGTGCTCGGTGGCCGAGACGTCTATTTCGATCCGTCGTATCTGCGCGGCACGACCGACGAGAACTACCTGGTCAGTTCGCTGCGGCAGCACTTGCTGGCGAGCGGCGTGGTGCTGCGCGAGGCGCGCACCGAAGCCGACTTTGTCGTCGAAGCGCGCTCCGGCGGCGTCGGCACCGACCGTAGCGACTTGCTGTTCGGTGTACCGTCGGTCGCGGTGCCGAGCGTGCCGGGCATGCCGGTCCCGATGCCGTCGACGATCCCCGAGATTCCCTTCGCCAAGAGCACCAATCAGCGAGCAGTCGCCAAGATCGCGGTCTTCGCCTACAACCGCAAGACGGGGCGCCCCGTGTTGCAGTCGGGCGTGGTGCCGGTCACCAGCACGGCGCGCAACAGTTGGTTCTTTGGCGCGGGTCCTTTTCAGCGCGGCACCGTCTACGAGGGAACCAAGTTCGCCGGCGATCAGGTTAGCGTGCCGATCATCGGTGGCCGGCATCAGTTCCGCGACACCCACGAGGAAGAGCCGATTGCCACGGGCACGGTTTACCGCGACGGCTTTGAAGAGTCCAGCGACGCACAACCTGGCGGCGCCGGTGGTTCTGCGCCGCCGCTCGTCGCGGCGACCCCGACCGCGGCGAACTCGGCGGCTGCGCTCCCGCCGGTGAGATCGCAGCCACCCGCGAGCGCGGCGCCCGCGGGTGCCTCTCCGTCGGCGTCACCGGTTTCGTTACCGCCGACTGCGACGCCAAGTGCCGCGCCCCCGCCGCCGGCCCCTGCTAGTCCGCCGCCGCTGCCGGCCGGCCCAACGGGCGTCAGTGGCGCAACGTCGTTTGGTACCGTCGCGCCATCGACGCAGTCCAACGGCCAATGGCTCGTCGATCTGTGGCATCTGCGCGAGACCGGGGGCGCGAACTAAGCGCCTTGGGGGGCGAGTCATCAGGAAGTGGTCGCAGCAGCGGCGCGACGCGCGATCGATCTTGCTACGACTCGAACGACAGCGGCTCGTCGCTGCGTGGATCGCGAATGCGGATCGACGTTTTGCCGGCCAGCAAGTCATCGAGCAATTGGCCGACGACCTCGGCGCGCCAGCCGGTGGCCAGCACCGGGGGCTCGCCTGGTTCGCGACCTCCTTCGGCGGCCAGCCGCCAGGCCACGAGATCGCGCACGTCTTGCGCGGTGCCAACGATACTCGTCGCCACGCGGGCCGCGCGGCAAATGCTCGTGAGCGCCGACGACAAAAACTGCGCGACCAGCGACAAGTGCGAGCTCGTTTCGCGGCGCTGCGGTCGCGGGCACTCATCGTCGGGCACTTCCAACCCCCGCGCGATCGCTTGCGACAGGCCGGCCAACGCCGGTTGCAAGTCGCGCCGCTCCAGCCCACGCACGGCCCGAATCTGACGCTCGTCGGTAGCGCGGCGTTTGGCCAACTCGACGATCAGATCGTCGCGAAGGATGCGCCGCACGGGGCAATCGCGGCGCTGCGCTTCTTCGTCGCGCCAGCGCCAGATTTCGCGGACGATGGCCAGCTCCCGGCTCGACAGGTTGGCGCTCCCGGTCACGCGCCACCAGCGCTCGCGACCGCGCGAGAGCTGCACGTCGGCGAGCCACTGCGCCATTTCGTCGGCCAGCCAGCTCAGTCGGCCTTGCCGCGTGAGCTCGGCGTGCAGGACGTCGCGAACCGCCGTCAAGTCGCGAACGTCTTCGAGCGCGTATTGAATTTGGTTCGACGACAATGGCCGACGGCGCCAATCGGTGCGCGTTTCGCGCTTGTGAACTTGCTTGCCCAATACGCGGGCGACGAGCGTCCCATAACCGGCCGGGTATTCGTAACCGACCAGCCCGGCGGCCAACTGCACGTCGAACAAGTTGCTTGGTAGGACGCCAATGGCGTCGAGACAGAAGCAGATCTCTTCGCGCCCGGCATGCACGATTGTCTCGTGACCGGCGGCCGCCACGGCGTGCCAGAACGAATCGACGTTGCCGATCGGCAGCGGATCGATGACGGCCAACTCGTCGCCGGCGGCCACCTGAATCAAGCATAACTCCGGGCGATACGTGTGCTCCGACACAAATTCTGTGTCGAAGGCAATCGACGGCGCCGTGGCCAGCCGCTTCGTGAAGCTCTCCAACTGCTGGTCGGTGGTGATGATGTGCTCAGTCACGATTGGTCGAGGCGCCTCGCCGCGAATTCTTATGAGGCCTGCTCAAGATGCGAGGCGCATTGTAGTTGACCCCGCGCGCGCGTCCACCAGCGCCAAGGGAAACCGCATCGCGCAAAAAGTCGATAGGGCGCGAACTTTGCTTGTGGCGATCTAAGACCGCGCAAACCAGATGGTTCGCGGCCGGCACCAAACGCCTTAGTTGACGTCTTCTTCGTCGTCGCTGCTACCCGATTCAGCAACGACGGGGTTGCGCAGCGTGCCCAGCCCATCGATTTCGACTTCGGCCACGTCGCCGGGCTGCAGAAACACCGGCGGCTTGCGGGCGAAGCCGACGCCGGGCGGGGTGCCCGTAAAGATCAAATCGCCTGGCTCAAGCGTGCAGACCTGTGAAATGTAAGCGATCAGCGTGGGCAGCTTGAAGATGAACTGCGAGGTGTTCGAGTCTTGTAGCGTGCGGCCATTCAAACGGAATTGCACGCGCAGCTTGTGCGGATCGGCGACTTCGTCGGCCGTGACAAGCCAGGGGCCGCACGGGGCGAAGGTATCGAACGATTTGCCCAATAACCACTGCTTGCCTTCTTTACGCAACTGCCAATCGCGGGCCGAAACGTCGTGCCCACACAGGTAGCCGGCCACGTGGCTTAGTGCCGAGGCCTCGGAAACGTGCCGGGCGGTGCGGCCAATTGCGACGACCAATTCGGCTTCGTAATCGACTTCGTGGCTGACGCGTGGCAGCACGATGGGCGATAGGTGCCCCGTGAGCGCGGTCGGAAACTTGTTGAAGATCACCGGCTCGCTGGGGGGCTGCACGCCGCTCTCGTGGGCGTGATCGGCATAGTTCAGCCCGACGCAGACGATCTTGCGTGGATCGGGGATCGGCGCGGCCAACGAAACGGTCGCCGGATCGATCGCGCGCCCCTTGGCCGCGGCCGCCGCGATCGCGGGTCGCAGGGCGTCGCCGGCTGCCAACAGCGCGCGCAAGTTGGCGGGCAGCTTGGAGTCGGCGTCGGCCAGATCGACATACTGCCCATCGCGCAGGGCGGCGACGCGCGCCCCACGATCACTCAGATACGTCACGAACCGCATGGCAAAATGTCCCAATTCACAGGATCGGGCGCGACGCAAAACCGCGCGCCGCGCATGCCGGAATTGAACACTGCGGCTGGCCGAATGCAATGGCTGGCATACGAAGGACCTCACGCCCCGGCCTATCGCCCGCTGAGTTTTTCCATCATCGGCTCGGGCTGCCACATGAAGAGGAACATCGGCAACCGGGTGCGCTCGCGGCCCGGCGTGCTGATTGGCAGGATGCCCGCCCCTTGCAGCGGCACGTTAGGCGTGATGGCATACGGCGAGCGGGCGGGGTCGTTCTTGCGGTGATAGAAGACGACGGTCGCCCCGTTGAGGCCGGCCATCCCTTCGGCGATCCGGATTGCTTCGTCGAGGTAACCGATCTCGTCGATCAGCCCGCGCTCGCGCGCCTGAGTGGCCGTGAAAACGCGACCATCGAAGTCGGTCTCCAGTTCGGCCTCGTGCAGCGGTCGCGCGGCCGAGACCGCCTCGCGGAAGCGTGTGTGAAAGTCGTCGGCCATCTGCTTCAGCAGAGCCCGCTTCTGCTTGGTGAAGCCGGTCCCGCCTTCAGGCGACAACGGCTCGCCGATTGCGGCCGCCTTGGCCGGCGCGACCAACTCGGCAGGCGCAGCGGCATCGTCGCCACCGCCAGCTTCGGGCGCTGTGTCTTCGGGCATTGTGTCTTCGGGAGGCGGAATCGTTTCGGCCGGTTCCACATTTAATTCTGTAGCGGATTCTTCAGGCGACTCATCGGTTGATTCGTCGTCGAGCCCTGGCGGCAGGATCGCGCTTCCCATGTCGATCATGTCCCCCGCGACTATGTTGCGCGGAAGCACGGATTGGGCCTGCATGCCATCCCACAGCCCATACAGGTTGAGGATCACGCCGATGCCACCGGTGATGCTCGTGGGGTGGGCGACGATCGTGTCGGCGGCGGTCGCCAGGTAATACGCTCCGCCCGTCCCGAGATCGAGAATACAGGCCACGACCGGGATGCCGGTGCGTTGTTTGTAGGCCAGCAGATCGTGCCGCATGATGTCGCTCGCGGCGGCGCCACCACCCGGGCTGTTGACGCGGACCACGACGGCCCGCACACAGGGATCGGCGGCGGCCGCCTCGAGCTTTTCGCGGAACAGCGACACTGGGTTTTCGCCGTGCGAAGACGGGCCCACCATATCCGCGTTCAACAACAGGCCATCGACGTCGATGATCGCCACGCGGCGACCTTCGCACTGCCCCGTGAGCGGCACGCGATTGGGCACGACGGGCGAGATATTGTTCTGCGGCGGCGACTCGTTGACGATCCGGCCGCTGGTACGCATCGAAAGGCAGCAATTCTTGCAGCCGGTGGCCAGACTCGCCACCGCGAAGAGGCAGAGCATCAGTGCGCGACGATGTTGCAGCGTTCGATTCATGGCCTGGGTTCCATCCCGCGATACTTCGGCTTCACTGACGCCGGCTACAGTTCTTCGATCAACTCCTGGACAACCTACCGCCCGCCCAGTTTTTCCAAGGTCGGCTCCGGCTGCCACAGGTAGAGCAGCGTCGGCATGCGACTGCGATCCATGCCGGGCATGCCGGGGAGGATGGCACCCCCTTGCAGCGGCACGTTCGGCGTCACGGCATAGAGCGAGCGCGGCGGATCGTTCTTGCGGTGGTAGAGCACCACGTTGGCGCCCGCGATGCCCGCCAGACCTTCGGCCGCCGCGACCGCGTCGTCGAGGTAGCCGATCTCGTCGATCAAGCCGCGTTCGAGCGCTTGCGCGGCGGTGAACACGCGGCCATCGAAGTTCGTTTTGTCGTCGGCGTTGACCTGCGGCCGAGCCTCGAGCACGACGTCGCGAAACCGCCGATGCATCTCGTTGGCCATCTCTTGCAGCAGGCGGCGCTTCTCCTCGGGGAGCGGAGCCATACCGCTCCCCAGGTCGATGTTGTCGCCGGCCTTGACCGCGAGGTTGTAGACGCGTCCCTGGCTTTCAGCCATCGCGCCAGTCAGGTCGTAGAGATTCAGGATGACGCCGATGCCGCCGGTGATTGTGATCGGATTGGCGACAATCTGGTCGGCCGCGGTCGCCAGGTAATACGAACCCCCGGTGCCGACATCCAGCAGGCAAGCCACGACGGGGCGGCCCGTGCGATTTTTGAATGCTTCGAGATCGTGCCACATGATGTCGGTCGCGGTCACGCCGCCACCGGGGCTATTGATGCGGACCACGACCGCCCGCACGCAGGGGTCGCAAGCGGCCGCGTCGAGCTTCTCGCGGAACAGCGACACAGGGTTCTCGCCATGCGACGAGGGGCCGACCATGTCCATGTTCAACAGCAGCCCGTCGACGTCGATGATCGCGATGCGTTGGGCCGACTCGGTCCCCGTATTGAGCACCTGCCCTGGAAGCACCGGCGAGATATTGTTCTGCGGCGGCATCTCGGCCACGATCCGCCCCGACGTGCGCATCTGGATCGGGTTCTTGCAGCCCACCAGCGCGGCGGCGATGGCCAACAGGCAGGCGACTTTCAGGAGCGGCCGTTGCATCCGTGCGATCCCTTGGCTGGGTCCGTTTGACGCGATCAGGCCAGCGCGCACGCTCGTGCCGAACGTGCCGACCCTACCGGGCGTATCGGCTGGATCGGTTGTACGGATGAAGTGCCGTGCCAACGATTTACGTCGACGCCCGCAAACTCGACGCAGTCGTTACGGTCACGCCGGCAAGGTTTAGCTGACCGGACTATTTCGCGCTAGCAGATGGCTGCCTTGCTAGCGGCGAGGAAGGGTTTGCCAGCAGGGGGTTCGGTGTCTGGAACCGCCGAGCGCGCGACGGTCCCGTGTGCCCTGCACGTCGTCGAAGGTGGTTCCTGACACCTTTGGCACGCTCGTGGCATGGCCATCCTGGCCGTGTTTGTCACGTATCCCCCCCGCGAAACGCATCGCGCATGGGCTGGAAGCCCATGCCACGGCGGGGCGCGACACGGTAGATTGCGACCTGCGAACTGTGACACGCCTGCAACGACGAGCCGCAATACTGCCGCCATGAAGAATCGGGCCGACACGGACCGCCGCGACAATGCCGACCTCGCCCAGTTCGGCTATCGCCAGCAGTTGGCCCGCACGATGGGGGGCTTCTCGAGCTTCGCCGTCAGCTTCTCGCTGATCTCGATCACCACGGGCATCTTCACGAACTTTGGCTTCGGGCTGCGGCAAGCCGGGCCCGCGATTCTCTGGTCGTGGTGCGTGGCGGTCGTCGGGCAATTTCTCGTGGCGCTCGTCGTCGCCGAGTTGGCCAATCACATGCCGCTGTCGGGCTATGGATATCAATGGGCATCGCGGCTGGTCGGCACGCGCTTCGGCTTCTTTGTCGGCTGGTTCCTGCTGCTGCAATGGCTCACCGGTTTCCCAGGCATCTGCTACGGGCTGGCCAGCGTGCTCCATCCATTCATTCAGGGATACTTGCCCCAAGACTATGAGATGCTGATCGGGCCGGCCGGGTTGACCGCGATCGTCATCGGCGCGATCACCATCGTGCATTTATTTGGCATCCGTCTGGCGGCGCTGGTGAACGACTTGGGGGTAATCGCCGAGATCGCTGGCGCCGCGCTGATCGTCGTCGTACTGCTGGGCATCTGGTTCATCGCGGGAGAACAGTCTCCCAAGTTCTTGTTGGAGTCGACCAACTATGCGACCGGTGCGCCGGCCAACTGGCAGGCCTGGGCGCTGTCGCTGTTGTTAGGTGCCTGGTGCATCACCGGCTTTGAAGGGGCCGCCGATCTGGCCGAAGAAACCCATCAACCGCGCGCCACGGTGCCACGGGCCGTGATCATGTCGGAGCTGACCTCAGGCATCGGCGGCTTCCTGATGCTGGTGGCGTTTCTGCTGTCGATCGACAACCTGACCGCCACGCAAGCGAACTCGGCGCCGCTGCTGCAGATTATTCAAGACAAGTTGGGCAATCGCGTCACCCCGGTGGTGATGCTGGTTGTATTCGCCTCGATCTTCGCTTGCGGTGTGGCCAGCATGGCGGCAACCACGCGCCTAGTGTTCGCGCTGGCCCGCGACAACATGTTGCCGGTGTCGACGGTGCTTAAGGGGGTCGATGCCGCGCATGGCACGCCGCGCGCCGCGATCGTGCTAGTGGGGTTGCTGTCGACAGGCGTCGTCTTGCTGCTTGAACAGAGCGGTGTGCTCGTGATCATCACGTCGATTGCCACGATCGCCGGCTACCTGGGCTATGGCGGCATCGTGTTGGCAGCGATTCTAGGTTTGCGCTGGCGGGGGACACAGCGGCCGGACATGACTTCTTCAGATATTGGCGACGAAACTCAGCCGAGCGCTGCATCCACAGTGCCGCGCGGCTTTGAGTTGGGGCGCTGGCGCAAGCCCGTCTGCTGGATGGCACTGACGTGGACGCTCGTGGCGGTCGTCGCGGTGTCGCTACCGGTTCACGATGGCCAGCCGTCGGCCGCGGAATCGCACGGCGCGCCTGCGGAAGTTGCAGCGCCGCGAACTTCATTCGGTCTGCTCGCGCAGTTGCGACCGATCGCGCCGTTGTGCGCGACGACAGCGGCAATCGCCTGCGGAGTCGCGTTGTATCTCTGCGTAGTGAACCCTCGACTGCGCGCCGGCACGGCAGGGCCACCGAACACCGTCACCGAGGAAGGCCCAGCCAACCCAGGCTCGTCGCTCAACGAGGACTTCGAATAAACCACACACCATCGCGAGACTTCACGATGCACATCACTGGCGAAACCAACGTTCGCTCGCAACGATTCGGTTCGGGCAGCATCGACGGGCTGGGGCGCGAGCTCGGGCGATTCGTCGTCACGTCGATGGAGATCCCCTGGCACCTGGTGCGCGACCGTCTCGGCGCCGCGCCGGCCGCCGTGCTTCTGGTTGAATCGATGGAGCTGGACGTCGTCGAGCGGCAGATCGCCGCCGCGCCCCAGTGCGACACCGTGCTGGCGGTCGGCGGCGGTCAGGCGATCGATTTAGGCAAGTACTTCGCCTATCGGCGCGGCTGCCGGCTGGTGACCGTCCCCACGATCGTGAGTGTTGACGCCTTCGTGACACCGAAGGCGGCCGTGCGGCGCAATCATCGCGTCGAGTACCTGGGGGGAGCGAGCCCCGATCCGCTGGTGGTCGATTACGACTTGATTCGCACCGCGCCGCCGCAACTCAACATCGCCGGCGTGGGAGATCTGCTTTCGATTCATACCGGCACGTTCGACTGGGAACTGGCTCACCGCGCGGGGCGCGACGCCGCGGAACCTTTCTCGGCCGACGATGTGCGCCGCGCACGTGACATTCTGCGTCTCGTCGAAGAGCGCGCCGACGACATTCGCCGGGTGACCGACGCCGGCCTGCAAGCGATCGTCGACGGCTACCTGCTGGTGAACACGATCTGCCTGCCGGCCGGCCACTACCGCACCGAAGAGGGCTCGGAGCACTACTTGTTCTACGAGCTCGAGGAGCGCACGGGCCGCCCCTTCATTCATGGGCAAATTGTCGGGCTGGGCGTTTATCTGCTGAGCAGGCTACAAGAGAATCGCCATGCCGAGATCGTGGCGCTGATGGACCGTTTGGGCCTCGCCTATCAGCCGGCTGACATGGAGATCGACCGCGCGACACTCGCTGCGTCGCTGGCCAATTTGCGGTCGTACGTCGAAGCCCGCGGGCTGTGGTACACGGCGATCAACGAGCGCGTGATCACCACCGAGTGGATCAACGAGGCGTTGGCCGGGCTGCGCTTTGGCACGTAACTGGGCGCGGCGCGACTTCACGCCGCGCGCGCGCCCGCCAGTTGACGGCATTCCTCCGCGCAAGTCCGCGCGCAGCGCTGGCAATGATTCATCGGATGCTTCGCGCATTCGGCGGCGCAGGCCTCGCAAATCTCGGCACAAAGCAGGCAGAACTCGTAACTGAAGTGCGACCCGCGGCTTAACAGCGCGGCCGCCCCCCAACAGGCCAGCGCGCAATCCATATCGAGCGAAATGCAATCGGCCAGGTGCGAAGCGTCGCGCTCCGCCAGGCAGGCGCTGGCGCAAAATTCACAGGCCCGAGCGCACTCAGTGCAGCTCCTTAGACAAGATTCATAGTCTGGATTGCTCATGGCTGATCCTCCACTCTCCGATCGTTTCTCCCCGCCTGGCAGAGAGGGGGCAAACGTCATGCCGCTAGGGAGTCTGCGATCGGCCTCGGAGCGGTGCATTTGCGATCAACACGCCGGGCGGTAATTTTCGCTCGCTTCAGCCCGCAGGGGCCGCCCCCTTCGATAGAACCGTGCCATAAATTGTGCGGCCGGCCAGCAGCGTGGCCCGAATGTCGAGCCGCCCGTCGTGCAATTCGAACAGCACGAGATCGGCCGGATCGCCCGGTTGTAGTCGCACGTCGTCCAGCCTTAGCAACCGACATGGTTGAGTAGTTGCCAGGCCGATGGCGGTCGGCAAATCAAGCCCGGCGAACTGCATGATGTTGGCGACGCCCGTGGCGATCGTGCGCGAGGCCCCGGCCAGCAGTTGATCCTGCCCGGCGATTACGAGACGACCATCAGTGAGAATCTCCAGTTCGCAACCGCTCGATCCATAGCGGCCAGGCGGCAATCCGGCCAGCCCCGACAGGTCGCTGACCAGCACGAGTCGCTTAGGCCCTTTGGCGCGGACGAACGTTTTGACGACTTCAGGCGGGAGATGTTGCCCGTCGACGATCAGACTGGCCCACAAACGATCTTCGGCCAGTTGATCCCACAAATAGTTCGGATGACGACGCAGCAGGCGGTGGGCGCCGTTGCCTAGATGGGTGCTGAGTCGAGCGCCGGCATCGACCGCGGCGCGAATCTGGTCGCCCGTTGCGCTCAAATGCCCCAGTGCTACGCAGACGCCGGCGGCGGTCGCGCGGCGGATGAACGGAGGCGCTTCGGCGTATTCAGGCGAGAGCGTGAGGAGTGTGATTCGCCCTTCGGCGGCGTCTTGCAGCCGCGCGAAGTGTTCCCAATCGGGGGGCCGGCAATGTTCGGCGGGGTGCGCGCCGCGCGGACCATCTTCGCGCGAAAGGTACGGCCCTTCGAGATGAATGCCGGCGATCTGGCGAGCGAGTTGCACCGAACCACGGCAAGCCGCAGCGAGGGTGCGCATGCCGTGCGCGAGGGCTTCGTAAGAATTTGTAGTGAGCGTGGGGCAGAAACGCGTGACGCCGCCGGCCGCGTAGTCAGACGCGATGCGCTGGACCGCGTCGACGGTGAGCGAGGCCGAGCTGAACTCCTGACCGCCGTATCCGTTCACCTGAATATCGACGAAGCCCGGCGCGATCCAGGGGGGCGTATCGTTCACCTCGGCAGAGAGCGCGTGTATCGCCTCGATCCGGCCGTCGGCCAGCGTGATTTCGCACGGCTTGCCCGTATCGAAGCGACGGGCAACGAATTTCATGACGGGGTCTCGCGGAAGATCGCCGGCTCGTCGGCAGAAAGGGCCATGGCTCACTTCCGATTTCAACAACAAAGCCCACCGGTTGCAACCGGCGGGCTTCGCGCGTGATCGATCAATTTGTGTGATCTTGTCAAACGGTTGGGTAATTGCTTACCACAGCCCGAAGCTCGAGCCGGTCGAGCCGGTCCGCAAGAAGATCATCGGGCGATGGCTCGGATACCAGCGATTGAAGTCGCGGCTGCCACCAAACGCCGGGCCGTAGGTGCCCCCCATAAATGGCGTGTACTGCGTCGTCGGGCGCGAGTTGTAGACGCCGAACCAGGCTGACGATTCGATGCGGGCGTGGCGCTGCGCGGCTTTGGCCTCGGCCCTGCGGCGAACCATCGCGTGCGGGTCCTGGAACTGCCGCAGCTCCTGCTGATAGAACCACATCTCTGGCGTCGGCGTCAGTTCGCCCATCGAGATGTCGCCACCGTAGATCAGCGGCTTGCGGCCGGTTTCTTGGGCCAGTGTGGAACTGGCGCTGGCCAGCCAAACCGCGGCCATGGCCGCCAATGGCAGCAATCGCATTTGCATCGCAGGAACCCTCCCGTTCGTGAGGTGCGCTTCTGACGCACCAATTGCGCGGCGAAGTCGAACCGTGGGCGTTGCGCGCAAGCTCGACAACGAGCGACTCGCCCCAACAGGCAAGTATGGCTCATAGCGAGCGCGCACCTGAGCGCGGCCGCGCCGGCGGTTCACCACTAGCGCCATCGGCGCGCCGCGACCGGAAAGTTGAGGCCACCTGGCGCGATTTTGGGGAATGCCGGGGGGAGCGACGAGGCTCGGTTTCCGCGCGACAGATGGGTGTCAAACAGTGCGGGTTAGAGCATGCTCAGCGGGTCGACGTCGCTGGTCCACTGCACGTCGGTCGGCGGTTCAAGGCCGGCCATGCCCCGCTTCAAGACGTCGTGCAAGCGGTCGCTGTCGGTTGCTTGCAGCAGGAGATGGAACCGCAGCTCGCCGCGCAGTTTGGCCATTGGCGCCGGCGCGGGGCCGAGCACGCGCACCGCTAATCCGGCGGCCGCTTCGGCATGGTCATGGCTCGCAGCAGATTCGGCCGTGGCACGCAGCCGATCGGCGGCCTGCTCGGCGAATCCGCGCGTGGCGTCTTCCAACGGCCCGCGAAACAGCACGCGGATCAATCGCCCGAACGGCGGATAGCCCAACTCGCGGCGCACGTCGAGCTCGACCTTGGCGAAGCCCTCGTAATCGTGCCGCACCGCGGCGTCGATCGAGGGATGATGCGGATTGAGCGTCTGCACGAGGACGTGCCCTCCCTTGGCGCCGCGCCCCGTGCGCCCCGACACCTGCGAGAGAAGTTGAAAGGCCCGCTCGGCCGCGCGAAAGTCGGGCAAGTGAATCGCCGTGTCGGCATTGACCACGCCCACCAGCGTGACGTTCGGGAAGTCGAGCCCTTTGGCGATCATCTGGGTGCCGAGCAGAATCTGCACCTCGCCTTCGCGAAAAGCAGCGAGCGCCCGCTCGTGCGCGCCGGCGCCGCGCATGGCGTCGGTATCCATCCGCAGCGCCTTGTAATTAGGAAAGCGAGCCCGCACTTCGGCTTCGAGCCGCTCCGTCCCCAGGCCTGAGTAGCGGATGCCGGCGAAACCGCACTCGGGGCATTCGTCGGGCGCCGGCACCTGATGGTCGCAGTAATGGCACAGCGCGGTGTCGTCTTGCCGATGGTGCGTCAGCGGAATCTCGCACTGCGGGCAGCGCATCACCGCCGCGCACGACGGGCATTGAATGTGCGTCGAATAGCCGCGGCGATTGAGAAACAGGATCACCTGGCCTCCTTCAGCCAGCGCCTTCTCCATCGCTCGACACATGGGCCGACTGATCGCCCAGCGCGAGCCGTGGCTCTGGCGCTCGTTGGCCAGGTCGATTGTCATCACACGCGGCAGCGGCAAGTCGAGCACGCGCTTAGGCAGTTCGATCAAGCGATACGCGCCGGTTTTCGCCTGATGCCAGGTCTCCAGCGACGGCGTCGCCGAGCCGAGCAAGAGCGGAATCTCCTCGTCAATCGCGCGCCGTAGCGCCACGTCGCGAGCGTGGTAACGCGGCACCGTTTCTTGCTTGAAGGTTGACTCGTGCTCTTCGTCGAGCACGATCAGCCCCAAGTGGGGCGTCGGGGCGAAAATGGCGCTGCGCGCGCCGACGACCACCTGTACGGCGCCGCTGGCGATCTGTTCCCAATGCCAGTGCCGCTCGGCGTCGGTCAAGTGGCTGTGCAGCACGGCTACCGAATCGAAGCGGCGGCTGAAGCGATCGACCGTTTGCGGTGTCAGGCTAATCTCGGGGACCAACACGATCGCTTGTCGCCCGTACGACACCACTTCCTGAATCGCGCGAATGTAGACTTCGGTCTTGCCGCTGCCGGTCACGCCGTGCAGTAGTTGCACTTCGTGATGACCACTTCGCAGTGCGCCGACAATGGAGTCGAGCGCCTGCTGTTGATCGGAGTTGAGCGCCAAGTCGTCGCCGCGCTGGGGCGCATCGCGCAGCTTGGGACGCGGCTGCACGCGCCGCGATTGCCGCACGATCAGCCCTCGTTTGCGGAGCGCCGTGATCGGCGCGAAGGTGCAGCCCGCGGCCGTGGCCACTTCTTGCGGCGGCATCGCCTCGCCGGCGGCGGCCAGCACGTCGAGCACGGCCCGTTGCTTCTTGGAAAGTTCGAGCTCGGCGAGCTGTGCTTGCACGCCGGGGGCCAAGGCCAGGAAGATTGCGTCGCGCGTGCCTGCCTGGTCGCGAACGCCGGCCGGCAGCACGGCATCGAACACCTGACCCAGGCTGGCCAAGTAATATTCGGCCATCCACCGCGTGAGCCGCAGCATGGCGGGGGCGAGCAATGCTCGTCGATCAAGCACGCTGCCAATCGACTTGAGGCGCCGCCCCGTCGAGAGCTTTGGCCCGACTTCAACGCAGTAGCCAGTTTGCTGCCGATCACCCCGGCCGAACGGCACGCGCAAGCGGCGCCCCACTTCGACTTCGGCCGCCAGCGCGTCAGGCACCACGTAGTCGAACGGCTGCGGCGGCCCCGTCGGAAAGACGACCGACGCCACGAGCCGCTCCTGGGAGTCGTCGGCTTCCCACGGCGTGTCGGGCGAAATGAAGAGCTGCTGTTGCTGTTCAGTCATGAAAGCCATCCGCGAATCGATTACTATACGTCAGTATAGTGCTGACCGGTGGCCGAGGGGAGTATGATCGGCGCGGAGAGGCTTTAGCTAGGGATTTCAGCACGATGCGACTCGGTTTGTTCGGAGGCACCTTCGATCCGGTCCACTACGGACACCTGCTATTGGCCGAGTGCGCTCGCGAGCAATGCCAGTTGGACGAGGTCTGGCTCGTGCCGGCGGCGATCGCTCCGCACAAGCAGGGGGCCGGCATCACGCCTGTCGTTCAGCGCATCGAGATGCTTGAGCTGGCGGTCGGTGGACAGGAAACGCTGCGCGTCAGCCGCATCGAGGCCGAGCGGAGCGGTGTTAGTTTTACCGTCGATACGCTCGAACAGTTGGCCGCCGAAGACGCCACGCGTGAGCTGTTTCTGATTGTCGGTGCCGACACGCTCGAAGACCTCGTCAACTGGCGCGAACCGCGACGTGTTTGCGAGCTAGCGACCCTGGTCGTGGCACGACGGGCCGGTCGCCCCGAGCCCGACTTCGCTTGTCTGGCAGCGATTGCCTCGGCGGAGCGAATCGCTGAATTCCGCCGGCACCAGGTCGAGATGCCGGAGATCGCGCTGGCCAGTCGC
>CAZBWM010000002.1:61438-137769 GCA_964495375.1 uncultured Planctomycetaceae bacterium | reverse complement strand
CCCAGCGCGCAGCGCGCGCCGAGTCGTTTGCTGCGGGGCAGCAGGTTGTATTCTGCTGGCGACGCTTGGCGGCCAAGGCTGCGCTCAACCTGGCAAAGGTGCGCCGGTGAAAGTCGCGAGGGTGGTGCAGAAGCGCGTGGCGGCCGGGCAGAGCATTCGCTTTCGCACCCCGCGCGCGGTCGAAGAGTACATCCGCGCGGCAGGGCTTTATGGGCAGATGGTTGAGGACGCGACGCCGGCGGGAGCGCCTCACCACTGCGGTGGCGCGGCGGCCGAATGAGCACCCGAGCGCAGAAGTATCTCGGTCAACTCAGGCGCCCTAGCTCAGGCAACCTTGCGCAGATTGAGAGCCCGCGCTAGTTCGTTCGAGAGCTCACAGCGCCCGAGCTGCGGGTCGACGCGCAACCCTTCGAGCACTTGGGCGAGCTGTTCGGCGGGCGAAAGGGCCAGATCGATGAACAGCCACTTGCGGCCGTTGTACTGACAGCAGCCACCCCCGCTGCCACCGAGCCACTCGTGGCGTAGTTCGTAGCCCAAGCGTTCGGCGGTGATCAGCGCCTGTTCGAGCAAGTCGACCGTGTGCATCCCAGCTTCTCCAGGTTCCGCAAGCGGAAGCCGTCGCCCCCTCCTTGGGGTGATCGCGTGCTGCTGCTTTCTGTGCGACACCTAATCGGTTTTTTTGACCGTAAACATGCAGCGCGGCGCGGGATTATAGGCACAACCGCTTTAGCTGCCTACTGCAATGCGACGATACCCAAGGCGCGCGATAACTCTCCGGCCAGACAGAAGTTAAGTGAGACGCCCTGGGCAAAGGGGGCGGAGTGCTTGAAGTAGCGAGACCAGGGCCGCGCGGTAGCACACACAACAGGGAATGCTGGCGATGCACGATAGCCCCGATGGCGACGTACCGAGCCTCGAGCGTCAGGTCGAACTGCTCAAGCAGCAGTTGGCCAGCGCCCGGCGACTGGCCGCCATCGGCGAGCTGACCAGCACGACGACGCACGAATTCAACAACGTGTTGATGACGATCATCAACTACGCCAAGCTGGGGCTGCGCCACCAAGACGCCGCCACGCGCGACAAGGCGCTGGAGAAGATTCTGGCGGCCGGCAATCGCGCCGCGAAAATCACCAGTACGATTCTGGGGCTCGCCCGCAATCGCAGCGATGCCTTCGAACCGACCGACCTGGCGCAGTTGGTCGACGACGCGCTGCTGCTCTTGGAACGCGAGTTGTCGAAGTATCGCATCTCGGTCGAGCGGCAGTTTCAAGCGGTTCCGCTGGCGCTAGTGAACGGCAACCAGATCCAACAGGTGCTCGTTAACTTGCTGGTGAACGCGCGGCAGGCGATGCCCGAGGGTGGCCGCGTGATCATCAAGCTGTTGTACGACGAGCCCAATCAGTTCGTCGATCTCGTGGTCCGCGACACGGGCACTGGCATTGCGCCCGACGCACTGCGCCGCATCTTCGATCCCTTCTTCTCGACGAAGCGCGGGCCGGATGCCTCGGGCAAAGGGGGGACGGGGCTGGGGCTGTCGGCCTGCCGCGAGATTATCGAGGCCCATCGGGGCCGCATCCGCGTCGAAAGCACGGTCGGCAAAGGGACGGCGTTCACGCTCAAATTGCCGGCGGCCCTCGTTGCGGCAAGCGATGCAGATAACGCCGCGACCTTGCACGCGAATCTCGCGAACTCGGCCGCTCTGGGTGTGAATCCCAGTGGCGTCTCGACGTCGGCAACGTAACTCGAGCGATCGCCGGGGCTCCGCCGGTGCCGAGTCTTACGGCGTGCCGCACGAGCACGGGCAGTGCCCGTGGGTCTCGACATAAGTCCGCTAGCTGGTGTGTAGAGGACGACGATGTGACAAGATGACGTTGGAATTGGTGTGACACGAGCAAGGATTTCGCCGCGCAGCGGCGTCGGCGCTTAGCCGTGGGCGCCAGCCCACGGAGGCGTTTCGTGAATGACCAAAGCCGCGCAGCGGCGACGGCGACGCGGAAATCGCCTTAGATTCGTTGTCATGCCGCCGCGCCGATGTCGCCGCTGCGCGGCTTAGTTGTTGTTTGGCGTCGATTGTCCGTGGGTTAACACCCACGGCTAAGCGCCGCGGCCACTACGTGGCCAATGACAATCGATGATTCGCGTCAACCAGGAGCAAGGGCGAAGACACTTCCCACCGAGTTGCCACTCCAGTCGCGGGCCTACCCGCTGTGGCCTAGCTAGTTCAAACGGATCCACTACCCCAGATCGGAGTACCTCACCCGCGTTTTACGGCGGTGGCAGCGGGAGCGCCTGCGGTGGCAACTCTTGCGGCGGGGTGGCCAACGGCGATTCGTGAATCGGCACCGGCAGTTCGCCCGGCGCCGCGCCAGTTGACACGAAACCGGATGACGCGGCACTCGGCGCGCCGGGCCTCGGCATCGCCGGCACCACACCGATCGGGCCCATCTTGCGCGCCAGGTTAGCGACCATGCGGCGCTCGAGATCGGTATCGCGACCTTGCCCGATCCAGCCGGTCGTGACCGCCTGATCGAGCACCGGCTCGTTGTAGCGGGCGACCGAACTATCGTTGCGGAAGGTGGCGGCGCCGGCCGTGGTGCGTTCGGGCTTGAGCAAGTCTTCGAGCTCTTTGTAGACCGCGAACTCGACCAAATGCCCGCCCGGCGTCGGGATCAATCGCACACGAGCGGTGCGTCGCGTCGTCTGCAGCGTGCTCTCCAGACGTTCGTAGCCGGCGGTATCGCGGCGCCAGGGTTCGAGCAGCGTAGCGCCCACAACAGGATACGTGTCGATGCGTCCTTCGATCGCCGTGTCGCCGACCACGCGGACGTGTTCCTCTTCTTGAATGCGGAAGTAATCGTCGACGACATCGACCACTTGCTTGTAAACGAACTCGCTGTCCTGACACGGCACGAAGACCTGGCCGACCTGGTCGGTTGCGCAGCCGGGCCCCGGACGGTGCCAACTGGCACAGCCGCAGACGAGCAACGCGATTGCGATCCAGCCATGTCGCATGACGGCGCCGGTCCAACCTTTCGGCGGCAGGCAAAGCGTAAGAAGTGAGGAACGAGTGCGATTCGCGGGCGACCGCCCGAGAGATAAGCGGCGCGGAGTGTCGCGAATCCCCCAGGTCGAGGCAAGAGCAGCTTCTGGCGGGAGGGTGCTAGCAGGGCGGGCACCGAGGCAGGGCGCTGCTGGCATTGCCGCGCTCGCAGGTGCTGACGATCGGCCCTGTAACAGCCGCTAGAGCCCGCAAATCGCGACCTAAACTTGAAAGGTTATCCGGAGATCGCCGTGATGCGTTCCCGGACAGGCTCCCTGGCCAGAGGTCCATGCCATGAATCTGCTGACGAAGCTCTTCGGGCGGCCAGCCAGTGCGGCGGCCACGATCGAATGTCCCTCGACCCTCGACGACGCCGAAGTCGAACAGTTGGTCCGCGTCTACGACGGCTACGGCCGCGAGCTGTCGATCACCCGCGACGACTGGCGCGACAACGTGCTGCTGGGGAGCCTGACCGAAGCGGGGAGCGATCCCAATCGGTTGTACGACCTGGTCTTCGGGGCGCTGCAAGACGGCTTCGTCGCCGAAGTGCTCCCCTTTGCCGAGCAACTTCGGCAGCTCGAGCCCACGTCGGCCCGCAGCGCCACACTGCTGGGCGTGATCTATCTCGGACTGCGGCGCCTTGATGATGCCGAACGCTTGCTAACCGAGCAGTTGCGCGAGCACGGCGACGACGGCTATGTGTTGACGAATCTCGCCAAGGTCTGCGCCGAGCGCGGCGACGCGGCGCAGGTTGACGCCCTGTTGTGGCGCGCCTTGCAAACCGACCCGAATCAAGAGAACGCCGTGGCCTGGTTTTTGTCGCTGGCCAACGAGCGCCGCGGCGCGCGCGGCGTGCAAGCGGCACTACACGACCTGGCGGCGCTCCCGCGCAGTTGGCGTGCCCGCTTGTGGATGGCGCGTGCTGCCCTAGAACAAGGTAACGTCGCCGAGGCGCTGCGGCTCTACGACGAAGCGCTCGAGCTGGCGCCGGCGCCCACACCGACCGACTTGTTGATGCAACTGTCGGGCGACTTGGGTAATCATGGCCAACTCGTTGAATTGCTCGTGCGGGCGACCCCGCGGTTCGAAGCCGCCGAACATGGGTTGGTCGTCGGCATCAACCTGATCAAGGCCAACGTCGATCTCGGCCGCGTGGATCACGCGCGCGAGTTGGTCGATCGGCTGTATGCGTTGGAGCGCCCCGACTGGCAACAGGCTTTGTCGTACTGGGAAGCGGAGATCGCCACGGCCCGCGCGAGCAGCCCGGCCGCGACGCCGGCGCCGGTTCCGACCATCACGATGGTGAAATTAACGGGGCCGATCTGGCTCGGCCTGTCGCAGTCGGGCGCAGAGCTGTGCTCCCCCAAGGACGAGCAGGCCGTCGTGGTCGGCTTCCTCGGCGGCACCGCGAGCCAAGGGGATGCGGGCCCCCCTCGCTTGCAACGAGCCGACGCGGCCGGCCGCATCACGCGTGCCCTGTCATTGTTCCTGAGCGAACAGTTCCATTTGCGATCTGACGGATCGGGCGTTGTGCTGCAGCCATTCGTGCAGGGAAGCAGCGGAGGGCTGGTGCTCGCCGGACAGCCGTGGCGTGCCGAAATTGCGGCCCAGCATGCACGTCAGTGCGACCCACCGGCCGACTATGTTGTCGTCACGCATTTGGATCTGACCTGCAAGACGCCGACGCTGTCGCTGCGCCTGGTGCGCACGATCGACGGCACCGTGCTGGAAAGTTGCGAAGCCCACGTCGACCTTCAGCGGCCCGAGGGAGCGTTCACGCTGCTGGCCGAGCGGACCTTGGCTTCGCTCAATCAGCGAGCCGGCGTCGAACGCTGCGAAGCGCCCGCCTGGTACCAGGTGCCGGCCGGTGAGCTGTTCGCCGACTATCAGTTGCGGCTCGAACAGTTGTTGGCGGCCACGGCCTGCCAGCTCGATGGCTCGCGGCGCGACTTCCTCAGTGGCGAGCGCGAAATGGTCGCCGGCGATCTCGAGCTTTGTTTGCGAGCGCCCGACAACGCCACGACGCGGCTGTTGCTCTTCGCTCTGCTTGGTCGCTTGCAGGCGATCCACCCGCAAGTCGTCGCCGAGTACCGCGGCAAGGTCGAGCGGCTACAAGCCGAGCACCCGCTGCCGGAGCCGGCGCAAGGCGCGTGCAATGCGATGTGGAAGGCGATCAAGGGCTAGTGGTTCGTGATCAGTGGCTAGTGGTCAGTGGCTAGTGGTCAGGTGTGCCCGATCTCCCACCGAGTGCTGAGCCCTGAGCAATCGCCCAGGGCGCTACATATGCCGCTTCAAATACGGCGCAGTGCGGCTTGTGCGGTGGCGAGCGACTTCAGCCGGGGTGCCGGTCACCACGACCTGGCCTCCTTCGTCTCCCGCGCCGGGGCCAATGTCGATGATCCAATCGCTCTTGGCAATCACCTGCATGTCGTGCTCGACGACGATCACCGTGTTGCCGGCGTCGACCAGGCCGCTGAGCTGAGCCAACAGCTTTTCGACATCCGCGGGATGCAGCCCGGTCGTCGGTTCGTCGAGCACGTACAGCGAACGGCCGCGCTGCGTGCGCTGTAGTTCAGTGGCGAGCTTGATGCGTTGGGCTTCGCCCCCCGAGAGCTCCGTGGCGGGCTGCCCTAATCGCAAGTAGCCGAGCCCAACTTCGCGCAGCACGGTCAGCGGCCGCTCGACTGCCGGCTCGTCGGCGAAGAACTCGCACGCGGCGTCAACCGTCAGACCAAGCACGTCGGCGATGCTCTTATCGCGATAGGTGACCTCGAGCGTCTTGGCGTTGTAGCGTTTTCCTTCGCACTCGGGGCACGGCGCGTAAACGCTCGGCAGAAATAACAGCTCGACCATCACGAAGCCTTCCCCCTGGCAGCGTTCGCAGCGTCCCTTGCCGACGTTAAACGAGAAGCGGCTGGCGTCGTATTTCCGCGAACGGGCAAGCTTCGTGGCCGCGAACAGCCGCCGCACATGATCGAACATGCCGGTATAGGTGGCCATGTTCGAACGCGGGCTGCGGCCGATCGGCTTTTGATCGACGCGCACGAGCCGGCCGATCAAATCGCCGCCGGCTGCGATCTTTCCACCCGTTGCGACCGGCGCACTCCGCTGGAGCAAATCGACGTCGGCTTCGTCGTCGTCCAGCTCATGCCCCAAATGCTCGGCCACGAGCTCGACGAGCACCTGGCTCACGAGCGTTGATTTGCCGGAACCCGAGACGCCCGTGACCGCGGTGAAGACGCCGAGCGGAAACTCGACGTCGACCTGCTGCAGGTTGTTGCGCGTGACTCCGGACAGCCGCAACCAGCCGCTCGGCTGCCGCGGCGTGTGGGGCGTCGGGCGCTCGGTCGCGAACAAATAACGGGCGGTGCGCGATGCCTTCACACGGCGCAAACCGTCGGGCGGACCACTGTAGAGGATCTCACCGCCGTGCTGGCCCGCGGCGGGGCCGACGTCGACGAGCCAATCGGCATGCCGCATGACGTCGATCTCGTGCTCGACAACAAAGAGCGAGTTGCCGGCGCGCTTCAGCCCGTCGAGCGCGGATAGCAGCGCCTCGGTGTCGGCGGGGTGCAAGCCGGCCGACGGTTCATCGAGCACGTAGACGACGCCAAACAAGTTCGAGTAAAGCTGCGTGGCCAGCCGCAGCCGTTGCAATTCGCCCGGTGATAATGTCGGCGTGCTGCGATCGAGCGCCAGATAACCGAGGCCCAAATCCAACAGCGCCTCGAGCCGGGCCACCAGATCGCCGGCGATGCGTGCGGCGACGATCGCTTGCTCGGGATGATCGGCGCGCTGGCGCTTCAACTCAGGCGCCGTGCCATCGACATACGGCTGCAAAATCTGACCGATGCGTTTGAGCGGCAACTGCGAGAATTCGGCGATGTCGAGCCCGGCGAACTTGACGGCCAACGACTCGGGGCGCAAGCGGCGACCTTTGCAGAGCGGGCAATCGCTAGCCAGCATGTAGCGCAGGGCCCGCTTCTTCATCAGCGCGCTGTGCGTGGTGGCGAACGTGTGCAGCACGTAGCGTTTCACGCCGGTGAAAGTGCCCATGTAGCTCGGTTCGAGCTTGCGCTTGAGCGCCGCGCGCGTTTCGCGCGGCGTGAAGCCGGCATAGACGGGCACCACCGGTTGTTCGTCGGTGAACAGAATCCAGTCGCGGTCTTTTTTCGGCAGGTCGCGCCACGGGATGTCGACGTCGTAGCCGAGCGTGACCAGGATGTCGCGCTGATTCTGCCCGCCCCAGGCGGGCGGCCAGGCGGCGATCGCGCGCTCGCGGATCGTCAGCGACGGATCGGGCACGGCCGATTGTTCGGTGACGTCGTAGATGCGCCCCAGCCCATGACAGGTGGGGCAAGCCCCCTCGGGCGTGTTGGGCGAGAAGCCTTCGGCGTAAATGATGCTCTGCCCCGGCGGGTAGTGACCCGCACGCGAGTACAGCATCCGCAGCAGGTTCGAGAGCGTGGTGACGCTGCCGACACTCGAGCGCGCAGTCGGCGTGCCGCGCTGTTGCTGCAAGGCCACGGCCGGCGGCAGCCCTTCGATCGCCTGCACCTCGGGCACGGCCATCTGATGGAACAGGCGGCGCGCGTAGGGGGACACCGATTCGAGGTAGCGACGCTGCGCCTCGGCATACAGGGTGCCGAACGCCAGGCTCGATTTGCCGGAACCGGAGACCCCGGTGAACACGACGAGCGCGTCGCGCGGGATGTCGACGTCGATGTTCTTGAGATTGTGCTCCCGAGCGCCGCGCACCCGCACGAAACCGTTGCGACTGGGAGGTGGAAGTTTTTCGGACGGTTTGGTCATGTCACGCAATTAGCAGATCCAGGGCCGACGAAGTTCCATCGCACGGAGAAGAATCGTTAGGGAATCGAACCATTCTCGCGACCGATGCCGGCGGGGGCATATCCGTAGCGTCATTCTTGCGGTTCACGAGTTCTCCGCAACGTCCGGCATCATCTGAATCGGGTGGCTAACGTGGCAACTGGCCTCGGTCTGGCCACGTTTTTTCTTCGGGCCTGGTCCCGCTTCGCGACACTTGCACCGGCTGCACGCGGAGGCAATACTAGACCCACTTGGCTTCACCCCCCGTACCCGGTTGGGCACGCTACTGACGGTCGACTTGGTCAACTTGTAGCACTCTGTGTCCGAGATCCGCCGGAAGCCAATTCTCACCAGGGACACACTCTCCCCCGCGTTTTGTCTTGGCCCTGTCTTGCGCGTTGGATCGCGTTAGTGGCCCAGGTCGATGCGGCGCTTCGCATGCTGGTACGCACACCGGCTGCGAGCGAGACCGAACCCGTCAAGTTGCCCGAGCCATCGTCCGCCCCGACCCCCGCCCGCGGAGAACTTGCCCGTGCCTTGCAGCAGCTTACGTCTTGCCGGTTTCGCGCTTCCGATTCTTGCTTGCCTGTGCGGTGGCACGCTGGCCCGAGCAGTGCCTGTCGTGTTCTTCGGCATCGACGATCCGCGCGGCACGCTGACCAACACGACCAAAGTGTTTACCGACTTCCAGGCCACGCTGGGAACCAACGGTACCGATACGCTCGAAGGCATTGCCCTGGGTGCCACGAGCCCCTCGCTTACGTTTGGCGCCAGTGGCATCACAGCTACGACCAAAACCGGTTTCATCGCGCCGGTTGCCACATTCGCGTTCAGTGGCACCAAAGTGCTGGTCGACGCTGGGCCATCGTCATTTGGGGGCGCGGGTGTCGTCGACGACGAATTCCATTTCAACCAGATCATTTCCGCGTTCGGCTTTTTCGCCACGAACGCCGGCGATGGTTTTGCGAACGACATCACGCTGCGGCTGATCAATAGCAAGCTGGGGACCAGCGTCGACGTGCTGATGCAGAAGATGCCCGGCGGCGCGTCGCAGACCAGCGCCACATTCTGGGGCGTGACCGATCCGACCGGCTTCGACAGCGTGCTGTTGGTGGAGTCGAACGACTTCGACGCGATCGTGATGGACAACTTCATCGCCGGCTTCGTGGTGCCCGAGCCGAGCACACTGCTATTGTTGCTGAGCGGTGGCGCGATGCTGTTGTGGGCGAGGCGACGCCGACTCACACACTAAGGCGCCATCCGTTGGATGAATGCAGGTATCTCGCGCAAAGTCGCTAAGGCGCAAAGTAAAGAGACATCCACAGAAAAGCGCAGAAGAACACAGAAGACTGTTCTTGATCTAGCGTAATAACGCGATCGCTGTTCTTCTGTGCAATTCTGCGTCCTTCTGCGAATCACATCCCCCCGTAATTTCTTGGCGGCTTTGCGCCTTTGCGCGAGATATCCATGCCGTCGGTGCGCGCGATTGTCTCTCTAGCGTCGTAGAAACGACGGCCAGATGGCGTCGCTCACGTAGAGCCCTTCGCGCGTGAGGACTAGCCGGCCTTGCTCCTCGGCGAACAAGCCCAACTCCGTGTAGCGCGTCAGTTCGCGCCCCACGAGCGCGTCGATTTCAAAGCCGGTGCGGTGTCGGAACTCATCGCGGGCGACCCCCTCGCGGCGCCGCAAGGCCAGCACCAAAAGCTCCCGAGCGCGGTCCTCGGCGTCGAGCGTTTCACTCTCGGCGACTGGCGATTGGCCACGCTCCAGACGGTCGATCCAGGTGAGCGTGCTGCGGTGGTTCACCTCGCGGCGGCCGGCCACGTAGCGGGCGGCGCCGGGCCCGGCGGCGAAATACTCCGCTCCGGCCCAATAGACCTCGTTGTGTCGGCAGCGGTGTCCCGGCCGGGCGAAGTTCGACACCTCGTAGTGCTCGAAGCCGGCCGCGATCAACCGATCGATGGCCAGCGCGTACATCTCCCGCTCGATCTCCTCGGGCAGTTGCGCTAACTCGCCGTGCAGCTTGCGGCTCCAGAAGCGCGTTCCCCGCTCGAAGGTCAGCCCGTAAGTTGAAACGTGATCGGGTGCCAGTTGGAGCGCGGCGTCGAGATCGGACTGCCACTGGGCCAGCGTTTCGCCCGGCGCGCCGAAGATCAGGTCAAGCGACACACTACGGGCGAACCAGCGGGCCAACTCCAGCGCGCGGCGGATGGCCGTTGCATCGTGATCGCGCTCGAGCAGTCGCAACTTGTCGGCACGAAACGATTGCGCCCCCAGGCTGACGCGGGTAACGCCAGCATCGAACAGCACGGCGCGGCGTTCAGCCGCCTGATCATCCGCCAGATCGATCGGGTTGGCTTCGATCGAGAATTCTCCGCCCGGGGCGAGCGGGAACCAGTGCTTCACCTGTTCGAGCAAGCGGGCGAGTTGCGCCGGCTCGAGATGGGTTGGCGTACCGCCACCGAGGAATAGCGTGTCGACCTCACGTGGCCGCCCGAGCGCCGCTAACTCCAGAGCGAGGGCATTGATGTAGCGCTCGACGAGATCATCACGCCCGGCGATCAGCGTGAAGTTGCAATAACCGCAGCGATGCCGACAGAAGGGGACGTGGATGTACGCGGCACGAGGTTCGAGCGTTTGCTTGGTCTCCTGCCCCATGGCTACCCCAGCCCTAGCAACCCGCGGGCGTTGTCGCGGTAGATCTTCGCCCGCACGTCGGCCGGCAAGTCGATGCCAGCCAGCAGTTCAAACTGCGGAACGACTTGCCCCGGCGAAAGATAGTCGGTGCCAAACAGCAGGCGATCGGCGCGGCGAATGAGAAACTCGCGGCCGAACTCCAAGTCACGCTCGATGGCGCCGGCCCCGCTGCCGGCCGACAGGTCGCCATACAAGTTCGGGTGCTTGTCCATCAAGGCGTCGATCGCTCCGCCTGGCTGCACAGGGCCGCGCGGGTAGCGGGCCAGATCGGCCGCGGTCAACCCGCCGGAGATCGACGCCCACCAGCCTGGCCCGTGCCCGATGAAGATCGTGTCGGGGGCAGCGGTGAGCATTTTATCGAGCCCGGGTAGACCCGGCTGGTCGAGATTGCGCTCATTGTCCAAATGAAACAGCACGGGCAATTTCAACTCGCCGCACGCGCGGTAGATGACTTCGCTGCGCGAATCGTCGATCGCCAGCCCCGGCTTGTGTTCGCCGAAACCGCGAGCGCCAGCTTCCTGATAGCGCCGGAGCATCGCGACCATGCCGGCCTGGCCATCGGAGTAGCTCGCCCGGGGGTCGATCGCGCAGAAGGGGATGAGCCGATCGCGATGCGGGCGGGTTTGTTCGAGCACGAAATCCGTCGTCAGCGGAAAGCTGGAGGCCTCGGGATTGACCAATGGCAGCACGATCGCCTGGGCGACGTGGTGAGCGTCCATCCAGCGCAGCAGATCGGCAGCGGTCAGCACCTGAGTGCGGTTCCAGGTCTGGCCGAGGTGCGTGTGAATATCGACCAACGGCCCGAGCTTGGGATCGACTGAGGGTGCGCTATCGGGCTCGGCGGCGGCGGAGCGTGAGGTTTGTCGCGCGGAGAATGCCAGTGCGCCCGCGCCGAGAAGGGCGGACTTTAGGAAGGCGCGACGTGTGTCAGGCAACGCAGCCCTGGCACTGCTGGGCAAGCCAGCAGTGGCGCCCGCCGAACAGGCGAGAGGGGAGAGACCAGAGGCCAGAGGAAGAGCACTGGCGGATCCAGTGGCACCCGGCGTCGCTCCACGAAACTTTCGGTAGGGGTGGCCCGGCTGCTTGTCAGCCGGGTGCCGCCGGCACAAGAATCTGTTCATTTCGCGTGGCCCAGTTCTGACGCATCAGTTTACGTAGGCTTCTTGTCGCTGCGCGACCCAGCCGCAAGCGGCTGGGCCACCCAGTTGGTTCGTCCATCACGCGCACCGCCTTACAGCCACAAGTGCAGCCGGCCGCCGAGCATGTCGGGGAGCGCCCGCTCCACGTGGTGGCGGATCTCCCGCTGATGGTATCGCGTGCTGAAGTGCATGGCGACGACCAACTCGTTCTGGAAGCGGTCGCGGCGCTCGACGAAATCGTCGAGGTGCGTATGGCCGAACTTGTGAATCTTGTCCTTGCGATGGCTGGGAGCTACGAACGTCAGCTCCGTGATCAGGATTTGTGCTTCGTAAACCACGGGATTGGCGTCGAGCCCCTCGGGCGAAGTATCCCCCATGTAAGCCACGAGCGGTTTGCGAAACTCGCTGGTCACGTCGGTGCCCGAGAGCCGCAGATCGCGAATCTTCTCGCCGGGGAGGCCCTGGTACTCGGGCTTGAGCTTGCGGCGCCGCTCCCAGACGACGAAGCCCATCGACGGAACCGTGTGCCGGGTGGGGATGACCGTCACCAGGTGCTCGCGCGAGATCTCGATTTCGTCCCCCGGCTTAGTGCCGACCAACTGGCAAGGCATGCGGCCCCGATCGAGCCGCGTGAACAGCTTGAGGATGCGCTGCACATCGTCGACCGCGTGCTCGGGCAGGTAGATGGTCGGCGGCTCCATCTTCATCATCCGCCGGCGGGCGACGTAGACCGGCAGGTTGCTGATGTGATCCAAGTGGGCGTGCGAGACGAACCAGCGCTCCGTCCCCATAAAGCCCCACGGCTGCGCGCCGAGATCGAAGCCGACCCCCAGCTCGGGCAATCGCCAATACGACTGCACGGCCGCGCGCGAGTAGCCCTCGATGGTGAGCCCTTTGTGAACCAGCGTTTTGACGGGGAGATTATTGAGCATTGCGAGCGGGTTGTGGTCTGTCGCGAACGGATCGCGCGGAACGAGTTCGGGCATTTGTCGAATCAGAAACGGATCAGCGGCCGGACATCCCGTGAACGAACGAGCTAGGGATGGGCCGGCCCGGCGCGCGTGAACTTATTTTGGCGCGTCCAACTGCGATGGCGCCGGCTGGAAACTGGCTGTGTGTTCGCTGGCCAGCCGCGTCAGTTCGGCGACGATGTCGGGCTGTCGCGCCGCGACGTCGATCTTCTCCGAGGGATCGCGATCGAGGTGGTACAGCAGCGGCGGTTCATGCGCGTCGGGTTTCGGTTGGCCGTAGCCCGACTGCGTTTTGAAATGCGCCTTCCAAGGTCCGTGCCGCACCGCGGTGACCTCCGTGTCTCGATAAAAGAAGAGGGTTTGCCGCGGTCCAGGTTCATCGTGAAGCAGCACGGGCGAGATATCCAAGCCGTCGATCGGCCGATCCTTGGGCTGCGGCGCGCCAGCAAGCGCCACGCAGGTGGTGAACAAATCCATGGCCGAGGCGATGGCCGGGCTGACGCGACCGGCCGGCACGTGTTCGGGCCACCAGGCAATGCCGGGGACGCGGACGCCCCCTTCCCAGGTGCTCCCCTTACCTTCACGCAGCAGGCCGGCCGAACCGCCGCCAAGCCCTTGCGAAAGCCAGGGGCCATTGTCGCTGGTGAAGAACACGAGCGTGCGAGTGGCCAGCCCCGTCTCGCGCAAGGTGCGCAAGATTTCGCCCGTGCTCCAGTCCAACTCGGTGATCACGTCGCCATACAGACCGCGGGGGCTGGAGCCTTTGAACTTCTCGCTGGCAAAGATCGGCACATGCGGCATCGTGTGAGGCAAGTAGAGCAAGAAGGGCTGGTCGCCGGTCGCGGCCTCGCGCAGGAAGGCGATCGCCTCCTCGGTGTAGCGGCGCGTGAGCTGCGTCTGGTCGGGGTCTTCTTCGACGACGGCCAGATCGCGAATCAGTGGCGTCTTGGGCCAGCCGCGTAGGCGGCCGCCGGCGGTTTCGGCCCCCATGTCGTTCGAGTAGGGGATGCCGAAATAATGCTCGAAGCCGTGGTTGGGCGGCAAATACTGCGGTTGATAACCGAGATGCCATTTGCCGATGCACGTCGAGCGGTAGCCGGCCGGAGCCAGCGCTTCGGCCAGGGTGATCTCGCTGTCGGGCAATCCGCCGGTTGAATCGGGGAAGAGCACGCGACGCTGGCCGCACAACCCACTGCGGGCGGGATAGCGACCGGTCATCAGAGCCGCGCGACTGGGGGTGCAGACCGGCGCTCCGCTGTAGAACTGCGTGAGCCGCATTCCTTCGGCAGCCATGCGGTCGAGCTCGGGCGTGCGAATCGTCGGATGTCCGTAGCAGGCCAGATCGCCGTAGCCGAGGTCGTCAGCCATGATGATGACGAAGTTGGGTTTTTCGGCGCGGGCAGCCGCTGCGTCGAACATGCCCGGCAGCCCTGCGCACCACCAGGCGGCGAATAGCGCAGCGGCGCTTTTCCAACGAGCTATCAGCACGATCGACTCCTCTCGAGAGTTCGCGGCGTTCGGACGATCGTTGCGGTGGATGAGCCCTGGACCGCGCGAGCCAGCGTCATCGGCTCGGGCGATGCGGGCGTCGGCAGCGGGCGTGCCTCGAGCCAGGCCAAGGCGACGAGCCAGCCGATGGCGGTCACCACCAACAGGCCGCGCAGCCAGCGTAAGACCCCCTGCGAGCCCAGCGCGTCGCGCGGCACCGGGCCACTTTCGTGACAAAGCCAGCGCCCCGTCAGCGATAAGGCGACCGCCAGCACGGCGACGGTTACCGTGATCGGCAGCACGGGCCCTAAGCCGGCGAGCCAGGCCCTCGACACGGCCCCGCGGAGCACCACGGCGACACCTCCCAAGGCGACCGATCCTTGCACAAAAACGCAAACGGTTTGTAGCGGCGTGGGGCTGGTTTCACCCCCGCGCCAGCAGCGGGAAAGTTGCCACTCGATGGCCACCGAGGCGGCCAGGTAGGCGATCGCCGCGGCGTGGCAAAGCAAGGCTTCCTCGGCCAGGCTATGCAGGTCGGGCGAGAGCGCGGCGCGCGTTTCGTCGGCTTGCCAGGCGCTGCTCACCGCCAAGGCGACGCCGAGTGCCGCCAGCAGGGCCACGAGCGCATGGGCGAGTCCCAGGTTTCTCGCCAGCAAATGTCGCAACGCAGCCTCACAATCGTTGTTCGGTCGGGCGACCGAGTTGGGCGGTTCCGACCCATTCGGCCCGCCCCCCGCAAGGTAGAATCATGGTAATAGCCGCGAGGTGCATTTCCCAGGAGGCCGGGAGTGCCGAGGCGCAAGAACTCCGGACGCAACATGCGGATCACTTGGTGTCGATCGATTCTGCTGGCCGCGGCCGTCATTTGGGCCGTGCTGCTGACGATGGGCTCACCTGTGTGGGCCGTCGATCCGCCGTCGCGGTTCGCCCCGCCGCGACCTCCCCGGACGATCGACGAAGCTCGCTTGCAGGCTGCCGGTATTCGCCGCCTCGCCAGCCGGCACCTGGTGCTCTACACCGATCTGCCGGCCGAAGCGTCGATCGAGGCGCTGCCCGAACAGTTCGACCAGGCGGTTCCGCAGTGGATCGAGTATTTCAAAAATGCCCTGCCGCGCGATGCCCCCGCTGACACCGGAGGCAATACCGCACCCGACGCGCCCCCTTGGCAGGCGGTCGGCTGCTTGATCAAGGACAAGGCGCGATTCATTTCGGCCGGCTTGCTCACCGACGAGGTGCCTGAGTTTTTGCACGGCTACTCGATCGACTATGAGTTCTGGTTCAACGAGCAGCCGAGCGAGTACTTTCGCCGGCACCTGATGCTGCACGAAGGGACGCACGCCTTCATGCGGACGCGGCTGGGGAGCACCGGGCCCCCCTGGTATATGGAGGGGATGGCCGAGTATCTGGCCACGCATCGGCTGCACGATGGGCACGTCGAGCTGGCGTACTTCCCCAAGTCGCGCGGCGAAGTCCCCTACTGGGGGCGGATCAAGATCATTCAAGACGACGTGGCGGCCGGCAAGCGGCGCACCCTGCCCGAGGTGTTTGGCCTGGCTCCGCGGGCGTACTTGCAGACGACGCCGTATGGATGGTCTTGGGGGGCGGCGACCTTCCTGGCCAGCGATCCCCGCTATCGGGCGCGGTTTCGCGAGCTGGCCGAAGCGGTCAATGATTCCGAGTTCAATCAGCGGCTACGCGAAACATTCGCCGACGACTGGCCGCAACTGACCGCCCAATGGCAGGCGTTCAGCGGCGAGATCGATTACGGCTACGACGTGGCGGCCGCCGCGATCGAGTTCGCACCAGGCGAACCGCTGGTCGACGACGGTGTCAAACTGACCGTCGACGCGACACGCAGTTGGCAATCGAGCAAGGTGCGCGTCGAGGCCGGCAAGACCTATGAATTGAAAGCAACTGGGCGCTACGAGATCGCCCGCGATGAGGTCGACGGTCAGGAGCGAATCTGGTGGTGCGAACCGGGGGGCGTTTCGATCAAATACTATCGGGGGCGGCCGCTCGGTCAGTTGGTCGCCGCGATCCTGCCCGACGACTGGACCGGCGACGGAGCGAAGCCTAGGCAACCGCTCTGGCAGCCGTTCACCGTCGGGCTCGAGGCCGAACTGAAAGCCGAAACCTCCGGCACGCTCTACCTGCGCGTCAATGAGTTTCCCGGTGAGTTAAGCGATAACCGTGGCGAGTTGATAGTTGAAGTCAGCACTAAGCCGTAAGGAGGCGCACCATGACCGAACCACTCGTGCTGGTCCAGCGTGTCGGCGCGGTCGCGGTGCTGGTGCTCAACAACCCGGCCAAGCGCAACGCCCTGTCGCGCTGCATGCTCACTACCCTGGCTGATCGCCTGCGGGAGATCGCCGCCGACACGGCGATCAAGTGCGTCATCGTGCGTGCCGTCGGGCCCGTCTTCAGCTCGGGGCACGATTTGAATGAGGTGCGCGGCGCCGCGGTCGACGAGCTGCAATCACTCTTCGGGCTCTGCACCGAGGTGATGGAAGCGATCCGCCGCCTGCGCGTGCCGGTGATTGCCGAAGTGGCTGGAGTCGCCACGGCCGCCGGCTGCCAGTTGGCCGCCACGTGCGATCTAGTGGTCGCCGCCGATGAAGCGACCTTCGCCACGCCGGGGGTGAAGATCAGCTTGTTCTGTTCCACGCCGGCGGTCGCCGTCTCGCGCGCCATTCCGCCGAAGAAAGCGATGGAGCTGTTGCTCACCGGCCAGGCGATTACGGCCGCCGAAGCGGAGCGCATCGGGCTGGTCAATCGCGTGGTGCCGCGCGACGAGCTATCAGCGGCCACTCTGGCTTTGGCCCAGCAGATCGCGGCCGCCAGCGGGGCGACGGTCGGGCTCGGCAAGCGCGCGTTCTACGAACAACTGCCCCTCGATCGACCGCAGGCGTACGAAGTGGCTGCTCGGGCGATGGTTGCAAACGCGCAACTGCCCGACGCGGATGAAGGGATCGGCGCGTTTCTCGAAAAACGATCGCCAAAATGGAGCACGTGAGCGCAGGCAGCTCGCCGGCGATGCCGGATGGTTACGCCGGGCTCTCAACCGGCGGAACGCTGATTGGCTCGATCAAGATGTACGGATTGCGATCGTGGTCCTCGTGATCGAACTGCTCGGTGGCGTAGTCGATCAGAATGGCGGTCGGCGTCAGATTACGAAACGCGTGCGCGATGTACGGCCCGACCGACAGCCGCGTGAATGATTTGTCGTCGGAGCGCAGCACGAACCGCACGCGCTCGCGAGTGCGGACGTCTTCGAGCACCGCTTCGAGCGAACCGTGGGCGACGCCGAACCACTCGCGGCCGCGCGTGTGATAGTGGTTGCCGCGCACCTGGCTGGGGCGTTCGAAGGTGACGAAGTACACCTGCCCGAACGCCGTCTGCTTTTTATCGAGCTCTTCGTGGCGCAGGAACTCGACGAGATACCCACGTTCATCGGTGTGCTTCGAGCACTCGACTAATTCGTAATCCATGCTGGCTACCGCCTGATTACCGACTGACCAGGAACCTGCTTCTTCAAGTCTTCCCCACACGCTCTGCGGACTGCACGCGGCGGATGCCCAACGCGTAGCGCAACAAATCGCGAAACGTGGCAGCGATCACGCGCGGTCGGTTGCCCGAACCGCTGCCGTGTTCGCGTGGCCGATGTGCGATCGGCGTTTCGAGATAGTTGGCGCCGGCGTGCATGGCTTCGAGGACGAGCTCCGCATGAATGAAAGCGCTGTGGCCTTCGAGCGCGATGCGATCCAGCAACCGGCGATGAATCAGGGCTGTCCCATTCACATCGTGGATGCGGCGCCGTGCGACCAGGCTCACCATGCCATTGTAACACCAAGAGACGAACCGTCGCCGCCAGGGGTCGTTGCGTTGGGCGCGCACGGCCAGCACCAGGTCGCACCCCCCGGCCGCGATGGCCGCCTGATACAGCGGGACGATCTGAGCCGCGGGGATCTGCCCATCCCCCGGCAAGAAGACCACCCAGTCGCTGGTGGGGAGCAGGTACGCCTCGCGGATGGTCGGCCCGAAACCAAGGTTCTGCGGATGCCGCACGACGCGCACCTGGGGCAATTCGGCGGTCAATTGCTGGCAAACCAGGGGCGTGTCATCACGGCTGCCGTCGTCGATCACCAGCACGTGGGCCTCGAGCCCCAGCTCGGTGGCCGCCGCCAGGCTCTCGTGTACCACGGCGGCCAGCGCCGGGGCGTCGTTATAGGCCGGGATACTGACGGTCAGCGAAGTCACGGAACCATTCTCGGCACAATCTCTGCGCAAGCGGGCAATACCGCATCCTAATCGCCCCGCCGGCGCCGAACCACGGGGTAGCAAGGCCGCGGAGTTCTGAGACCGTGGCACGGCCATCGTGGCCGTGCTCGACATGGGCTGGAAGCCGAGGCCACGAGCCAGCCGCCGCTAGGCATCGCAAAACGGGTCTGTTAATCTGGCGCGCATGAACGTGCTGGGAATCTCGGGGGGGGTGCGGATCGGAAATCAGGACGGCGCCGCCGCGCTATTGGTCGATGGCCGGCTGATCGCAGCCGCTGAAGAAGAGCGGTTTACCGGCATCAAGTTTGCCAACGGCATGCTGCCGCGACACGCCCTGCGGTATTGCCTGAAAGCCGGCGGCCTGACGATCCACGACATCGATCGAGTGGTTTTTGTCGGGGCGACCTGGGTCGGCATCGCCGACGTGCTGCGGCGCTGGCTCGAGTTTCAGTTTGGCCACGCCCCGGCGGTGCACCTGGTCGACCATCACACGGCCCATGCGGCCAGCGCCTACTTTGCGTCGGGCTGGGACGAAGCCCTGATCGTGACCTTCGACTTCTCGGGCGATGGCATCTCGACCACGGTGCGGGTTGGCCGGGGCGAACAGTTCGAGACCCCCGTCGAGATGCCCAAGCCCAACTCGCTGGGCATTTTCTACTCGGCCGTTACGCAGTTTCTCGGCTTCCAAAAAGATAGCGACGAGTACAAAGTGATGGGCATGGCGGCCTATGGCACGCCGAAGTTCGATTTCGATCACGTCCTGACCAGCACTCCCGGCGGGTACGAGTTCCGACACAGTTTTCTGCGAGGCGTAAAGGCCGGCGAGCCCGCTCCGTCGAAGCAAGAACCGCTGTTCGATAAGTTTCCGCTGCCACTCGCCCCACGTGTGCCCGGCAGCCCGATCGAGCAAGTGCATTACGACGTGGCGGCCTCGGCCCAACAGCATCTCGAGCACGTGGCGAGCCGGTTAATCGAACATCATTTGCAGGCCTGCGGGCTAAGCCGGGTTTGCCTGGCGGGGGGAGTTGCGCTCAACTGCAAGATGAATCAGCAGATTCGTCAGTTGCCGGGCGTGAGCGAGTTGTACGTCCCCCCCGTAGCGAGCGACGCCGGGCTGGCGCTGGGGGCCGCCTACCTGGGCGCGGTCGAAGCGGGTGACAAGGTGCAGCCGTTACCGCATGCCTATTGGGGGCCGGAGTTTACGCCCGGCGAAATCCGCGAGGTGCTCGACCGCGCGGCCGTTCCTTATGAGGAGACCAACGATCCGGCCGATGCCGCGGCCGAGCGACTGCTCTCGGGCAAAATCATCGCCTGGTTTCAGGGACGCATGGAGTATGGGCCGCGGGCCTTGGGCAATCGCAGCATCTTGGCCGACGCCCGCAACGAAGCGATGAAGGACGAGATCAACGCGCGAATCAAGTTCCGCGAGGAGTTTCGGCCCGTGGCGCCGGCAGTGCTCGACGAGCAGGCTGCGCCGCTGTTCGCCGACTATCGTCATTCTCCCTACATGACCCAAACGTTTGGCATGCGCCCGGCCGTGGCCCGCCTGGCGCCGGCCATCGTACATGCCGACGGCACGAGCCGGCTGCAGTCGGTGCGGGCCGAGGCCAATCCGTTGTTTCACGAGTTGTTGAACCGCTTTCATCACGTCTCGGGTGTGCCGCTAGTGATTAACACGAGCTTGAACGCATACAACGATCCGATGGCTTGCGAGCCCTATCAGGCGCTGCGAACGTACTTCGCGACAGGGCTGGATTCGCTGGTCATGGGGCCGTTTGTGCTCGACAAGCGGCGCTGAGACGTCTGGGACGAACGACCTTGTCCAGCCCTGCCATCGAAACGGCGCCCGGCGAGCCGGACGTTGCGAGTGCGCTTCCGGTCGCCCCGCCGGCGACCACGTCTGACCGAGCGCGCGGCCGCGATCTGTTAATCGCCGGCGTGGTCACCGTTGCAGCTTTGGTCCCCTTTCTCGATAAGCCCTTTCACATCGACGACCCGCTGTTTATCTGGACCGCACAGCGGATCCGGGTCAAGCCCACCGACTTCTACGGTTTTCAGTTGAACTGGTACGGCTTCGAGCAGCAGATGTTCGAGGTCACCAAGAATCCGCCCGGCGTTTCGTTCTATCTGGCTGCGACCTCGCTGCTGCTAGGGCTGGGCGAGGTGGGCGTGCATTTGGCACTGCTGGTGCCGGCAGTGGGGCTGGTGATCGGCACCTATCTGGTGGCCGCGCGCTACACCTCGAGACCTTTATTGGCGGCGTTGGCCATGGTCGCGACTCCCGCCTGGCTGGTCTCGGCGACCACCGCTATGTGCGATATCAGCATGCTCTGCTTGTGGATGTGGGCCGTCCATTTCTGGTTACAAGCCCTCGATACCGGGCGTATCGGTCAGTTCCTCGCGGCCGGAGCTTTGGTCGCCGCGGCCGCGCTCACCAAGTACTTCGCGATCACGCTGGTGCCGCTCCTGGCGCTAGTCGCCCTGCGGCGGCGGCGCTACCCCTACGAATGCGCGCTGGCCCTGCTGTTGCCTGTGATCGCGCTCGTGTTGTTCGATGTTTACACGACCATGAAATACGACCACGGAATGGTCCAGGATGTCGTCGGTTACTCCGGCGAAATCCAACAGGCTTACGATGTCAGCCGACTGACACAACTGCTGTTAGGCATCAGCTTTCTGGGGGGATCGACCGTCACCTTCGTGCTGTTTCTGCCGCGGATTGGCAACTGGCGTGGCTGGCTCTGCGCGGTGGGCGCGACCACGCTGCTGGCAGCCGCCTGTATCCGCGACGGCGAGTTCGCCGGACTGGCAGTCAACACCGAGCAAGGGCGCGAGTGGGGCGTGCTGCTGCACTTGTTGTTGTTTTTGCTGGCTGCCGTGCAAGCGATCGCGCTGGTGGGGCTCGAACTAGGGCGCCGCCGGGACGAAGGGACGTTTCTCCTGGTTCCCTGGATTGTCGGCACCTGGATCTTTGCCGCATTCTTGAATTGGACCGTCAACGTGCGGACCCTATTGCCGCTGGTGCCGGCGCTGGCCATTCTGCTCGCCCGCTGTATTGACCACGCCGCCGCGACGCGGTCGGCGGCGTCGGCCAGCACCCGGTGGCCGCAGCGCGGCTGGCTGTGGGACGCAATTCCACTAGCGCTGGCGCTGGGCGTGTCGCTCGCCGTGGCCCGCGGCGACTATCAATACGCCGTGGCGCAGCGGGCGCTAACCGAGCAGGCCCGGCAACTGTTCGCGGGGGTCAAAGGCCAGAAATACTATCAGGGGCATTGGGGCTTTCAGTACTACCTGGAGCGGTTGCCAGATCTCGGCGCGGTTCCGCTGAAGGTCAGTAGCGAATTCGTCTTTCCCCGCGATCGCATGGTCGCGCCCGGCAATAACACCAATATCTACCTGGCGTTGCCCCAATTGATTACCGAGCGCGAGCAGCGCTTGGTGCCTGTCCGCAGTTGGGTGATCACCAATGCCGAAACGCTTGGGGCCGGTTTCTACATGGGTCAGCCAGGGAGGCCGTTTCCGTTCCGCATGGTGCCGGCACCCGACGAGCGGGTCCGCTCGTACAACTTTGAAGCCAGCTTCCAAATGAAGCTGGATTAGCCGTCGCGGCGGGGGTCGTACGAATCGCGGGCCGTCAGCGCCCTAGGCGGTGGCCCCCCTTCCAGCGGTTCACCTTTTCGCAGACCGCGGCGCCAACGCTCTTTTGGGACTAGCGGTTCGCGGAGCTATCGCTTCGCGAGGGTAGCCGCTTCGCAAGTATTGGCGCTTCACGAGTAATGGCGCTTCGCGCTGCGATGCTGGCCGGGGGCAAATTTTTTTTCGACCGCGCGCACGTTTTTGCGCGCCTTTCACCATCTGCGTGACGATTCACCGAGCCAGGGAGAGCCCCGCCAAGTCGAGTCGTCAGCAGGGTTGCGCTGCGATTTTGGCGGTGCGACGCCACCAGTTCTGTGAAACGCGTGGCCTCGACCGGAAGCCAAAATCGGCCTGCTGTCGATATCGCAAGGTGTTTATTCAAAGCAACTTGCGGCAATTCTCCGCGCAACCGCTATCAACGGCATACCGCGTGCTTTTGGCACATCGGGCATATCTCGCAGAAGCGGACCGAGCCAGTCGGCCGTGGTTTCCCTGATGGGAAATGCGGGAGCGCCCAGGGACACCGTTTCAAGTTTTCGGGGGTGTAGGAGAAACCCGTATGAAGCATTTTACGATCGCACCTTGCGTTGTGGCCTTGGCCGTTTTGGCCGGTGCCTCGGCGCGTGGTGGACCGCTGACTCCGCAAATTGTCAGCGACCTGTTTCAGTTCGACGTCAACCTCGTCTACGCGACGAACGGGATCGCTCCCGATCGCGTGATCAGCACGACCAAAGCCCCCGGCGACGGTGGCGGAGACGTCACCATTTATCGGCCGAACTGGCCGACGTTGAATCCGGCTTTGCCGTTGTACTACCAGCAGACAGGGGGCCCGCTGACGTTCGGGGCCGACATGCTGTTGGACGTGTTGCTCAATGGTTCGGACGCCCCCGGTGGCGGCGCGTTTCCGGATATCAGCCTCACGGGCACCGGCGGCCGAGCTGGCGATGATGTCGTCATCACCGGCACCACCTCGTCGAGCAGCGTAGCGAGCAACGAGACCCTCTGGACGATGGACCTCAGCCAGGTGTCGTTCTACGGCAATGCCGGCGCAGGTTCGTTCTTGTTCGAAGGGATCGGCACCATCACCGGCGGCACCCTGGCCAGCGGTAAAGCGTTGGTGGGCAAAACCGGGGTGATCCGTGGCAGCGTCGACATCACGTCGATTCCGCCAGGATTGCTGAATCCGTTTGTGGCGGGCTACGACCCGTCGGACGACATCGCCACGGTCGCGCTGGCCGCCTACAGCGGACAGTTCGGCGTCGGGGTGTTGGTTCCCGAGCCGTCGACCTTGGCTCTTTGCTTGATGGGGCTGACAGGACTGTTCGCCGCCCGCAAGCGCAAGGTGGGATCGCGGACCCCGCGGCCGGGCTGAGCCTGGCTCGCGGGGAGACAGTCGAGGCAAAGGGGTGACGTGGGTGGTTCCTACCCGGCCCCGCCAGTGGTTCTCGAAACGAAGAGCACAAAGTATGTCGCGGATACATGGGCAGCTTGTTTTGAGCGAAGCGGGTCAGGCAGTGCGTGCTCCGCGTCGCACCAACGACAGGCTGCAGTGCCTGGCGCTGGCGGTCGATGGCCGGCGGCGGCAAGAGTTAGCGGCCGCCGCGCGAGAAGCCGGTTGGTTGGCGCTGGAGTGCGACGATGCCCCCTCGGCATTGTTGTGCCTGCAGCGAATGTTGGTCGGGTTGGCCCTGGTCGACCTCGACCAGGCAACCGACGACGAGCGACAGGAGATTCGCTCGGCCATCGAAGTCCTGGCGTCGCAGAGCAGTTTGTTGATCGTGCTCTGTGGGCAGGAAAACCAACCCCAGGAGGAGATCTGGGCTCGGCAGTTGGGCGTTTGGCTCTACCTGCCGGGGGTCAAGGACGGAACCGAGTTGTCCGGATTATGTAGCGAGGCCCGCCCGCTTGCCGAGCGGCTCGCGATTCAGGCGTCCGCCATGTCAGGCCCAGTCATGCGGGTCGGATAAAGCAGTCGCTCGCCGGCGGCCCACGCCGTCGGCTGTGGATCAGCGTCGTTTCTTATTTCATGTCGTACATCACCGTCATTCAAAAAGGACCCAATCCATGTCGGATTACACCAGCTTGAATCAGGACTACGAGCGCGAAGGCCAAGCCCACTACGGCCGCACCCAGCCAATCAAGAGCAGCCGCTCGGCACGACCCCAGTACCGTGCGAAGAGCCGTCCGACGGGCTTCAACGGCATGCACCGCCGTCGCGCCAAGCGCTGGGCCTGGTAGGTCCAAGGGCCGGCAAAGGGGGAGATCGGCCTGGAGATTCCCGCGGCGACACCGTCCGTTGAAAGCACGGCGGCGCCACCAGGCGGTTACGCAGAAAGTTCCATCATGGCCCTCCACGCCCAGTCGTGCGGTGCCACCAGCAGAGATTCACAGCGCCCCTCGTCGGGGGCGAGCCATCACAAACATTCAGGCGGCAAGTCACTTATCTCGGGGAGCATTTTTACATGACGAGTTCTCGTCAAAATCTGATCTGCGTAGCCACACTGGCACTCGTCGGTGCCGCTCTGGCCACGCCAGCACGCGCAGTGCCCATCAACTTCACGGGCACGGAACAAGAGTTCAACCTAAACCTTGACGCCACGGGCAATGGCACCTTCACCGGAGCGATGCCCCGCTCGTTGATGCTCATCGGCCTGGACTACGCGTTAGGGAACATCACCCTCAAGGCGGATGGGTTCAACTACAACGTCGTCAATAATCCGTACTCGGTCGGTATTAAGCTAGCAAGCCCGGTAACACTCAATTCCCACCCACGCAGCATCGGCCTGCCGAAGGACGCCAAGGGGAATTTCCAAATCCCGGGCATAGCCGATATCGGCATCCAGCGCATTTTCGAGAATGGCGCGGACACGGGCACCTATAAGATGGTGAGCGCCACGAACCTCGACCTCGATATGCTCAACACCAAGACGGTCAAATTTGCGCTGGCTGAGATTTTGCTGCCACGCACGCAGATGTTCTGGAATGAATTCTACGACGGCAATCCTCTGAATGGCCCTGAGTACGACCCGGGCGCTCAGTCGAATTTGAAAATAAACGTTTCCGGCACCGTCAAAGAACTGTATCTCGAGCAGGACGATGCCGGGACGCCGACCTTCACGCCCGATGGGCCCGCCGTCGGTGGAGTTTCCCACGGAACCTTCTCGATACCAGCGACTTTGAACGCCACGCTCGACGCTTTGATCAAGGTCGGCGGCTTCGATGTCGAAGAGCTGAAGGACGAAACCGTTGATTCCAAGCTGAGTATCACCGGCAGGTACGAGATGTCTGGTCCTGCCAATTTGGTGACGTTGAAGCTCTTTGGTAGTGGCCTCCTGCCGTTCCCGCTGGGATTGAATACGGGATTGGTGCTCGACGGCGGAGATGTTTACGGCATTACCGCCACGGTCGATCTCGCGGCGAGCATCAACTTCGCCTACAACTTCGCCCTGACAACCGTCGTGGCCATTCCGGAGCCAGGTAGTATTGTGCTGCTGGTCATCGGGCTGATGGCCGTCAGTCCGATGATGGTGGTCCGTTTGAAGCGACTTGTTCGTCGTGATCGTGTGGCCTGAGCGAGTCGCGATGGCGACCGCGCGAGCGTAGCCTGACGCCCGCGCACGCCGTCGGCGAATGATCTGTGATTGCTGGCCGGTTCCTCACTTCCCCGAGGAGGAACCGGCCTTTTTTATTGGCGACGTGCTTCGCAGGAATACGTGCTTCGCGGGATCACGCCGGCTAGAATCGCCGTAACTGAAAAGCTCACATGCGAACGCTCGATGTCAACGCCGCCGTCAAGATCCCGATCGACGAGATCGAGTTCACCTTTGTGCGCAGTTCGGGGCCCGGCGGACAGAATGTCAACAAGGTCAGCTCCAAGGCGGTGCTCCGCTGGAGCGCGACGACAAGCCCCAGCGTGCCCGACGAGCTTCGTCCGCGCTTGTTGGCCCGACTGGGCAAGCGGTTGACCGCCACGGGCGACGTGGTGCTACAGAGCCAACGATTTCGCGATCAAGGACGCAACACCGCCGATTGCCTGGAGAAGCTCCGCGCGCTGCTGGCCGCGGCCCTCGCCCGACCCAAACCGCGCCGTGCGACCAAACCGTCGCGGGCGTCCATCGAACGGCGCATCAAGAGCAAGGAAGTCACCTCGCAAAAGAAGCGTCAGCGGCGCGCGCCGGTCGACGATTGACGATCTCGCATCGCGATTGACGATGTCGCTTGACCGAGCCACTCCTAGCGGCTGCGTTTCTTCTTGCCGCCGGAGACCCCTTTTTTGCCCGGCCGGTTCGGCGTTTTCTTCCCGCCAGCTCCGCGGCCATCGCGCGGTTTTCCGCTGCGGCCATCGTGCGGTTTGCCGGCGCGGCCACCGCCGTGGGGCGCGCCTGGCTTGCCACGCGGAGCAGCCACGGCCGGCTGCGATCCCGGTGGCTGCTTGCGCCGCGCCACCAGCCGGAAATCAAGCTCACGACGATCGGCATCCACCCGGGCGACAGCCACGCGAACCAGGTCGCCAAGCCGAAACGTGTTGCCTTGCCGGTGGCCCGTCAGCGTGTGATGCGTGCGATCATAGCGATAATAGTCGTCCGATAACGACGAGATGTGAATCAGCCCTTCGGCTGGCAACTCGACCCCTTGCGCGAACAGGCCGAACTCCTGCACGCCGGTGATCACGGCGTCCATCTCCTGGCCAATGCGATCGGCCAGATAGTTCATCAATTTGACTTTTGTCAGCTCGCGCTCGGCCGCTTCGGCGCGCCGCTCGCGCTCTGAGCAATGATCCCCCAGGCCGATCAACTCGGGCAGGTGCGTCGTCGGTTTCTTGCGCCGGGCCAGTGCGTCGAGCAGGCGGTGCACCGTGAGATCGGGATACCGGCGAATTGGCGACGTGAAATGGCAATAGCACTCGCTGGCCAGCGCGTAGTGCCCTTCGTCTTCCGGGCTGTAGAGCGCCTGTTGCAGGCTGCGGAGAATCGCGTAGTTGACCGCCTGCTCTTCGGGGCGCCCGGCGACGAGCTTGAGCAATCGCTGCAGCTCGAAGCGGCTTTCCAGGCTGTCGACCGGAAAACCCAGCTCGGTGATAAATTTGGTCAGCTCTTCGAGTTTGCGAGGCGCGGGAGACTGATGCACGCGCCGCAAGAACAACAGCCCTTGCTCGCGGAGGTGCTCGGCCGTGGCCTCGTTGGCCGCCAGCATGCACTCTTCGATCATCTGGTGGCTGACGGTGTTCTCGACGAGGTGCGCGCCGGCCACGCGCCCCTCCTTGTCCAAGTCGATCTTCACCTCGCGCATGGTGAGCTCGATTGCGCCCCGCTTGCGGCGCCGCTCGCGGAGCACCATCGCCAGCGTGTGCATGTCTTCGACCAGCTTGTGTACCTGCGGTGTCAGCTTCTCGCGCCAGGCCTCGGGGTTGGCCAGATAATCGTCGATCTCTTCGTAGGTGAAGCGCCGGCAACTGCGGATCGCGGCCGAGTGAAAGTCGGACGACACTCGCGTGCCGTCGGGCGTGAACTCCATGAACGCGGTCTTCGTGTAGCGTACCTTGTCGGGCTGCAAGCTCGCCAGCCCGTTCGAGATCAGCTCGGGGAGCATCGGCAGCACGCGGTCAGGCAAGTAGACGCTCGTGGCGCGGGCCAGCGCCTCGCGATCAAGCGCCGTCTTGGGGCGCACGAAATGCGAGACATCGGCAATATGCACGCCCAAGCGCCAATGCCCTTCGGCCGTGCGCTCGAGCGATATCGCGTCGTCGAAATCTCGGGCGTCGACCGGGTCGATCGTGATGATCGTGTGTCCGGTCAGATCGATGCGGTGATCTTCGATCGCTTCGTCGAATTCGGCCGCCTGGGCGCGGGCCTCGGCCAGGGCGTCTTCGGCAAACTCCTCGGGCAGCTCGAACTCGCGGATGATCGACAGCGTGTCGACGCCGGGCTGGCCGCGCGGGCCGAGCACCTCGGTGAGCACTCCTTCGCCGTCGTGCCAATGCGACGGAAAGCGCACCATCTCAAACACGACCTTGTCGTCGGGCCGGGCGTTCTTCGCGCCGGGATCGCCCACCGACACGGGCCGTTGAAAGAGCGTGCCGTCGACTTGCACATAACCGTTGCCGGCCGTCTCGAAATAAGTGCCGACAAATTGCCGGGTGTCGCGCTCGACGACTTCGACGATCCGCCCTTCGGGGTTGCCGCGCGACGAGAACTTGCGCCCCCGCATTTCGACCATCACGACGTCACCACTTGAGGCGTCGGCCGATGCTTCCGCCGGAATGAAGATGTCGTCGTTGCGGCCATGCGCGGCGGGCGTTCCTTTGGGGCGCACAAAGCCGAAGCCCCCTTGCGCGCGGCGAAACACGCCGACCACTTGCCCCGTGACGGGCGCGCCGGCCGGCTCAACGTGGTGATTGGCGCCGTAGCGCAGCTTGCCTTGCTTGACGAGCTGCTTGATCAGGCGCTTGAGATCGCCCCGATATTCGTCGTCCAGGCCGAGCCGCTCGGCCAGAACGCGGGGCTTCGCCGACTCATACTGCGGAGCGGCCACGAGAGCGAGGAGTTTGGTTTCGAGTTCCGCGAGATTCATGCGTGTGCCGTCGCGCGGCCGCTCAGTCGACCGGCGCCGGATCGGGCGCCAGGCTCGGCTTGAACAACTTGCGCCCTAATTGTTGGTTAAAGTTCGTCCAGCGGCTCTCGGAGTTGGGATCGTCGCGCATCAACTGTTGCCAGCCGTGCAGCTTGGCGTCCAAGTTGTCGATCAGATTCAGGGCCACGGCCTCGAGCGTCATCGGCAACTTCGGGCTGCCGAACTCGTAAGCGCCGTGATGGCTGACGATCATGTGCTTGAGCCGCAGCGCCAGTTCGGCGGGGACCGGTTCGTCCGAAAGCCGCTCGACCTCGGCCAGCTTGGCATCGAGCATGGCCACGCCCATCACCACGTGGCCGATCAACTGCCCCTCATCGGTGTAACTGAAGCCGCGCTGGTAGCTCAGTTCTTCGATTTTGCCGGCGTCGTGCAAGAACGCCCCCATCAACAGCAGGTCGGCATCGAGCATCTCATAGCGGCCCGCCACAAGCGTGGCCAACTCCATCACGTTGACCACGTGTTCCAACAGGCCGCCGAGATAGGCGTGGTGGTTCTTCACGCCCGCGGGGGCCTGCGCGAACCGCGCCATGGTGTGCGTGTCCAACAGGTAGCACTCGGCCAGCGCGCGCAGATGCGGGTTCGACATGCCGCGCAGCAGCTCGGCCAGCCGAGCGCCCAGCCGGTCGATGGTGTCTTGCGACAGCGGCATGAAGTCGCTCGAGTCGACTTCGTCGCCAGGCACCAGCGTGATCTGCGAGGCAATGAGCTGCAGCGCCCCCTGATAGAGCTGCGTCGTCCCCTCGACGAGCACAAAATCGCCATTCTCGAAGCTGTTGTAGAGCGATTCCGTGGCGTTCCACACCCGCGTCGGTAGCGCGCCGGTGCGGTCGCGGAGCTCGACTTGCAAGTAGAGATTGCCGTTGCGATTGGGGCGCAGTTGCTTGTCGGACGCCAGAAAAACTTCGTGAATCGCTTCCTGGTGACCGAGTTGATTGATGAAACGTCGGGGCATGGGGCTCGTGTGGACAAGTGGACGCGGTTGAGCAGATGAGAATCGGGCAATTCTATGACGCCCGCCGGCTGTCAACAAGCGGCCGCGCGCCGCGGCGTTGCCGTGCTGCGCCCCCATATCGTACAATTCCGCCGGCTTTTTCGCCCGCGGCATGAGTCGTCGTCGCGTCGATCCGCCGCGACGCAACTCGCCCCACAGCTCCCCCCCACCCAACGCTAGCTAACGGAAGGTTCTCGTGCGCTGGTCGCAAACGCTCATTCCCACGATGAAGGAAACGCCCGAGGGAGCCGAGATTCCCAGCCACGTGCTGATGCTTCGCGCAGGGCTCGTCCAGCAGGTGATGGCCGGCGCCTACACCTACCTGCCGCTCGGCTGGCGCGCCTTGCGCAAGGCCGAAGCCATCGTCCGCGACGAGATGGACCGCGCCGGCGGTGTCGAGCTGCACATGCCGGCCTTGACGCCGATCACGCTGTGGGAGCGCACGGGCCGCAAAGATGCCTTCGGTGGCGTACTGATCAATTTCAAGGTCCGCCGGGCGAATCGCGAAGTGCACCTGGCGCTGGGGCCGACGCACGAAGAAGTGATCACCGATCTGGTGGCCAAGTTTATTTCCAGCTATCGCCAGTTGCCGATCACCCTCTATCAGATTCAGACCAAGTTTCGCAATGAGGAGCGGCCCCGTTTCGGCGTGCTGCGCACCAGCGAGTTCCTGATGAAGGACGCGTACAGCTTCGATACGTCTGTCGAATCGCTGGCCGCCAGCTACGACAAAATGTACGCCGCGTATTGCCGCATCTTCGCGCGCTGCGGGCTCGAGTACCTCGCCGTCGAAGCCGAAAGCGGGCCGATCGGCGGCGACGCCAGCCACGAGTTTATGGTGCTGGCCGACAATGGCGAAGACGTCGTCGTCCACTGTGCGGGCTGCGGTTACGCGGCCAATCTCGAACGGGCCGAAATTGGCGCCGCAAAGAGTGAGGCAGCACAGAGTGGCGCTGCCAAACCAGCAGCAGGCTCCGCAGCCTTGAAGAAAGTCGATACCCCCAAGGTCGGCAGCATCGAGCAAGTCAGCAAGCTGCTCGGCTGCCAACCGGCGCAGATGATCAAAACGCTGATCTACGTTGCCGACGACAAACCGCTGGCCGTGCTGCTGCGGGGCGATCACGATGCCAACGAAGGCAAGCTGCGCCGCGCGGTCGGCGCCACCCGGCTCGAGTTGGCCCCGCCCGAGGTGATTGAGAAAGTCACGAAGGCGCCGGTCGGTTTCGCCGGGCCGGTTGGGCTCTCAATTCCGCTTTGGGCCGATCGCGACGTGGCCGTGCTGGTCGATACGGTCGTCGGCGCTAACGAGGCCGACAAGCATTACACCGGCGCGAACCTGGGGCGCGACTTCAACGTGGCCGCCGACCACTTCGCCGATTTGCGCAATGCCAGTGCAGGCGATGCTTGCCCGCGGTGTGGCGAAACCTTGGCGCTGCGGCACGCGATCGAGGTCGGCCACGTCTTCAAGCTGGGCACCAAGTATTCCGACGCGCTCGGCGCGAAGTTTCTCGACGACACCGAGCAGCAGCACACGATCATCATGGGCTGCTACGGCATCGGCATCAATCGCATCCTGGCTTCGCTCATCGAGACGCGCCACGATGAGCAGGGGATCGTTTGGCCGATGGCGCTGGCGCCGTACGAAGTCTTGCTGGCCCCGCTGAACGTCACCCAGGAAGACGTCATGCAAGCGGCAGTGCAGTTGCACGACGACCTCTCGGCCGCCGGAGTCGACGTGCTGTTGGACGATCGCGACCAACGGGCGGGCGTGAAGTTCAAGGATGCCGACCTGATCGGCTTTCCGCTGCGCGTGGTGATCGGCGGTCGCAGTCTCAAGGAGGGGAAACTGGAAATCAAATGGCGCTGGGAGAGCGAGCCGACGCTGATCCCGCTGGAAGGCGCCGCCGCGGCCCTCGCCGAGCTGGTGCGCCAAGCCCGCGAAAACCCGCGCTAACTGAATTGCATCAAGAAGCGGTTTCAAAACCAGGATTGCGTGCCACTCTACGCCGTTAACCATCCGAAACTGTGGGAAATGGGTGGCCCAGCCGCTTGCCGGCTGGGTCGCGAAGCGACAAGAAGCCTCCTGAAACCGACGCGGCTAATATGGCCGCGCGGCATGAGCAGATTCTTGTGGCTGCGCCCCCCGGCTGCGAGCAGCCGGGCCACCCCGATCAAGAGTTTACGGCGTTGGGTGCCACTGCTGGCTTGCCCAGCACTGAATGGTCCGATACAGCACTGCTAGTTGCCTTTTGCAGTGTCACCTGACATCGTTTTTCACGTCGGTGTTGAAACTGCTACTAACCACTGCCCACTAACCACTAGCCACTCACTATCTGAGGCTCCCATGAATCGCCGCCATCTTCCGCTGTGGGCGTGCTTGTTGGTGCTAACGGCCGGCGCGGCGCTCAGCCTGGCATCGCACGCGCAGAATCCGCCTGCCGAAGCCGATTCGTCGCTGGCCAGTCTCGAAGGGGAAGTAACGCGGTTCTTGGAAGCCGTCTCGCTCGGCCAGGTCGATGCGGCCTACGACGAGTTGCTGGCCTCGAGCCCCACGCTCAAACGGACCGAAGGGCTGGCCGATCTGAAGAACAAAACCCGCGAGCTCGAGAAGCGCTACGGCGCCTATCGCAGTTTCGAACGCGTGGGATTGCGCCGCATCGGGCAGGATGTCGTGCTGTTGAAGTACCTCTACAAGTGCGAGAACTTCCCGGTCGTGTGGTACTTCACGTTCTACCGGCCGGGGACGAGCGCCGGCGACACGCTCCCTGCCGGGCGGGGCTGGCGCGTGATCGCGCTGCGATTCGACACGCAGATCGAGCTGCTGGGGATGCTGGATTAGGCGGTCTGGTGAGATGCTGTAGCTGGCCTCACCGAGGCCGGCGCCGATTCGATACAATGTCCGGTGCCGCATCCAATCGAAATCGCGTGAATTGCGCAGCGAAGCTCTGGTATGCCGCAGCAAGGCAGCATCTTCTACTTGATTGAATGATGTGTTCTTCGACACGTCCAAGATTCTAGTGGATATGAAAGCGCGCTCCGCCACATTCGCGCGGAGTGGCCTGCGCCATGCGGCACAAGAGGGGCTGCCGATTGTCGTTGCGGGTGCGCTTTTGCTGGTGGCAGGCGGACGATTGATCCTGGTCACGTGGCGTTCCGAGATTGGATTTGGGTACGTCTCAGGATTGCTGCAACAAGCGGCCTGGAGTTGGACCTGCTGGCAGCAGGTGCCCGTCGGCAACCGCGAACCATCCGCGCAAGCCGACTTCTGGCTGCACGAAACCGATCGCGTTCTTGGTTCGTCTCCGCCGCTTCCCGAGCTCGCCATGGGCGCGGCATTAGTCCTGGATTCTCCGGGGAACGGCTACTTGTACCGTCACCTGCGTCAACAGCCCGTCGGACAGACAACACGTTCGCTTGGTCCCATGCTGGACGAGCACGCGGTGGAACGAGCCGAAGTTGAATTCGAAACTCAGTGCCGCGACAAATGCCTGGCGCTGGCTCGACGAGCGACGGAAATTGCGCCCGACGAAGTCCGCTGGTGGCGGTTACGGGCCTTGCTCCAATTCACCGCCAAGAACCTTGCTCCGCGCGATCGATCCTCGTTCGACGTCTGGAAGGAGTGCCTCCGACACGACCCCGACAACGCTCTGTACGATTACCTGATCGCAGTCGCATATTTGAACAAAGGAGCCAAGCGGGACTTCGACCCAAACAGCATGGAGATGATCTGGTCCATCTCCGACCCAAGCGCATATCAGAAAGCCGTCGAGCACTTTGAACAAGGACAGAAGCAGCCGTTCTTGGCGTTTGGCGATGCCGGCATCTCGTCGATTCTCGAGCTACTGGCTCGCAGCCAGGTTCCCAAGGTCGAACAGGTCGACATTTGCCGCTCGCGCCTGCTTTCAATACGTGAATCCGGTTTGCTGATTGAGCTGTTTCGATGGCAGCGCAGCCGCACCGCCACGGCGAGCGACCTGGGTTTGCAGGCAAGTTTCTCGCGGCAGGCTGTCCGCCTGGTCGAGCAACTGGCGGCGGCGCCAGAAGCTGCGACTCGAGTGGAACATTTGATCATGGTTGAATTGCTAAGTCGCAATGCACTTCAACGTCTGGAAGAGATTGCCGCCGCCCGCCCCGACGTTGTCACCGCCGATGAGACAAGGAAGCTCGTCAGCGCGCAAAGCCAACTCAAGGCCGATGGCAATGCCGTGCGAAACATCGTGGCACAAATCGATCAAAACCACCGCAAGTCGATGCATAGTTCACGCTCGGTGCTTGCTTTCTCAGCACTGGATTCATGCGTCGGCATGTTGCTCTTTCTGGCAGTCTCCCTATTTTGCGTGGGATGGACATTGAGGGCGACCGAATCCACTGAAATTCCGGCGTTCGGAAACACTCGGCATGTGGTTAGCTGGGTCGCGGGAAGCGGCACGATATTCGTCTGGCTCGGATTGATTCCGGCAGGAGTCATCAGTGGACAACTCGCCGGCCGCGTGCTCATGGGAGCCCTGGCGCTCCTTAGCCTGGGGCTCGCGGCCGCCGTGTTACGAAGGGTCTACGCCAGGTTGCGCAGTCGCAGATTTCGCTTCGGCCTGCGATCGCTATTAGTTTTTACGGCGCTAGTGGCAGCGACCTATGCGGCCGCGCCTTATTGGCCGTTGGTAGGCGGAAGAATACCATCGATCTCCAACTTCTCGATGCTGTCGGAGATGTTGCCCAAACCAGACGAGCAGCAGGTGCTCGCCTGGCGAGCAGCAATGGACCCACCGTTGGGGTCGCTCAACCTGACGATCGTGTACTGGTTAAGCGCGGATGGTCCCCTACTGTCGATCGCGCTATCGATCCTGATTGCAGCCCTGTGGTTTTGCCTGCTGTGCGCACGACGTGCGTCGATGGGCGTTATCCACGATTGGACATACGACCTTCGAGCACGATTTTCGGCACTGCTGCGATGCCTGGCAAAGTCTTGTGCGCGGATCGGACTCCTGGCGGTAATCGCCTGGTTGTGGTTGGCCCCGTCGATCGTGCGACAGGCAGGCACGATCTATCAAGACCGGATCGAATACTTCCGCGATCCCGACCGCTACTACGAAAACCTCGAACGGCAGATCATTGTGTCCCGTGTGCAGAACCCCAAGAGCCCTTGAAACAGCGCGAGCAGCAACTAGCGCTTTGTCACAGTTAGAGTTTCGGGTACGGGGAACTGAGTTTTCCCCGGGCATCGTTGACGTTCATCGTCAACGCCGCGCTGAGAGGCGTTGGCGTCACTTGACCAGCCGGCCAGTTCGGGTTGCCGTTTGCCGAGCGTGGTGAAGCGGCTCCCCAACGCAACTCGAACCCCCGACAATACTGTACTAATTTTTGTACTAAATAGACTGGACAAGCAGCCACCCGACGCTTAGAATCAAGTCATCTTCGGGTGATTCTCCAGCCATGATGCGCAAGCTGCCGATCGACCCCGATCGCAGCCCGTTGAGTAGTGTGCTGGTTTACGGTCATTTGTCGCGACGTGCTGTCGGCATGTCGGAGTCGTCGGTACCGCAAACTGGTTCCTCCGGGCCAACGCGATCGAGACGTTCGGCGGCCCCCTTCGGCCAGCGCCAACGGTGCGCGCGAAGGACAATCGAGTGCCACTGGCTCCGCCAATGCGCTGTCGGCGCCGATAAGCGAACGACGCAGAAGCTTGTTTCGTCGCGGGAGTTCAACTACTCCGGCGAACCCGCTCGCGCTTCGCGCGTGAGATTCACCACAGCGACACAACGAAGATTCTCGCGAAGTGTGCCACTGCTTGGCAGTCGGCGGATAAATCGCCGCCTTGCTTTGACACATTGCCGCCGACGAACAAGCAGTGCTCGGCGGCTCACCGGGAAGACCTCGTGCAAAACGCGAACACTGCTAGCCGGTGTTGTCGGCCGAGCAAATCTCGGCGCCGATACACCGGCAAGCAGTGGCACATGAAGCCAAAATAGCAGCGGCATGCTCTCCACCAAGGCCCCACGCAAAACTGCGTTCAAGGGGCCGGCCGGCGAACCCGCTCCCGTTGCGCGCGGACCATTGCAAAATGCATCCACCGAAAGGCACAGCAGAACACAGAACGATCCGGGCCATGTCGAATGAAGTCACCAAGCAAACTTCTGTGTCCTTCTGCGCGCCCGCGACGTTCAATTCACCACAACGGCACGACGAAGTGTTGTGAGCGTGCCTGGCCAAACGAGAATCACGATTTGTTTGACCACGGATTTCACGGATCGCACGGATTTGGTCGGAGCTTGATCAAGCCATCCGCGGTCCAGAACTTCGTGGTCCGAATCTTCGTGGTCTAGGTCTTCGTAGTGCAGGCTTAGGACGCAAAACGGCCCTGTTAGGACGGTTTAGGACGCAAGCTTTTTGCGTTTTGCGTCCTAAGGTCAAATGTAGTCACAGTAAGGCTTTAGGTAGTTTTTTCGCAGGCTTAGGACGGTTAGGACGCAAAATCCCGGAACACTTTATTGGGGAGGGGGCGGCCTGCGGCCGAGAGCAGGTGAGCAGCAGATCAGTGGACTACCCAGCCGCCGAGAGCGACGAATGCTACGCCGGGGCGCCGATGTCCTTGTCGTTGAGGTGGGCCTCGCCGCCGCCAGTGTGGGCCAGCAATTGCTGGAACGCCTGGGCGTCGAGCGACTCGCGGCGCATCAGCTCCTCGCTGACGCGCTCGAGCTGGTCTCGATGGTCGGTGAGAATCTGCTTCGCCTTGGCGTAGGCGTCGTCGAGAATCTGCTTGACTTCGTCGTCGACCTGCTCGGCGGTTCGTTCGCTGAAATCGCGCTCGAGCGCGCCGTCGTCCAGCGGGCTCATGAACGGGTTCGTGCGATGACCGCAGTGGACGAGCCCCAGGCGGTCGCTCATGCCGAACGAGCAGACCATTTGGCGTGCCAGCGAAGTGGCCCGTTCCAGGTCGTTCTCGGCGCCGGTGCTGACTTCGTCGAAGACGATCTCTTCGGCCGCGCGACCTCCCAGCATGCCGCGGATGCGATCGACCAGCTCTGAACGGGTCATCAGGAACTGCTGCCCCTCAGGCAACTGCAGCGTATAGCCGAGCGCCGCGCGGCCGCGCGGCACGATACTGATCTTGTGTACGGGGTCGGCATGCGCGCTATGGGCGGCGACCAGGGCATGCCCCACCTCATGGAAGGCCACGCGGCGACGCTCGTCGGCGTCGAGACGACGGCTTTTGCGCTCCGGCCCGGCGACGACTTTTTCGATCGCTTCTTCGAGGTCTTGCTGATGGATTTCGCTGGCATTTCGCCGCGCGGCCAACAGGGCCGCCTCGTTCAAGGCATTGGCCAGATCGGCGCCGGAGAAGCCGGGCGTCCCCTGCGCGACATGCTTGAGATTGACGTCGGCCGCCAGCGGTTTATCGCGCGAGTGGACCTTGAGAATCGCCTCGCGACCATCGATATCCGGCGCGTCGACCACCACCTGGCGGTCGAAACGCCCAGGCCGCAACAACGCGCGATCGAGCACATCGGGCCGATTGGTGGCGGCCAGGATGATGATGCCGACATTGGCCGCGAAGCCATCCATCTCGACGAGCAACTGGTTGAGCGTCTGCTCGCGTTCGTCGCTGACATTGCCGACGTGCACGCCCCGCTGCCGGCCGATGGCGTCGAGCTCGTCGATGAAGATGATGCATGGCGTCGTGGCTTTGGCCTGAGCGAACAAATCGCGCACGCGCGACGCCCCCACGCCAACAAACATCTCGACGAAGTCGCTGCCGCTCAACGAGTAGAAGGCCACTTTGGCTTCCCCTGCCACGGCCCGGGCGAGCAAGGTCTTGCCGGTGCCGGGCGGCCCGACCAAGAGCACCCCTTTGGGGATTTTGGCGCCGAGCGCTTCGTAGCGTTTGGGGTTTTTGAGAAAGTCGACGACCTCCTGCAGTTCGTATTTGGCTTCGTCGCAGCCGGCCACGTCGGCAAACGTGACGCCGGTGTCTTTGTCGGCGACCAGCCGCGCCCGGCTCTTGCCGAACGAGAGCATCGCCTGACCGGCCGCGCCGATCCGCCGCGACACGAACAACCACAAGCCGACGAGCAAAATAATCGGCAGCACCCAGGCCAGAATCAACGACGAGAGCGGGCCTTGACGAACCCCCTTATAATCGACGCCGTGCGCTTGCAGCTCTTCGATGAGTTTGTCGTCGTCGACGCGCACCGTGTAGAAGGAAAACAGCCCCAACTTGGCGGTGTCTGGTTTGGCCGCATCCGGGTTAGCAGTGACAGGCATTGCTGTGGGAGTTTTGGCGACTTCGCCCGGGGGTGTGGCCGCTTTCGCCGGGTTGCTGGTTGGTTCCGCGTGAGGAGTTTCCGCGGGCGTTGGAGGCGCTGCCGGTACTGCTGCCGCAGGTGCAGTGGCCGCGGCAGGACCGGTCACCGCGGCCGGCTTAGGCGTTGCGGTTTGCGGCTTGCGAGTCGGGTCGATCTTTCCTTCGATGCGATCCTCACGAATGTTGCACTCAACCACCTGGCCGGCCGCCAGATAGCGCTTGAATTCGCTGTAAGGAATTGTCTGAATCGTGCTGGCCAGGAAGACATCTTGCCAGAGCCACAGGATCATGAACCCCAGCAAGATGTAAGGAAGCAGTAGCCGCCATTGTGCCCAGTAGGGTGCACTCGATTCTGGCTTCTTGTCCTGATCAGGAGGTGTGACCGGTGGCATCGCGGCGGGCTCCCACTTTAACAATTCAAGCCGTGGCCACGCAGCGGGCCGACGGCTCCCCAAACGGCTAGCGGTATTGTACCGCAGCCGGATCAAAGCGGCCGTGGGAACCGACAAAACGATGCCGCGTCACAACGCGTCGCGGGGCGCGACACTTCGCGCACCGGCGCGGGCCGAACAACTACTTCGCCCGGAACTCGGCCGCGAAGGCCTTGGCGTTCAGCTCTTCGCCCGTGGCGTATTTTGTCAGTTCGTTCCAACTGAGGGTGGCGCCGGGGGCAAAGACCTTTTCGAGCATGAACTGCCCTGCCCGTTTATTGCCGACGTAGATGGCGTCGGTCGGCGGCGCGCCGTCGAGCACGTCGCGACACAGGGCCGCGTGCACCTGCGAGGCGAACAACTGCCCCAACATGTAATTATGGTAATAGGCCGGCGCACTGACGATGTGAATTTTGGCGGCGTAGTCCGGCAGATTGCGATCCTTCGGCTTGCGCACTCCCTGATACTTCTCGACCAGATTCCACCACAGCGCGTTGAGATCTTGATCGGGATTCTCGTACAGCGACTTCTCGAACCTCAGCATTACCTGGCACCAACGCGAGAAGATCAACAACTGATTGCGCCGCATCAGCGCGCCTGCCTCGTTGAAGGCCGACGGATCGGCGACCGACACCTGCATGGCGGCCAGCCAGTCGGCGTTCTTGCTGAATCGCTCGAACATCATCGCCACCCCTTCGGTGGTGAGAATGTGCGCGTGCGAACGGACCACGTAAGGGAGCGTGCGCGGGATGTACTTGCTCGAATAGACCGAGTGACCCAGCTCGTGCAGCATCGTGGCCATCCACTTTTCGTTCGGCACGATGTTGGCCAGCACGCGGACGTCTCCCTCGCGGTCGATGTCGGTGCAGAAGGCGTGCGGGCTTTTGCCCGGCTTCTCGTACAAGTCGCTGTGGGCCAGTACGTCTTCGATCGGCAAACCGATACCGGCATAAAACTCGCGGCAAAGTTTCAGGATATCGACCTTCTCGAACACCTTGTCGAGATCGGCATCGAACACGGCCGGCGATTCCTGAAAGAACGGATCGTGGTAGTGCCAGGGCTGCAGCTCATCGATCGGCACGCCGACCAGCTTGCCGATCCGCCCGTCGATCTCGCGCTTGGCGGCCAGAAACGGCTCGCGCGTCAGCGTGTCGAGCTCGTCGAAGAGGGCCAGCACCTGGTCCTGGCTCTGCTCGTTCAAGTAGAGCTGCATGGCGTGGTAATTCTTGAAGCCGAGTTGCTTGGCGGCTTCATTGCGCAACACGACGAGCGCCTTGAGATCGGCCTCGACGACGGCGCCCACTTCCTTGCTAGCTTCCCACATCAGCCGGCGACGCTCGGAGTCGTTCGACTGCGCGAGAATCTTGCGGATTTCGCTATCGGTCACTTCGCGGCCATCGACCTTGGGGCGATAGACGTTGAACGCCTGCTCGACGGCGTTTGACTTGGCGATCATCTTTTCCAGGAGCTCGCGCGGCACCTGCTTGCCCAGGTACTGCAAGTAGAGCACTTCGATCTGGCGAGCCAGCAGCTTGTCGGCCGGCGGCTTTTCGTGCAGCTTCTTGAGCTCGGCGAAGCGGGCTTTGTCGGAGAGCGCCACGTCGAGCTGCGTCTCGAGCTGTTGTTTGCGGGCGAACGCGCTGTCCTCGCCCGTGGTGTTGGCCAACCACCAGCTCAGCGCGACTTCAATTTCCAACGGCCGGATTTTTTCGAGGTGGCCAGCGATAAAGCTGCTGGCTGCGGCCGTCGTGTCGTCGACCTTTGTGTCGTCGGCCGCCTGTGCGGGAGCGGCGCTCGAAAGGATGCTCATGGCCAGTAAATTCCCCAGAAGGCAGGCCGCCAGCGTGCGGCATAGGTTACCAGTCACGGGTCGTTTCCTTGCAAGTTGAAAGTGAGTCAGATTTGTGCGGTTAGGACACCGTCATCAAGAAGGCGAACACCAGACCGTTGTGCACGCCATGGGCCACCATGCACGGGATCAGCGATTCGCGCCACTCGCGAGCGATGCTGAAAGTGTAGGCCAAAGCCATCAAGGCCGGAACCGCCATCCAGCCCTGCGGATGGATGATCGCGAACAGAAAGCTGGTGACGGTCGCACTGACCAGCACGCCGGCCCAGCGGGCCCAGCGGGCCGAAGCCTCGCGTAAATGGCGATACAACACGCCGCGGAACATCGTTTCTTCGATGAGCGGGGCCAGGATCGCGGCGTCGACGAACAAGACCAATTGCCAGAACCAGGTGCCACCGTGCACCAGGTCGACCAGCGGATGGGTTGGCATGTCGGGGCCCTCGACGGTGCCGGCCCCGCGAAGTTTGAGGATCGCGAACATGACCAGCACGCCGGCGAGCAGAATCGGGATGCCCATCAGGTAGCAACCGACGCCGACAAACGGTTCGCCGAGCCCAGCCCGACCGGACACCCAGCCGATGTCGCGGCGCACGGTCGACCAGGGCACTCCGCGGAGCAGCGGCCAGCCGAGCGCCAGTAAACTGCCGACGAACGGCACCGATAAGCGAATCGGCTGTGGAATGACATCGGGCAGTAGTCGACCCAGCAAGCTCAGTGCGAGAAACAGCAACATCCACGCGGCAAACGTCTCGGCATAAACTCCGCCAAAAGCGGAACCGGTTTGCAGACCGCGCAAGCTCCCTTGTGCGGCGAGCACCAGGAGGGCAACAAGCATCACGAAGCCCAACAAGGCCGCCACGCAGCCAATCCCAAAGGCGCCAATCACAAAACCAAACGTCTTCACGGCGGGAGCTAACGCCGCGTCGCGCACGGCTTTGTCGGCGAGGCCGCGCTGTGCGAGCGCCAGTTGGCCAAACCAGCCGAGCCGCTTGACGAGTGCTTCGCGCTCGGCCGGAGTGACTTCCGGCGCGACTGCCGGGAGCTGAGACGCAGGAGCCTCGACGTCTCCTGAGCTTGCGTTGGTGATGGCCTCGCGCGGTTCGCCGGGCGCGCCGCGCGCTATCCCGTACTCGTATAACCGTTTGAGCGTCTGCACCTCGGGCAAGTCGCGCAGCTTTTCGGGCAGCTCGACGAGCACATCGAGCGCCTGCTGGGGGCCCACGATTTCACCGGCGGCCACGACCAGGCGCAAGCGATTTCCGTGGGCGGCAAATTTTTCGAGCTGATCGAAAAACTGTCGCCGCTGAGAGTCTTTGATCGGCAGGCCGCTGTTGACCGCGCCAATGCTGTAGCGGCCCTGCAGCTCGAACACAAACGACTCTGGGTCGGCCGCTACTTCGGCGGCCGCCGACCCGTGGTCGTTGCGGATGTATTGCCCCCAAACAGTCAACGCGACCAGGGCCACGATCACAATCCAGGCGATCAGCGGATACCCGACGCGCGGCGGCGGCTCGGTGCCTTCGGAGCGTGTCGGCGGCACTTCAATGTCGGGCGAAGGAGAGTCGGTGCTACTCATCGGGCGGCCTGCCCGGCCGCTGCGTCGGCGGTTGAATCGCTGGCAGTCGGTTGGCGCCGCGCCCAATCGCGGATCGCTTCGTCTCCGGTGCGCGTCAGTGGCGTGTAGCGCGGGTGGCGCGATTCTCGATACGGATCGTTGTGTCGGGCGTTGTAGCAGGCGATCAACGACCAGCGCGGCGCCGCCGAACGATTCTGATCCGAACGATGCAGCAGGTTCGCGTGAAAGAAGAGCGTGTCGCCTGGCTGGGCCTCGACGTAGACCAGCTCGTGCCGAGCGACGGCTTCGGCCACGCGCTCGGGATCGGCCCCGGTTTGATCGCCGATCTTCACATGATCGATGCGCCCCAACCGGTGTGAACCGCGAAGCACTTGCAGGCAGCCGTTCTCACGGGTGGCGACGTCAACGGCGATCATCGCGCTCAGCAGATCGGGATAGAGACAACCGTTGGAATACCAGTAACCGTAATCCTGATGCCATTCCCAAGCGCCGCCGACGCGCGGCTCCTTGAGCATCATCTTGGTGTGCCAGTGATAGACTTCGTCGGCCAAGAGCTGCTCGGCGCGATCGACCAACCGAGGGCTGCGCGAGAACATGCTGTAGAGATCGTCCCCCGCCTCATTCCAAAGCGCTAGCCGCGTGCGGGCGCCCGTGGCATCCAGTCGATCGTACGCGCTCGATTGCAGGGCCGGATCGAGACGCGCGTAGCCCAGGAGCGTGCTCATCTCGTCCGCGGCGAACAGCCCCGGCACGATCAAGAAACCGTCGCGCTGGTACTGCGCAATTTCGGCGGCAGTGAATGGCGCAGCGGGTTGCGCCCTTGCGGGGGAACCGGTCGTTGGGGCGGTTTTCGTGTTCGCGGAGTCGGCCATGCGCGAATTGTACCGCACGCCGCGAGGTTTGTCCGCCAAGCTCCAGGAGGCGTCCCGGCGTTCGCGACGCCGATCGCAGAAACGACTCCCGCACCCGCGCCATGCGCTAACTACTGCTCTTTCACCGGCCAGCGGTCTTCCGACGCGAAGAAAAAGCCGATCATCATTTCGTCCCAGGTCTGTTCGCCGAATGTGACCGTGCGCGAGGGATCGGGATTGCTGACGTTGCCCGACGAATTGTCGTACGTGGCTGTACACAAAATCCGCGTTCCCTTTGGCATCGGCTTCGGCTCCAGGTACTGGTAGCCCAGCTGCCAGTTGAAATCGAACTGCGGGCAGTCCATCAAAATCTCACGGCGGCCGTCGGGGTAGAACGCCTCGTAGCGGAACGTCTTGCCGCGGAGGTGCATGTGCGGGTTGACGCCGATCAACAGCGAATCGCGGCGGAATTTGTAAGACGCCGTTACTTCGTAGTCGTCGGTGTTCGGCGGAATGCGGAAGCTGAGGTTGATCGCCATGCCGGCCCGCACTTCGCGCTTGACCTGCGACTCGTCGGCGAACTTCACGCCGAGGTAGCTGATGTCGTCCTGCGGCGTGCCGTTGGGAGTGTAGTGCACCTGGAAGACGATCTTCGAGCCGGCCGGGGCCAACAGCGCCGAGTCATTGGCCTCGGCAACCGTCGGCTTCATGCCGGGGGCGTAGGCGCTGATCAACTCGCCGGGCAACAGCGGCAGATAAACTTTGTTCGGCCGCTTGATGAAGACCAGGATGTGATGCACGACCGAGCGGGCGCCGGGACGCGCCTCGGAGCCCGAGATCCACTTGTCTTCTTTCCAGCCGGGATCGACCTCGTAGTACTGATAGTCGACCACTCCTTCAGCCGGAACGTGGTACGGCGTCTCGCTCATGGGGATGATCTGATCAGGCTCGGGCATCCCCCAGCCAGCGGTGAAGGTGCGCGGCGCGGGCATGTCGCGCGGATCGCCTTGCGGAACGCCGGCGTCAACCCAGGCGGCGATCAGCTTTTTCTCGTCGTCGGGCATGTGACCGGCGTTATGGAACTCGCCGTACTGGGGGCTCGCGAACCAGGGAGGCATGCGGCCAGCGTCGACGACTTCGCGGATGGTCTCGGCCCAGCCGGCGACCTCTTCGTATTCGGTGAGCGCGAAGGGGGCGACCTCGCCGGCCCGATGGCACTCGACGCAGCGGTTCTGCAAGATCGGCGCGATGTGCTTTGAGTAGGTGACGGTTTCGGTGCTCGACGGTTGGTCCGCGCCGGTCGTCTTCGGGCTGCGGGTCTGGCCAATGAAGCAGCCGGCGGCCGGCGTTTCAGCGACGGCGACTTCGCGATCGGCCAGCAGATCGTCGAGCGCCAGGGCCAAGTCGCGACGCGTCGGCTGCGGGCGGTGGAAGCCGACGCCGTATTGATCGTCGATGCGGCCGTGATAGCGCACGCGGCCAGCCGTGTCGACGACGAACGCCTCCGGTGTGCGCGTGGCGCCGAACTGCCGGGCGACTTCGCCGGAAGGATCTTTGAGGATCGGCAATTCGAGCTTGTGTCGCTGGCCGAAGGCGGTCAACTCGGCCAACGAGTCTTGGCGGTTGGCGTCGACGACCACCAGGCGGACGCCGCGCTTGGCGTACTCGGTCGCCAGCTCGGCAATGCGCGGCATGTACTGGCCGACGAGCGGGCACTCGACACCGACGAACAGGACGACCAGCGGGCCGTCGCCGCGGAGCGCGGCCAGCGTTTGGTCGCGGCCATGTACGTCGGGCAACGTGAATGACTCGATCTGGCGGCCGACGAGCGTTTCGCCGGCGCTGATGGTGTCGGGCACTGTAACAAGGAGTGCCAGCGTTACGCTGAAGATGAAAATCGCACCGATGCCTGCTGATTTGCGGGAACGCATGATCGTTAACTCGCGAGCCAGGGGTGTTTGCGGCATTTGGGAAGCGTGTGGTGTTTTGGCCACGGAGCTTTGTCGCCAGGCAATTGTTGCCGGACTTGAGTTTTTCTTGCCGGCGGCGGGCAGAATTGGCTCCGAGGGGGCGTATCTAGGGTAGATATTGCTAGCCAGCCTCGGCGGACTACTTCGTGAGACTACCACGGCATATTGCGTGAGAATACACGGGTGGGGACTGGCGGAGATAGATCGGAACGACAACTGGCTGGCCGCCGAGTTCAAGAAATTGGCCGCCCGACGCAACTCGCGAGTGCAGTTCGAGTTGGGAGGGACGGCGGCGCGACCCAAGTGGGGCAATTGACTTCACCAAGAGTAACAACCACCTAGAATTGCAGATGGGAACGCTGGATCCCGCGTCCAGCCGCCCAGCGAAGGCAACCGGTGGCATTTCCTAAGTGGAAGGACAAATCATGAAACGCATGCTGTTGGTTCTGGCTGTGGTGGCTGCCCTGGGCGCGTTGGCCCCAAGTGCCGCTGAGGCGCAGGTTCGGTGGCGTCGTCCGTACGGCGTTTATTACGCGCCGTATTCGACCTACTCGTACTACACGCCGTATGCCGGGTACTACGCGCCGGGCGCGTACTATCGCCCTTACACGAGCTATTACTACTCGCCGTACAACTACGCTCCGGCCTATTCGACCTATTACTTCCCGACCTACCCGAGCACGTTCTACACGAGCCGGTATCCGACCTATTACTACGGCGGATACGTGGGCGCGGGGGTCTGGTGACCGAGCGCGGCGCGACTCTGTTGCCGTAAGGCCAGGTTGCGCCGCCGTGATCGGGCGATCGCGTGATTGAGATTCGCCGTGAGCGAATTGCGTAATCGAGCGGTTAGCCGGCTTGGCCTATAATCAAGCGGGCGGCATGTTGTCGTCTCCAGGCTGGGCCGGATAACCGCTGTCATGAACGTTCGCCGCCGCTGCGCCGCCGATTGGTCGTTCGCGCTGGGGACGAAACGGACGGATGCGCTGCTGGTCATCATGACGCTGGCAGCGCTGGTCGGTTGTCGCGAAGCTGCCGTAACACCGCAACCGGCTGCGATACCGGCGGATTCGTCAGCGGCGCCAGGCGATGCTGCCGTCGCAGCGAAATCCCAGGCGCCGTCCGCGCCCGTCACCCGTCCCCCGCAGTGGACATCTCCCACCGCCGGGCAGCCGCTCGAAATTGGCTATCTGCTCCCAGGTGTGCAGGCCGTGTTGCACTGGCGCGTGGCCGATTCTCTGCTTCAACCTGAAGTCGGTAAGGTGCTCGACTCGTTGGGCCCTTGGGGCGAGCTGGCCCGCGATGAATTGCCGCGGCGCTCAGGCGTAGCGCTTGCCGACATCGATACGCTGCTCGTCGGTTTCTACGGCGTGGAGCAGGGTCCGCCCGACAGCATTCTCGTTCTGCGACTGCGCGAGCGGGCTGAGTTAGCGACGTTGGCCAAAAACTGGCCAAGTTCCACCATCGACGCGACCGAGTCGCGTGTGTATCGCGCCGGCGAGTTCGGCTATTGGCTGCCTGAGTCGCAAGACGAGCGGCTATTGGTCGTTTGCCCGGCCGACTGGCTGAACGACGTGGTGACCGCGGCGGGTGCGGCACCCACGTTGCGTCGCGAGCTGGAGTTGCTGCGCGCGGCAAGCGACGCCGAGCGGCAGTTCACGTTTTTGTTCGCGCCGAATTTTCTGTCGACTGGCGGTAAGGGGCTGTTGGCGGGCCAAGCCGAGGGGCTGCGCGATTCGCTCGATCGCTTGCTGGGGCCGTTTCCGCGTGGCGCGATGTTTAGCGCCGATTTGCGCGACGCGCTGTTCGTCGAACTGGCGGTCTACGCATCGGCCGATCAGAAGCCGCTGGTGCAGGAGCGGAACTTGCGGCGCCGCTGGCAAGAGCTGCCCACGTGGGCCGACAATTACCTCAGTGACGTCGAGCTTTCGAGTTACAACCGAGCGGTGCTCGAGCGGCTGCCGAGCATGCTCGATGTGCTGGTCGACTTTACGCGCAGCGATGTCGAGGATCGTATCGTGCGGCTGCGGGCATATCTGCCGGCCGTGGCGGCTCACAATTTGGCGCTGGCCGGTCGGCTGGCGCTCGAAGCGAGCGAAGGGAGCGGGGCAAGCTCAACTTCGCCCACCGATTCGACGACGAGCGATCTGGCGGCGCGGCTCGCGCGGCCGCTGTCGCTGAAGTTCCCGCGCACACCGCTCGACAAGGCCCTCGAGCTATTTGGGGCCGAAGTGGACGTCGACGTGGAGATTGCCGGCGAGGCCTTGCAGCGCGAAGGAATCACCAAGAACCAAATGCTGGCGATCGACGTCCAAGATCGGCCGGCCGGCGAGGTGCTCGCCGAGATCTTGCGGCTGGCCAATGCCGATGGAAAGCTGATGTATATCGTGCAGTTGCGCGACGATGGCTCGGGCCGCCCGCGCGAGGTGCTCGTGGTGACGACGAAGGCCGCGGCCCAGGCGGGCCGAGCGCCATAATTCCCCCTCACCCCCCGCCCCTGAGTTGCTGGTATCGGACCTGCAAGCTGTCTGGTAGACCCGCAACGGGGAGAGGGGAGCAAAAGGTTACGCGTGCAGCCGTTCGCCGTGCAATGTCCGACCTGTAAAGCCCGCTTCAAGGTGCGGGATGCGTCGGCCATTGGCCAGATTCTGCAATGCCCTCGCTGCACGAGCATGCTCGAGGTAAAGCCACCGCCGGGCTGGCAGCCCGCTGCGCCGGGGGCTGGCGAGGGAGCGAAGGAAGGCGTCGCACAAGGGGTATCGCCTGACGCCTCGACCGTCGAAACTTCAGTCGATGCTGCGGCGCGCGGCAGTAGCGGCGCGCTAGGTTCACCCGTTGACGATCCAAAACTCCTGGAAAAGATCGCTGCGGCAGCCGGCGATTCGAAAGCTCCGGGCATGGCAGCGCCCAACGCGGCACTGCTGGACAAGCCAGCAGTGGCACCCGATGCGCTCGATGGAACAGTGCCGAGCGGTGCGCGACGTGTTCGGCTCCTGTTCGTTGCCGCGACTCTCGCGCTCGTCGTGCTCGCCGGCGCAGGGGTCCGGTGGTTCCGTCGCGGCGAGATTGAGACTCCCATCGCCGCACAACCTGCCCCCGGCGAGCAAACACCCGATGGCAAAGCACCGGCGTCATCGAACGTAATCGACGAAAAGGTGATGTTGGCCGCGGAAGAGCAAGTGGCGCGGTTCGAGACGTCACTCGACTGGCGCACGGCCGATCCGGTGCTGGCCTTGCTCCCCGCGGAGATCGCCTATCTGACCGATCTGCCGGCGTGGGTGGCGTGGCGTCGCGATCGGCGGCTGGCAGAGATGCGCATGGCGCGGCTCGGCGCAGGGCTGGCCGAATTCGTCGCTGCGGAGCAGAGCTTTCCGGTTTTAGCGGCGGGCTCCAACTCGCTTCCGCCCGAGAACCGGCTGAGCTGGATCGCGCAGGTGTTGCCGTATTATGGTCATGCCGATTGGTCGCGTGAGCTGAGCGCGGGACGCGGCTGGCGCGATCCCCCGAACGACGCGCTCACGCGCCGCGTGTTGCCGGAACTGTTGAACCCCGCGCTTGGTTTGCCGGCCAAGGTCGACGGTCGCGGCGCGTGTCACTTCGTCGGCGTCACCGGCCTGGGGAGCGACTCGGCGACGCTCGATGTTAAGGACCCGCGGGCCGGCGTCTTCGGCGCGACGCGTCGCGCGACACTCGAGCAGATCGGCGACGGCGCGGCGAACACGATCGCGATGCTCGGCGTGACCGAGCGGATCGGCGCGTGGGGGGCCGGCGGTCCTTCGACGACGCGCGCGTTGACCGCCCCGCCCTATGTCAACGGCCCCGACGGCTTCGGCACCGGCCAGGTCGACGGCATGTTTGCCGTGATGGCCGACGGCTCGGTGCGCTGGATTTCGGCCGATGCCGACCCGCGCGTGATCGAGCAGTTGGCCACGATCAATGGCGGTGAGCAGGTCCAACTGGCATCGCTCGATCCGAGCAAGCCGCCCCCCGTGCCCGAGGGAACGCCTGCGCCCACCGAAGGCAATCAAGCGACCACACCGCCGAGCGAACCTGCACCGCCGACCGAATCGGTGGCGACGAACGAGCCCGAAGTGAAGCTGCCTGATGATCCCGTGGCGGCGCGCGAGCCTGGCCTGCGGGAGGTCGATGTCTCGGCGCGGCTGGCCGATCGCGTGGCGGCGATTGAGATTCCGCGTGTGTCGCTGGCGAAGTTCGCCAACTTTGTCACCCGCCTGACGACGGTCCCCTGCGTGCTTGACCTCGAAGCCTTGGCGGCCGCCGGGCAGACCGCGCAAGCGACCGTGTCAGCGAAACTCACGAAGGTCAGCGTCGACGAGTTGTTGAAACAGACCTTGGCCGAGCATGACCTGGTCGTCCGACCGATTCAGGTCGACGTGCCGGGGGGGCAAACGCCGCAGCATCTGCTGTTGATCACGCGGGCGGATGCCGGGCGGCCAGTTGAACGGCGCGTGCCGGCAGCCGATCTGATTAAAAGCGCCGATCGCGCGCCGACAGATGCCGCCACGGCCGACAAAAGTGTGCCAACTGGCTTTAGATCGCTCGACGAATTAGGCGGCTGGCTTCAGCATGTTGTGTCGCCGAACGATTGGCAGGCCAACGGCGGGCGGGGCTCACTGGCGGTCGACGGCAACGATCTGGCGATCAAACAAACGCCCGCCGTGCAGGCGGAGATTACCACCTTACTGAAGCGCTGGCGCGCGGCGCGCAAAGCGCCCGCGGCGCGCCTGCAGCCGGGCGATGAGCGAGCAACGGCCACGGCTTGGGCCGCCGCACTCGACGCGCCGCTGACCGTCACGTTCTTTGACGACGCGCGGCTAGCCAACGTCGTCGAGTACCTGGCCGAGCGATCGGGGTTGTCGTTGGTCATCGATTGGCGTGCGGCGGCGGCCGCCGGCTGGGGGCCTGATGTGCGTGCGGGTGTTCGCGCGAGCGATTTGCCGCTAGCCGCTGTGCTGGATTCGCTCCTTTCGCCGCTGGGGCTCGACTATCGCGTGCTCGACGAGCAGACGCTCGAAATCACCAGTCGCGCGGCGCTGGCGGCCCGACCGCAAGTGGAGTTCTACCCGCTGGCGAACCTAGCCAGTTCCGAGCTCCCGCTGGCGACGATGTTGGCTGAGATCAACAAGCTGGTCGCTACGCCCGCGGCCGAAGGGGCGCCGAATGGCAAACCCGGCGAGCATTCGGCGCCGGCTTCGACGTCGCAGGTTCGCTTTGATGGGCCGAGCGGCTGTGCGATCGTCGTCGCGCCGGCCGGCTTGCAGCGCGACGTGGCGCGGTTGGTGCGCACGTGGGAGAAGCCGGCGAAGTAGGAGTGCTCCCGGCGCAGCAATGAGCCCACCGGTGACAACCGGTGGGCTTCGTTGGGTGGACGTTGCGAGAGGGGAGCTATTCCGTGCGGAGGTCGGCCAGCAATTGGGAGATTTCCCACTGCACTTCGCCACTTTGTCGGACGACCAGCTTGCCTTGGTATTTCTCGATCTGGCCGAAACCGCCGACTGATTTCCACGACTCTGGCGTGCAGGTCGCCGTGATCACCTTGATTAAATCGTCGATGGTGTCATCGTTCGCCAAACCGTCGACACTATAGACGCGCACGTCGGGATGGACATCTGCCTCGTCGCGCGTCGTGATCATCAGAACTTCGCCAATCACCAGGTAGGTGAGGTCGAGTGGTTCGAGCACCTGGCGCAGTGCCGTGTGCAACGAGACCTCCCTCAAGGTGTTGTTGACCGGAGTGTCGTTGGCAACACCTGCGTTCTCGAGCGCCGTGTGATCGAGCTTAATGGGAATCTGGTGCAAGTCTTGCAGGAACATGACCACTTCGACTAGCGGCGTCTCGACGAAGTCGAGCGTTGTCGACTTGACCAACTCGCGGCGAATCTTGAGCTCAGCATCTTGCAGCCGGGCATTGAGCTGCGCGACGGGGTCGTCGTTGGGGGGCTGCTTACCGACGTCGCCGGTCACGGCGGCAGCGGCTGCTTCCGACGGCGCCGCTTCGGTTTCAGCAGACGGATCCTGAGCGCGGGTGACGAGCGACACCGCAACTAGCGCAACAGCCAGCAGGGTCAAAGAACGAAAACGCGCGAGCATAGCGACCTCCCCTCTCAATAAGTCGAATGACGGACGCCGCATCCAGGCGCGCGACAAGCGCTTCGAAGGCCTGTGCTGCGTCGAGAACACGAATCGCACGAAGATAGGACGGGCCAGCGGTTCCGAACGCTGACCAGAACAGCCGTGAGATTAACGATGCCCGGCAGCGAAAGTCAATTTTGTTTCTGAGAATTTGCCGGGAGGCCGGCGCGCGGGCCCAAGTTGTCAGGAGCCACCTTCGTCGGCCCGCGAGCGATTGGCGGGCTGAAGTGCTCGGCGGTTCTAGACACCCACGTTCCGACGACCGCCCCGTTCGCGGCCGGCACCTCCGGTAGACCCGCTACAACCCCAACGCAATCACTGGCTTGCCGGCAATTCAAGTGGTATAGGAAGAATGCGTAGCCTGTGTCGCTCCCGCCGAAACTCCCGCCCCACTCAGTGCTTATGTACACCAAACCCCTCGGCCTGGCCGCGGTCGTCGTGGCGTTGGTCTGTTGTTCACACCGCTTGGCGCTAGCCGCTAGCGAGTCGCTGGCCGAGGCGACGGGCCGCTTCACCGCAGTCCTGCCCGCCGACGCGACGAGTTATCTGAAGTTCGACCCGGCGGAGATCGCCCGGCAGGCCGATGTGGTCGATCGCCTGGCGGCCGACGTCGGGCAGATTCAAAAGTTTCGTAAGCCGAGCGACGTGCTCGCGGCGGTCGAACAGATTCTCGAAGCCAAGCGGCAGGTGGATAGCGCGCTTTCGGCGACGCTCGAGCTGCGCGGCAACTTCATCCCGCTGGCCTCCAAGCCTGAGGAGCGCGCGGCGCTACGGCACTATTTGAGCACCGTCTCGCAGTTGATCGAGCTGTCAGGCCGGCTGCGCTACTTGCTGTCCGACGTATTGAACAAGGCGTACCAGCAACTCGAAGGAGATCCGGCCGACCTGGCCAGGCTGGCCGAGAAACTGATCGAATGTCACTCGGCGATTGGCGCGTATGTGTTCGCCTTGCAGCTTTCGGCAGCCGCGGAGGAAGGGGGCCCACCGCCGACGGAGAAACTGATTTCGCTCACGCTGCAACTCGTGGCCGAGAATGGATCGGTCGAGTTATTGCCGCATGTCGCCCGGGCGATTCGTTCGCGCCGGTTGCCCCCGGCGCTGCTGTTGCAGGCGATCGAGACGGTGCTGGCGGTCGGTGTTCCGCAGCAGCCGCGCCCTGGACAAGACACCGCGCTCCCCAAGCAGGCGATCACCCCGCGCGAAATGCTGGCCGCGCTGTCGGCGATCGACGCCGAAGAGTTCGACGATGCCCAGCTTTCGCGCCGGGCCGAGCTGACCGGTTTGTTGGCCCGCTGGGGTAAAAGCGGCCTGCCGGGCGACAGTTACCGCCTGGGGACGATCGACGTGCGCCCCGGCGACTGGCTCTTGATGCGTAATCCCTCGCCGTACAACTTGTTCACCGACCTGGCGCCCGGCTTGTTCACGCACGTTGGCGTGGTGGCCGTGGAGACCGGCAAGGATGGCGTGCGGCGGATGGTGCTGGTCGATCTGCCGGAGCGTGGCTCGTCGATTCCGGCCACGAATCTCGACGTGTTCGTGCAGCGGACGTTGCACTATGTGATCTTGCGGCATCCCGATCCCGCGGTCGCAGCCAAGATGGGGGAAGTGGCCGCGTCGATCGTCGGCAACCCCAGCGAGTTCGATCTGAACTTTCGCACCGAACGCGTGGCCGAACTGCGCGGCAAGCCCTTGGCCGGTGTGAAGATCAAGAGCTACTGCGCGGGCTTGCTGCTGTTGTGCTCGCAGGAGACGACGGCGCCGCGCGAGGAGTTTTTCCCGATCGCCGAGTATCAGGCCGGCGGCCGCACGGCCGAGAACTTGGCCACGCTGGGGATCACCGTCGGGGATCATTTCGTCTCGCCGACCGGGGCGCTGTTTTCGACCAGTCTGGAACTGGCCGGACGCCGCGAAGCGATGTACGAACCAGGGCGCGAAATTGAAGAGGCGGTCTACGACTACTTCTCGCAACAGTTGATTGTCAGCAAATTAAATCCGTCGTCGAACTGGTCGCAGGCACTGCGGTTGAAGTTGGCGCAAGCGTCGAAGGTGACACCGCTGTTGGGGCAGGCGCTGGCCAAGGTGAATGACGTGAGCCCCGAGCTCGACCTGGTGGCAGCCGCCCGTACGGCCGCGGTGGTCGAGACGCTCGACGAAGTGGCGCAGGGGGCGAGCCGTGAGTTTGTGGCGGCCCGCGACGCGATTCGCGGCGGCTCAATCGAAGAGCGCGGCGGCGGGCTGTCGCGGCAAGAGATGGACGATATCCGGCTCTACCGCCGCCGGCATCGCGATTTGGCCGCCCGCTGGGACAATGGTCAGCTCACGAGTCGGCAATTGCGCCAGGCGCTGTTAGCGCACTATGTAAAACAAGGGCGTGCCGGCATCGATCAGAAGTTCTTCTCGAACGAGTAGACTTGCAGGGATTTCAGCTCACGCGGAGCCGCGGAGTTCGCGGAGATCAATTCGGATCGCGCGCAATGGCGCAAAAAGAATACGCAAGAGAATAGTAATCCACAGAAGGTCGGACGAACATTCAATCCCTTCTGTGCAATTCTGTCTTGTTCTGTGGATTGAATGTGATTTACGTCTTAACTTTGCGACTTGGCGCCCTGACGTGAGACTTCTTGGCCGCTTTGCGCGAGACTCTTGGCCTGTCGCAATCGCCGGCGGCTGACCGCGGCCATTGCCAGGACGAATGCCCAAACGACGACGGCTGCCACGCCGATCATGGCCGGCACGATCCACGAGCGGACGAGCGATCGGCCGCGCGCCTCGGGCAGCACTTGCGCCAGATCGCGATCGGCTCGCACCACGGCGAAGATGCCGATCAGCATTTCTTCCCATGATTGATCGCCCCAATGAACCGTGGCCCGTGGATCGGGGTTCGCGGGGTTGTCGGCCGAATTGTCGAAATGGGCCAAGCAGTGGATCGTGGTCCCCTTGGGCAAGCGCCGCGGCTCGGCCAGCACGTAACTATGCTGCCAGTTGAAGTCGTACCTTGGCACATCGAGTAGCGTCTCGCGACGACCGTCGGGCCAGATTGCTTCATAGCGAAACGACTTGCCGCGCAAGTGCATGTGCGGACGCATCAGCAGCAGATCGACGTCGGCGGGCACGCGGTAGTCGACGGCGATTTCGTGATTCGCCGCGCCGGGGGGAATCTCCAAATCAGTCGCTGCCGGCATCACGCTGAGCACGCGCCCCTCGACTTCGTGCGGCTCGGCGAACACCAGTCCGATCGAGCTGCGATCGGACTGCGCGACGCCGTTGGGCGTGTAGTGCATCTCGAATGAAATCTGCGAACCGGCCGGCACCAGCAGCGCGCACTTCGGCGGCATGATCCAAGGGTCGCCCCCGGGGTTGTAGCCCCCCAACAAATCGATACCGGCGTTCAGGCGCAGCTTCGATAGATCACCTGGCGGATGGAAGTAGACGGTCACGTGATGCACGACCGCGCGGTTGCCAGGGCGAGCTTCGGTGGCGCGAATCCAGCGATTTTCCTTGAAACCGGGATCGACGTGGAACCACTGATACTCGACGGTTCCTTCGGCCGGCACCTCGAACGGTTGTGGGCTCATGTAAACGATCTGGTCGGGCTCGCCGATGCGCCAACTGCTGGCGGCCACGCGCGGCGGCGGCAGCGTGGCCAGATTGCCCGGCGGCGCCCCGGCATCGACCCACGCGATGATCATCGCGCGCTCAAGGGCCGATAGACTAGGGTCGTTCGAGAAGCGGCCGTACTTTGGGCTGGCGTGCCAAGGAGGCATGCGTCCCTCGGTCACCACTTCGCGGATCGTCTCGGCCCAGCCCGAGACTTCGTCGTAGTCCAATAGCGCGAAGGGGGCGAGCTGGCCAGGCTGATGGCACGCCTGGCAGTGTCGAGCGAAGATCGACGCGATGTCGCCTGCCCAGGTGGGGGTGTTGGTCGTGGCGCCGTTCGCTTCGGCATTCGCGCCGGCAGGCAGCGTGTGCGATCGCGCGCGGCCGATAAAACAGCCCGGCGCGGGGGTCACGGGCTGCGAGACTTCTTTTCCGGCCAGCAGCTCGTCGAGCGCGACCGCCAGGTCTTGCCGCGTCGGCGCGGGACGCTGGAAACCGATGCCGTATTGATCGTCGATCCGCCCTCGGTAGCGGATGCGCCGCTGGCGGTCGAGCACAAAGACCTCCGGCGTGCGCACGGCGGCAAACTCGTCGGCCACGGCGTGCGTGGGGTCTTTCAGAGTGGGAAACGAGATAGCATAGTTGCGCGCATGCTCGCCCACCTCGGAATTCGAGTCTTGCGAGTTCGAGTTGATCGCCAGGAAGCCGACCCCCTGCGGCGCATAACGGGCGGCCAGCTCGAGCAGCCGTGGGATATACAGGTTCGCCAGCGGGCATTCGGTGCCGACAAAGGCAACGACCACCAATTGCGATGCCTTAAGTTCGCTCAGCGAATGCTCAACGCCGCGCGGATCGCGGAGGGTGAAGTCGCCGACCTGCCGGCCGAGCGACAAATTGGGATCGGCGGCATCGACCGCTTGGATACCATCGGCGGTGGCTGACTGTACGGGCGCCGGCGAGTCGGCCCCCGGCGAAATGCCGTGCAGGCAAGCCGCCAGAGTAATGGCTATCAGGGAAGTTGAGATGCTCGGCGGCGATCGCATGGCTTCATGCTAACTGGTGCGAAAGTGCCTGCCCAGCAAATGTTAAGACGCGGGCGTTATGTCGCCGATCGTGGCACGGCCATCCTGCCGTGTTCAACATGCGCTGGAACCCCTTGCCTCGGCGCAGCCATGCCTGGGCTTAACTACATGGGCTGGAAGCCCATGCCACGTGCTCGGCGGGTTGGAATCCGCGGCCCGCGCCGGTATGCTCTGATTCGCGAGATTTGCCCAAACAAGCCTGTCCGAAAACTGGTCGCGAGCCCGCGATGAGGTCCCGGTCGGGCACTACCGTACATCCCACCGAGGCACCTGTGATGCGGCCCGCTCGCTCGATCGCAACGTTTTGTCTGGCCCTGCTGCTTGTCGCGGTGTCGAGCCGCGCGGCACTGGCCGACGCGAAGTTCGACAAACTCGTGGCCGCTGTGCAAGCGGTCGGTCACAAGGGAGAAGGGAACCAGGCGGCCGCCGCGGCCGTGGCAGAACTTTCAAAGGCCACGACAAACGCCTTGCCAGCGATTCTGGCTGCCATCGACAAGGCCAATCCGCTGGCTGCGAACTTGTTGGCCGGCGCCGTTGAAACAATCTGCGACCGGCAACTGGCGTCGGGCGGCACGCTGCCGACCGCGGCGCTAGAAAAATACGTACTCGACACGGCGCACGGGGCCCGCTCGCGGCGGCTGGCTTACGAGATGCTGCTGCGAGCCGACGCCGGCGCGGCCGATCGTTTGATCCCGGGCCTGCTCAACGACGTGGGGCTCGAGTTTCGCCGCGACGCCGTCGCCCGACTGTTGACCGTCGGCGAGGCCGAAGCGAAAGCTGAAAAGGCGGACGCCGCGAAGGCGACGTTCGTGCAGGCGCTGACTGCTGCCCGCGATCTCGATCAGGTCAAGCTGCTGGCCGAAAAGCTCAAGCAGTTAGGTAATCCGGTTGATCTGCCGACGCACTTCGGCCTGGTGCTCGAATGGCAAGCGATTGGCCCCTTCGACAATACCGACATGAAGGGCTTTGACACGGTCTATCCGCCGGAAGAAGCGGTCGACCTGACCGCGAGTTATCCCGGGCCACCGGGGCCTGATGGCAAGCCGACCGAGCTGCGCTGGAAGCCGGCTTACAGCACTGAGGACTTGGGGCTCGTTGACCTAAACAAATCGCTCACCAAGGCCAACGACGTGGTCGGTTACGTGGCGTGCGAGTTCGACGTCGACAAAGAACAGGATGTCGATCTGCGACTGGCGACCGTGAACGCCAACAAGATCTGGCTCAACGGCAAGCTGTTGGCGGCCAACGAGGTCTACCACGCCGGCAACGAGTTCGATCAGTATGTCGCGGCTGGCCGTCTGAAGAAGGGCAAGAACGTCATTCTCCTGAAGATTCTGCAAAACAAGCAGGCGGAAACGTGGGCTCAAGATTGGAGCTTCCAGTTCCGCGTGTGCGACAAGATCGGCACGGCGGTGCTGGCGAAGAACCGGCCGCCGCGCCGCCCGGCGACGACGGGGGAGCAAGCCTCGGCCGCGCCTGTGCGGTGAGTTTTCGACTTGTTCTTGATGGATTCATGAATTGATTTGCGTGTTGTCGTCTGCGACAGCAACTCTTTGAAGAGATTCCATTGATGGATTCGCTACCCACTCAAATTGAATTGCCTACGATTGGCCACCAGAGCCAAAAGCGTGCACTGCTGGGCAAGCCAGCAGTGGCACCCCAACGGTGTACCTCGCCCTGGCGCATGGCGGCCGCGCTGTCGCTGTCGCTCGTGGCTGTGCTTTCCGGTGGTGCCGATTGGCTCCACTTTCGCGGCAGTGATACCAGCGGGATTTCGACCGAGACCGGGCTACCGACAACCTGGTCGGCCACGGAAAATGTCGCTTGGAAGACGGCGCTACCGGGCCGCGGCGTGTCGAGCCCGATCGTCGTCGCTGGCAAGGTGATCGTGACCAGCAGCAGCGGCTTTCGCGACGACAAGCTGCACGTGCTGTGTGTCGACGCCGCCAGCGGCAAGCTCGATTGGCATCGACAGTTCTGGGCGACCGGTCGCTCGCTGCACCACCCGACCAGCTCCAACGCCGCGCCGAGCCCCACGAGCGATGGCCGCCGCGTCTACGCGTTCTTCTCGTCGAACGATCTGGTCTGCATCGAGCTCGATGGTACCGTGCGCTGGATGCGCGGACTGACGTACGATTTTCCCACCGCGGTCAACGACGTCGGCATGTCGAGCTCGCCGGTCGTGGTCGACGACACCGTGATCGTGCAGGTCGAGTGCAAGGGAGATTCGTTTTCGGCCGGGATCGACGCCGACACGGGCGAAACACGCTGGCAATTGCCGCGCTTGAAAGACATGAACTGGTGCTCGCCGGCCTTGATGCCTTTGAGCGATGGTCGCCAGGCCGTGCTGCTGCAATCGCCCGATCGACTCACGGCCCACGAGCCGCGCACCGGCAAGGAGCTGTGGGCGTACGTGGCGGCCTGCTCGGCCATACCGTCGGCCGTGGCCGATGACAAGCTCGTGCTCGTTCCGTCCGCCGGATTGACGGCGCTAAAGACTGTCGCATCCGGCACGCCCGAAGTGCTGTGGAAGGAGAATCGGCTTGGTCCCGGTAACTCCAGCCCCGTGACGCACGGCGACCTGGTCTATGTGATCAATCGCGGCGGCGTGCTGGTGTCGGGCAAGCAGAGCGACGGCAGCATCGTGGCCCAACTGCGCTTGGGGGGCTCGTTCTGGGCGACCCCGATCATCGCCGGCGATCATCTTTACGCTGCGAACGAAGAGGGGATCACGCACGTCGTCAAGCTCGGCGAGAAGCCTGAGATCATCGCCAAGAACGAGTTGGGCGAGCCGGTGCTCGGCACTCCGGCAATCGGCGGCGGCGCCTTGTTCATTCGCTCGGATGGCAACCTGTGGAAGATCGCGAGCGGCAAGTGAGTGGTGAGTCGGCGCAGCCATCACCGCGCGAGCGGGCTGCCGGCGAGCCCGCGGCACAGGGGCCGTTTGAGCCGTGGCGAGCCACGCCCGAGGGTGTCGAGATTCGCCCCTCTGGCCCAGTGCGTGGCAGCGTGCGGCCACCAGGTTCCAAGTCGATCACCAATCGCGCGCTCGTTTGCGCAGCATTGGCCCGTGGACGATCGATACTTACCGGCGCTTTGGATAGCGAAGACACCCGTGTGATGTTCGAGGCACTCGGGCAGTTGGGCATCGCGTTGGCGCTCGATCCCGCCGAGCGCGTGATCACGGTTACCGGTTGCGGTGGCAAATTGCCGGCCACGCGGGCCGACGTATTCGTCGAAAACAGCGGGACGACGGCGCGCTTTCTGGCGGCCGTGCTCACGCTCGGGCAGGGGATCTACCGGCTCGATGGCGCCCCGCGGATGCGCGAGCGGCCCATTCAAGATCTCGTCGATGCGCTACGGGCCTTGGGGGCCGATGTTTCGAGCGATCAAGATACCGGCTGCCCACCGCTGTTGGTGCGGGCCGCGGGCCTGGCCGGCGGCGTGGCCACGGTGCGGGGGGAGATCTCCAGTCAGTTCTTGAGCGGGCTGCTGCTGTCGGCCCCGTATGCCGCGCAACCGATCGAACTGGTCGTCGAGGGGGAGCTGGTCTCGAAGCCGTACGTGTCGATGACCTTGGAAGTGATGCGTGCGTTCGGCGTTGACGTGGCGGCCGATGGCTTTGCGCGTTTCCACGTGCCAAACGATCGGCCATACCAGGGACGCGAGTTTGCGATCGAGCCTGACGCTTCAGCGGCGAGCTACTTCTTCGCGGCGGCGGCGATCACCGGCGGCGAGGTGCGCGTCGAAGGGCTGTCGCGCGCCAGCTTGCAAGGCGACGTGGCCTTCGTCGACTTGCTCGAACAGATGGGCTGCGATGTGCGACAGGAAGCCGACGCGATCACGGTGCGCGGCCCGGCGTTGCGTGGTAAACAACTGCGCGGCGTCACGTGCGACATGAACGCGATCAGCGATACCGTGCAAACACTCGCGGCCGTGGCCCTGTTCGCCGAAGGGCCGACAACCGTGACTGGCGTGCCGCACATTCGTCACAAAGAGACCGACCGCCTGGCGGCCCTGGCCACCGAGTTGCGCAAATTCGGCGCCGAGGTCGAAGAGCACCCCGACGGGCTGCGGATCACTCCGCCGGGTTCGCTTGCCGAGTTGCACGGCGCGGCGATCGACACCTATCGCGATCATCGCATGGCGATGAGCCTGGCGCTGGTCGGCTTGCGCGTGCCGGGGGTGACGATCCGCGACCCGGGCTGTGTCGCCAAGACGTATCCCGAGTTCTTCGACGATCTGATGGAGCTGGTGGCTGAGTCGTAAAGATCTCGCGTCAAGAAGAAGTTCTCGCGCAAAGGCGCGAAGGCGCAAAGAATTCGGCAATACCTTCTTTGTAGGGTGTGCGCAGCACGCCGGTTCAGTCGAAGGCGGCCCACGCAACAAGCGGCCCGCGAAACCTGGTGCGTTTCACGCACCCTACAAAGTTCTCGTGTAATTTGCGCCTTAGCGCCTTTGCGCGAGATGTTCTTCCGTCACTCGTCCTGTTTGAACGTGTACGTCAGGTCGTCGAAGTAGATGTGCTGCCCGTTGCCGTCGATCCAGGTGGTTACCAGCCCGAAACGATCGAAGTGCGTCGGCGCTACCGGATCGTCGGCCGGCATCTCGATCTGCGACGCATGGCCATCGAGGGCGACCGTGATGATTCCCTTCTTGTCGCCCGTCGGGGGGCGGTAGTCGAGCTTCCAGCGATGGACGGCTCCGTCGGGCAGAATCTGCGGCCGCTCCCTCCCCTGTCCGTAAGCATGTTCCCCTGCCTGAGTGCGCGACGCCGGATAGACGAAGAACCCGTCGCGGCTCGGCCCTTCGATGGCCAGGCCAAGAAAGCTCTTCGGGAAACCATCGCTTTGCGAGGGATTCACGCGGGCACTCTCGGCCGAGTTGAAGAAGCCCAACAGCACGGTGCTGTCGCTCACGGCGCGGCGCAGGGCAATCGTGCCGGATGCCCGCAGCGGTTTGGCCAGCGTGAGCTTTTCGAGTCGATCGCCGTAGTAAGCGGTGCGATCAGCGTAACGGATGTCGCCGCGGAACACGAGTCCGCCGAGCTCGCCGGAATTGCGCCCGCCCGCGAAGTTTGTCGGGCTGAAGCCGAAATCGAAACGGGGCCGCACGTTCGTCGACTTGTAAGTGCGCTGGTTGCCGCGGGCGTCCCAGTGTGGGTCGGCACTGAACGTTTCGAGCTGACCGTTGACGGTGATGTCGTCGAGCCAGACTTCGCCGGGATCGTCCCACTGCTTCATCAAGGTCATCAGGCCAAAGCGGTTGAACCGTGCGCCATCCTGCTTGTGACCGACGTCGAGATTGCAGATCGCAGTCTCGTTGTCAATCGAGACGGTGATGCTGCCGGCGCCGTCGTGGCCGGTTGGGTCGTAGGCGAGCGACCAATGATGCACGGCGCCGCCGGTCTTGAAACCGACCAGTTGCTTGCGCCCTGTCTGCGGATCTTCGATTGTCGCGAAACCGCCGGGCGAGTCGCCGCCGGCTCGCCAGCGGCTCGTGCAGTATTCGACATAGGCATAGAAGACGTCGCCGCGGCCGTTGATGCGGATGGCGATGGTGTTGGGCGTGCGCCACTCGTTGAGGGTGTCGGCATTGAAGAACGCGATCAGCGCATGGAACGGTCGATCGCCCGGCACGGATAACGTGCCCGACGCGGTGAGCTTGTCGTCGAACGTGGCGGGCGGAATCTCCTTAGCGTAGTAGGCGGACTCGGCGGCCGGCGTGATCAGGCCACCGAGTTCGCCAGCCGCGGCGCCGCCCGCGTGATGCGTGTCGCTGAAACCGAAACGCTGGGTGATCTCGCGCTCGGGCTGCGCGGTCGAACGATTGTTCAGCGCGTCCCAACCGGGGTCGGCATCGAACGACTGCGTACGCTCGGCAGCAGCCAGCAGGCTCGAAGTTGAAAGCAACGCGGCAAGCAGACACAGCCTGGCACGCATGGCGACATCCTCACGATCGAGCGAAGCCCCTGGACGGGCGAGCGGACCACACTGGCATTAATAGCCGAGGACGTAGCCCGATGCCAGCTTGCCGGCCTGGTCGTTAGGTGGCCGGTAGCGCGGCTCGCTCCGCACTTCGGGCCCCCGCGAGCAGGCGGGCGTTCAGTTCGTCAAGCGCCAGGCCGAGCGTGGGGTAACGGAACTCGAAGCCGGCATCGAGCAATCGCTTCGGCACCACGCGGCGGCTCTTGATCACCAGCTCGGTTTCGGTTCGCAAGCAGAACGAGCCGACTTCAAGCATCCAGGCCGTGGCGGGCAGCCCGACGCGCACGCCGCACGCCCGGCGAAACTCGGCCATCATCGCGCGGTTGGTGATCGGCTCTGGCGCGACGACGTTCACTGGGTCAAAGACTTCGTCGTGCGCCAAGAGCCAGTCGATCGCGCGACAGAAATCGACCTCGTGAATCCAGGAGACGAATTGCCGACCGCCGGCCATCGGGCCGCCGAGCCTCAAGCGTGTCAGCCGCCGCAACACTTGAAACACCGTGCCGCGCTCAAGCCCTAGCACCATGCCGAGGCGCAGGGCGACTTTCCGCGTGCTCGGAGTTGGCGCCGCAGCGAACGCCGCTTCCCAGGCCTGCGCGACACGCACCGAGAACTCATCCTTGGCGGCGGGCGTACCGCCGATCTCGCCGCGTTCCTCGGTCATCGCCCATTCGTACGAATGCTTGTAGATCGTGGCGGTGCTCGAGTTGAGCCAGACGGTGGGCGGATGGTCGCTGGCGGCGATCGCTTCGCCCAATACCTGCGTGGAGCGGACGCGCGAGGCCATGATCTCGCGGCGGTTTCGTTCGTGGTAGCGGCAGTTCACCGAGCGACCGGCCAGATTGACGATCGCCGCGGCGCCGTCAAGCTCACGGCGCCAGTCCCCCAAGTTCGCGCCATCCCAAAACACCGTACGGGCCGCGCCTGCCACTTGTTCCCCACGGCGCGAGAGGACGACGACTTCCCAGCCACGATCGGCGAACCAAGGGGAGAGCAATCGGCCCAAGAAACCGGCCCCACCGGGCAGAACGAGTTTGCGCGCGGATCGAGACATGGCGGTGCTCCCGCATTGAGAGGAAGAGTTCGATCGGTGGTTCTGCGTGTGGTCGGATCGCTAAGAACTCAACCGCAGGCGGCCGCGGGAATTAACGGGTGTCGACTTGAATACCGGGAAACGGTCGAGAATACTGGCCGCACTGGCGTCACACGGCGACGCTTCCCTATGCAGTCAAAACGAAACCGACGGATTCGAGCCATGCGATTGAATAGCCTTCGCCGCACCGCGCTGTTGCTCGTCGCGCTGGTATCGCTCGCGACCTCCCCAGCAAGGGCCCAGCAAGCAACCGATGCGAAAAAACCCGACCCGCTGGCACCCATCGAAGACCAGCCCGGGCTGCCGCGCGTGCTGTTGATTGGCGATTCGATTTCGATGGGCTACACGCTGCCGGTTCGCAAGCAGCTCGAGGGCGTGGCCAACGTCCATCGCGTGCCGACCAACGGCGGGCCGACGATCCGAGGGCTCGCCGAGATCGAGCGCTGGCTCGGCGATCGGCCGTGGGATGTGATTCATTTCAATTGGGGCTTGCACGATCTACGGCGCGACAAAGGGGACGCGCAAGTTTCGTTGGCCGATTACGAAAAGAACCTCGACGAGCTCGTGGCCCGACTCAAGCAAACTGGCGCCACGTTGATTTGGGCGAGCACCACCCCGGTGCCTGAGGGGAGCCGCAATCGTCAGCCGGGGGATGAAGTGAAGTACAATGAGGCCGCGGCCCGCGTGATGCAAAAGCATGGTGTCGAAGTGAACGATCTGTACGCGTTCGCGCTGCCGCGATTGGCGAAGATTCAACATAAGGCCGACGTCCACTTCAACGCCCGGGGCAACGACGTGCTCGGCGAGGAAGTGGCCGCCAAGATTCGCGCCGCCATCGGCGCGGACAAAAACAACCAGTAGATGCGATTGGGTGCATGAGCGAATTTCAAACGGTCGCCAAAGTGGGTTCAATCGCGGACGGGCAAGGGGCAACCTTCGTGGTGAACGGGCGGCTAGTCGCGGTCTTCTGCGAGCGCGGCGAGTACAAAGCGATCGACGACTTATGCCCTCATATGGGAGCCTCGCTTGGCGCCGGCGAAGTGATCGAGGGGATTGTCACCTGCCCTTGGCACGCCTGGCGATTCCGCGTTTCCGACGGCACCTGGTGCGATAACCCGAAGCTGAAGATCGACGCCTTCGAGGTGCGCGTGGTCGGGGACGAGATTCAGGTGGCAGTACCTCCGAAGAAATAACTGGCCGCCGAAAAAGTAAACGCCGCCGAACGAACTTGCTGCTGAAACAACAGTGGCTCGCACCCTACTCGGCCGGCTTCGTTTCCGCCGGTTTGTCGTCAGCCGGTGTCGCAGGTTCTGCGGGCGCGGTCGCGTCGCCCGGCTCCAGCTTGTTGGTCACGCGGACCTGCACTTCTTGCCGCACCTTGCTGCCAGCCCGGGCGTATTCCAACGCCATCTTCTGCGTCACTTCCATATCGACCAGACAGCCACGCTCGTTATCGAAGTGGATCACCCCGGTCATGCTCTGCTCGGCGATATTGATTTTGACGCCCGCCACCGAGGCGTTTTCCCAATCGACGCGGGCGGTCATTTCGATGCGCTCGACGCGCGGCGTTTGCTCAGGCTCGGGGCCGACGTAGGTATACACGCTCGTGACCTTCATCCCTTTGTGCCCCTTGGTGTCTTCCCAAGTTTGGCCGGGCTCGAGCGCTTTCTCGGGGAGCTGCATGGTCCCTTGCGAGACCATCGCCTTGAGGCTCTCTTCGGTGAACATCTCCTTGGCGTAACTGTTCTGACCGCGCGCGGCGACCGCCTTGACCAGCGCCTCGGGCAGAACGACGTCGCTCGTGGCCCCCAGCGGCGACAGCTTGACCGAGAAGGGGGCGCCGGCCACGGCCTTGACCAATGGCAGCAACACGGCCGCCTGGCCGGTCGGCTCCTCGGTGCTGTCGCTGTCGACTTCAATCAGATTGTTGGCGCTATCGCTGCGCATCCGCCAGCGATCGAATACCAACTGCACCGTGGCCGAACCGTCGTCGTGCACTTTGTCGACGAGCCAGCTTTGGACCGTCGTCTGCTGCATGGTGTGCTTGTTGTCGGTCCCTTCGAACAAGGTGCGCGTCTGCGTTTCGCTGTCGCTGGCATAGCGGAGCCGCTCGCCGGCGGTGAACTTCCAGCGCAGCAGCACGGGGTCGGCAGCCGACGCGGCCTGGCCGCCGCTCGCCAGCCACACCAGCGCCAACAAGGGGAGCCCAACGAACATTTTGACGCGCATCGCGAATACCGGGGGTTGAAAGCGGTTGGTGTGAGGGGCGGGCAGCATCTTAGTATCTAAAAGAAATGGCAGCCGCCGGTGGAGTGAACCGAATTATCGCAAACCGGGCAGGGTGGGTCTAGGACGGGCCGGCGGGCAAGCCATCTCAAGATCGAGTTACAGTGTGATCTTTCCGCCGGGTTCGAGCACTGCGACCTTAGAAAAGGTCTCCGCTTCAACTCGCTTCGCCCAGGCGGCCGAGTCCTGCGCGATCGGCGGCCAGGTGCCATAGTGCGAGGCGACCACGCGCTTGGCGGCCAGCAGCTTGGCCGCGCGCAAAGCATCGTCGGGGCCCATCGTGAAGCGATCACCGATCGGCAGCACCGCCAGTTCGAGCCCTTCTTCGCCAATCAGCTTCATGTCGTAGAACAGCCCCGTGTCGCAGGCCAGATAAACCTTGCCCTCGGGCAGCGTCAGCAGAAAGCCGCTCGGGTTTCCGCCCGAGGCGCCGTCGGGCAACACCGAACTGTGATGCGCGATGGTGAGCTTCACGCGGCCGAACGGCAGGTCGATCGCGCCGCCGAGGTTCATCGGCTCGGTCTTCTTGACCCCCTGTTTGGAGAGCCACTCGCAGATCTCGAAATTGCTGACGACCGTGGCGCCGGTGCGCAGGGCGATCTTGGCGGCGTCGGCCACGTGATCGAAGTGGCCGTGCGAGACCAGGATGAAGTCGGCCGTGACATCACCGCTTTTGACGGGCGCGGTCGGTGAGTCGTCGAGAAAGGGATCGACGAGGACGTTGTGCCCGCCCGTGGCGATCAACCAGGTGCCGTGCCCGAGCCAGGTGAGGGTGGTTGGCATAGTAGTGGTCAGTAGATAGTGGCTAGTGGTCAGGGAAGAAGGGCAATGGTCTAGGGGTCAGTGGTGAGTGGTCAGGAGTGCGACACTGCTTGGCGGCGATTGTGCGTCGCGACACATCTTTGCGAACTAGGGTCGTTCGGGACGTTCTGGACGGTAGTGGCAGAATGGTAGTGTGTGTCTCCGGCAGTGCTCTTGGTTGACGCTGGTCATCGTGTGTCATTGGCCGCGCAGCGGCCGCGGCGCTTAGCCGTGGGTGAAACCCACGGACACTCGACGCCAAACAGTAATCAAGCCGCGCAGCGGCGACATAAACTCTCCAGCGTCGTCGCGTGTTCTCGGTGATCTCCAATTCGATGTCGCCGCTACGCGGCTTGTGATTCTCTTTCACGTTTCCCGTGGGCTGGCGCCCACGGCTAAGCGCCGTCGCCGCTGCGCGGCTAAATGCGTGAGGCAAACCGCGGCACACTCGCATCGTTGTTTTCACGCTGACCGCGAGCCACTGGCCACTGATCACGGGCCACTGATCACTTTTTCCCCTGCAAGATCCGGTTCATGTTTTTCTTGTACGCTTCGACGCCTGGCTGACCATACGGATTGATGCCGATCAACCGCCCCTCGACGACCGTGGCCAGCATGAAGAACTGGAACAACTGGCCGAGCGATGCTTCGTCGAGCCGGGGCAAAACAATGTCGGCGGTCGGCCGCGCCACGTCGAGGTACGCCTGATTGGTGCCGGCCACCGCGGCGGCCAGGCAATCGGCCAGCGACTTGTCGGCCAGCGCGTTGAGCTTGTCCTCATCGCCGGCCAGCGTGCCGATCTTCAGGTTGTCGCGCCGGGCGTGCTCGACGATGAGGTTGGTGATCAGCTTGTCGCGGCGGCCCTCTTGATGCTGCTGACCGCGCGAATGCAGGTCGCGCGTGTTGACGACCGTCAGCGGCAGCGCGCCAAGCTCTTCCTTGCCCAGGCTTTCAGCCAGCAATTGATCGTACCACAGGCCGACCGCTTCGAGCCCTTTGCCCCAGGTCGAAAGGATGCGGGTGGTTTGACCGCGGCGTTCCTCGGCCAGGTGGCAAGTGGCGACATAGTCGAGCACCGCGTTGTCGCCCGGCGGCGCATTGCGAAAGCGATCGTTCATGGCGGCCGCCCCTTCGAGCAATCGCACGACGTCCAACCCCAGCACCGCGGCCGGCAGCAAACCCACGGCCGTGAAGATCGAGAATCGACCGCCGACGCTATCGGGAATGTCGAACACGTCGCGGCAGCCGAGCGAGCGAGCCAGATCGCGCAGTTTGCCCGTGGCGCCGGTGACAGGCACGAGCAGTTCAGCGATAGCGGCCTGACGATTCGCCTGGTTGGCTTGCTCGAACGCGCGGAGAAAAATGCGAAACGCGGCGGCGGTTTCGAGCGTACCGCCACTCTTGCTGATCGGCAGCAGCGACCAGCGCGCTTCGGGGCCGGCGCCTTGCGGTTTTGCGACGAGCAGGTCGAGCAGCCCGGCCGCGCCATCGGTATCGAAGTTGTTGCCGTCGAAATAAATTCGCGGACGGCCGCCCCGCTCGCCGCGCGGCAGCTCATTGTGATACGGATGGCAGAGCGCCTCGAGGAGCGCCCGGGCGCCCATGTACGATCCGCCGATCCCCAGCACGACGACACGATCGGCAGCGTCGGCCAGGCGCCGCGCCGTCGCGAGGATCTGTCCCAACTCACTGGTCTCGCGCCGCTTGTGGTACTCGTCGAGCAGCCGCTCGGGCAGATTGATGAAACCGGCGTCGAGCGGTTGCTTTTCAGCCGGGATGGCAACACTCGGGTCGGCTACACTGCGCGCCCAGAGCTCGGCGTCGTCGAGCGTCTCGCGGCGGGCGGCATCGAGGCGCGGCGCCAGTTCGCTGAACCACGACTTCTCCAGCCCGGTGCCGGGCAGGAGCGTGTGGACGTTGTCAAAAGCGATCGGCTGAATCGCGGGGGAGGCAGGCGTCATGGGGGCGATTTCTACGTTGGCGTTCTTGGTGATCGGTTTTGTACGCGCTCGTGCATGTCCGCCTGCTGGCGTCTAGCTTACCGAGTGCCGTGCCGTGGCGGGAGAGGGCCCGACGCGGTAGGCTATCGTTGGGCGGCCCACGAAATTTTCGGCGGCCAACGCACGAAATGGCTGGCCGCGACGGAGCCTCGATTGCGGAGCGGCGACTAGGGAGGACTGTGCGACGATGAACGACTCTGCCTGGTTCAAAGATGGATTGCGATTCCAGTGCACTGGTTGCGGCGACTGCTGCACCGGCGCGCCGGGCTACGTGTGGGTGAACGCCGAGGAGATCGCGGCCCTGGCCGAGCGCCTGGAGATGGACGTCGACCGCTTCGAGCGCAAGTACGTGCGGCGCGTGGGAGTGCGCCGCAGCCTGGTCGAGTTCCCCAACGGCGACTGCGTGTTCTTCGACACGGAGTCGCGCAAGTGTACGGTCTACGAGCAGCGTCCTCGGCAATGCAAAACCTGGCCTTTCTGGGATTCGAACCTGCGCACGCCCGAAAAGTGGCAAGAAACGTGCGAGGTGTGCCCCGGCAGCGGCCGCGGCAAGCTGATCGGTGTCGACGAAATTCTGCGGCAGTCGCAAATCTTGCGGCTGTAGGAACGGCCGAGAAATTACTTCCCGTTCGCTTGGCCCCTCACCCTACCCTCTCCCGCGAGGGGAGAGGGGAACCTGGAGAAGTTATTTCTCTGTGTTTCCTTAGTTGCCGAAGCAGTGTGCTCAACCCTTTGGCGACTTGGCCGCATCGCTTTGTGTGACCGGTGAAATGCCCAGCGCTGCCAACAGCCGCCCGATGTTCTCATCGAGCTCGGGGAGCAGATTGGCGGCCGCGGTCAGATCGCCCGAGCGGGCGTGCCCTTCCATCTTGGCGGCCACGGCCTGGCTCGGGAGCGCTTCAAAATTTGCGACGAGCCCCACGAGCGAGTGGGCCGCCAACTGCACCTGGCGAGCGTCGTCGGCTTGCAGGCCTGCCGTGATTTGCGCGAGTAGTTTCGGCGCGTCGTCGGCGAAAAAGCCGATCAGGTCGCGCAACAACTCGCGATTGCCACCGAGCCGGTTCAAGGCCACGCCAAGATTGCAAACAGCGGCCATGCGAATTCTCCCGCGATAGCATTGCTGGATGTGCGCGAGGTGCCAGTGATCGCGCGGCTGCCCGCGCGATGGGGCGGCGCGCATTGGCCACTCGGCACGTGCACGACGTGGCCCCCTGAAGGGCAGATTAACGTGCCGTCGCGAACCGCAACAGGTCTGGCACTCGTTTTGCGTTTACGAATGATGCTCGTGAGCGGGAGACTGTCCCGCACATTCTCGCTCCCGGGTGTTTTTTTTCGGCGATCGTCCCCTGCTCGTCGGCGGTACTGCGCGCGGCACAGCATGCGCGGCACTGTACTGGCGAAGGTTTCAGCGATTCGCCCGGTCACTTACACGGAGTAATACGATGAACTGGGATACCATTCAAGGCAAATGGACGGAAATGAAGGGTCAAGTTAAGGAACGCTGGGGCAAATTGACCGACGACGACTTCGACGTGATCGCCGGCAAGCGCGACCAGTTGGCCGGCCGCATCCAGCAGCGCTACGGCATCGCCAAGGACGAAGCCGAGCGACAGGTCAACGACTTCGAGCGTTCGTGCAACTGCTAGAGCCCGGCACGAACGCCTGACGACAATTAAAACTCCCGTGCGGACCTCGCTGGCAAATCGTCGCCTGTGGGCGCGATCTGCCAGACGGGGTTCGCACGATTGTCGGTCGCCTGGCGATGCGCGTCCCGCGTTGGGTGTCGATCTACTAGAGTCCTTCCAGTCGCGCTCAGGTATGTGCCACTGCTTGGCGGTCGGTTGCGCGCGAAGTGCCCAACAATTCAGACACCGACAAGCAGTGCTGAGTTTCTACGCGTGGAGACGTCACTGCTTGTTCGTCGGCGGCACGCATCGTTTGGCAAATGCGATCGATTTCGCGCCGACTGCCAAGCTGGCACACTCCGAATCAGCCGAACGCAGCCGCGAGACCTTTCCATCGCGCTAGCCCGGAGGAACCCGATTGCGGCTGGTCGCGAGGACAAGACCGCAATAAGGCACAAAACTCAACGGGCCGCGAGCGGGGGTCGATCGGCGGTTTTCGGACAACTGGCCCGGTTCATCGCCAGGCCATGTCAGTATCCTACGGGACGAGTGGCTCATTGTCCAGTGCATTTAGAACAAAATTTAGAGCATTTTTACACGCTCCGAGCCGCGTTCGGGCCGCCGATGTCGCCAGGGCGAGCCCCTTGGCAGCGGAAGCTGCCTTCGAGTCCAGAAGAAACACGGCCAGGATGGCCGTGCCACGATAGAAGTCTTAACCGCCCCAGGTCTCCGTCCAGGCGCAACCACCCCACGAGAAGCCGACGCCGAAGCCGATCAGCAGGCTGCGCGTGCCAGGGCGAATGCGCTGCTCGGCACGCAAGTCGTGGATCAAGATCGGTAAGGTCGACGAAACCGTGTTACCGTAATGCTCCAGCACAATTGGCAACCGCTCGGGGGTGAGTTGCAAGCGCTCGGTTAAGTTCTTGAGCATCAACCGCGTCGCCTGGTGCAACAGAAACAGGTCGATCTTCGAGCGCTCGAGCGCTGCCTTCTTCAAGACCTGATCGATGAGCTGCGGAATCAGCTCCAGGCTGATCGACATCAGCTCCGCCCCATCCATATAGAGCCGGCTGGCCCAGCGCTGCCGCTTGCGTGTTTTCATGGCCTGCGCTTTGGGCCGCGCGCCGCCGTCGGTCACCATCAAGGTGTCGGCCAAGGTGCCATCGGTGCCAAAGACAAAGCCGGAGAGCGATGGCTGCTCCCCCGATTCAATCAGCGTGGCGGCTGCCCCGTCGCCAAAAATCGTCCGCAGCGAGCGATCATCGCGGGCGATGTACTTCGAATAGGTTTCGGCCGTCAGCAGCAACACGCGGCGGGCGATGCCGGCGCGGATCAGCCCCTCGGCAAGCCCGAGTCCATACACGAAGCCCGAGCAGCCGAGATTGAAATCCAACGCGCCCGATTGCTTGGGTAGGTGCAACCGCTCTTGGAGCAGGCAGGCGGTGGTCGGCAGCGGGTAGTCGGGCGTCTGCGTGCAGAGGAGCAGAAAGTCGATCGAAGCCGGATCGACGTCATGCTGGGCGAAGAGCTTTTCGGCGGCTTTGACGGCCAGGTCGCCGGCCGTTTCGTGCTCGGCGGCAATGTGCCGGGTGCGGACTCCGGTCTTGGCGTAGATCTGGGCCATGTCCCACTGGGGGAACTCCTTGGCCAACTGCTCGTTCGATTCGATGGCCTCCGGGACGTAAACGGCCACCGGGCCGATCGTTGCGTAAGTCACCAGGCCATCCTTTCCGCGAACCGCCCCAGCCGATACGCCGGCGCCGGCCGATGCCAGTCGCCCGCCGACGCAGGCCGTCAGCTTACCCGGCTGGCCCGAGGGCATGAAGGGGAGTGGGCCCGGCGCGGCACGCCACCCCCCCTCCTCGATAAAGTGTTCCGGGATTTTGCGTCCTAACCGTCCTAAGCTCGAAAAAGAAGCGTTTAAAGCCCCTTCAATAAAACACTTAGCTCTAGGACGCAAAACCGAAAACGCTTGCGTCCTAAACCGTCCTAAACGGGCCGTTTTGCGTCCTAAGCTGGGCCTGCAAGACTGCGGCCTGATTCCCGCAACCGACTTTGCCCCCCGAGCGGGCCACTCGAGAATCAACCCTTCGCTGCTGGCACCGGGAACTGCGTGCACAGTTCGCGGACTTGCTCGCGGATTTTGCCGAGCTGCCCCGCATCGTCCCCCGCCCGCAGGGCCGCCAAGATCCAGGCGCCGATCGTGCGCATCTCCGCTTCTTTCATGCCGCGCGTCGTCAGCGCCGGCGTGCCAATGCGGACGCCCGAGGGGTCCATCGGCTTGCGTTCGTCGTAAGGGATCATGTTCTTGTTGACGGTGATGCCGGCTTTGTCGAGCGCGGCTTCGGCCAGCTTGCCGGTCGTGCCGACACTGGTTACATCGGCCAGCATCAGGTGGTTGTCGGTGCCCCCCGAAGAAAGCCGCAGCCCTCCCGCCATCAGCACGTCGGCCAGCGTCTTGGCATTGGCGATGACCTGCGCGGCATACGTGCGGAAATCGGGCTTCAGCGCCTCGCCAAAGCAAATCGCCTTGGCCGCCACGACGTGCATCAGCGGCCCCCCTTGAATGCCGGGGAAGACGTTGCGATCGACATCCTTGGCATACGCCTCGCGGCAGAGGATGAGGCCCGCGCGCGGGCCGCGCAGCGTTTTGTGCGTGGTCGTGGTGACGTAGTCGGCGACCGGTAGCGGATTGTCGTGCAAGCCGGCCGCGACCAGGCCCGCGTAGTGCGCCATGTCGACGAACAGCTTGGCCCCCACCTCGCGAGCGATCTCGGCAAAGCGGCCATGCTCGATCTCGCGCGGATAGGCGCTGGCGCCGGCCACGATCAATTTTGGTTTGTGCTCGCGGGCGAGCCGAGCGACCTGGTCGTAGTCGAGCCGCTGATCTTCGCGCCGCACGCCGTAGCTATGGAAGTGGTAGAGCCGGCCCGAGATGTTCAGTTTCATGCCGTGCGTGAGGTGACCGCCGTGCGCGAGGTCGAGCCCCAGCACCGTGTCCCCAGGCTCGATCGCTGACAAATACACGGCCTGGTTGGCCTGACTGCCCGAGTGGGGCTGCACGTTGGCGTGCTCGGCGCCGAACAACTGCTTCGCGCGTTCGCGGGCCAGGTCTTCGACCACGTCGACGAATTCGCAGCCACCGTAATAGCGCCGGCCGGGGTAGCCCTCGGCGTACTTGTTCGTGAGCACGCTGCCGGCCGCCTGCATGATCGCGGGGCTGACGTAGTTTTCGCTGGCGATCATTTCCAGGCCGTCTTGCTGGCGGACCTGTTCGTCGGCGATGGCGGCCCACACGGCCGGGTCTTCGCGCTCGATGAAGTTCATGGTGTCTGGTTCGTGAAAAAGCTGTGAAGGTGGACGTGCGGCCCGGCTGGTTCGTCGCTTCGCCGCGTGGCGAGCAAACTATTGTCGACAGTTCGCCGACTTTGTCGACTGGGGGGAGCGCGGGGTCGTAGGCGTGCTCGTGGCCTGGGCTTCCAGCCCATGTAGAACCCCGCTTTGACAAACACGGCTAAGATCGCCGTGCAAAATTCGGCTGCTGGTTCCGCCCCACGCGGCAGGCTATTATGTGGCACCCTAATCTGGAGGTGGCCGCCGTGGATTCTCACGAAATGCAATTCATCGAACTCTCGGGCAAGCAATTGCTGAACATCGTCGAGCCCGACGAGTTGCCGCCGGCCGAGCTGGCCGCCGCGGGCGTCAGCCCCGATAGCCTGGTGCGCGTCAATCGCCAGGGAGACATCGAGCTGCGCAAACGGACCGGCTGGGAGATCATCGGCGGCTTGCTGGGAGACTTCGACCATCGCTTACGCCGCGAAACCGGGCTCGACTGGGCATAGGGGCGAAGCAGCGTTTCGCAGTGCCGGGGACTGGAGTCGTTTCTGCGTACCGCATCGCGATCATCAATGGCGCCGATCAGAAACGACTCCTGTCCCCCTCGGCCTCGCGCGCGACGAGCCAACTACCACGACGGCACAACGACACGACAAAACCTGTTGTCGAGGTGCCACTGCTTGGCAGTCGGCGCGTGACGCGCTGCGATTTTTTCACTCGGGTCGCCGACGACGAACAAGCAATGCCGTCGCTCGCGAGGCGCTCGGCACTCCTCGCCGGTTTGTAGTTGAAGTGAGCTTCGCGCGCGACCGACGGGCAAGCAGTGGCACTCCCCGATCGCCTAATGCAACGCGATTCGGAATCCCCCTCGACGCCACTATCGCGCGATCAACCGTTGGCGAAACGCCCGGGCCGCGGCTGCCGGATCGTCCGCACTCACGATTGCGTCGCGCACGGCCACGCGTGTGACGCCGGTTGCCAGCACTTCATTGAGATTGTCGAGCGTGATGCCGCCGATCGCGAAGGCCGGCAAACTGATCCGCTCGGCCACTTCGCGCAAGAACGCCAGCCCCGGGAATTCGGCAAATCGTTTGGTCGCCGACGGGAATGTCGGCCCGACGCCGAGATAGTCGGCGCCGGCCAGCACCGCCGCTTCGGCCTGCTCGATGGAGTGGGTCGAAACGCCGACGAGCACCCCCGGCCCGACGATCGCTCGGGCTTCCGCCACCGACAGTTCGTCTTGCCCGACGTGTACGCCGTCGGCACGGCTCGCCGCCGCGATATCGGGCCGATCGTTAACAATAAACAACGTGCGCGTGCCACGCGTGATCGTCAGCAGCCGCCGGGCACGATCCAAGAGCGCCGCGTCACTAAGCTGCTTATCGCGCAATTGCAGCACGTCGACGCCGGAGGACACGAGCGACGCAGCCAGCGATTCGAATCGCGCGATCGCGTCCGCTTCACTTAGGCCACGCCGCGCGCCGCCATCAATGAGCACATACAGTCGCGCGTCACTTAGCCTCGCTCGACTAGCTTCGGTTGTGCCGAGCGCCTTGGCCAGCGTGTAGCCACGATAGCGCAGCCGCTCGAATTCGAGCGCCAGGGCCGGGTCAACGAGCTTGGCGAATTCTTCCAGGCTGCGGAGTGCTTCGGCCGCCCGCTTGAAGTTGGCCGTGACCACGGCCGCCAGATCACCGCGGGCTCGTTCGGTCGCTGTCGAGACCGTGGTGCCGACATCGCCCGGGGTGTCTCGCGCGGCCAGCAGAATTGATTTCGGAAAGTGTCCAACGGCGGATGCCAGCTCGTGACGCATCGCCTTGAGCCGCTCGACCAGGTGTCGATCGTCGAGCACGAACCGAGCGTAGTCTTCGACGACGCGCAGCCCTTCGCCGGCGCGATTGGCCGCCGCATCCAACACGCGCCACACACCGAGCGGCACCGAGGGACTTCGAACAGCTCCGATGGAAAGTTGCTTTGAACCGACCTCAGGTCCGCTGCCCGAAGTGTCTAGCAATGGTCCGTCGGACGTTGCACTGCTGGGCAAGCCAGCAGTGGCACCCAAGTCAGCTTCTTGAACTGACTTCAGGGAATCGAACGACGGCCCCGCGGTCTCCTCAACCTCGATTGCCTCTTCTTCGAGCGTTTCCTCTGGCTCTTGTCCCAACTCGCTACGACTATTGGAACTAGCCAGCGCTAGTCCTTGCCGATTGGCGATTTCGGCGGCAATTCCGCCCAGCCCGCTCCCCGTTGGATCGAGCCAGCCGGCGACTGCAGTGTCGGACGCCAGCAGCCCCAGCAGCAAGTGTTCGCTGGCCACGGTGTGCGGGCGCGGCATGGTCATGAACTGCGCATCGGCCGCGTGCAACAGCGTGCGAAGCCACCCCAGTGGCGGAGTCGTGCCAGCACTTTCGCCAGTCTGCCGTTCAAGTTCCGGATAGCGGGCCTGCACCGCCGCCTGATCGCAACCGTGAGCGTGAAGCCATTGCGCCGCACGACATTCCGACTCGGCCAGCAACCCCAGCAGCACGGCCCCGGCCGCCTGACCGTTCGCGCCGCCGGCGGCGACCCAGTGGGCGGCCTCGTCGACCACCCGCTCGGCGGCGGCAGTAAGTTCATAACCCTCGTATCCGGACTGCATGCAACTATGTTCCCTCGCGCCGAGGCGTGGGGCAAATGCGGATTTCGAGATTGCAACCTAACCTTAACCGGGGCCGTTACTTGCCTTGCCCGGAACTTGCGAACCAGCTAGATTACGGCGCGCTGCTGCGGCCCGGGGCGGCCGCCGCGCGACACGGACGTCCTTAGAGCGGCAGTTGGAAGCACACGGCATGCAGTGGTCCACGTGCCTTTGGCCAGGATTGGCCCCGTTGTGGCTGCGCGGCCAGTGGTCGGCTTTGGCCTTGGCCGCTGGCTTCAGTCTGCTGCTCAATGCCGCGCTATCGATCTCGCTGGTCTGGACGGAACTTGTGTCCCCCACGGCACGTGCGGCGATTTGGCTAGCGGTTGCCGTGATTTGGACAACTTCGCTGGTTGTGTCGGCCAGGTGGCTCGCCCAGGAGCGCCGTCGGGCACAACTCGACCGCGCCTCGGACTTGTTACCGCGAATTCAGGGCGAATACTTACAAGGACATTGGATCGAGGCCGAAGCCGGCCTGCTGGAACTACTTACTGATCGACCGCGAGACGCCGAAGCACGACTGCTGCTGGCCACGCTTTATCGACATACCGGACGGGTCGACGAAGCCAGCCGCGAGCTGGGTCACTTGGAGCGGCTCGATACCGCCCTACAATGGCAGTGGGAGATCGCCCGCGAACGACAACGCGTGCGAGAGACACCCCGCAACGAAAACTCGACCGAGCCCGCGCAAACAGAGTCACCCGACGAACAGTCAACCGAGCAAGCAACCGAGCAACCCGAGGGGGACACCGCTGGCAGCTCCGTCGAACTAACGTCCGCCGCAAACCTGGGCTCTGCCGCGTCGGCCGCAGACATTTTGGAAGCCGCCTGAGACCCGCACGGTCCCCCCACACAACGAACAACCCGACCAGCAAACCACGCAAACTGATCCAAATCACCTCAACCACGTAGAACCACAACCAGCGAAGCGTCGAGCACCGCGCTCTTTCGCCCGCAAACTTAACTACCAAGAACTCACCACTAAAAAATCACCGAGTCGTGGGACCAGCCGCGCCGC
>CAZBWM010000002.1:0-61338 GCA_964495375.1 uncultured Planctomycetaceae bacterium | reverse complement strand
ACTACCAAGAACTCACCACTAAAAAATCACCGAGTCGTGGGACCAGCCGCGCCGCCCGGCAAAACACCGGACGAACCGCACGGCCTCCCGCGGCTCTCACGACGGATGGAGGGCTTCGATGTACGAACGCTTCACGGACCGGGCCCGTAAGGTCATGCAGTTGGCCAATCAAGAGGCGCAGCGGTTCAACCACGAATATATCGGCACCGAGCATGTGCTGTTGGGCCTGATCAAGGAGGGGAGCGGCGTCGCAGCCAACGTGCTGAAGAACCTCGACGTCGACCTCCGCAAGATCCGACTCGAAGTCGAGAAGCTCGTCCAGAGCGGCCCCGACATGGTTACCATGGGCAAGCTGCCGCAAACGCCGCGCGCCAAGAAGGTGATCGAATACTCGATGGAGGAAGCCCGCGCGCTGGGGCATAACTACGTCGGTACCGAACACATCCTGCTCGGCTTGCTCCGCGAACAAGAAGGCGTAGCCGCTCAGGTCCTCATGAACCTCGGGCTGAAGCTCGAAGACGTTCGCGAGGAAGTCCTCAACCTGCTGGGCCACGGCATCGAAGGCCCCGAAGGCTCGGAGCGCAACCCTGCCGGTGGCGGTGGCGGCGGTGGCGGGGGGGGCGGCGGTCAATCGTCTGAAGGCTCGAAGTCGAGCAAGTCGAAAACCCCCGCGTTGGACAGCTTCGGCCGCGATCTCACCGAGTTGGCTCGCCAGGGCAAGCTCGACCCGGTGATCGGCCGCGAACGCGAAATCGAACGCGCCGTGCAGGTCCTCTGCCGCCGCACGAAGAACAACCCCGTGCTGTTGGGCGAAGCGGGCGTCGGCAAAACGGCCATCGTCGAAGGGCTCGCCCAGCGCGTCATCGACGGCAACGTGCCCGAGCTGATGGCCGAGCGTCGCATCGTGGTGCTCGACCTGGCGATGATGGTCGCCGGCACCAAGTACCGCGGTCAGTTCGAAGAACGCATCAAGGCCGTGATGAACGAAGTGCGCCGCGCCAAGAACACCATTCTGTTCATCGACGAGTTGCACACGCTCGTGGGTGCAGGCGGGGCCGAAGGGGCGATCGACGCCTCGAACGTGCTCAAGCCCGCCTTGGCCCGCGGTGAAATCCAGTGCATCGGCGCCACGACCCTCGATGAGTACCGCAAGTACATCGAGAAGGACGCCGCGTTGGCCCGCCGCTTCCAAGAGGTGATGGTCGAGCCGTCGACCAAGGCCGAAGCGATCGAAATCCTCAAGGGCTTGCGCGATCGCTACGAAGCGCACCACCGCGTGCGGATCACCGATGCCGCGCTCGAATCGGCCGCCGAGCTGTCGAGCCGCTACATCACGGGCCGCTGCCTGCCCGACAAGGCGATCGACGTTATCGACGAAGCGGGCGCCCGCGTCCGCTTGCGCACGATGACCCGTCCCCCCGATCTCAAGGAGATCGACGACGAAGTCGAGAAGCTCAATAAGGACAAGGAAGAAGCGGTCGCCAACCAGGACTTCGAGAAAGCGGCCTCGCTCCGCGACTCGGCCGACAAGCTCAAGAAAAAGAAGCAGAACCTCACCCGCGAGTGGCGCGACAAGTCGCGCGAGACCGACGGGGTGGTCGACGAGGAAGTCGTCGCCGAGGTCGTCAGCAAGATGACCGGCATCCCGCTCATGCGGATGAGCACCGAAGACTCGAAGCGCCTCATGCAAATGGAGGGCGAGCTGCATCAGCGCGTTGTCAGCCAGCAGGAGGCTGTCAAGTCGATCGCCAAGGCGGTGCGCCGCAGCCGCAGCGGGCTCAAAGACCCGAAGCGCCCGACCGGCTGCTTCATCTTTGCCGGCCCCACGGGCGTCGGCAAAACGTTGCTCGCCAAGGCGCTGGCCGAGTTCATGTTCGGCGACGAAGACGCGCTCATCCAGATCGACATGAGCGAGTACATGGAGAAGCACAACGTCAGCCGCTTGATCGGCGCGCCGCCGGGCTACGTCGGCTTCGAAGAAGGGGGTCAGCTCACCGAGAAGATCCGCCGCCGGCCGTACGCGGTCGTGCTGTTGGACGAGATCGAGAAGGCTCACCCCGACGTCTTCAACATGCTGCTGCAAGTGATGGAAGAAGGGCGTTTGACCGACAGCTTCGGCCGCAACGTCGACTTCCGCAACGCGATCCTCATCATGACCACCAACGCCGGCGCCGAGGCGATCAAGAACGAGGCCTCGTTTGGCTTCCAGCGCCCCGACGACGACTCGTCGTACGACAGTATGAAGGACCGCGTGCAGGACCGCATCGAGAAGGTTTTCCGCCCCGAGTTCCTCAACCGTATCGATGACGTGATCGTGTTCCGTCACCTGACGGTCGAAGACTTGAAGACGGTGATCGATATCGAGCTCAAGAAGGTCCGCGAACGGTTGGCCGAGCGCGGCCTGAAGCTCACTCTCACCGACGAGGCCAAGCAGTTCATCATCAAGAAGGGGTCGAACACCGACTTTGGCGCGCGTCCGCTCCGTCGGGCGATCGAGAACTACGTCGAAGACCCGCTCTCCGAAGAACTGCTCAAGGGCGAGTTTGACGGCAAGGACACCGTGAACGTCGACTGCCGCGAGGTGGCCGACAAGAAGCAACTGATCTTCGAAGGCCTGACCCTCGAACCGAAGAAAGAACCGGTCGCCGCCGGTGCCGGGGAAAGCCCGGCCGGGTGATCGATCGATTGGGTGGCCCGGATACGGCGCAGCCGCATCCGGGTCGCGCAGCGACAAGAGGTTCTTGAGTTGCGACGAAGCTCGAGAGCACGTCGCGATACAGATTGATTTTGGATGACCAATGAAAGCCCCGGCGTGAAGATCTCACGCCGGGGTTTTTTCTGCGCGCGGGGACTGGAGTCGTTTCCGGCGAACTTTGAAAAGGTGTCAGGAACCTTTTCCTGATCGGGCGTTGGCTTTCCCTCCCGCGCCGCGGAAAAGGTTCCTGACACCTTTTCCGCTGCCCCTGCGCGACGTGGCACGAATTCACTAGCCCGACGCGCAGCGAGGGACGGTTGAGGTTGCGTCGCTGCTCCAGCGACGAACGCGAAGCGACGCTTGGTGCCCTCTTCAACGCTAGCGCCGTGGCAGTCAATAGCTAGGTGGCGAAGCTCCTGGTCTCGTCTCTTGCCCGCGTCGCCAAGCAATTTTGCCGCGCTCACGCCCGCGCGTTAACTTGGAATTGCTTCAAAGAATTTCCAGTTCTCGACCACAAAACTTCCCATGCCGGAATCTTGCCCAAGGTGCGGCTCGCAGAATCTGGCCTTCGAGCCGTGGTCGAAGCATGAGCGCCGCTGCCGCGACTGCGGTAACTCGTTTTCTGTCGAGCGACCGTTCTGGGCCCAGTGGAGCATCGTTTGGCAACTTGCCATCGCCGCCGTCGTCGTCGCCATTTTTCTCGCGATCGTGCTTCCGGGTTTCGTGGAACCAAAGTTCCAGCGACGCCAGGTGTGCATCGGCAATCTGCAGACCATTGGCCGCGCGCTCCAACAATACCGCGATGCATACGGCAGCTTCCCGCCGGCTTACATCGCCGACGCCCAAGGGCGGCCCATGCACAGTTGGCGCGTCTTGATCTTGCCGCAACTGGAGCGCGAGGATCTCTATCAGCGCTACGATTTCAATCAGCCCTGGAACAGCGCGCACAATCTCGAATTGGCCGATCAGATGCCGCTGTTGTACGCCTGCCCGCTGAACGGGCGGAAGAATCGCACGAACACCGAATACGTGGCGGCGGTCGGGCCGCACTACGCGTTCGCCCCGTCGGGTGCTCCGCAAACGCCTGACCAGATCGCCGACGGTGCGACGGGCACCATCATGATCATGGAATGGGTCGACTCCGGCGTCTGCTGGCTTGAGCCGCGCGATGGTCCACCACGAGCGAACGGGGCACCGGTGCTGCCCCCCATTCCGATCCACGAGACGGTCACCGTCCTCTGCATCGATGGGCATACAGATTCGCTCCCTGCGACGACCACCCCCGAGCAGTTGCAGACGCTACTGACCATCGCCGGCGAAACTGCGGCCGAACGATAGCGATCGGCGACAGCACTCGCCCGAAGCGCAGCGAGGGGCGGTTGACATTGCCCAGCCTATTCACGTTGGACGCGCAGCGACGAGCGACCCGCATTAGCCGCGCAGCGGCACCATCAAGTAGCCGGGCGGCGTCAGCCCCCGGAAAAGCGTATCAAATAACCCCAAAAGCCGCGCAGCGGCGACATGGGCCTTGCAAACAAATCCGCGCACGGATGTCAATCTACAGAACCGTTTACCAATCATCGTGACACGATCAAAAGAACTCGGGCAGCGCACGCCGGATCTCCGCCTCGATTTCTGCAATGGTCGCTCGCGCCTCGTGAGCTTCGAGGTAGCGGCTCGCAACGAGCAATTGATGCACCGCAAACGAGGGGCGCGAGCGTACGAGCGATCGCTGTGCATCCCAGAATCTGCGTGCGTCGTCGGCATTGTTCATGGCCCAACGGACCCAAATGTTCTCACCGACATCCTCATCGGCCGGCAGCGGCACCGGAGTCAGCCTCGTGGACTCGCCCAAACGGCGCAGGTAGTCGCCGCCATTCCCTTTCCAGCCACGCGTGCCTGGCTTGAATCCCTTGATCAGGTCCCACTGGGCAGCAGATTCGGAGACAGCTGGCAAGACATCCAACTCGCGAAGTCGAATACCAACCGCGTGTTCGACCGGCTCGCTGCAGCGTTCGTGATAAATGTTCCCTTTGCAGAATCGAGTCCGCAAGTTGACCATGTCGAACTCATGACGTGACTCCGCGGTCAATTTGCCCAGCGCAACCAGTCCGACCACGACAACGGCGCACGCGATCGCACTCAATAAGAGAACTCGCCGGCTCGTCATGGATTGCACCGCGATTCCACGGGTGGGACGCTCTGCGAATGCTCTAGCTCAACACGGGAATGCCAATTGTCTTCAAATACTCGAAGGTTGAGTCGTAGTACTCTGGCGCGCGAGTCGGGTCGCCATCATCTTCGGGTGGAACTTCTCACTACCCCCTACTCCACCACCCGCGCCCCGGCGCCGGCCAGGTCGTTGAACCGGTCGACCGGCTCGCCCGCCGATGCCGCCGTTTCGTGCAGCAAAAGCAACTGCCAGCTACTTCCCCTCCGCGGCCCACTGCTTCATCAGCTCGATGTTCTGCTCGAGCACGCTCGGGGTATCACCCGCCGCGCGCTGACGACGACCTCGCTTGCCCAGATAAACGTCCATGTCGCTGTCGTACATCGCCTCGGATTCGGGCTGCCGGCCGAGGTCCTCGGTCTCGCGTTCCCAACGTTCGAGCCGCTCGCGCATCGCTTCCAGTTCCGCGGCGTGTGCAGGGTCGCCGGCCAGGTTGACCAGCTCCCAGGGGTCGGCCGCCAGATCGTAAAGCTCTTCCGGCGCGCGTGTCGGGGCGAACAACAGCCGCTCGCTGAGCTCGTCGAGCTCACCAGCGGCGTGCAGTTCGCGCAACCGCTCGACGATCCGCTTGCTGTCTTTGTATTGATTGGGCTGCAAGTGCGGCCGGGCCGGCAAGTAGTTGCGGATGTACTTGAAGCGGGCCGTCCGCACCGCGCGGATGTGGTCGACCGTTTCGTCGCAGCGATCGCGGGCGGCGAACACCGCTTCGCGCGGCTGGTAGTCGGCCGCCAGCACGTTGCGACCCTGCATCCAGGCGGGAATCGCCAGCCCGGCCGCCGCGAGTGTCGTAGCCGCCACGTCGATGTGCTCGACGAGATCCTCGCGCACCGCGCCGCGCGTGACGCCCGGCCCGCGGATCACCAGCGGCACGTGCAGCCCCTCGTCGTACAAAAACTGCTTGCCGCGGGCGTGACTGATGCCGTGATCGGTGAGAAAGCAGATCAAGGTCTCGTCGAGGATTCCCTCGCGCTCGAGCCGCGCGAGCACTTCGCCGACCTCGCGATCGGTCCAGCGCACGCAATCGAGGTACTGCGCCCAGTCGTTCAAAAGCACCGGATCACGCGGGTAGTACGGTGGTAGCACCACTTGCTCGGGTGAAGTGTTGCTCCCCAGTTCGCGCCGCACGCGTTCGGTCCAGCGCGGGTTGTTGTCGTTGCCGCGATGTTTGCCGCCGTGCAATTGCACTTGCATGAAGAACGGTTGCCCCGGCTGCCGGCCCGACCAATCGTTGCCGTTGTAGATGGCAGGGTCCCACTCGAAGTTGTAGTCGGTCTTGCCGAGGTTGCCGCCGGCGATCGACATCGGCCCGCCGATGCAAGTGTAATAGCCGGCGCGCTGGAAGATCGCGGGGACCGGCTCGACCGCGTCGGGGAGGTGAATCTTCACGTCGCCGCGCCCGCTGCGATGATGATGCGCGCCGATCGACGTTTGGTAGCAGCCAGTGATGAGCGCCGAACGACAGGGTGAACAGACTGGCGCAGTGACATAGGCATGCGCGAAGCGCACCCCTTCGCGCGCCAGCCGATCGACATGCGGCGTCTCGATCAGCTTTTCGCCATAGCAGGAGAAGTTGGCCGACATGTCGTCGACGACGATCCAGACGATGTTCGGCCGGCGCGGTTCGTCGGCGGCCGCGCCCTGCTGCCCGGGGAGCCAGCCAAGCAGAATAGCCAGTACGGAAATTAGCCAGGGAACGATCGGAGATCGCGTGTTCAAAAAGCTCGCGGGCATCGTGTGTCCTGCATGGCGATGGAGTGGTAGTTGGCCTGCGACCGGCATTTTAATCGGATCGGCGTGGGTGTGCGCCACGATCGTGGGACGTGCCCGTGACTACGCACGGTGCCTTGCTTTGTGAGCCGAACGACTCGTCCTGGGTCAGTTCATGTAAGCCGGCGGCCCGATCGGTGTCAGGAACCGATTCCATAAATAGCCCAGCTATTGGTGACCCTATTCTTGAATCGGTTCCTGACACCGTTCGGAGTTTCCATTCCCTTGAACTGACCGCCTACCCAGCGGCTCGCCAACTGGCCCGGCCGCACGCCATTCGCTACACTCGAACAGATGCGGATCGTTTATGTGGCTGCCGGCGCCGGCGGCATGTTCTGCGGAACTTGCCTGCACGACAACACGCTGGCCGGCGCGCTGCGCGCAGCCGGGCACGACATGCTGTTGTTGCCCACCTACACGCCGCTGCGCACCGACGAAGTCAGCCAAAGCGAACAGCGCGTCTTCTTCGGCGGCATCAACGTTTTCTTGCAACAGAAATCGGCGCTCTTTCGGCATACCCCTTGGTTCTTCGACCGGTTGCTCGACTCGCCGGCCCTGATCGATTGGCTGGCCAGTCGCAGCTCGTCGGTCGATGCCAGTCAGTTGGGCGATCTCACCGTGTCGATGCTCGCCGGCGAACACGGTCGGCAGCGCAAGGAGCTCGAGAAGCTACTGCAGTGGCTCGAATCGCAGCCCCCCGCCGACGTGATCCATCTGTCGAATTCAATGCTCTTGGGCATGGCCGGCGAGCTGCGGCGCCGGCTGCGGGTGCCCATCGTTTGTAGCTTGTCGGGCGAAGATATCTTTCTCGAGCAGTTGATCGAGCCGCATTACTCGGCCGCCCGGCAGTTGCTGCGCGAGCGCGCGGCCGACGCCGATCGCTTTGTCGCCTTGAATCGCTACTTCGCCGACTACATGGCCGACTACCTGGCGGTTAAGCGCGGCAAGATCGAAGTCATCCCGCACGGGCTGAACCTGGCAGGGCATGGCCAACGGCGACGAGTGGCGGGCGAGAATCGATCGCCCGGTGAGCGTGCCGCCGCGACCAGTAGCCCGACGATCGGCTACCTCGCGCGCATTTGTCCTGAGAAGGGCTTTCACCTGCTCGTCGAGGCGTTCTATCGCCTGGCTGCCGATTCGCGGTTGCCGGGGCTGCGGCTGCGCGCGGCCGGGTACTTGAGCGGCGGTGAGCGTCCGTATCTGGATCGTATTGTGGCTGAGGTTGCACGGCGCGGCCTGGCGGATCGCTTCGAGTACGTGGGCGAAGTCGATCGCGACGGCAAGATCGAGTTTTTGCAATCGCTCGACGTGATGAGCGTGCCGACCGTTTATCGCGAAAGCAAGGGGATCTCGATCCTCGAAGCGCTGGCGAACGGTGTGCCCGTCGTGCAGCCGGCGCACGGCGCGTTTCCCGAGGTGATCGCCGACACGGGCGGCGGACTGTTGTTTGAGCCGGAAAATGTCGACCTATTGGCCGAACAGCTCGCGCGGCTGCTGCTCGACGACGAACTGCGCATGCGCTCGGGCGCAGCCGGGCAGTTGGCGATTCGCCAGCGCTACCATCAAGAGGGGATGGCCGCTGCGCACGCGAAGATGTACGAGCGCTTAGTTGCCGGCAACAACACCGCGGCTAACAGCACCGCACGCGAAGCCGAGCCGAGCGAAGCGCCGTCCGCGCGCACGTAACTATCAGTGTGCCCGCCCGCCGTCACTTCAACAGACTGTTTCGATCATGCCAGGCGACCAGCCCACACCCAACGTTTTTCGCACCAGCCGGATGGTTGAATGGCACGACACCGACGCCGCGCGGATCGCCCACTTCAGCGCCTACTTCCGCTGGATGGAGGAGGCCGAGCATGAGTTCCTGCGCCACCTGGGCCTGAGCGTGCTAAGCCACGACGCCGAGGGAGAAATCAGTTGGCCGCGCGTATCGGTCAGTTGCGACTACACGGCAGCGGTGAAGTTCGAGGACGTGGTCGAGATCGAAGTTGCCATCGAGCGGTTGGGGGCGAAAAGCGTCACGTACTCGTTTGCTTTAAGCTGTGCCGGCCGCCCCGTGGCGCGGATGCGGCTGACGGCGGTCTGCTGCCGGATGTCGGAAACAGGGCCGCCGCGGGGGATTCCTATCCCCGAGCAGGTTGCCCGCCGCCTCGAACCCTACTGCCGTGTTCGCGAGCGTGCTACGAACGAGAACGATCCTCCGGCGGAAGAGTACTGAAGGCTTAGGAACGGCCGCGAAATAACTTCTCCGCTATCCCCTCTCCCCTCGCGGGAGAGGGTAGGGTGAGGGGGAAAAGAAATCTGGAAGTTATTCCGCGGCCGTTCCTTAGACGCACGATCGCGGCGGCGCGCTCCGCGGTGCCTGTTCTTTGTTTTCCAGCAGCCCATTCATGCAGATCGCTACACATGGATGAACTAAACGTCTCCCAACTCAGCAAAGAGTACCCCACGCGCGGCGCGCCGTTGGTGGTGCTGCGCGGAGTCGACCTGCGACTCGCGCTCGGCGAAAACCTGGCGATCCTGGGCCCCAGCGGCTCGGGCAAGAGCACGCTGCTGCACATTTTGGGGACGCTCGAGCGCCCCACCTCGGGTGCGGTGCGGCTGGCTGGGCACGATCCTTTCGAGCTCGATGAACGGGCGCAAGCCCGCTTCCGGAACGAGCAGGTCGGCTTCGTCTTTCAGGATCATCATCTGCTGCCGCAGTGCTCGGCGCTCGAAAACGTGTTGGTCCCCCTGATGGCGGCCGGCGCCGTCTCCGTGGAACAGATCAAGCACGCGGAAGCATTGCTCGAACAAGTCGGCCTGGCGCACCGACTCGATCATCGACCGGCCGAGCTATCGGGGGGCGAGCGCCAGCGAGTGGGCATCGCGCGGGCGCTGGTGCGCCGGCCGAAGCTGCTCTTGGCCGACGAGCCGACCGGCAACCTCGATCGCCGGAGCGCCACCGAAGTCGCCGAGCTGTTGATGCACGTGCACCAGCAGTTTCGCACGATTCTGATCGTGGTCACGCACAGCGCCGAGTTGGCCGCGCGGTTGAGCCGGCGGATGGAGCTCGTCGACGGGCAACTGGTACCCGCCGCGTAAAGATGGCCGCGTCCCGGCGCTGAGCGCTTCAGATACAGGTGCTTTCGCGGCAAGAACCAGCCGCCTAGTCGCGGCGCACGTCTTCCGACTCTTGCTTCTTGCGCGAGGCTAGCCAGGCTTTCCACTGCGCCATGTTGTACTCGAAATTGACGGGCGTCATCCGCACCAGAGCGTCGAGCACTTCAGAATTCTGAATCTGTTGGACGACGATTTGTGTCGACTGGCCGGTGGAAAAGCCCCCCACGTTTGGCCCTGATGATGGGAAGCCCGCCCCGGCCCCCGGTGGTGGGCCGCTGGGCGTGGGACCGCCAAATGTGGTGCTGATCCCCGGCGAGCCCGTGGTAACCGCATACTTATGCTGCGTGACCAGTGCGTCGACCAATGCCGGAATCGCGGCCACGTTGCCCAACTGCCCCAGGGCATAGGCCGAGCGATTGATGACCGCGTTGTCCTTGCTCTTCAAAGCCTGAATGAACATCGCCACGACTTCGGGCTGCTTCTTCTCGACGAGCAGATCGACGGCCGAGAGCCGCACGTCGTCCATCGGATCGTTCAGCGCCATTTGGACCAGCGCCTGCAGCGCCTCGGGCGTGCCGATGCGGGCCAGCGCCTCGACATACCATTCGCGCACCTGCACGACCGGCTCGGTCTTCAGGTGCAGGCGAATTGCCTTGACGGCGTACGGATCGTTAATCGCCCGCAGCTTGGCGGCGGCTTCCTCGGCGCGGCGATCATCGTTGAGCCATTCGCGCCACCGCTTGAGTGTGGCGAGCCACTGCTTTTCGGCCAGCGAGTCTTTGCGGCGCTTGTCAGTGATCTCGACTTCTTGCGGCAACATCCAGCGACCGTCGTGCTGCACGTAGCCGCGATCGGTCATGATCTCGGCCTGCGTCATCCAGCGACCGGCATGTTGCGAATAGCCCAGGGCCCGGCGGGCCAGCTTATGGTTCGTGTCCAGCTCGACGACGCGCTTCAAGTGAACTTGACGCACGTTGCGCAGCTTCTGCTCTTTGCACCACTGGGCCAGGGCCCACTGACCCTCGACCGTATCGGCATACGTCGGAGCCACGCGGCGATATTCGATCTCCGCGGCGCTGGGGCGCAACAGCTTGGTCACCTGGTCGCGCTCGACCGTGACGCGAATCCCCTCGGGCGTGCGGACCGTCAGTTGCTCGGCGTCGCGCTTCGCCGGGTCGACGAGTTGACCGTCGATCTGTCCGCCGCCCGAGAGCACCAGCGCTTCCGCCGCGGCGGCCGTGTGACTGATCCAGAGCAGCGCCACGGCCAGCGCCAGCAACTGCAGAGCGAAACGCACCAGCAATCGCAGCGTTGGTCGATGAGGATATGCGAGCATCATCTTGGCCAGACCTTTGCCAAATTGCGGGCACTCGCGATCGTGACCACCGCCCTAGTCTAACCACCGGAGGCTGGCGGAGCCAATTTCAGCGGAAAAAGGTCGCGGGTCAGTCGAACGAAAGCCGCCGTCCGAACCGTCCCTCCGAACGGTGTCAGGAACCGTTTCCAGCCTCGATTCCACATTGATTGTGCGTCAATTGAAACGGTTCCTGACACCGTTCGAGCTACGCCGCCGACAATTCTCGCTACCCGTCTGCCTGCCCCAGTTCGCCCGCCGCGGGTGGCTCGGCCGGGGGGGCCAGCCGCCGCTGAGTGTTGACCGTGCCGGGCACAATCAGCGGGCTCGAGCTGTTGTCGTCGATGATCTGCTTGAGCTCCACGGCGTCGATCACTTCGATTTCGATCAGCCGCTTGGCCAAGGCTTCGAGCGACTTGCGGCGGAGCCCGAGAATGTGCCGCACCTTCTCGATCCCTTCGTCGACGATGTGCTTGACCTCTTCGTCGATCTCGCGGGCCGTTTGCTCGCTGTGCGAACGCTCGCGCGGCATTTCCATCGTGCCGGCCAAAAACGGCGAACGCCCGTTCTCGCGATAGTTCACCCGCCCCAGCCGGCTCATGCCGTACTCCATGACCATGCTGCGAGCGATGCTGCTGGCCCGTTCCAGGTCGTTCTGCGCGCCGGTCGAAACGTCGTCGAAGATCATCTCCTCGGCGATCGTGCCGGCCAACAGCACCTGAATGCGGCTCTCGAGCTCGGCCTGTGTCAGCAGGTAGCGATCTCCCTCGGGGCGCTGCAGCATGTAGCCAAGCGCCGCCAGCCCGCGAGGGATGATCGACACTTTGTGTACGGGATCGGTGTTGGGCAGGCTGTACGCGACCAGGGCGTGCCCACTCTCGTGATAGGCGACGCGCTGCTTCTCGTCGGCGTGCATCACGCGCTGCTTCTTCTCGAGGCCGGCCGTGACGCGCTCGACCCCTTCGTTGAACTCGGCCATGCCGACCGCGGTCTTGCCTTTGCGGGCGGCCAACAGCGCGGCTTCGTTCACCAGGTTCGCCAGGTCGGCGCCGACAAAGCCCGACGTGATCGCCGCGACTTCCTTGAGGTCGACTTCGGCGGCCAGCTTGACGTTCTGCACGTGGACTTTGAGAATCGCCTCGCGGCCGCGCACGTCGGGGCGATCGACCAGCACGTGGCGATCGAAGCGGCCGGGACGCAGCAGGGCGGGGTCGAGCGTTTCGGGGCGATTGGTGGCCGCCGTGACGATCACACCGCTGTTCGAGCTGAAGCCATCCATTTCGACCAGCAGGGCGTTGAGCGTTTGTTCGCGCTCGTCGTGCCCGCCGACAACACTCGTGCCGCGCGTTTTGCCCAGCGCGTCGAGCTCGTCGATAAAGATGATGCAGGGGGCTTTGGCCTCGGCCTGCTGAAACATGTCGCGGACGCGGGCGGCGCCGACGCCGACGAACATCTCGACGAAGTCGGAGCCCGACAAGCTGAAGAACGGCACCCCCGCCTCGCCGGCGATTGCCTTGGCCAGCAAGGTTTTGCCGGTCCCTGGCGGCCCGACCAGCAGCACCCCCTTGGGGATACGGCCGCCGAGCGTCTGGTACTTCTCGGGCGTCTTCAAGAACTCAACCACTTCGCGCAACTCGTCGACCGCTTCGTCGATACCCGCCACGTCCTCGAAGGTGACGCCGATATCTTCCTGGGCATACATCTTGCCGCGGCTGCGTCCGAAGGCCATCGGCGAGCCGGCGCCGCCGAGCCGCCGCATCATGAACACGATCACAACCATGAACAGCGCGGTCATGATGAACAGCGACGCATAGCTCTGCCAGAAGCCGGGGGCCGGCAAGCCCTCGTACTGAAAGCCGTGCTGCTCCAGCAGCGTTTCGAGCGCGCCGCCATCTTCTTCGAGCCCGCGGCGCGGCGTGTAGAACTGCTGGTTCGGTAACGGCTTGTTATTGGGGTCCGACGGTTTCTTGACCTCGACGGTGACGGTGCCACTGATTTCGGTGGGGCCAACCTTTAGATTCGAGAGATCGCTGACGCGCAGCACCCGCTCGTTGCCATCCTGCGTTCTGACGATATCGACGTAGATGGGGGTCTTGGCGTCCTCGGCCTTGGGATTCCCCTTACGGATGAGCTGCTTGAGATCGCTATAGCGGATTTCGATTTGCGTCTGCTTCTGGATCACCATGAAGACGATGAGCAGTACGAGCCCGACCGCCATTAAGTACCAGATCAGGTTGCCAGCGAAGTTCGGGGCCCGCTTGGCGTCACCCGGCTTGCCAGGGCGACGCACGGGCTCTTGCTTTTTGGTCATAAGGACAATCCGTTCCGCAGGGTGAAGAGAGCGCAAGCCGATCCGGTGAGGTGACGTGGCGATGCGCCGTAACACTCCATCTTAGGATCGACCCCGCGAGCGAACAACGAGCCAAGAATCGCCCCGCGCCGGCGAATCCCCTCCGCCGGCCCACCGCCGCAGGTGCCAAGGCCCGTCGCTAGCGTCAGCAGAAATCGATCGAAGCGCCGCACACCGCGGCGTTTAGCTGCGTAGTAATGGTTGCCAGCGGCGGCGTCTGCCGGCGAAGCTTGCCCGGGTTGTGGGGTTCCGTCGGCACCCCTAAAATACTTAGAATCGACACAGTTGATTTGATAGCATGGATTTACGGCGGCCCAGCGTCGATCGCCGATTTGCTCTCCGGTCGAGTTCCCTAATGAGCGGTCCGCGCCCCACCAAGGGTGCGCAAATCGCCTGCGATGGGCCACTAGCCTGCGATAGGGTGCCGGGTCGCGCGTCGGGTGGCCTGGCCAGACACGGGGGGATGCCAGCCGCCAAGGCCGGGTGTCGGCCGATTGCGTCGGCCGTTGCCCACCGCTGGTTGGGCTGTGGTGAAATTCCGCGTTCTGACAATCGTGCCAATCGTCTTTCAAGGGATTGCTCCGTGACCAGCGTCGCCGTTCTTGGATCGACCGGCAGCATTGGCCGCAGCGCCCTGGAAGTGATCGCGTCGGCGCCCGAGCGGCTGCAAGCCGCGGCCCTCACCGCGCATTCAAGCCTTGAGCGATTGGGGGAACAAGCCGAGCAGTTCCGCCCGCGCTGGCTGGCCGTCAGTGACCCGGCGACAGCGGCCAAGGCTCGCGACCAGTTGGGTTTGCCCGCGGGTTGCCAGTTGCTGATCGGCCCTGATGGCTTGGAACAGATCGTTCGCGAGCCCTCGGTCGACGTGGTTTTGACGGCCATCGTCGGCAGCGCCGGCCTGCGCAGCACTTTGGCCGCGCTCGAAGCGGGCAAGCGCGTCGCCCTGGCCAATAAAGAAACGCTCGTCGTTGCCGGCCCCTTGGTCATGCACCTGGCCAGTCGCTACGGCGCGCAATTACTGCCCGTTGACAGCGAACACAGTGCCGTATTTCAGGCCCTGCAGTCGGGTCGGCGGGCCGAAGTGCGCCGCATCGTGCTCACGGCCAGCGGCGGTCCGTTCCGCAATCACACGGCCGCCGAGCTCGAAACCGTCACCATTGCCCAGGCGCTCAAGCACCCTACCTGGCAAATGGGGGCCAAGATCACGATCGACTCGGCCACGATGATGAACAAGGCCCTGGAAATCATCGAGGCCCGCTGGCTGTTCGATCTCGATGCCGACGAAATCGAAGTGATGGTCCATCCGCAATCGATCGTCCACTCGTTCGTCGAATTCATCGATGGTTCGGTCGTCGCGCAGATGGGCCCGCCCGACATGAAACTGCCGATCCAGTACGCCCTGAGTTTTCCGGAGCGCTGGCCGGGCCCCGCCGCGCGGTTCGATTGGACGCGGTCGTGCCAGTTGGACTTCGAGCCTGCCGATTTCGAGCGATTTCCGGCCTTGGCGCTGGGGCTCGAGGTTGCCCGCACCGGCGGCACGTCGGGGGCCGTCGTGAATGCCGCGAACGAAGCGGCCGTGGCCGGCTTTTTGGCCGGTGAGCTACCCTTTACACAGATCGTGCCCACTTGTCGGCGCGTGCTCGAGCAGCATGATTTCGAGGCCCATCCTGGCCTTGATCGGCTGCTGGCGCTCGACCGCTGGGCCCGCCAGGAGGTCTCGCGTTGTCTCTGCCCTTAACGCTCTCGTTGTTGCCGCCCATCGCATCGTTGCCATTGGCGGCATTTGATCCCGGTATCCTCCTGGTGATCTTGAAGGTCGCCGCGGCGCTGGGCTTTGTGATCTTCGTCCACGAGCTGGGACACTTCGCCGTCGCCAAAATGTGCGGCGTGAAGTGTGAGAAGTTCTATCTCGGCTTCGACATCTACGGCTTGAAGCTGGCCAAGTTCGTCTGGGGCGAAACCGAGTACGGCATCGGCATCCTCCCCTTGGGTGGATACGTCAAAATGCTCGGGCAGGAGGACAACCCCAACAAAGCCTACGAAGAGATGCAGCGCGCCAAAGCGGGGCAAGCTTCGGGTGACCCCGACGCGCCGGTATACGACCCGCGCAGCTACCTGGCGCAAAGCGTCCCCAAGCGGATGGCGATCATCTCCGCCGGCGTGGTGATGAACCTGATCTTCGCGGTCCTGATGGCGGCGCTGGCCTACGGGATTGGCGTGCCGGTGACCCCTTGCATCGTGTCGGGGTTGCAGCCAGGTTCGCCCGCCTGGGAGGCCGATCTGCGGATCGGCGACCAGATCACGGCCATCGATGGACAGCCCAATCCTAGCTACAAGGATCTGCTCAACGCCGTCGTGCTCGGCAACCTCAAGCAGGGCTTGGAGCTTTCGATTCGGCGTCCCGAGGGGGAAGACGGCAAGCCGCTGTTGTTCGATACCAAGATCGTGCCGAAGCAGGATGAAGGACTGGCGCGCATCGGGGTCTCGGCCGGCACCGGCATCGAGCTCACCAAGAAGCATGCGACCCGACCCGGCTCTCCGGCCGGCAAATTTGACGAGCAGCTCAGCGGCGGCAAGCGCATCGTGGCGATCAACGACGTCAAGGTTTCGTCGTACGCCGACTTCCACCGCGAACTGGCGCGCAACGAAGACAAGCCGATCGCGCTGACCGTGGAGCCGATACCGGCCGAGCCCAAAGCAGGCGAAACGGCACCCGCCAAGCCGGCCGAGCCGATCACCGTCACGATCGAGCCCTCGCTGGCTCGCGAGCTGGGCATTGTGATGAAGATGGGCCCCATCACGGCGGTCCAAGCTAATTCGCCGGCGGCCGACGCGGGGCTCAAGTCGGGCGATCGCATCCTGCTGGTTAATGGAGAAGCGATTTCCGACCCGCTCCGTTGGCCCGCACTCGTGCGCAAGCAGGTCGGCCAGGAAGTGCGGATCACCGTTGGATCCGACGGGGGAGCTTCGCGCGAGGTGGTGATCAAGCCGCGTGAGGCCAACACCTACGAATGGCCGACGATGTACGGCGAAAACCCGCCGCTGAGCATCCCTGAGTTGGGCCTGGCCTATGCCGTGGAAAATGAAGTCGCGAGCGTCGATCCCAACGGTCCGGCCGCCGGCAGCAAGCTCAAGGCGGGCGACGTCATCACGCAAGTCACCTTCATCGCGCCGAAAAAGTCGGAGTCCGAAGAGGACGAAAGCGAAGATTTGGAATTCAAAGAGCCACTCGAGCTCGCCGAGGGAAAATTCAGTTGGGTGTTCGTCATCTCCGCATTGCAATACGTCGCGCCCGACTCTCAGCTCAAGCTCACCTTGAAGGATGGCACGGAGGTCACGTTGACGTCGGCGGCGGCCACCGACTGGTTTAACCCGCTGCGTGGGTTGCACCTGGTGCCGATCGAGGAAATTCGCCAGGCCCAGAGCGTCGGCGAGGCGTTCTCGCTCGGCTGGCGCGAGACCACCGACAGCGTGCTGATGGTCTATCGCTTTCTCTACAAGCTCGGGCATCAGGTGCCGATCAGCGAAGTGCGCGGTCCGATCACGATCGCACGCGTTGCCGGCCACGAGGCAAGCGCCGGCTTTGCACGGCTGCTGATCTTTTTGGTCATGCTCAGCGCCAACCTGGCCGTGCTCAACTTCCTGCCGATCCCGATGCTCGATGGTGGGCACATGCTGTTTCTGATCATCGAGGGAATCCGCCGCAAGCCGGTCAGCGAGCGTGTGTTTGTCGCCTTCCAGTTTGCCGGCATCCTGTTCTTGATGAGCTTGATGGCGTTCGCGCTGTTCGGCGACGTCACCGATTTGTTGAAGTGAGCGGCCGTGTGACGCGATTGCTCGGCTTGCGGGCCGTCGTCTTCGACGCGGTCGGCACGTTGCTGCGCCCCGAGCCGGCCGTGGGCGTCGCGTATGCCCAGGCCGCGCGGCGGTTTGGCAGCACACGCGACACCGCGGAAGTGCAGGCCCGCTTTCGCGCCGCCTGGCAGGCCGAAGAAGCCCGCGACCGCGATACTGGCGGGCTGCACGCCAATGAGCCCGGAGGGCTGCGCAGCGGTGATACTGGCGGGTTGCGCACCGACGAAGCCCGCGAGCGACTTCGTTGGCAGCGGATTGTGGCCGAGGTTTTTCCCGAGGTCTCGGCGCAGGGCGAGCTCTTCGCCGCGCTGTGGGACCATTTCGCAGACCCTGGAAGTTGGCGATTATTCGACGATGTCGCTGAGACCTGGCGCGAACTAGAAGAGCAAGGTCTGCTGTTGGCCGTGGCCTCGAATTTCGATGAGCGGTTGCCAGGCATCTGCCAGTCGCTGGAGCCGCTCGCCTGTTGCCGGCACGTGTTTGCATCGTCGGCAGTCGGCTATCGCAAACCGGCCGTCGAGTTCTACGCGCGCGTGGCCGCCGTGCTTGACTTGCCTGCCGAGTCGATTCTGATGGTCGGCGATGACCAGGAGAACGACGTGGTCGCGGCGCGGCAAGCGGGCTGGACCGCTCTATTGATTGCACGAGACAAAGACCAGTGCTCAATTGCGGACGCCGTCGCGACCTTGCGCGCGATTCCCACTCTTCTTTAAGCCCAGGGGTTGCAACCCCTGGGCTCGGCGTGCCATCCTCTACATCGTCGTATTCGCTGCGACCATCCTTCGATTCGTGAACTCGTCATGACCGTCGACAAGCGACTTTGGCATCACATCGTGGTAACGACGTACGGTGCGTGGGTGCGGGGCGACCGTCGCGGCTTTCGCACGCGACATCATCGCGAGCACGTGGATGGAGATTACAAGTCACCTCCGCCGACTGGCTACTACGCGAACGAGGAAGCCTATAGCAGGCGCCACCTCAAGCAGGAGGTGGTTAGCATTCCGCGAGAACTTCGGAGTGTGATCGGCACGGCAATCAGGATGCGACTCACGGAGTTGTGCGCGATGCCGATTTGTGTCGCAGTCGCGGCCCAGCACGCGCATGTGCTCGCGAAGTTGCCATTGGGCATGGCGCGCGAGTGGACGGGTTTTGCCAAGCGTCACGCATGGTTTGTAGCTCGTGACCATGGGTGGCGAGGCAAGCTTTGGGCGGTCCGATCGCATGCCAAGCTTGTGAGAACGCGAAGCCACCAACTTGCCACATTTCGATATATAGTGCGCCATCGTGATGAAGGCGCCTGGATTTGGCGAATCGATCGACCGGAGAGGTAAGCTCGATTGCTTCTATCCACGCAAATAAGCCCAGGGGTTGCAACCCCTGGGCTTATTCATGATCGCGAATCACTTTGAGACTTGCGGACCTACTCAATTCGATGCGCATCCTGGTCTTGTACAACGCTCCGTTGCTCGAGCCCGATCATCGCGATTACGCGCAAGAGGCCGGCGTGCTCGAATCGGTCGATGCCGTCGAGGCTGCGCTTGCGCCGCGTGGTCACTCGATCGAGCGGCTCGGCCTGGCCAAGGATTTCGAGCCGTTGTTGCAGTTGGCCCGCGGGCCGGCGCGCCCCGATGTGGTGGTCAACTTTTGCGAAGGGTTTGCCGGCCGGCCCGAGCTCGAGCCGCAGGGCGCGGGGCTGCTTGACTTGTTGGAACTGCCTTATACCGGGTCGCCGGTCGAGGCGTTGGCGCTGGCTCGCGATAAGTCGCGCACCAAGTACCTGCTGCAAGGAGCCGGCTTGCCGACACCCGAGTTTGACGTCGTGGAAGTTGGCGGTCGCGCCTCGCCCGGGATGATCGCGCGGCTCGCTGCTGGGCCGCTGTTCGTCAAACCTGCCAGCGAAGACGCCAGCCTGGGGATTGGCCCCGAAAGTGTCATTAGCACCGCCCCCGCGCTGGCCGAGCGCGTCGCCGACATCCACAGGCGCTACGGCGCGGCGCTGGTCGAGCGCTTCGTCGATGGTCGGGAGTTCAACACCAGTGTGATCGCTCTGCCCGATCCGCGCGTCCTGCCGCTGGCCGAAGTGAACTTCAAACGTGAGGCGTCCGGCGGTTGGGGGATCGTGACCTACGATGCCAAATGGACGCCTGAGAGCGCCGCCTGGTCGGGCACGCCGGTAACTTGTCCTGCCGAAATCGATGAGCCGTTGGCCGCGCGGCTACGCGAAGTATCGCTGGCCGCGTTTCGGCTCGTCGGTTGCCGCGACTACGCACGAGTCGATCTGCGCGTCGACGCGGCTGGCGATCCGTTTGTTCTCGAGGTCAACGCGAATCCTGATATCGCTCCGACGGCCGGCTTCGCGCGTTCGCTCGCGGCCGCTGGAATCAGCTACGGCGATTTCTGCGAACAACTGATCGAGACGACGTTCGCCCGCCGGCGCAAGTCCACTGACTTGTATGATCACCGCAGTTGATTATTCCGCCGGCCAGCTTCGCTCTGCGAATGGCTCGGATCGCAAGTTGACGAGTCGCACGCGCGGCAGCCCCTTGGCCAAATCGGCAAAGCACGCGTCGACAACCTCTGCGGCCGCGGCTTCAGCAAGGGTCGCCCCCCGCGCCGGCAGCTTCGACTTAAGCAGCACCAGCTCGCTGATCGTCCGCCCGCTGTGCTCGATCGCGACTGCCAATCGCGCGGCGATACTGTCGCTCGTCGCCTGCCAAAGGTGCGGCAATCGCGGGCCCGGCACGCTGGGTTCTACTTCGCGCAGAAACTTCCAGCAGTCGAAGATGAGCACTTGAAGCTCGGGGGCAGGCTTGTCATTCGTCAGCAACGCAGCGAGCTTGTCGAAGCGCTCGACGAGCACGGCGCTGGGCAACAGGTCGGCCAAAAGCGACGCCGTGACGCTCATGGCCTGCACTGCCAGCCAGTGCGAGCGTTCTTCACCCAGCGCATGAACACGATCTAACCGGCGCACCGCGTCGACCAGCGCGCCGCCCCCCGCCAACAGCACGTTTGTCGCAACTGGCTGCAGCGACAACCAATTGCCAAAAAGCTGCGGCAACCGCGGCTCGTCGAACAGGCTGCCGCCAACTTTGACCACGCGGATCGCCGGCGGTGCGTGTGGTGTTTGTCTCATGAAAACCGCTCCGCCGCCAGCACGGCCAGCGCGTGGGCAGCCGCCGCTTGCGATGCGTCGGGCCCGAGCCGCTCGGCCAGCGAAATGATCTCGGCGCTTGCCATTTCGGCGGCCAGCAGCTCGCGCAGCAGGAACTCGCCTTGTCCGGAGACAACAACCTGTGAGACTTCCGCACCGGCCCCGCGCAGTTGAGTGAGTGCCTCGGCGAGCAGCGCCAATTGTGCCTGCTTCACAACCGCGGCCGCCGCCAGCCCGTCGGCCATGCTGAACATCGTGCGATCGGCGCAGATCTGCCGCGCCAGGCGATCAAGCGCGAAGTGGCACGTCGCCGCTCGGCCGTCGGCCGTGTTGGTGTCGCCGCCACTTTCAGGCACATCCTCCAGCAACAGATACGCGTCGCGCGTCGTGGAGAAAACTTCCTGCGCCACGCGGCACATGCTCCCGCGCCACGGCAGCTCGCTCACCAGCGCGCAGATCGGCGAACGAACCACGCCGGTATAGACCAGCTCACCGCTGACGAGCCGATCGGGATCGGTGCGACCTTGCGCGGCCGGCCGAACATCGACCAGCGGAATCAGATCGCAGGTGGTCGAACCGAGATCGAGCAACAGCGCCGCGCGGGCCGTAACGTGCCGGCAGGCGAACGCGGCGATGGCGTGCCAATTGGCGGCCGCGACTGCCAGCGGCTCCCGGCGCGCGACGGACATTTCGACTAGCGACCCGTCAGTGCGATAGACGCGCAAGGTGGAATGCATGCCGATTGCTTCCATCGCCGCGGTCAGGGCGTTCAGAATCCAGTCGACACCAGCGGATTTCGTCTCAAAGCAATCGGCCAGCTCGCCGGTCATAGTGACCGCCACGCCGTCGTGGGCGGGGGCAATTCGCAACAGCTCGGCGAGCGCTGTCGAAAGGCGCTCGGGCTCGCGCCACAGCGCAAAGGGCCGGTTTTGGCACCAGCCTCGCCCGTCAGCGGCCTTCAGATTCGCGCCGCCAATGTCCAAGCCAATCCAGACCGACATGTTCACTACTTTGCAGACAATTGCGCGACTTTATGGCCTGATGCGCTGCGGTGCTTGGGCAACTATGCTGGCCACCTGATGCGACTGGCGCCGAGCGGCGCCCAACATAACAAGCCGGTTTCGCGCTCGCCAGCTTGCAGTCGCCCGGCGAGTGTGCTGTCTGTGGAAATCATGCCCAGTCGTTTGATCGAAGTTGCCTGTCCGCTTTGCGATGCCACGGCCGCGCGCCCCGAGCGCGTGGTGGGCGGCTACGCGCTGGTGCGGTGTCGGGCCTGCGGTATGGTGTATGTGAACCCACAGTTCGACACGGCCGATCTGCTCGAACAATACGCGGCGCGAGACAACTCGCGGGCCATGCAGAAACACTATGCGCGCGTGACGACCGCGGCGCGACTAGTCGAATACGACTACATGTTGGCGGCGATCGAGCGTCATGTGCCCCAGCGCGGTCGCTTGCTGGAAATTGGCTGCGGCGCCGGCTACTTGCTGGCGCGAGCCCGCGATCGCGGTTGGCAAGTGACGGGCCTGGATGCGGCCCCCTGGGTGGCCGATGCCGCCGCCGAGCGCGGTCTGAGCGACGTGCGGATCGGCACGCTCGCCGAAGCCGGCCTGGCCGAAAGCTCGTTCGACGTTGTCGTGATGGCACAGGTGCTCGAGCACGTACCGCGCCCGCGCGAAGAGCTGCTGGCGGTGCGGCGATTGCTACGCGACGGCGGCGTGTTCTACGCCAACGTGCCGAATTATCGCACGCTGCCGATCATGCTGGGGCGCGACGATTTCGTGCTCAATGCGCCGATGGCGCACGTCAACTACTTCACGCCGGCCACGCTGTCCGCGCTTTGCCGCCGCGCGAACTTACGAGTACTGGCGATCAGTAGCTTCGGCGGCTTGAAGTGGGAGAATCTGTTTGGTCGTCAATACCTCAGCGAAGAAGTGCGCTCGAGTCGCGGCTGTCCGCCCGCGTACAACGCGACGCCTGCGGCAGCCGACACCGCGGACTCCGATGGCTCGGAAATCACGGGCGGATGGAAGCGCTCGCTACGCCCCCTCTGCTATTGCTGGTTGAAGCTGGGGATCACGCTGGAAGTGTTCGCTCGCAAGTCCGGCGAACTCGCGGGCCCCTAAATCGCAGCGCGCCCCCAAATAGTAGCGACGCGCACTACCCACGCACGTCGGCGAAGGCGTCTTGCAGGGCCTTCAGCCCGGCCTGCCCCTTCTGGCCATCGACGACGACGTTCACGCGCACTTCACTGGTGTTGATCATCTCGACGTTGATGCCCGCCGCGGCCAGCGCTCGAAACATGCGAATCGCCACGTCGGTGTGGCTGCGCAGGCCGACGCCGCTCACGCTCAGCTTGGCGATCCGTGGGCTGCCACTGACGGCGCCGCAACCGAGTCCCTTGGCCAGGCCACCTACCAAGGCCACGGCCTTGTCGAGATCTGCGCGCGGCACGGTGAAACTCATGCTGGCCTGTTCTTCGTGACCCAGGCTTTGCACGATCATGTCGACGAACTGCCCGCCGGCGGCAATCCCCTCGAACACGCGGGCGGCAATCCCCGGCCGATCGGGTACGCCCGTGATGGTGACGCGGGCTTGCGTCTCGTCGAGCGCGATGTCGCTGATCGTCAGGTCTTCCATCCCTTGCAATCGGGTGACGATCGCCAGGGCGTCGCGATGAGCCGGCTGCGCTGGGGTAGCGCCCGCGCGCGGCGGCGCCGGTTCGTGGTCCAAGGCAAACGCGCGGTGTACGGCCCGCAGCGCCTCGGCGCCTTGCTCGCGATTCACCAGCACCGAGATTTTGATCTCGCTCGTGGCGATCATCAGGATATTGACGCCGGCATCGGCTAGCGCCCGGAACATGCGATCGGCCACGCCGGTCTGGCGGGCCATGCCGAGCCCGACGACCGACACCTTGGAAACGTCTTCGCGATCGGCGCAGTAGGCGGCCCCCAGCTCGAGACGCGCTTCTTCAACGGCGTCACGGGTTGCCCGCAGGTCGGCCCGCGGCACGGTGAAGCTGATATCGGCATAGCCCGCGGCCCCGACGTTCTGCACGATCATGTCGACCGCGACGTTGCGCGCGGCGATCTTCGAGAATAGTGTGAGGCTCGTGCCCGGCGTGTCCGGGATGCCGCAGAGCGTCAACAGCGCTTCGTCTTTGACCAGTGCCGCGCCGCTGACCGCCAGATCAGGGGCCTCAGGTTCGGCGACGATCATCGTGCCGGGGATATCAGTGAAGCTGCTGCGCACATGGATCGGCACGACAAACTTCTTGCCGAACTCGATCGCCCGGCTGTGCATCACACCTGCCCCCAGGCTGGCCAGCTCGAGCATTTCGTCGTAGCTCACCTGGCGCATTTTGCGTGCGGCGGGGAGCAGCCGTGGATCGGTCGTGTAGACGCCGTCGACGTCGGTGTAGATCTCGCAGGTGTCGGCCCCCAGCACCGCGGCCAGGGCGACGGCCGTGGTGTCGCTCCCTCCGCGCCCCAACGTAGTGATGTTGAGATCTTCGTCGATGCCCTGGAAGCCGGCTGCGATGACGATATAGCCTTCGTCGAGCAAGCGCCGCATCCGCTCGGTCGAAATGCTTTTGATGCGCGCCTTGGTGTGCGTGCTGTCGGTGCGAATGCCGATTTGTCCCCCGGTGAGGCTGATGCCTTTGGCCCCCAGCGAGCCGATGGCCATCGCCATCAGGGCTACGCTCACCTGCTCGCCCGTGGAGAGCAGCATGTCCATTTCGCGGGCCGGCGGGCGATCGGTGAGCTCGGCCGCCAGGTCGACCAGCACGTCGGTGTTTTTGCCCATCGCGCTGACGACCATCAACACCTGGTTGCCGGCTTGCTGGGTACGAATGGCCTTGCGGGCCGCGGCCAGAATCTTCTGGCTGTCGGCCACGCTGGTGCCGCCGAATTTCTGCACAACGAGGGGCATCGAATCGCCTAAGGGTGTTATTGAAAAGGAACGCCTGGACCAACGGGAATCGCCGGCCGGCAGTGCTTCCCGATGCATCGAGAGCCAGAATACCGGACCCAGGCGGCCCGCGCGAAGGGTGGGGGCCGCCGGCAGGTCCTACTTTCGACCGCGCCGGCGTGCGCGGGACGATCGCACCCTGATGACAAGCCTAGCTCAGGGGGGAGACGTTCCCGCGGCCATTTCGCGCTGGTACTTGTGCCAGGCGGTCAGGTAGCGGGGCTCCGTCGGGTTCAATCGCACGGCGTCGGTAAAGCGGGCCAGCGCCTCGGGCCGGCGACCGAGTTGCCAGAGCGCATGCCCCGAGGTGAAGAGCACTTCGGCATCGGCAGGCGAAAGCCGCAGAGCCTCCTCGATTGGCCGGAGCGCCGCGGACGCATCTCCTTCACGCAGCAGGACCACGCCGAGATTGAGCTGGGCCGGCGCATACTGCGGGTTCAAGCGGATCGATTCCGTAAAGCACTGCCGCGCGTCGCTCAATTGGTTCAAGTCTTTGAGATAGATATTGCCGAGATTGAAGTGCGCGATCGAGCTGGTCGGGTCGAGCTCGAGCGCCACGCGAAACTGGGCGATTGCCTCGTCGAAGCGCTGCAAGGTTCGATAGGCGCTCGCCAGATTGTTGTACGTGACCGCGTAAGTCGGATCGATATTGCGGGCCTGCTCAAAATGTGCGGCCGCGGCCCGGGCATCGCCCCGGGCCAATTCGACCAGCCCCAGCTTATTGTGCGCCACGTAACTTCGCGGACTCGCCCAAACACATTGCGCAAACAAAGTTCCTTCGTCGTGCCAGGCGGCGGCTTGCCAGGCGCTCATGAGCGCGAAGAGCAGCCCGGCGCCGGCGCCGATCGCCCGCGTGCGCGGCGACCACTTCGCGGCGGCGAAGTGCGCCACCACAAAGGCCGGCCCGAGCAGTGCCAAATAAAGGTAACGATCGGCGACGGTCGAGATGTCTTCATAGGCGAAGGGAACCAACCCCAGCACGGGTAGAATCGCCGCGACGAATACGCCCGTACCGGTCAACCAAATGGGTCGCGGACGCAACCAGACGAGCGCGAAGGGAAGTGCCAGTGGAGCGAGCGCCTTTGGCCATAACAACGGATCGGCCAGCACTTGCCGCGCGCTGTGTCCGTAGGCCGTGGCCACGGGCCAGGGAACTACCAGCTTGAAAAAATAAAAAGAGAGTGCTTCGCCGGCGATCAGCAGCCGCTCGCCCGGTGCGGGCGCGAAACGGATCACGTCGCCACTTTGTTGCGATTTGTTTATCAGAGTCATCGCGCCGGCCATCAGCAGCCAGGGCGCGAGCCACCGCGCCGCTGCAAGCCACTGCGCCGCTGCAAGCCAAGGCCGCGACGCCGATCGATCGTTCCGACCCAGCAACAGCCCGTGTATCAGAAACAGCATGACCGGCAGCGCCACGGCCGACGGCTTGCTCAACAGGGCCAGCGCGAAGCCGATCGTGGCGCATGCGTACCAGAGCGCTTGTCGATGCCAGGCGTTCGCGGGCACGGCATCCCCTGCTGCGACCGCTTGCAAGTAGCACCAGGCGGAAACGAGCGAGAAGAAACCTGCCAGCAGACCGCGAGTCTCAGAGACCCAGGCCACGCTTTCGACCTGCACCGGATGGAGCGCGAACAACAGCGCGCCGAAGAATGCGCCGCCACGATGCCCGACCAGTCGCACGAGCAGCACGTAGACCAGCAGCACGTTGGCCACGTGCAGGCACACGTTGCCGATGTGAAACACGCGCGCATCGAGCGCGACGGGCGCCGGCGCCGCAGCGTGTGGCGTAGACGAAATGAAACTCGCGCTGCTGGGCCGTGCCAGCCAGGCTTCAGCCGCAAAGAACGAATAGGTCACCGGCACGTAGAGATTGAAGTACGGCTTGCGCCAGGTGTTTGCCAGCCCGGCCCAACTCGGTGGATTGACGTTGGGGTTCTGGGTGACGTGCAGTGTGTCGTCCCAGGCGAGCAACTCGTGCCGGTAGGTCTGGCCGAAGACGAGGGCGACTGCCAGCACGAGCCCGGCCGGCGCCCACCAGCGCCAACCGCCATCGGACGCGCTGCGCTCAACGACCGCGTCACGGCGCTGGGCAATCATTCGCGGGTGAGAACGTCGTTTGCTCACGCGGGATCACGTGCTCGAGCTAAAGATGCGCGATCAAGGGGCACGCAGTTGCGCGTCAATCCAAGAAGTAACGCATCACCTTCGAGCCCTCGGCGAAGGCCAGGCTCGATTTGCCGGCCGACAGTTCGTCGTAGGTTGTCGCGGTGTCGGCCACCACGCCTGTGCCGCAGATCGTGAAGGGGACAAACCCGTGGCTATGAGTCTTGGTGCGCAGCGGTGTCGGGTGGTCGGGCGAAACGAGAATGCGATACTCGCCCTGAGCCGCCAGTGCCGCGTGCAGTGGAGCGACGATGTGCTTGTCGATTTCTTCCAAAGCGCGAATCTTCTCGGCGCAGTTCCCTTCGTGCGACGCCTCGTCCGGCGCTTCGACATGCACGCAGACGATGTCGGTGTCCTTCAAAGCATCGACGGCCCAGCGCCCCGTGGCCACGTAGTCGGTGTCGAGGTAGCCGGTTGAGCCGGGGACTTCGACGTTCTTCCAGCCGAGCAACACGGCCAGGCCCCGCAGCAAATCGACGGCCGTGAGCATCGCCCCGCTACGGCCATAGAGTTCGGCGAACGGCTTCAAGGCGGGCGCTTTGCCCAGGCCCCAGAGCCAGATGTTCGTCGCCGGCAGTTCGCCACGGCCGCGTCGCTCAGCGTTCACCGAATGCTGGGCGAACACTTCGAGACTGCCGTGCATCAACTGGTTCAGCAGATCGCTGCCTGGGCCGCGCGGATAGTCGTCCAACACCGACTTATCGCTCAGGTCGTGCGGTGGTGTTGTCCGCGTGTCGCGGCTGAAGGGGGCCGGCTTCTGCGGGCTGCCGCGATAGATCAGCAAATTGCGGTAGCTGACGCCGGGGCGAAATTCGAGCTGCCCGCCGCCGAGCGACTCCTGGCAAGCGGCCAACAACTGTGCGGCCTCGGGCGAACTGATTTGCCCAGCCGTGAACGAGCGCATCGTCTGGTTTTCGACCGTCACCACGTTGCAGCGGATCGCCCAATCGTCGGGGCCCAACTCGATCCCCTGCGCCGCGGCTTCCAGCGGGGCCCGGCCCGTGAAGTATTCGTTCGGGTCGTAACCCAACAGGCTGAGATTGGCGACGTCGGAGCCGGCGGGCAGATGGGCCGGCACGTGGTTGGCGCGACCGACAACGCCGGCGCGTGCGATCGCGTCCATGTTGGGCAAGCGCGCGGCTTGCAGCGGTGTGCGCCCTTCGAGCGACGCTTGTGGCTCGTCGGCGCAGCCGTCAGGAATGATGATGGCGTATTTCATAGTGCCAGGATTGTAGCGAAATCATCGCCCGCAGGTATCCGCTCAATCGCGGACCCGCATCCGCACGCTTCCCGAGCGGACGCAAGCCAGCCGGTCGATCTCGGCCACGGCATCGCGCGAGGCCCCCTCGGTCGTCTGGTGCGTCATAATCACCAGCGGCACCACGGGCTTGTCGGGCTCGCTGGCTTCGTGCTGAATGACCGACGCGATCGAAATGCCGTGCCGGCCCAATACGCCGGTGATGTCGGCCATCACGCCGGGGCGATCTTCGACGTCGAACCGCAAATAGAACCGCCCCGGCACACGGGCGTGATCGCGCGGCGCCACCCGGGCATGTTCCTGCGACCAGAGCCGCAGGATGCGGAACGTGAGCGCGGCGCGCCCCACGACGGTGTCGATCATGTCGGCGACCACGGCCGACGCGGTCGGCATTTGCCCCGCACCCTGACCGTGCAAGAACACGCGACCAACCGCGTCGCCCACGACGCTGATCGCGTTGTAAGCCCGTCGCACTTCAGCGAGTGGCGTGCCCAATCGCACCAAGGTGGGCGAAACGTGCAGCTCCAGCCCGTCGGCGACCAACTGCGCCACGGCCAACAGCTTGACGCGATAGCCAAGCTCGCGGGCGTAATTCAGGTCTGCCGATTCGAGGCGATCGATCCCTTGCCGCGGGATCTCGCTCCAATGCACGCGGGCGCCAAAGGCCAGATGCGCGAGAATCGCCAGCTTCTGTGCCGCGTCGCTCCCATCGACGTCGAGCGTCGGATCGGCTTCGGCGTAGCCGAGCTTCTGAGCCTCGGCCACGGCCTGGGCATACGTCCAGCCGCGCTCTTCCATCTGTGTGAGGATGAAGTTGCTGGTGCCGTTGAGAATCGCGTCGAGCGCCGTCACCTGATTCGAGGTCAGGCACTGGCTGATGTTGGCGATGATTGGAATGCCGCCAGCGACCGAGGCCTCGAACGAAATCGAGCGCCCCAGCTCGCGCGCCAGGTCAAACAGCTCCGGCCCATGCTCGGCCAACAGCGCCTTGTTGGCGGTCACGACGTCTTTACCGCTTTCCAGCAGCTTGATCATGATCGTGCGAGCAGGCTCGAGCCCGCCGACGAGGTGGGCGACGACTTTGATTTCGGGGTCGCCGGTGATGCGCGTCAGATCGTCGGACAAGATGCCCTTGGGGAGCTCGACGTCGCGCACTTTGCTGGTGTCGCGAACGACGACTTGCTCGAGCCACAGCGTGCGGCCGGCGTGTCGGGCCGTGCGGTCGCCAAAGTCCAGCAACAGGCGCGCAACGCCGCTGCCGACGTTCCCCATTCCGACGATGGCGACCTTGGTTTTTTGCATGATGGAACGTGAAAGACGATCAAAATGTTAGCCGCGGAGCTTGCTCCGCGCGCTAGCTGGCTCGACGCCACGTCGCACGAGCTAGCGCGCGGGATAAATCCCGCGGCTAACAATGGCATTTGCAAGCTTAGCACAGCGGCGCGGCCAGTTTCTAGCCGCGCTGCCGGTTAACCATCCGCGGTTGTCGGCCCACAACATCGTGGATTACCCTTGGGCGATGACATTCGCAATGACAATTCAATACGTGCTCCGCCGAATATTCACGCTGTCCGTGGTCTTGGCCTTTGTGTTCGGAATCGCGTTGGCAGTGACCTGGCATGAAGAGGAGATGTACGTCGAGGATATCTTTGAATGGGGTGGCATAACGCTCTTCATTTACTCGTGGTTCGCGGTGCCAATCTTCGGGGCGATTTGGTTCCTTAGTCGCAAGCGAGTGCGCTGGACATTCAGCGAAGTACTTTTATTGTTGCTCCCGTGGGCCGTTCACTTTCTGCTTAGTATCTCCCCGCTTGAAGGCCTTACGGCAAGTAAGTCGTTGTCGAATGGATTGGGTGAGCCCTTTTTCCTTGGCGCATTCGCTGGATTGGCGCCCCTTCCCAAAGTACTACTCGGCCATCGGACGTCCTACCGAAACGCGGTCTTGCTTGGCACATCCCTCGCGGTTGGCGCCGCAATTTTGATCTTCTTCTTTACTCCCTCGCTTTCCGAGTGACCAAGACTGAGACCGCCGCTTGCGGCCGGACCGCCGTCAGGATCGCTTTAACCTGAGCGTTTGACGCTTGTCCTAAACTGTCCTTAAGCGGTAGCTTGATGGCCGCGTCGCTGGCATCGAATGGGTGGCCCAGCCGCTTACGGCTGGGTCGCGCAGCGACAAGAAGCCTTTTGAAACCGACGCCGCTGCAAAGAACTGCGCGGCATGAATTGATTCCTGTGGCTTCGCCACCCGGCTGCAAGCAGCCGGGCCACCCATTGGCCACGCACAAACAGCTCCCATGCGAGAACCCACGATGGACTCCGCTTCGCTCGATTTCTTTCAACGCATTCTGGAAACCCCCAGCCCGTCGGGCTACGAGAAGCCGGTGCAAGATCTGGTGCGCGAGTACGCGGCCGGGTTCGCCGACGAGGTGACCACCGACCTGCACGGCAACGTCATCGCCTGCAAGAACCCCGGTGGTTCGCCGTGCATCATGCTGGCAGGGCACTGCGACCAGATCGGTCTGCTGGTGCAGCACATCGACGAGCAAGGTTTTCTCTACGTCCAACCGATTGGCGGCTGGGACCCGCAAATCCTCGTCGGCCAGCGAATGACCGTCTGGACCGACAAGGGAGCTGTCCCCGGCATCGTCTCGCGCAAGCCGATCCACCTGCTGACCGAGGAAGAGCGCAAGCAGGTAGTCAAAATGAAGGACCTCTGGGTCGATATCGGCGTCCGCGATAAGGCCGAAGCGGCCGAGCTGGTCCGCGTTGGCGACCCGATCACCTTTGAACTCGGGCTGCGGCGGATGCAAGACAACAATCTCGCCTTCGCCCCGGCGATGGATAACAAGACCGGCCTGTGGGTGGCCATGGAAGCGCTACGCCGCGCGGCGGGGCGCAAGCTGCGCTGTGCGCTTTACGCGGTTTCGACGGTGCAGGAAGAGATCGGACTCCGCGGCGCGCAAACCAGCACTTACGGTGTCGATCCGCAGGTTGGCATCGCCATCGATGTCACGCACGCCACCGATTGCCCGACAATCGACAAGAAGCAAGAAGGAGATGTCGCGCTCGGCAAGGGGCCGGTGATTTACCGCGGGCCGAACATGAATCATAAGGTGGTCGAGCGGTTGATCGCGGCGGCCGACGGGCATGAGATCGCCTACCAGCTTGGCGCCGTCGCCCGACCGACCGGCACCGACGCCAACGCCATGCAGATCTCCCGCGCCGGAGTGGCCACGGGGCTGATCAGCATCCCGAACCGCTACATGCACAGCCCGGTCGAGATGATCGCGATGGACGACATCGATCGGGCGGCCGACCTGATCGCGTATTTCGCCGCCGAGGTCGACTCGGAGAGCGTTTTCACGCCGTAGATGGGCGAGTCCTGCTCTTTTCGCACCTTGTTAGCCGCGGAGTTTACTCCGCGCGCTAGCTCGCGCGGCACCGAGTCCCGATAGGTGCGACGTCGAACCAGCTAGCGCTCGGGACAAGTCCCGCGGCTACCGGACTCCAGGTAACACCCTTGCGTCCTGCCAAAATGGCACGCTGGCGGGTCGAGCGCCGGGCCGGGCCAATCGGCGATTCCTGGCCTTCGGCTGCCCTAAGACGCCAATCCGGAGCAGGTTGCGCGTCGCACCCTTCCCCTGGCACACGGCTTGCCCTATCTACCCGCGCATCGCGGTTTTGGGCTGCCAATTGGTGCGCACCCCGACCGGGCTGCTGCCAGCAGTTGGCCCGCCGGCCAGCAAGAGGAGGCCTGGGCGAAACCGCCCTGCCCTGCGACGGCCCCGCCTCCGGCAACGCCCGAGTGTGGCGCGTCCGACCGAAAATACGAGTCCACCCCAAATACACGTCCACTCCGAAACACCGACTTACTGGTCAATCGATAGGAGATTTCCTCGTGGCAAAGCAGATTGTCTTCGACGACGAAGCACGTCGGCCCCTGGCGGCTGGCGTCGCCAAGTTGGCTCGCGCCGTTCGTAGCACGCTCGGGCCCCGCGGCCGCAACGCCGTGCTCGACAAGGGTTGGGGCTCTCCCAAGGTGACCAAAGACGGCGTCACGGTCGCCGAAGATATCGACCTCGAAGATCCCTACGAAAATCTCGGCGCTCAGCTCGTCAAAGAGGCCGCCAGCAAGACGAACGACGTGGCCGGCGACGGCACCACGACCGCCACGGTGCTGGCCGACGCCATCTATCGCGAAGGCTTGCGGATGATCGCCGCCGGGGCCGACCCCATGGCCCTGCAGCGTGGCATCCTCAAGGGAGTTGACGCCCTGGTCGAATCGATCGGCAAGTTGGCAGTTAAGATCAACGACAAGAACAAGAAAGAGATCACGCAGGTCGCCACGATCGCGGGGAACAACGACCCCACGATCGGCGCGGTGCTGGCCGACGCTTTCTTCAAGGTCGGCAAAGATGGCGTCATCACTGTCGAAGAAGGACGCCAGACCGAAACCACGGTCGAGGTCGTCGAAGGGATGCAGTTCGATCGCGGCTATCTCTCGCCCCACTTCGTCACCAATCAAGACGCGCAGACCGTCGAGCTCGACAACTGCTTGATCCTGATCTACGAAGAGAAGATCTCCAACGCCAAGCACCTGGTGCCGCTGTTGGAAGCGGTCAGCCGCGCCAAGAAGCCGCTGTTGATCATCGCCGAAGACGTCGAGGGTGAGGCCCTGGCCACCTTGGTCGTCAACAAGATGCGAGGCATCATCAGCGTCTGTGCCGTCAAGGCGCCGGGCTACGGCGATCGTCGCAAGGCGATGCTGGGTGACCTGGCCGTGCTCACGGCCGGCACCGCGATCTTCAAAGACCTGGGCATTCAGCTCGAGTCGGTCAAGCTGTCCGATCTCGGTACCGCGAAGCGCATCGTGGTCAGCGCCGAGAACACCACGGTCGTCGGCGGCGCCGGCAAGAAGGTCGACATCGATGGCCGGGCCGAGCAGATTCGCCAGGAAATTGAGATCACCGACAGCGAGTACGATCGCGAGAAGCTGCAAGAGCGGCTCGCCAAGCTCGCCGGCGGCGTGGCCCAGATTCAAGTCGGGGCCGCGACCGAGACCGAAATGAAGGAGCGCAAGGCGCTCATCGAAGACGCCAAGGCCGCCACGCAGGCTGCCCTGGAAGAAGGAGTCGTCCCCGGCGGCGGTGTCGCCCTGATCCGCTGCGAGAAGGCGCTCGACAAGGTCGAGCCGATCGGCGACGAGAAGTTTGGCGTGAACATTCTCCGCAATATCGTCGACATGCCGCTGCGTTACATCGCGGAGAACGCCGGCCACGACGGTGCTGTGGTCGTTAATCGCGTGCGTCACCTCAAGGGGAAGACCGAAGGCTACGACGCCGACAAGGACCAGTATACCGATCTGGTGCAAGCCGGCATCATCGATCCGGCCAAGGTCGTGCGCGTGGCGCTGCAGAACGCGGCCAGCGTGGCGGCTCTGCTGCTGACGACCGAAGCCCTGGTCACCGAAATCCCCAAGGAAGAAGAAGAAGGGGGCGGTGGTCATCACCACGACGACCACGGCATGGGCGGAATGGGTGGCATGGGCGGCATGGGAATGGGCGGCATGGGTGGCATGGGCGGCATGATGTAAGCCGCCTGCGGCTCACGGTTTCACGTCTCCCGAATCAACAGTCAATCGAACACATAGACAACCTAAGGATATCGAATCATGGCCAAAGACTTGAAGCTCCGTCCGCTGGATGATCGCGTCGTGGTTGAACCGCTCGAAGCCGAGGAAATGACGGCCGGCGGCATCGTCCTGCCGGACACCGCCAAGGAGCGACCGCAGCGCGGCAACGTGGTCGCGGTCGGACCCGGCAAGGTGCTGGATAGCGGCGAGCGCGGCCAGCTTTCGGTGGCGATCGGCGACGAAGTGATCTTCGGCAAGTACGCCGGCACCGACATCGAAGTCGACGGCCGCGACGTCAAGATCCTCCGCGAGACCGACATCCTGGCCAAGGTCCTAAGCTAACCGATCCTGAGCTAACCAACAGTCCTGAGCCGAGCAAACAACACGAGTGATCGTGGGTGCCCCGCCGAGCCGCTGACACCAGTGGCTTGGCAAGCGGTCGCCGCCATCGCTTCACCACGCTCAAGAAAAACCGCTCAACGACCGCCCAAGAAAAAGCCGCCCGCCGCGCTTCGGCAACCCAGCGGTGGGCGACTGCCCAACAATCAACCTAGGAGCGAAACGCCGTGCCCAAGCAACTGCTATTTGAAGATCAGGCCCGCGCCAAAATGTTGCGCGGCGTCGACAAACTCGCCAACGCCGTGGCGATCACGATGGGCCCCACCGGGCACAACGTGATCATCGACAAGTCGTTCGGCGGCCCGACCGTCACCAAAGACGGGGTCACCGTCAGCAAGGAAGTCGAGCTTGAAGATCCGTTCGAGAACATGGGGGCCAAGCTCGTTAACGAGGTGGCCTCAAAGACATCGGACGTCGCCGGCGACGGCACCACGACGGCTACGGTGCTGGCCCGTGCGATTTTCAAAGAAGGCGCCCGATTGATCGCGGCCGGCAGCAATCCGATGGCGGTTCGTCGCGGCATCGACAAAGCGGTCGACGCGGCGATCGAGCACTTGCGCAGCATGGCGAAGCCGGTGACCAGCAAGGAAGAAATCGCCCAGATCGGTTCGATCAGCGCCAACAACGATCGCACCATCGGCGACCTGCTGGCCGACGCAGTCGAGCGCGTTGGCAAAGATGGTGTGATCACCGTCGAAGAAGGCAAGGCGACCGAGACCACGCTCGAGCTCGTCGAAGGCATGCAGTTCGACAAGGGTTACATCTCGCCCTACTTCATCAATCATCCGGCCACGATGGAAGTGTTGTTGGACGACGCTTTCATCCTGATTCACGAGAAGAAGATCAGCGGTCTCCGCGACCTGATTCCCATTCTCGAGCAGGTCAGCCAGACCGGCCGGCCGCTGTTGATCATTGCCGAAGACATCGAAGGCGAAGCGCTCACCACGCTGGTCGTCAACAAGCTGCGCGGCGTGCTCAATGTGTGCGCGGTCAAGGCGCCGGGCTTCGGCGATCGTCGCAAGGCCATGCTCGGCGACATTGCCGTGCTCACCGGCGGCACGCTCATCAGCGAAGACCTCGGCCTGCAACTCGAGAGCCTCACGGTGTCGCACCTCGGCCGGGCCAAGCAGATCAAGGTCGACAAGAACGACACCACGATCATCCAAGGCGCTGGCAAGCCGGCCGAAATCCAGGCTCGCATCCAGCAGATTCGCAATCAGGTGGAAGCCACCGAGAGCGAGTACGACCGCGAGAAGTTCCAGGAGCGGTTGGCCAAGCTCACCGGTGGCGTGGCAATTATTTCGGTCGGCGCCAACAGCGAAGCCGACATGAAGCAGAAGAAGGCCCGCGTCGAAGACGCCCTGCACGCCACGCGTGCGGCCGTCGAAGAGGGGATTCTCCCCGGTGGCGGTGTTGCCCTGCTGCGTTGCCGCGAGGCGATCGAAAAGATGCGCAGCTCCTGCAAGGGTGACGAGCGGATCGGCGTCGACATCGTGCTCGGCTGTCTCGACTGGCCCCTGAAGCAGATCGCCGACAACTGCGGCATCGACGGCTCGGTCGTCGCCGACGAAGTCAGCCAGAAGTCGGGCAATGTCGGCTACGACGCCTACAAGGGTGAGTACGTCGACATGGTCAAGGCCGGCATCATCGACCCCCTGAAGGTCGTCCGCAGCGCGCTGGCCAATGCGGCCAGCATCGCCGGCCTGATGCTCACCACCGAAGCGCTCGTCACCAACCTCGATAAGGACGCCAAGGGCAAGTCCAAGATCGAGGGGAGCGTTCGCTAGTTGTCATGTCGCCGGCCTCTATGAGGCCGGGACGTTAGGGAGCCGGTCTCTGCAAGGCCGGGACTTCTGGGGTCACAGACCCCGGTTCCAGAAAATCGAATTGCGGGGTCACCTTTCGTACTTCGAGAGGTGACCCCGTTTTTTCGCCCCGTGCCGCACGAACCGCCCGGAACTCCCCTCAACGCCAACTGTCCGCCGATCTATAATTCCCAGGCGAACCGCTACCTTTGATCGTTGGCTCCCATGGCCACTATGGCGTCCAAACGCGATTTCTACGAAGTGCTTGGTGTCGAGCGACAGGCCGAACAAAAGGTCATTGCCGACGCTTACCGCCGACTTGCGCTGAAGTACCACCCCGATCGTAACCCCGGCGACCAGGAAGCGGTCATTCGCTTTAAGGAGGCCGCCGAAGCCTTCGAGGTGTTGCACGACACCGAGAAGCGGGCTCGCTACGACCGCTACGGGCATGCCGGGGTCGACGGCGGCGCCGGCCCGCACTTCGGCGACGTCAACGATATCTTCTCCGCGTTCGGAGATATCTTCGGCGACAGCATGTTTGGCGATCTGTTCGGTGGCGGGGGCGGCGGCCGCCGTGGCAGTCGCGTGCGGCGTGGAGGAGACGTCCGCTGCCATATCACACTCGACTTGATGGAGGCGGCCCGCGGCGTCACCAAGACCATCGAATTCGAGCGGCACGAAAAATGTGACGCCTGCAAAGGGGCCGGCGCCGCCAAGGGGCACAAGCCCGAGACGTGCGGCTACTGCGGCGGTCGTGGGCAGGTGGTGCAGGCGACCGGTGTGTTTCGCGTGCAGACGACCTGCCCGGCCTGTCAGGGGGCCGGCAAGGTCATCAAGCATCCTTGCCCCGATTGCGAAGGCGTCGGCTTCCGGCTGCAGCGCGTGAAGCGCGAAGTGCGGATTCCGGCTGGCGTCGACAACGACACCCGGCTGCGTCTCGACGGCGAGGGAGAGCCGAGCCCGACCGGCGGTTCGCGTGGCGATTGTTACTGCATTCTGAGCGTTCGCGAACATTCGCTCTTCCAGCGCGAAGGGCAGCACCTGATCGTGCGCGTGCCAATCACGTTCGCGCAGGCGGCGCTCGGCACGCAGCTCGAAGTGCCGACGCTCGACGGCCGCGAAGAGCTGGCGATTCCGGCCGGCACGCAGCCAGGCGAAGTTTTCAAGCTGCGTGGGCGTGGCCTGCCCGACCCTCAGCGGCGCGGCGTGGGCGACTTGCTCGTGCAGGTGCAATTGGAAGTGCCCAAGCGAGTCACGCCGCGGCAAGAAGAACTGCTGCGCGAACTGGCCGACGAAGAGCACACCAACGTGTCGCCGCATCGCAAGAGTTTCTTAGAGCGGCTCCGCGCCTATTTCACCGCGGCCGACGAAGCGGAAACTACGGAGGACTAGAGCGTGACCCCATCCGATGCCCCGACCGACGCCGAGTCGACCCCCGCGGCTGATAGCGGTCAGTTGCAATCGCAGCTTTCCGAGGCCAACGATCGCGTCTTGCGCGCGCACGCCGAGCTCGACAACTACCGCAAGCGCGTGCAGCGCGAGATCGAAGATGAGCGGCGCTTCGCCGCCCAGCCCTTGCTGGTCGAGCTGCTGCCGGTGATCGACAACGTGCAGCGGGCAATTGCCGCCGCGGAGAAATCGCCCGAGGGGCGCGGCCTGCTCGACGGCTTCAAGATGGTCGCGAAGCAGCTCGAAGACGTGCTGTCGAAGCATGGATGCAAGCGGATCGCTGCTGAAGGGCAACCGTTCGATCCCCACTTGCACCAGGCGATCGCCCAGCAGCCCAGCGCCGACGTGCCACCGGGCACGGTGCTCTTGGTCGCGCAAGACGGCTACCAGTTGCACGACCGGGTGATTCGCCCATCGCATGTGATCGTATCGAAAGCCGCCGAATAATCGGCGAACAACCCGGGGCGCCAATTCCCCGGCCATGAGTCTTGGGAGCGTGCTCGTTCATGCCTACTTACGACTATCAATGCGACGCCTGCGGACATCGTTTCGAGATGTTCCAGTCGATCACCGCCGAGCCGGAAAAGAAGTGCCCCGAATGCAAGAAGCGCAAGTTGCGTCGCTTGTTCGGCGCCGGCGCGGCCATCGTCTTCAAAGGCTCGGGCTTCTACCAGACCGACTACCGCAGCGACTCGTACAAGAAGAGCGCCGCGGCCGACAAGCCGCCGGGGAGCGACAAGAGCGCCGGCGGAGAATCGAAATCCGGAAGTGATAAGAGCCCCGGCAAGGGCGCCAAAGGCGATAAATAGCGGTTGCCACTCACGCTGGGCAATTGCGGGAGCCACGCCGTGCGTTGTCCAACCTGTAATGCCGATTTCGATATCAAAGCGAGCGCCGCGCCCCCTTTTTGTAGCGAGCGTTGCCGGCAGATCGATCTCGGGCGCTGGCTTGGCGAAAAGCACTCGGTGCCGCACGTGCCAGGCAGCGACGATGAAGACCCGGACGACGTCGCAGCGCCGCACGATCGCCGCGACCGGGAACACGACTGACGCGAGCCCCCGGCTCGCGATTAGTCGCTGCGGTCGATCCTCGCTCACGCGGTTCGCACGCTGCGACTACCAGGTGGTGACGAATCCGCCTGAGCCGACGTGGAACGTCTGTCGCGCGTTCACCTGCGCGTCGTAGCCGGCATACACGGCCAACCGCCGATTCACGACCCAGTTGAGCCCCGTGCCGAGCACCGCCCAGTCGCGGCCATAGTTCAAGCCGCGCGTGGCAAAGCTCGCCCCACCAATGCCGGCGAACCGCGCGTTGAGCGATGTCTCGGGGTCGAGAAACTCGTGCAGCCAGATGGCCCGCACTTCCGGTAGCAGATACCCGGCGCGGCGCGTGCGATAGATCTGGGCGACGCGCGTGCCGAGCAGCCCACGCAGGGCGTTGGTGTCCGATCCATCGACCGCCAGGTTGAGCGAGTCGGCGCCTCTTTCGGTGAAGGCGTTCTGCCGCAGGTAGATGTACTGCAAGCCGACGAACGGCTGCATCATGGTGCGTCCCATACGCCACCGCACGCCGCGCTCGCCGTAGAGGGCCGTCTGCCAACCGCTGAAGACGCCGTTGGCCGTGCGATTGATGTCGGCAAACTGCACCTGGCGCGTTGAGCGGTAGTTATCCAAGCCGACCGAGCCGGCCAACAGCCCGTACTGCACGCCGTTGTCGCCGATCAGGTAGCTGCCGATCTGACCGTCGTCCCCCATGGCCCATTGTTGCGGCGTGCCGACATTCATGTTCATGTGCGAATAGCTGCCGAAGATGCCCAGGGCGTGTTGCCGGCCCAGATAGCGTTCGGCGGCCAGTAGCGTGCCGCCGAGTCCATAGTTCGCGCCGCCCGCGTTACCGTCTCCCTGCACGTTGCCACCGAGCCCGTAGCCGGCGACCCAACCCGCCCACTGCGAGCGCGGCCGGCACCGGCACATGGTCACCTTCTTCGTGGCTTCGTTGTAGCCGACGAGCACAACCTCTTGATCGCTACCGAAGCCGGGCGCCGGGGATTCGAGCGAGGGATTCTCGGCGTCGAAATCGAAATCGCTGTCGGCGATGCCGCCGGCGGTTTGCAGCCCGCCGCCCAGGCCCGTGCCGACGCGCCGTCGCAACAGCAGGTACTGAAACGTCGAGTTCTGCACACCCAGTTGCGCAATCGTCGGCCCCGCCTGGAACGTCATCTGGTCGAAAGCGCTCTGCATGCTCGAGGTGTTGAGTGTGTTGAGTTGGTCGAGCACGTACTCGAAATCGCCCGTCGCGCCGGCCGCATGGGCATCCAGATAATTGGCCACGCCAAATTGATTGAACGTGTTGGCGACCGCACCATACAAGCCACTGTTGCCAAGCAGTTCAAAGGCGACGTAGCCGTTCTCGTACAGCAGGGCCGCGTCGAGCATCGGCAGGTCGTCGGTGATACCGTCGAACTGACCGGTTAGCGCGCCGCTGTACATCAGAAATGTGTACCGCGTACCCGAACGGTAACTGCCCGGTTGCGCTCGGACGTTGACGGTGCCACCGTTGAGCTGGACGCTGCCGAACGCGGCAATCACATCGTTATCGATGCCAGGGTCCGGTGAGGACGGATTGAACGGCGGGGCGATCTCAATGTTGACGTTGGCCCCTGGGTTAATCGTCAAGTTGGAACCGTACATGCGCATGACGCCGATCGAGTTCCCGGGCGCCAGCGTGCCATTGACCACGACACTGCGATCGAAATCGCCCGCGCCGCCCAGTTCGCCGTGCGGGCCAACCTCCACGGTGCCACTGATCAGGCTGTTGACTTGCAGGCGCCCTTGATTGATCTGCGTATGACCGGAGTAGCGCTGCGCGCCGCTGAAGACGAGTTCCCCCGCTCCCTCCTTGACGACGCCACCGGTGCCGGCGATCGTGCCGTCGACCGTCGCCGACTGTCCGGCGTCGACATTGAAAAGGGCGTCCGTATTACCGTTCAGATAGAGCGCGGATCCTGCACTGCTTCCGGAACTTCCCGACGATCCGCCAGTGCCCCCTGAGCCCGCCTGGACGACGCCGCCTGCGAACGTCGAATTGACGAAGGTGACCGCGCCGCCATCGCGCACGAAGACGGCGCCGCCGAAGCCACTGCCGCCGTCGCCGCCAGATCCTGGATCGGATCCCGGTCCTGCCGCGCCTCCTTTTCCACCCCCGAAGCCTCCCAGGCCCTCCATGCCAATGGTAATGCCATCCCCCGCGCCGCCCCCGCCGCCACCGAATCCACCATTACCGCCGATGCCGCCGGAAGAAAAACTGTTTGCGTCGAAACCACCGCCCGCTCCACCGCCGCCGCCGAAGTCTTGACCGTTCCCCCCTACTCGCATGTTTCCACCACCAGCGCCGCCACCACCGCCGCCGATGGCTGCCGCCGCAGCGCCGTTCTGATCGATGTTGCCGCCGTTTCCTCCTTCGCTCCCCCCGCCCGAGCCACCGTTCAATAGCGAGCCATTGCTGCCGTTTTGCAGAATGCCGCCGCCGCCGCCGCCGGCGAACGCGGAATTGGACAGGGCATTTCCCCCATCTCCGAGCAAGCCACCGCCTCCGCCGCCGCCTTCCCCATCGCCGGAGCCCCCATCGCCATGAAAGCCACCCCCCGCACCGCCACCCCAGGAAGTGCCACCGCCAGAGGAGTTCCCGCCGTTCCCGCCCCGCGCGGTATTGTCGACGAAGGCGATATTCTGCGCCGTGACCGTCGCCCCGGAGTTGACAAACAACGCGCCGCCGGCGCCGAGGCCGCCGCCACCGCCGCCAGCAGTACCGTTGTCCGCGTTGCCGCCGTTGCCGCCGCGCGCCATGCCATCGGCCAGGGTGAGATTCGAGATCGCGACCGTGCCACTCTGCACGAAAAAGATCTGGTGTTGATCGTTGCCGCTAATCTGCAGATTCGGGCTGCCGGCGCCGTCGATCGCGATCGCAAAGCTGCCGTTGTTGAGCAGCGGGAGTTGGCTCGTCAACGTGATCTTTTGCCCCCCCAGGCTGGCGTCGAACTCGATCGACGATTGGCTGCCCGCCGCGTTCGCCTGGTTCATCGCCCAGCGCAAGGTGCCGGGTGCGCCGTCGTCGGCCGTACTGTTCACCACGAACACGGCGGCCTCGGCCGCCGGCGCAAACGCCAGCAAGGCAAACCCGACCGTTGCGAGCCCCGCCAGGCGTCGCCAAGGACGCAAGCGGCGCGCATGACCCTCGCAGTTACCCTGCCCCATGCTCACCCTCCCTGGTGATTGCGGTATCCGGCTTCTCGCCCCCGCGCAACCGTGGATGCGCGCGACGTTAGTTCGGCTCGAAATCCCTGAGCGCCCAAATCAGTCGCTTACAGAAATAATGAAAAGCCATGCATAATCTCGACAACTCGCTTGCCGCGCATGCACCGCAAAATGCCATCGTCCGGCACGACACGCACGCCGCGCGTGAGGCGCTAATGCCCGGGTAAGCCTTGACGGATACGCGGCCCGCGGCACAGTTTGCCAGGTCGGTAAAGTCGCTCCGGGGCCGGCATCGCCCGCGAAAGCCGGGTCGGCCCCCGCGGCTACCGCCCGATGGCCGGCAGAACGTAGAATGCCCTTTGCCGAGAATCGGCGGCGGGGCAAACCGCCCGATCGAGGGAACTTCGCCGCACTTGCGCGCCCGTAGCTCAATGGTAGAGCAGCAGGCTCATAACCTGTCAGGTTGTTGGTTCGAATCCATCCGGGCGTACTGACTCGTTCGATCGCAACGCATCAGGTAGACGAGTTAATTGGGGGAGCGTTCAGCCTTGAATACGCACGTCGTAACGCCGGCTGCCTGCGAAAGAATGGTGACCGCCGTGGAGAAGGTTCGCGAGCGCTTGCGACGTGCCGCCGGGGCCTTGGAAGCGGCGAGCATCCCCTATGCGGTTGCGGGCGGGAATGCCGTGGCCGCTTGGGTGAGTGAAGTGGACGAAGCGGCCGTTCGCAACACGCAAGATGTCGACTTGCTGTTACGCCGCGACGACCTGGAACGCGCGAAGCTGGCGCTCGCTGCCGCGGGCTTTGTCTACCGGCATTCAGCGAGCAGCGACATGTTTCTCGATGGCCCGGAAGCCAAGGCCCGCGACGCCGTGCATATCGTCTTCGCCAACGAAAAAGTGCGTGGGGACTACACGCTAGCGGCCCCGGACGTTGACGAAACTAAACCAACAGCAACGTTCCGCGTGCTGGACCTGCCTGCCCTGCTGCGCATGAAGCTGACTTCCAATCGCCGCAAGGATCAGGTGCATGTCCTCGACCTGATCGACGTGGGGCTGGTGGATCAAAGTTGGGTCGCGCAACTGCCACCGGAACTCGGCGCCCGACTGCAAGAGTTGTTCGACCATCCTGATGATTGAAAGAGAATCTTACCCCTTCTCCCCCAACAGCTCCTTCACCTTCGGTTCGATCGCGTCCGCCCAAATCTCGTAGCCCTTGGGGCTCAGGTGCAGGTAGTCGGGCATGACTTCCTTGGTCAGCGTGCCATCGGCTTCCAAAAACTTCGGGCCGATGTCGAGATAAAAGACGTGCTTGTCGTCGGCGACCTTCGCGGCCAGCGCGCTCGCCTCGGCGTTCTTCTCGCGCTGCGGGTTCGGTTTCTCGCCGCGCGGGAAGATGCCCAACAAGAGCACCTTGGTGTCGGGCAGTTTCTCGCGCAGACCGGCGACGATGGCCTTGATGCCATCGGCGATTTCCGCGGCCGTGTTATCGGCGCCGTTGGAGTTGTTGGTGCCGATCATCAGCACGACGAGCTTCGGCTTGATACCCTCGAAGTTGCCGTGCTCGAGGCGCCACAGCACGTGCTGCGTGCGATCGCCGCCGATGCCGAAGTTGGCCGCATGACGCGGGCTGTAGTGCTTCTTCCAGGTGTCGTTATCGGCCCAACCCTGTGTGATCGAGTCTCCCAAGAAGACCAGCTCGACATCCCCCTTTTTCGCGCGTTCGTTGAAGCCGTCGTGCATCTTGGTCCACCAATCGTCGGGGCGCGGCGCGGGGGTCACCGCCGAATGCGTGGGCTTGGCCGCTTGCAGCGGCGCGCCGCTCAATAGCGCCGCGAGCGCGAGGGCAGCCGCAAAACAACGAAACATGAAATTGAATCGATGCGAGCTCATCTTGCTGCTTCCCTTATAAGTTCTGCGAGTTCCCAGGAACCTCAGTCGTACTTCAACGAATAAGCCCAGGGGTTGCGACCCCTGGGCTTCAGGCGCGCGTACAAAATCCGGATGCGTCAAAACACCGTTTCAAAGCACTCGCGCCCTGCGACGCAACTGATCCGCTCGACCCACTCGCTGTCGGGGCCTTGCTGCTTCTGCGTGCGGTTGCACCAGCAGTAACCGTCGCCGACGCCGTCAACCTCGCGCGTCGGGGTCATCTTGCCGGTCATGTACATCCCCTTGGAGCGCAGGTGCATGCAGGCGGGGCCGGCCAACTGCTCTTCGTCGCTGCTGCGGCGGAATGGCATGAGAAGTGTCCTTATGCTCTGGTTGCGACGCCCGAATCGAACGAACCCCAAACGCCCGCCGGGAAACTAGAACCCGCCCGTCTCCAACCCGGCCGCCATCAACAGGGCCCGCTCGACACTCACGCGGGCCAACTGCACCTTGTAGCGATTGCCCGACAGCGGAGTGGCGGCAGACACGGCGGCTTCACCGGCAGCCTTGACGGTCTCGGGCGTGATCGGCAAGCCGGTGATCGCACGCTCAGCGGCCGTCGAACGCCAGGGAATCGGCGCGGCGTGACCGAGCACGATGCGCGCTTCTCGCACATAGGGCCCGTCGAACCGCAGCGCCGCGGCAGCCGCAGCCAGCGGATAGTCGGGGCCACAACCTTGTCGCACTTCGTAGGTGGCGCTCGCCACGCCGTCGGCCGCCGGCAGCAGGATATGCGTGAGCACCTGGTTGGGGAGCAGCATCGTCTCGCGCTCGTTCTCGTCGCGCGGAATGCGGAAGAAGTACTCTAGCGGCAGCACGGTCTCGTCGGCGTCGGTCGGGCCGGCCAAACGCACGTGTGCGTTCAGTGCAACCAATGCCGGCGCGATACGCGATGGATGGACGAACTTCGCCGGTCCGTCATTCCCCAGGATCGCGTGATAGCGATTGTCGCCGTCGGTCACCAGCCGGCCGCGATCGGCCAACAGCCCTTGCCCGTTGCGGAAGAACCAGCAGCGCGGTCGCTGGCAGAGCTCACCGCCTAGCGTTCCCTGCGATTGCAGTTGCATGCTGTTGATGCCGGCGATGGCCTGACCGAGCGCCGTGTAGGGCGCGAGCGCCTGATCGTCGAGCAGTTGCGCGAGCGTGCTGATGGCGCCGATCCGCGCGCCGGTCGAATCGGCTTCGACCCCGCGAAACTCGTCGACGTTGCCGATGTAAACCACCTGGTCGGGCTCGACGATCATCTGCCGCATCAAGCCGACCAGGTCGGTGCCGCCAGCCAGAATCTCCGACTGCCCCCAGCGATCGGCCAAAAGCCCGAGCACTTCCGACTCGCGCCGCGGGGCCGCAAACGAGAACGCTTTCATCGTGTCAGTCCTCGACCGCAAAAATGAATGAATCTGATCTTGGTTCAGTTGGCGCGCGGCAGGCATGCAAGCCGGCCGCGCGCCGCGTTGGTTCAGGCTGGCTTGGGGGCACTCTCCAGCGCCTCGAGCACGCGCATCGGCGTGATCGGCAGCACCGGTACGCGAACCCCCAGAGCGTTCGCCACGGCGTTGGAAATCGCCGCGCCAGGGCTGATCACGGGAGGTTCTCCCAACCCGATGACGCCGCGGTTGTATTCGCTTTCCGGTTCGTAGAACTCGACGACGATCTCGCCGATGTCCCCCAACCGCGGCAATCGATAGTCGGCGATCTGCGCGTTCAAGAACGCGCCGCTGCCGGCGTCCATGATCCGCTCTTCGAAAAGCGAGTACGCGATCCCCATGATCACGCCGCCGTAAATCTGGCTCTTCGCGGTCTGGCGATTGATCACCAGACCGACATCCTGCACGGCGACAAATTTCTTCATCCGCACCAGGCCGGTGTTGCGATCGACCGCCACTTCGGCCATTTGGACACCGCCGACGCCCGAACTCGACAGCGGCGACTGTTGCCGGCTGGGGGCGTACTCACCGCGGACTTCCAAGGCGCTCATGCCCAGCAGGCTGCACGCTTGCGCCCAGGTGACTCCCTTATCGGGGCTGCCATCGGTGTGAATGCGACCGTCGCGGGCGACGAGTGTCCCCGCTTCGACGCCGAGCTTCTCGGCGACCAGCGCCTTGATCTTCTCGAGCGCGTCCTGGCTGGCGCGGCGATGCGTTTCGCACACGCTGCCGACCGTGATGCTTCCGCCCGACGGGTTCGCCTGCGGATACTTCGAGCTGCCGATGTTCACCTTGATCGCGGGGATCGGCAGGCCGAACGTTTCGGCCACGACCATCGCCATCACGGTGCGGGTGCCGGTCCCCAGGTCTTGGCTGCCGGCGAACGTCTCGACGCCGCCATCAGGGTGGACCTTGACCAGGCAGCTTCCCGCCACGGCGCCACCACCCCAGGTGTGCAGTGCCATGCCGAGCCCGGTGACAATCGAGCCATCGGCTCCCCCTTTGCCGTGCGGGTGCCACTTGGCTTTCCAATCCATCAGCTTGGCGGCGATCTCCATTTCGGCGGCATACACATCCGCCTTCTTGTTGGAGACGCTCGGCAAGTTGCGGAGAAAGACGTCGTAGCTATCGAGCCCCAGCTTGGCGGCCACATCGTCGTAAGCGGTTTGCGAAATCGCACACGCCTGCGGGTGATTCGGCGCGCGCCACGCCCGAGTGGGCCCGGTGTTCGTGCTGATGCGCACGGCCGAGCGACGCCGATTCGGCGGGTTGAAGACGTAGGGAATCTGCTTCTCGTCGACGGCTGCTCCCTTGTCGCCGCCGGTCCCCCATTGCTGCGAATCCCAAACCTTCACGACGCCTTCTTTATCGGCGCCGACCTTCACCTTGATGAAGCCTGATGGACGGCAACCCGCCACTTTCAGCTCGATATCGCGATCGAGCATCAGCTTCACAGGGCGGCCCGTTTCCTTGGCGATCTTGGCGCACGCCACGCCCCATTCGTCCGCCTGAAACTTGCTGCCGAAGCCACCGCCGATGAAATCGCAGTGTACGGTCACATCGTCGGCCGTCATGCTCAAGGGGCTGGCGAACTGCCCGGCCGTGCCCGAGACGCTTTGCGTCGAGAGGTGGGCCGTGAGCTTGTCGCCGTTCCACGCGCACGTCGAGCCATGCGGCTCCAGGCACATGTGCGTGATCGCCTGAATACCGTAATAGCCTTCGACCACGGCGGCCGATTCGTCGTAGAGCCGCTTGAGCTCCTTCTCGACGAAGGCGTCTTCGTCTTCATTCTCGCCGGGCTCGTTCTCGAGCTCGACATTGACCCCTGCCTTGCCGACGCGGCCGGCCCGCTCGGCGGCAGCCAGAAATTCCTCAGTCACGAAATGATCGAGCACTTCGTAATTGACCAGCAGCGCGGCGACCCCTTCGGCGGCGGCCCCTTCGGTCTCAGCGGCCACGCAGGCGATCGGGTCGCCTTGCCACTTGATTTCCGATTTCTTGGCGTCTTTCGGGTCGATGAACAGGTGAATGCTCACCACGCCCGGGATGGCCTTGGCCGCCGAGACGTCGATCGACTTGACCTTGCAATGCGCGTGAGGGCAGCCGAGCACCTTGGCGATCAGCATGCGATCGAGCACAACGTCGTAGCTGTACTTCGCGGCGCCGGTCGCCTTCTCGAGCCCGTCGATGCGGTCTTGCTCCGTGCCCAACAGCACGGCGGTCCCTTGTTTGGGCCAACTGTACTCAGCCACGGGCGCCTCCCTTCACGACTTCCAGAGCCGCTAGAATCACGTTGGCGTAGGTACCGCAGCGGCACAAGTTGCCGTTGAGCCCTTCGCGAATTTGCGCTTCGCTCGCGCCCGGGTTCTTATCCAAAAACGCCCGCACCGCCACGACAAAGCCGGGCGTGCAGAAGCCGCATTGCATACCGTCTTCGTGTACGAAAGCCATCGGCACCGCGTCGGGCTTGCTGCCGCCGAGCGATTCGACGGTCCGCACCTTGCGGCCCACGCACGTCAGCGCCAGCACGGTGTTCGCGCTCACGGGGGCATCGTCCAGCCACACGGTGCTCGCGCCGCTCGAGCCGTCGATGCTCACCGGCTTGGCGCCGGTCAGTTGCAACTGATGACGCAGCACTTCCAACAGCGACATCCGCGGCTCGACCTGCACTTCACGGTCTTGCCCGTTGACGTTGAGCTTGATTTTGGAAAGGCCCGGGCCATACAGCGGAATCGTGTCCGCCTCGGCCGCTTCGGCGACGGCCGAAGTGCCCGTAGCCAGGGCCGTGGCCGCGGCGGCCGCCCCCGAACCTCGCAAGAATTCACGGCGGTTGAAACCCCCGCGCGTTGCGCTATTGTGCGGTGAGTCCTTCATGTTTCGGCGGACCTCCCGATGCAGGCCAGTGGCGGACGAGCCGCGACTAGAGTTAGATTTGAATTACGATTACCGAGTGCGCTGGCGGTGCCCACGGGCCGCCAGCACCTTGCTGGCGACGGGCACTGGCTCGCCGTTATTGGCGCACCCGGCCGGTCGTCGAACGCCGTGGATTGTATCGGGTCGATTCGCGGATTCAACCAAAACGTCGAATTGGGCAGATGGGTCAGTCGAGCTCGCGGGGAACCCGATCGGTGCCAGGAACCGATTCGGTTGATGCACAACAATTGCTGACGCGACGCTTGAATCGGTTCCTGGCACCGTTCGGACGGTGGATTCATTTCGACTGACCTAGTACCTCGAATTGCCGGTTGTGAAGGTTTGATGTCCGCTGCACTTAAAGTCGCCACCTGCCAGTTCTCGGTCGAGGCCGATGTCGCCAGCAATCGCGATGCCATCGTCGCCAAGATCGCGGAGGCCGCCGCTCGCGGCGCGCGAATCGCGCACTTTCCCGAGTCGGCCCTGTCGGGCTATGCCGGCGTTGACGTGCCAGGCTCCGAGCACTTCGATTGGCCGGCGCTGCGCCAAGGGCTGGAAGCGGTGGCCGCGGCCGCCGCGCAACATAAGATCTGGGTTGTCGTTGGTTCGGCTCATCGACTGTCGGGCACGGCCAAGCCCCACAATTCTCTCTATGTCATTTCCGACGCAGGGCGCGTCGTCGATCGCTACGACAAACGATTCTGCACAGGTACGATGGGCCCCAATGCGACGCTCGATTTATGCCATTACACGCCGGGCGATCACGCCACGGTGTTCGAGGTCGATGGCGTGCGCTGCGGCGTCTTGATCTGCTACGACTATCGTTTCCCCGAGTTGTTTCGCGACCTCAAACGCCGCGGCGTCGAGCTGCTGTTGCACTCGTATCACAACGCCCGCAAGGATCGCGAGACGTTCGAGCACGGCAACCTTTGGAAAGACGTGGTGCCGGCCGTGATGATGGCCGCCGCCGCGCAAAACTACTTCTGGGTGAGCGCCACGAACAGCACGACCCAATACACGCTTTGGCCAAGTTTTTTCGTCCGCCCCGACGGACTGCTGACCGGCCAACTCGCCTGGCACGAGCCGGGCGTGCTGGTGAGCGAAGTGCGCCGCGACAGTGACATTTGGGACGCCCCGGGCCAGTGGCGCGACCGCGCGCTTGAAGGCCGGCTGCACAGCGGCGAGCTGATCGACGACCCCCGCAGCCAGGATCGTACCTGTTATTGATGCCGGCTTGCTTGAAGTCGCCTGCGCCGGCTCTTACGATTGACCACGAATCGTGCACCCCGGTTGGCGCCGATTGGCAGAATATAGTGACCACGGATTTCACGGATGACACGGATGGGATTTTGGATTCATGAGAATCTGAACCTTATCCGTGATATCCGTGTAATCCGTGGGTTTAGAAGTTTCATTCGTGGTTCCAGTGGTCGCGTTAGGCGGAGCTAGGCTGATATGCAAGTTCATTTTCGTTTGAGCTTTCTGCGGTTGTTGTTGAGCGCTGTCGTGCTGGCGGCGATGACGTCGTCGGTCGGTTCAGTGGTAGCCGCCGATAACACCCCGCCCGAGGGCTTCGTCGCGCTGTTCAACGGCCGCGACCTCACCGGCTGGAAAGGGTTGGTCCTGAACCCACGCGAACGCGCCAAGCTCAAGCCGGACGAACTGGCCAAGCTGCAAACCGCCGCCGACGACCAGATGCGCGAACACTGGACGGTCAAGGACGGCGCCTTGGAGTTCGACGGGAAGGGGAAAGCGCTCTGCACGGCCAAGGATTACGGCGACTTCGAGCTCTACGTCGATTGGAAAATCGAACGTGGCGGCGACAGCGGCATCTACCTGCGCGGCTCACCGCAGGTGCAAATCTGGGATGAAGTACACAGCAATGGCGTGGGTTCAGGCGGTCTCTACAACAACAAGAAACACCCCAAGGATCCGCCGATTGTCGCCGATCGACCGGTCGGCGAGTGGAACACGTTCTTCATCCGTATGGTCGGCGACAAAGTAACCGTAAAGCTCAACGACAAGCTCGTGGTCGACAACGTCGTGATGGAGAACTACTGGAACTACGACGAGCCGATGTATCCGACGGGCCAGATTGAATTGCAAGACCATGGCTCGAAGCTCTGGTTCAAGAACATCTATCTGCGCGAGCTGAAGCCGTAAGATTGGCGCGCAACGACGAGTCAACAAAAAAGCCCAGGGGTTGCAACCCCTGGGCTTATTGCTTTGGTAGCGCGGGAGCGATTCGAAGCGCGGCCGCTCACCCCTCGCTCATCACGCGCACCTTGAAGCCCAGCGACTGCGACAGCGACACCATTTCGCCCAGGATGTCGCCATAGGCCACCGCGATGTGGTTGCTGTTGTAGTGCGCCATGATCGTCTCGGTCGAGCAGCGCAGATCGGCCGCCATGAAGGGCCATTGCCGCGTGGTGCCGTTCCACCATTCGTCGCGCACCTTCGGCGGCAGCTTGACCACTTCGCCGCGCCCCAGGTCCATCCACAGCACGCCATCCTTGATATGCGCGCGGGCCCAGGTCATTTCGCCCGGCAGGCTCTCGCCGGCAAACGTGCCGCCAGGAATCGGGAAATAGCCCTTCGGCTGCCGATAGCTGTGCACCCCCTTGAGGGTCTCCGGGTCGTGATTGAAGGCGTACGCTCCGCACGAGCCGGAGTTCAGCAGCACCCACAGGAAGCGCCCCTTGTGCGTCGCTCCCCAGCGCACGTCGTGGAACATCACGGCCTGATGCAGCCCACGCCGCTTGAGCACGCGCTTCATCAGCTCCATCGGCACCAGGTTCCCCTGGTCGGCCTCGGTTGAAGTGATGAGCAAATCGCCATCCCCCTCGGGCCGGCAAGTGCTGTTGAGCAGGCCTTCGCAGAAGTCGCTCGGCGGCAACAGCGGCAACAAACCCAACTGGTACTGCCAGCCCAGGCAGTCGGCCTTGAACTCGTCGACCAGGTCCAGCACCGTCAGATACATCCGCAACTGCTCGCGGGTGGCCGTCGCGGTGAAGTCGTCGGCGCCATCCTCCTGCCAGTGGAACTTGACTCCCTTGGAGACGACGAACTTCAGCGCGTCGTCGATCCGCCGCTCGGTGATGAACTTCCCCCGGCTCACCAGCCAGGCCTGATCGACCTTGTGCTCGGTGAAGCCAATCGGGTTCAAGAGCCGCGGGCCGAAATAACCATTGATCATGCCCATCGACGTGTCGCCGAGCATCAGCGCCAACACGCGGCGATCGCGCACTTCGGCGAGCACCTCGGCGGCGATCTTGGCAGCCTCGGGCGTAACCGGCGCGCTATAGTGCAGCTCGTCGGTGCGATAGGGAATCTGCCCGGTGGTGCACCACTGGTCGAGCCGCTCCATGAACGCCTTGTCCCGCGTCCAGTCTCCGGCATCGGTCCAGATACGCGAATGCTTCCGCCCCACGCTTTCCAGGCACGCCCCCGTGTTCAACAGCGCGACCAATCCCGGCCAGGTGCCGGAGAAGTTCGACGCCAACAACAGCGGGCTTTCCTTACCGACCACGCCATCGCAAGTGTGGGGGCCGTAAGTCCAGTGGCAGAACACCCCGATCAGCGGCTCATCCAGCGGGCCAAGCTGCTCGATCGACTCGTGCGGCTTGCGCAGAAAGCTGCGGATCACGCGCGGCTTGCGACCCAATCGTTTGAGCGCCTGCACCAGTTGCTCAGTGGTGTCGCGCACCTGAGGCATGGCCAGCGCGTTAGGCTCGGCGCGGTAATCGCCGGGCCAGAAGATCGTCACCTGCTTCGACATGGGAATCCGCCTGAGTATCGGAGAACGAAACTGCGCGACCGAGAACTAAACGTTCAGTCCTCAGCCGCGTTGAAAAGTGGGTCAGGCACCTCGCACCGCCGGCGATCGCAAACCTAGCGCGACTTTGCCGGCTTGGAGCCAGTCCCAGTTCTCAACGGCAGTTCATTCGGCCGACAGACCGCAGGCGCGGCGCCGGTTAGTCGAGTGGTATTCGCTCCTCTTGTTGGTTAACGCCGCCGCACCAGCGGCACGAACTCCCGCAGCGTCGGCCCCGTGTAGATCTGCCGCGGCCGACAAATCCGCTTGTTCGGCGACGCGTGCATCTCGCACCAATGGGCGATCCAGCCCGGCAACCGGCCAATCGCGAACAGCACCGTAAACATCTGCACCGGCAGCCCGATTGCCCGGTAGATGATGCCCGAGTAAAAGTCGACGTTCGGGTACAGCTTGCGCTCGATGAAGTACTCATCGGAGAGCGCGGCCGCCTCGAGCTCTTGGGCGATCGGCAGAATGGGATCGTGGATGCCGCGCTTCTTGAGCAGCTTGTCGCAGATGGTTTTGATGAGCGCCGCCCGCGGATCGTACTGCTTGTAAACGCGGTGGCCGAAGCCCATCAGACGGAAACCGCTGTCCTTGGTCTTGGCCAGGCGGACGTACTTTTTGACGTCGCCACCATCGGCCAGAATCTGTTCGAGCATTTCGACGCAGGCCTGGTTGGCCCCGCCGTGCAGCGGGCCCCACAACGCACAAATACCGGCCGCAATCGAGGCGAACAAATTGGCGTCGGCCGAACCGACCATCCGCACGGTCGACGTGCTGCAGTTCTGCTCATGATCGGCGTGCGCGATCAACAGCACGTTGAGCGCCTCGACAAAGTCGGGGTCGATCTCGTACGGCTCGCTCGGCACCGCAAACATCATCTGCAGAAAGTTCTGCACGTAGTTCAAATCGTTCTGCGGATAGATGAACGGCTGGCCGATCGACTTCTTGTAGCTATAGGCGGCGATCGTCGGCAGCTTGGCCATGATGCGGTAGATGGAGTTCTGCACCTGAGCCGGATCGCGCGGATTGAGCGAGTCCTGGTAGAACGTCGAGAGCGCCCCGACCACCGAGCTGAGGATCGCCATCGGGTGGGCGTCGCGCGGGAACCCGTTGTAGAAGTTCCGCATGTCCTCGTGCAGCATAGTGTGCCGGCGCAGGTTGTTCTGGAACGTCTCGTGCTGCTCGGCGGTGGGCAACTCGCCGTGGATCAGCAGATAGCTCACCTCGAGAAAGTCGCACTCCTTGGCCAACACCTCGATCGGATAACCGCGATAGCGCAAGATCCCCTGCTCGCCATCGAGAAAGGTGATCGCGCTGGTCGTCGAGCCCGTGTTGCCGTAGCCGTCGTCGAGCGTGATATAGCCCGTCTGCGCGCGCAGCTTCGAGATATCGACGGCGTGCTCGTTCTCCGTTCCGACAACGACGGGCAGCTCGATTTCACGCCCCCCAACTTGCAACCGGCCGGCATCACTCATTCAGACCTACCTTTCCGCCGAAAAGAAGCCAGAACCTGCCCACGCGCTCTCTCTCGAAACGACAATTAGGAGCGGGCCCGGCGGCGGATTGCGTCGAACCGGAGGGGAGGCCCGCGAAGCCGGGGTGCGGCCGGCTGCGTCGTCCGAAAATGCCCAGGCACGTGGCGTCTTGGGAATCAACTTTCTGTTACCGCCTGAAGTTTAGCGGGCGCAGGCGGCCTCGACAATTCGCGGCAGCAGATATCCGCCGCACAATTCTCCCCCCGCCGGCCGCTCTAGCCGCTGCGAGCGACCCTCTCGAGCAAATCGCGGTAAGAGCCGGTGCAGAGCGCGGCCGAATCGATTGCGAACGACTCCTGCAACGTGGCCAGTTGCGCATACCCTTGCGATTCGGTAATGCCAGGGGTCAGCACCGCCTCGAATTCGAGAAACTCCCCCAGGCCGACCACGTCGTCGAGATGAATCCGCACATTGTCGACCAGGAAGATCTCGCGCCGTTTGTCGACGACACCGATCACCCCCAGGGCCGCGGCCAGCGCCTTCTTAAGCGTCTCGGGATGGGCGACATGTACCAGGTGGTAGTCGCTCGGTTTGGCGGCTGCGTCGTCCGCCCGCGAGTAGGCGATCAGCGTGTTGGTCAGACCGTTGATCTGCCGCAGCTTGAGCCGGCCGTGCGGCGCGGCGAAGTAGGTGTCGACCTGATGCTCGACCCCCAGCCGCTTGGTGGCCAGCCGCGCGGCAATCTCGCGGGCAGCGTCCAGATCAGTCAGCCGGGCTTTCAGTTCGATGTTACGCACGTGTGCGGGTGGACTCGATTGGTGGATTCGCGAAATCGACGCCGCAACGCGCCGTGGTGACGACAATGTTTACGCTTTTCGCTCCCAGCAGACAAACCGGGCGTTGTCGGTAGTCCACATCGCTTTGGAAAATAGATCGGAGTCGAAACCGGGAAATCGAGCGAGAATTATCTCGAAGGCCCCTTGCTCGCCGGTGGCCCCCAAGGGAAACGCACAGAAGTTCCGGTCGCCCTCCAACTGCCACCAGGCGTCGGGGCCCCAGGGGCCGGAGTCATTCGTTTCAATGGCAACCGTTTGCACTTCGTCGAAGCGAATCGACTGCTGCTCGCCGCCTGGATGATCGACGGCGACGCCCTGAGCATCGAACCGCACGACCCACCGACGCTCGATCATCCGTGCCTCGCGGCGTTGCTGCTGCAAATCTCGCCACCAATTACGCAGACGTTGAAGCAGAGGGACTGTCACGGGGTTATGTCGCGCTTTGGGAGGCCGAAGAAGGGATGGTTTCCGAATCTCTGGTCATTCTAGCGCGACAGCTCCGGGGGGCGGGAGCGGAATCTTGGCAGTCAGGGCTCCGCCATCGATTGGACTGACGTGAATCGTCAAGTGTCTTTGCCGAGCAGCGGCCGAAATGCGTAACGCGCAGCACCACGATAACCACGACGACACCACGACACGACGCGTTTCCGGCCTGCGAGGCCGGTTCAATCAGCCCAGGGTTGTATCCGCGAGGTTCCACAACATGCGATGTCGATTCCCTCGAGCGCGACACGTGGGGCTGCAACCCATTCAGGGTTGGCGCAGACGGTCGGCATACGCGAACCCAGGGTAGTCGCTGCGCGACAACCCTGGGCTGAAAGCTCCGATCCCGTTGGGATCGTAAGACCGTGTCGATTCGCTACCCCTCGTGCGACGCGGGTCCAGTGACAGTTGCCTTCGCCGCGTAGCGGCCGAAAGAGCTTAGCCGTGGGTGAAACCCACGGAATTATGTGCCAACAAGCCCTTAAGCCGCGCAGCGGCGACATACGCTCCCCCCGTATGGCAAAACCCGTGAGGCCCAAAAATACGCTTGACAACTGTACAGTATTTTGTATACAATTATTGGAGCAGTCGCCGCAACATCAGCATTCGTGCCGGCTCCGCAGCGAACTGCCGCATCGGATCCAAAAGACAACTCCATTCATCGTTCATACGGAGCACAATCTCCCCGCGCTCACGCTGCGCGAATGACCACGCCATCTGCGGCCGCCTCTCCCTGAAGCTCGGATGCGAATCGCGTTCGATGCACTCAGATTGAGGGCCCGCTCGCGGTGCGCGCCGGTACCGCCGCTGAAATCAAGCTATCGCTCCTCCAAGGATCCCACGAGTTGCTCGTTAAACGGATCGGGTCGAGCGACGTTCCGCGTTGCGCGCCGAGGACTGTCGCCGTCTGTCCCGCGGTTACGGCCGCATTACCGGCGCGACGCCAAGCGAGTCGCCGCGCCAACGGTCGCGGCAACCTGGAAGGGGGCGGGAGTCGTTTCCGGCCTTCGGCTTCGATGCGCTCGTGGCCTGCGCTCGGAAACGACTCCCGTCCCCCTCGCGCGGGCCATTGCCATCGCGCTGCCTGGCCATTCAGCCACGTAGTCCCTGGATCAATCGCCTGGGCCGCCAGGCTCGCGACTCCCTTCACTCGCGATCCAGAAAAAATGTATAAAAATTTGATCCAAATAGACTGGACAGAGAGCCACTTCGCCCTTAGGATTCCATGCTGACGACACCAAAGGTCTGAAGGCCGCTAGATTCGATCTTGATCGCTGCTTCGTTGAGTTTTGTGCCCGTCGGTGAGATTGCTCGCCAGAGCGTCACCTGCCGGTTCCTCCGAGCAATAGCGATCGGATAGTTGATCGACGGCTTTCGGCAGTCGCGGACAAGACGTTAGCCGCGCGATCGCTTGGACCGCTTGTGGGTCTTAGCCAGTAACACGGCTGCGCGCGAGCTCGTGCGATGCGACGTCACGCCAGTGCGAATTTCTCGCGCCGGGTGATCGCGGTACGCGCTGCGTACCACGATCGCGCAGCGATAAGAGATCGATGTCGCAGAGCGACAAGAGAACGATGCCGCGCCGCGATTTGCGGTCTTTGGTGGCGGTGTAGCGATTTCGACGTTGTTTAGCTTTGAGCCCAACGTGGCTTCGGTGCTAACCCTGCGCGCCAATGGCACGAAAGGCTCAGACGGTGGCGGATCAGTATGGTTTGTACGGAGCCCGATCGGTGTCAGGAACCGATTCCCGTGCTCGCAACTCATTGAGTACCCTCGCTTGAATCGGTTCAGGACACCGCTGGGATAGGAGGCCCGATTCGACGGATCCCCTACCGCTAAGGCGAGCAAGCTCAATCGCGTTTGCGGCGCGGCGATCACCGTGCGCGCGGCGAGCGCTTCAGTCGACCGCACTCTGATGCCCGCATTGCCGACACGGCACTAAGCGAGACGCCGCGCCAACGGTCGCGGCAACCAGGAAGGGGACGGGAGTCGCTTCCGGCCTTCGGCTTCGATGTCCTCGTGAGCATTGAAAAGGTGATCTCTGAAAAGGTGTCAGGAACCTTTTCCTGATCGAGCACTGGCCTTCCCGCCCACGCCGTGGAAAAGGTTCCTGACACCTTTTCCGCGGCCGAAGCCTGCCCCCATTTAGGCCCCGCTCGCCCAGTTGCTGCCCCGCTGGGGCACGGGTACGATTAAAAGCCAGGAAGCAGGTCGTTTTGCCTACCAAGGGGACTGGTCGGCCGAGCGCACGCAGCCATAATTCTCAACCCATTCACGCGAGCAGTCGCGCCGCCACGGCGGAGACCGCAAGCACCAGCAGGAGCCGCCATGCAACGCGTTGTTTCTTTAGTCTTGAGCGGGATGCTCGTCGCCGCGATCGGTTGCTCCGCGGAGAACGGTCACGGCACCCCGAAGGCCGACGCCACCAAGGTCACCAAAATCGAGCCCGGCGCCGAGGCTCAAACCAAGTTGCAAGAGGCGCTCATCAACGCCAAGCCGGGCGAAGTGGTCGAACTGGCTGAAGGCAAGTACGACTTCAATCAATCGGTCACGCTCGACGCCATCGACGGTGTGACCCTCCGCGGCGCGGGCCCCGGCAAGACCATCATCAGCTATAGCCAGCAAATCGCCGGCGGTGGCGGTGAAGGTATTTTGGTCACCAACTGCAAGAACTTCGCCATTGAAGGGCTGACAATCGAGGACACGCGCGGCGACGGCATCAAAACCACGAAGTGCGATGGCGTCATCTATCGCAACCTGCTCGTGCAGTGGACGCGCGGCCCCCACCCTGACAACGGCGCGTACGGCGTTTATCCCGTCCTCTGCCAGAACGTGCTGATCGAAGATTGCAAAGTCACCGATTGTTCCGACGCCGGCGTCTACGTTGGCCAGTCGAAGAACTGCATCGTGCGCCGCTGCCACGCCGAGCGCAACGTGGCCGGCATCGAAATCGAAAACACCATCGGCGCTGATGTCTACGACAACGTGGCCACCGACAACGCCGGCGGGCTGCTGATCTTCTCGCTCCCCGGGCTGGAGCAAAAAGTAGGGTCCCAGTGTCGCTGCTACAAGAACCAGGTGTTCGCCAACAACCACGACAATTTCGCCAAGCCGGGCAACATCGTCGCTACGGTTCCCCCGGGCACCGGCATGATCGTCATGGCCAACGACCAGGTCGAGATCTTCGACAACGACATCAAGGACAATAACACCGCCAATATCAGCATCATCAGCTACATGGCCACGGGCGTGAAAAACCGCGACCAGTTGGCCAAGGAAGATCCCGGCTACGATCCGTATCCCGAAGGAATTTACATTCACGACAACCGCATCGCCGATGGTGGTAAGAATCCTGGCGGCGACTTCGGCAAGGCCGCCAGCGTCATCCTGGGCAAGGACTTCCCCGACATCATCTATGACGGTGTGATCGACGAGACCAAGTTCGTCGATGGCAAGCCGCGCGAAGAGCTGCGTGTCGTGATCGTCAACAACGGTAACGCCGACTTTGCGAACTTCAACTACGCGGCCATCGCCAGCGGTGACGTGCCAAAGCCCAGCACCGATCTCACCGTTCATGCGGGCACGCTGCCGCCGCTGCCGGCGATCACCATTCCCGGCGTGGAGTAACCATGCATTTTGCGAGCAAGGCAGCTCGAGAAGCACGACTTCTCGGGCTGCTTTTTTTGATTGGTCCGGCCGGCGCGATTTGTCGCGCCTTCGGGCTGGGCCCCGCATCGATGTTCGCCGGTCTCGCGATGCTGGGCATCGCGCTGTCGGCGGTCGGGTGCAGTTCGCGCTCGACGAGCGAAGTCGCCGAGCCTGCCCCCGCCCCCAAACTGCTTTCGGCCTATGGCTTGTTCACCGGCAACGGCGCCACGCAGGAGCCGGCCGCCGGGGTGATTCCCTACGACCTGAACACTCCGCTGTTCTCGGACTACACCCTTAAGTACCGCTTCGTCAAACTGCCTCCAGGCACCAGCGCCCAGTATCACGATCAGGAGTCGTTCGAGTTCCCGGTCGGCACCGTGATCGCCAAGACGTTCGCCTATCCCAACGACGCTCGCGACCCCGCCCAGGGGCAAAGGCTCATCGAAACCCGCATCCTCACGCACGAGCCCGAGGGCTGGGTCGGGCGCCCTTATATCTGGAACGCGGAGCAGACTGAAGCAACCTTGGCTGTCGCCGGCGGCACCCGCAACCTCGATTGGATCGATGAGACGGGTGCCGCGCAGCACATCGACAACTACATCATCCCCAACGCCAACCAGTGCAAAGGGTGCCACAAGACCGACGGCCAGCGGATGCTGCCGATCGGCCCCAAGGCTCGCAACCTCAATGGCGATTTTGTCTATCACGACTCGGGCGCCCCGGCGACCGAGAACCAGCTCGCCCATTGGCGCCGCGTGGGGGCGCTATCCGGTGCGCCGGCTCCCGACGCGGCTCCGCGGCTGGCCGTCTGGAACGATCCGGCGTCTGGCTCGCTCGACCAGCGGGCCCGCGCCTGGCTCGAAATCAACTGTGCTCATTGCCATAACCCGCAGGGGCCCGCTCGCAATTCTGGGCTCGATCTGCGCGTGGCCCAGCTCGATCCGTACCGCTGGGGCGTTGGAAAGCCCCCCGTGGCGGCCGGGCGCGGCTCGGCCGGGGGGCGTTTCGACATCGTGCCCGGCAAGCCCGACGAGTCGATTTTGGCTCTGCGGATTGCCTCGCTCGAAGCCGACGTGATGATGCCAGAGTTGGGGAAGCGCTTGGTGCATAAAGAAGGGGTCGCGCTGGTGCGCGAGTGGATCGCCTCGCTACCGGCCACGGAGGGAAACCCGTAAGAAACGCTCGCGAGGCCGGTATTCGTAATTGAGGGCCGCCCCTTGTCGCCGCGGTTCTCTGACGACCGAAGCGACCCACGACGGCTGATGCGGCGAGCAACAGCCGCGTTACCGAGCGGCGGAGCACTGTCCGGTCGGTTCGACCGTGGTACACTTGGCCGACCGATCGAGTTGGGCAGGAGATTGTGTCATTTTAGGAATGGCCGAGAAATGACTTCTCATTAACTCCCCTTTCCCCTCGCGGGAGAGGGAAGGGTGAGGGGACAAGAAGAACGGGAAGTTGTTTTTCGGCCGTTCCTGAGGGTGAGTGCTAGAGCGATGGTGGCGAGCATCGAGTACATCGAAGACGTGGTCTCAACCTACGAGGCGGCCGCGGCGGCCAACTGGAAAACTCCCGGCCGTGAGGGGAACGTCGTTCATCTCACGCCCGAGCTGGCCGACGAGGTAATGGTGACCGCCGACGTGCACGGTCATCGCCGCAACTTCAACCTGATCAAGAAAACTGCCGATCTCCCCACCTTCGTGGGCCGGCACCTGGTGATGCAAGAGGTTTGCCACGGCGGGCCGACCTATCCGACCAACGGCGGCTGCATGTCGCACGCCATGCTCGAGGATGTGGCCAAGCTGAAGGTCGCGTTTCCCGAGCGCGTGCACTTCATTCTTAGCAATCATGAGCTCGCCGAGTTGACCGACTACCCGATTCTCAAGTCAAAGAAAATGCTCAATCTGATGTTTCGGTTGGGCATGCAAGAGGTTTACGGCGCGGCGACCGAACGCGTTCGTACCGCGTACCTCGAGTTTTTGCGGAGCTGCCCGCTGGCGGTGCGGCTGTCGAACCGCGTGTGGATCTCGCACAGCGCGCCCGAGGGGGTCGACCGCAAAGGATTCGACGCGAGCATTTTCACGCGCGAGCTGGATGCCACCGACCTGCAAGAGCACGGCGACGTGTTCGACCTGGTGTGGGGTCGCGACTACCGGCCCGAGAACGCGGCCGCGTTTGCCAAGCTGGTGGACGCCGACATCATGATTCATGGACACGATCCCTGCCCGAGCGGTTTCCGCGTGCCGAACGAGCGACAGATCATCCTCGATTGCTGTGCCGAAAAGGCGATGTACCTGGTGGTGCCGGTGGGCGAAAAGCCGTCGCACGCCCAACTGGTGGAGCGAATCAGGCCGTTGGCTTAGAGGCGGTGGGTTTGGTGCAATCCGCCGTGGTCGGCCACGTCCAGGCGCGCGGAGAACTTGATGTCTCAGCCGACCAGCACGCCACCGAACGCCCGCCCGCCCGGGCGCAACCCTTGGCAGTTCAGCCTGGCAACCTTGCTGTGGGTGACCGTTTTGTTGAGCGTGCTGTTGGCCTTCATGGGGGGCGTGCTCCGCACCCAGGGGCGCGAGGCATCACTCGAAACACTGCTCTATCGCCTGGCGCTCATCGCGGCGCCGCTGGCGATTCTGGTCGTGGTCAGCGTCACGCGGGGGGCGATCGATGTGGTCCGCCGCTTTCGGCGGGGGGGTCGCTAGCCGCGCCTAGGCTCGCCGGCTCGGCACGCGCGGTGTGGTCGAAGGTCGGTAGCCAGACAGTCAATTATCACGGGCGCATGCCGTATTCTGATGGGCCGCGACGTTACCCCCCCGGTCGAAAACCGGGCCTGCGAATGCTCTGCTGTCTGGGAAAGGGCTGCCGCATTTGCCAAACGACGGGGGGGATCGCGCCCTCGCTGGTCCCTTTTTTTCCCTGACGTATACCCTTTGCTTGGGCGAAGGTATACTTCTCAGGTTGGTTCGCCTGGTCCGGACTGAGACGTATCGATTTGCCCAGTATGCAGTCTGCCGCCTCTGAAGGCCGCCAGTTGAACAAAGGGCTGATTCAGCAGCCCTTGTCCGCACCATTGAATCCGGGACGCTGATAACCCGGGGGAATTTGTCCGCAGGAGATGCCGAGGTGGGCAAGAAGTTGTACGTTGGAAATTTGAGCTACACGATGGATAGCTCGCAGTTGCAGGAATTGTTTTCGCAGTATGGCACCGTTCAGAGCGCCCAGGTCATTTCGGACCGCGACACGGGCCGGAGCAAAGGCTTCGGTTTCGTCGAGATGTCTTCCGACCAGGAAGCGCAAGCCGCGATTAGCGGTCTGCACGGCCAACAGCACGGTGGCCGCCCGTTGACGGTCAATGAAGCGCGTCCGCGTGAGGATC
>CAZBWM010000001.1:0-218817 GCA_964495375.1 uncultured Planctomycetaceae bacterium | reverse complement strand
CCCGAAGGGATTGAAGCCTTCAGCCCAGGGTTGTCGCGCAGCGACTACCCTGGGAACGCCAGCGCCGCACCACAACTAACTGCAGAGGTTGCATCAATCGGCAATCCCAAAGGGATTGAAGCAAACGTAGGGTACGCACTCCGTGCGTACCAGCGTTCATCCACAGGTTGGAACGAAGATGCGTGGCCACATCAGCCATGACATCCTATCCCGAAGGGATTGCAGCTTTCAGCCCAGGGTTGTCGCGCAGCGACTACCCTGGGACAGGAACGCCAAGCCACCGCCAACCCTGAAAGGGTTGCATCCTGCACGCACACAACGCACGTTGTCGATTTCGACGCGCGCTACGTGTGAAATTGGCGCATTCCTTCGCGGCCTACGACGCCTTTGTGCGTCGCCGCCTCGCCACCGCCGCGCACGCCATTGCTCCGAGCGCGCCCAGCACCATCGTCGATGGTTCGGGCACCGCGGTTACTGAGAAACGATCGGCGCCATAGTTGAATTGCCACGCGCGGCCAGGGCCCAGGTCTGGCAGTTCCAGCGTGTCGAACGCGCCCGAAAGTTTGCTGGCCGTCAGCAGGTCGTACGTTGTGCCATAGCCCGGCGTGAAACCGCCCAACAAACTCAGATGCAACGTGCCACCGAGCGTCGCATTACCCGTCACTTGCAACAGATCTGCGGCCGTCGCGCCGATCTCCAGCGTCAGCAATCCATCGAGCGACTGCGTGAAGTTGCCTTGCACCTTGAGCGTGCCTGGGGAGTTGCCCGGCGACACTTCGCCTGCGTTGTTCAGGTTGCCGATGACGGTGCCGATGCCGGCGAGCGACCCGCCGGAGAGATTCACGGTCGTGGCTTGCAGCGTGCCGACGTTGAGATGGACGGAGCCGGTTTCCCACACAGTGACAGTGGTGCCGGCCTTCACCAGGCCCGCATCAGAAATGTTGAGCTCACCTCTCCCTCCTGCGCCAGCCTGATCGCCGCCAATAAAGAGTGTGGTAGTGTGCGTCCAACTGGAGCCGCTTCCCTGCACGTCGACGATTCCCGTCGCTCCTTCAAATCGCCCGATCGTGGCCGTCGTATCGGACACGGTGCCTCCGTTCTTCACGGTCAGCGATCCGGTTCCATTCAACCCAACATGGAGCGGAACCAGCAGGCTCATCTTGGAGCCTGCATCCTCGACGGTGACGCTGCCCGATGCGCTCGAACCAATGATCCAGGCGACTGGCGACGCCTTCGTGTTGGCAACCGTGGCACCGTCGGAAACCGTGAGCTCGCCCGAGCCGCCATTGCCAACGAGGAGTTGTCCAAGCAGGTTCCATCGCGACCCAGCGCCCGTGACGACCGCTTCGCCGGACGAGTCGACGCCGTTGCCGAGAATGCCCGAATTGCTATTCACGGTTGCCAGTTTCACCACCTTCAGTTGGCCCGTTCCCGCATCACCCACGATGATTTGGCCGGTCGACCATTGTGAGCTCACGTCCGAGACCAAGACGTTTCCCGCTCCTCCGGCATCTGCTCCGACGACAACATTCGGTGTCGAAGCGACGGCTCCCTGATCGATCGTCAGACTGCCGTGACCCTCAACGCCGACATAGATGTCGGAAATGGTGCTCACCCAGGTGGTGCCGGTACCATGCAGTTCGAGGGTTCCTTCAGCTTTCGATTCCCAGCCAAGCGACACACCACGCGTATTCATTGCGCCGCCATCGGTAACGACGAACGAACCTTGCCCGGCTCGACCGATGTTGAGGAACGCGGAGTCGAGTGTCGATCCCGTCCCCTTGAGCTCGGCCGTTGCGGTTCCACCTACTTCCGAAGCTAGATCGATGGCACTCGCCTTCACTCGACCTCCCTGCTCGATCGTGAGCTCGGCAATCCCGGTGTCGGCAAGCGTGAGAATGATGGGCTCCCATACGGACCCGGCGCCGGATACGAGCGCCTTCCCTGAGCCGATGCTCCCAAGTCTCGCAAAGCCGGAGGTCGCGATCTTGCCTCCGGCCAGAATCTTCAACGTTCCTTCGCCGTAGAATCCAACTTCGAAGCCCGGCGAAGTAATTAGGGAACCGGTCCCCGTGACGACGGCACTGCCAAGCGATTTCGCGTTGTACCCCAGGATGACGTTGTTCTTCGTGCCGAGGCTGCCACCATCAATCACGATCAACTCTCCCTCGCCAGACGTGCCGATTACGACGTCGCCGAAGCTGTTGAACGTGCCCCCTTGCCCGACGGTCAACGATCCTCGGCTACCCGAGAGGTAACCAAAGGCGGCATCGTCATTGCCGCCTTTATCAACCAGCCCGTCGTAGACCGTCAGCGACGCGTCGTCGCCAGGCAAGTAACCGACCAGCAGGCTGGAATTCTTCGGCAGTTGCAGCGTATTTTTATTCAGATCGAGAGTTACCTGATCGGTGGGCACATAGAAGCCGATCACGTTCGCCGCCGTCGAGAATTCGACCGTATAGGTTGCCGAATTGTCGAACCACGCCGTGTCATCCGGGCCTGGCGCATTGCCCCCCTGCCAGTTCGCGCCATCGCTGAAAGTTCCTCCGGCCGGATTGATCCAATCAATGACCGCCGCGCGCAGCGCGCCGCCAGAGCTCGCCAGCCAGATGCTGGTGACGAGAAGTATCAGCGAAGTTGCGCGACGCATTGGCAGGACCCCTGAATTCGTTGCTGCGTTGTGTGTGCGGGCTGGTGGCGGGTGTGAAGCGCGGCGGGCGATATGCAAGGTCGCCCAGTGGTCGCGAGCAGCCAGCAGTGGCAACCAACGCCGCTAACCTTGTCAGTCGGGCAACATGGGTGGCCCAGCCGCTTGCCGGCACGCTCGCTCCGCGAGAAAGGAATCATCCGCCGAAGCGACAAGAAACCTTCTGAAAATGAGGCGGCTGAGATGGGCCGCGCTGCATGAACAGATTCTTGTGGCTTCGCCACCCGGCTGCGAGCAGCCGGGCCACCCCGATCAAGGGTTAACGGCGTTGAGTGGCACCCGATTCTGAATGCGACACCGAGAGACCGGTTGTCGATTGGCTAGTGCTCGCTGGCACGCGATTGCTTCATGCGTTCCGGCAAGAAGGCCTGTGACGATTCACACGCGCTGCACTAGCGACCCCTGAAGGATGCGGCCGCCACAACAGGGGGCCGCAATCAATTTCCGCGGAGTTAGATACGAGTCGCTCACTATCATGCGGGGGGGGGGGCGCAATGTCAACGAAATTCCCGCCGGAATCGGGCGAGTGCGGCGGGGCAGGCGGCAGACGTCAGACTTCAGACGTCAGGGCAGAGGGTTAGGACGCAAAACGGCCCGGTTAGGACGGTTTAGGACGCAAGGCTTTTCGATTTTGCGTCCTAAGGTCAAGTGCTTTTACGGCAACGAGTTAGGTGCTTATTTTTCAGGCTTAGGACGGTTAGGACGCAAAATCCCGGAACACTTGATAGAAGAGGGGTGAAACCTGCGGCCCGAGGCTTGAGATGGCGAGGAACCTGCCAGGGCCTGACGACCGGCCACGGCTCACTAGCCACTCCCCGCCGGGTTGCCGTACACTCGCACCCTGCTTTGCCCCTGCGGCAGGTGCCAGTATCACGGAGGCCCAAACGGTGATCGTCGGCGTTCCCCAGGAAATCAAGCGAGACGAGTATCGCGTGGCGATGCTCCCGGTTGGCGTCGAAGAGCTCGTCCGTGCCGGTCATCAGGTGCTGGTGCAGCGTGGGGCGGGGCTCGGTTCCGGCATCGCCGACGAGGAGTACGCCGCGCAGGGTGCCCGCCTGATCGACGACCCAGCCGAGTTGTGGGCCACGGCGGAGCTGATCGTCAAAGTCAAGGAGCCGATGCCCGCCGAATGGCCGCTGCTGCGACTTGGCCAGACCGTCTTCACCTACTTTCACTTTGCCGCCGATCGGCCGCTGACCGACGCCGTGCTCGCTTCGGGCGCCACGGCGGTCGCTTATGAAACCCTGGCCGACGACCAGGGTCGGCTGCCGCTTTTGACTCCGATGAGCGAAGTCGCCGGCCGCATGAGCATTCAGGAGGGGGCCAAGTATCTCGAACGCCCGCAGATGGGGCGCGGCATTCTGCTGGGCGGGGTGCCAGGCGTGGCGCCGGCCACGATCACGGTGCTCGGCGGCGGCGTTGTCGGCGCCAACGCGGCCAAAGTGGCGGCCGGCTTCGGCGCCAACGTCGGCCTGTTGGACATCAACATGGACCGCCTGCGCTATCTCGACGACATCATGCCGGCCAACGTCGACTGCTTGTACAGCGATCGCCACACGATCCGCGAGCAGATCGCCCGGGCCGATTTGGTGATCGGCGCCGTGCTGATCCCCGGTGCCAAGGCCCCGCGGTTGATTGAACGCGACGATCTGAAGCTGATGAAGAACGGCGCCGTAATCATCGACGTGGCCATCGATCAAGGGGGCTGCGTGGCCACGAGCCGCCCCACGACGCACAGCGAGCCGACGTATATCATCGAAGGGGTAGTCCATTACTGCGTGACGAACATGCCCGGCGCGGTGGGCCGCACCAGCACCTATGCGCTGTGCAACGTAACGCTGCCGTGGGTGCTGAAGATCGCCAAGGGTGGAATCGTGGCGGCCGCTGAACGGAGCCGACCGCTGGCCCGGGCGGTGAACATTTTCGATCACCAGGTAACAAACCTGGCCGTGGCCGACACGTTCGGGCTGCCGTGCGTGACGCGATTTCGCGTGGAGTAGAGTTTCTCGATGAGTAAACCCGCGGCAACCTCGGCTTCGAAAACAATGTCGACCGCAAGCGCGGCAACTGGCACCGGTGCGCCGGCGAGCACTGGGGCTTCGGCAAGCACGGGTGCCCCGCCGACATTGCGCTGGGTGGGCGGCGTCGATGGCTATCTCGAACTGATCGACCAGACGCGGTTGCCGGTCGAGTGCGAGCTGATTGCCTGCCGCACGCCCGACGAGGTGGTACACGCGATTCGGACGTTGCAGGTGCGCGGGGCGCCGGCCATCGGCATCGCTGCTGCGTACGGGGTTTGCGTCGGCCTGCAAGGCTTGCCGGCGCCGACATCGAGCCAGGTTCAAGCGAGCCAGTTTCAAGCAGCGTTCGACGTGCTCATCGAAAAGCTCGCCGCCAGCCGGCCGACGGCGGTTAACCTGTTCTGGGCGCTCGATCGCATGCGCCGCCGTGCACGCCAGTGGCACGAATCCAAAGAATCGTCGAGCCTTGCCGAAGTACTCTTGGCCGAAGCCCGGGCGATCCACGATGAAGATCGCGGCATGTGCTACGCGATCGGCCGCTTTGGCGCGCAACTGTTAGCCGATGGAGCTGGAGTGCTGACGCACTGCAACGCCGGCGGATTGGCCACGGCCGAGTACGGGACAGCGCTGGCCGTCATCTTCGCGGCACACGAGTCGGGCAAGCGCCTCAAAGTGTTCGCCGACGAGACGCGACCGCTGTTGCAGGGTGCGCGGCTCACCGCCTGGGAATTGGCCCAGCGCGGCGTCGATGTCACGCTGATCTGCGACTCGATGGCCGCTCAGGTCATGCGCGAGGGACGCGTGCAGGCGGTCGTCACGGGGGCCGATCGCATCGCCGCCAATGGCGACGCCGCCAACAAGATCGGCACCTACGGCGTGGCCGTGCTGGCTGCCGCGCATGGCATTCCGTTTTATGTCGCCGCGCCGTCGAGCACGTTCGACCTGTCGTTGGAATCGGGCGACTCGATCCCCATCGAGCAGCGCGATCCGCGCGAAGTGACGCATGGTTTCGGCCGCCAGACTGCCCCCGACGGTGTGCAGGTTTACAATCCCGCGTTCGATGTCACGCCGGCCCGCTTGATTCGGGCGATCATCTGTGAGCGCGGCATCATCGACCCGGTGACCACCGCGCGAATTGCCGCAGTGATTGGCGGCTGATCGGGCCCGATCTTCTCGAGCATTCCAGAAACCATGCGCAAGTTGGCCATCACGCTTCTGGCGACGCTGCTGGTCTTCGCGGTGTTTGCAATCGAAGGTTCGTGGCCGGTTCCCGACGTCAACGAGCCGCACTACCTGGGCAAGGCCAAACACTTCTGGCAGCCTGACTGGCTGGCCGGCGAATTCTTTCTCGACGCGCCGCACGGTGGCCCGCTGCGCCGGTTGCGTGAGAGTCATCTGGTGTTTTTCGCCGCCTTCGGCTGGTGGAGTAAAATCCTGACGTTGCCGACGATGGCCCTCGCGGGGCGCGTGCTGACGTGGTTGGGGCTGGCCTATGCGTGGCAGCGCTTGAGCCGCGCTCTGTTGCCCAGCAGCGGGAGCGCGTCACCGCTCGTTGCTACGCCACTACTGGCGGCGTTCTCCGCAGCCCTGTTCGTGGCTGCCAACTCCTGGTGCCAAACGGCCGGCGAATGGGTGATTGGCGGATTCGAAGGCAAGCCGCTGGCGTACATCTTCGTGCTGTTGGCGATCGAACAAGCGGTGCGTGGCGGCTGGACGGCGGCGCTCGCCGCCAGCGGCGTGGCCAGCTCGCTCCACCCGATCGTCGGCGGCTGGACAGGCCTGCTGATCGTCGGCACCTGGGTCACGCGCCCGGCCGATCGTCCGTCGCTCGGCGTGCTGCTTCGCGCACTGGCGATCGCCGGAGTGCTCGGCTTGCCCGGTTTGTTGCCGGCAGCGCTGTTGAATTGGGGTACTCCTCCCGAAGTGCTCGCCGAGGCGAATCAGATTTACGTCTACCGTCGGGCGGCCCATCATTTGCTGCCGCAGGCGTTTCCCGGCTGGCACTTCTTTCGTTTCTGCCTGTTGGCCCTCTTCTGGACGCTCGTTTGCTGGAGATCGCAAGACGAGCGCCGCGAACACGCCCTAGATGATGGGCAGCCGGAAGGTGTCACGGCTCAAGCGCGACTACGCCGACTGGTGCTCGGCAGCCTGCTGCTGGTGGGCTGCGGCATTCTCGTCAGTTGGACCCTCTGGTGGCGCCCCGAGTGGCTGGCCGCGATTCTGCGCTACTATTGGTTTCGCATGGCCGACGTGCTGTTGCCTCTGGGGGCCACGTTCGCCTGGCTGGGCTGGCTGCAAACACAACGAACAACCGAGGCCGCAGCTCGCGCCGCCTGGGCACGCCGCTTGACGGCCGGATTGTATTTGCTTTCGATCGTGGTCGCCGTGACCTATCTGACGACGCACGGCTCGAAAGTTCTTAGCGCCGCGCGGCCGCGCGGCGATGGGCCGACCAAAGTGCTCGACTACGCCGATTGGCGGGCCGCCTGCGATTGGGCAGCCGCCAACACCCCGCCCGAGGCGTTATTCATCACGCCCAAATCATCGCAGACGTTCAAATGGCATACCCAGCGGCGCGAGTTGGCCACCTGGAAGGACATGCCGCAAGACGCCGTCGGCATCGTCGAGTGGTGGCGCCGCCTGGTCGATCTCTATGGATTGCACTCCAAAGCCGAAAACGAGTGGACGAACGCCTGGCGACTCGACTCGCTGAACGAGCGATCGCCCGAGCAGTTGGTGGCGCTTGCCGAAAAGTATGGGGCCGATTATCTGCTCGTCGAAGCGGAGCTGCCGCTAGCGCTGCCGCGACGCTTTGAAAACAAGTCGTACACGGTCTACGAGCTGCGACCGCCGGTAGAATAGCCGCGGAGATTACGGCTGACGTTGATCCCGCTCGGCTTCTTGCAGCAGCGGATCGTCGAAACTCGTTGGTTCGCCTACCTCGCGTAGTGGGACTCGATCCTCGAGTGCGGGAACCTCGTTATCGGAACCGTGCGACGACGACCGCGGCAAGCGGGCATCGACCGATCGGGGGCGGTTTGGCGGGCGCTTCCATTTGTTGGGCGAAGGTGGCTTAGCGGTAGCGGCTGCGCGCTGGGCCTCCTGTTGAGCGCGCCGCGCGGCGACCTCCTGTTCGTAGGCTTGCCGCTGATCGGAAACGACTTTGCCCAGCACGACGGCTGCCAAGAGCAGCCCGGCCAACACGACATAGATGCCCAGTGGCGACGAGCTTCGGCGGCGTGTCATTCGCGCGCGAGCCGCGCTCGTCGATGCGCTGGCGGCGGTGAAGACTGCCAGGCTGTCGTGCGTGGCGTCACTGGTCCCACTTGTTCCAGGGAACGAAGTTCTGAAATCAGGCGGCCCGACCGGTGCCTCGCCATACGCCGGAGGATCGACTGCGTACGCCGGCTCGTAGGCGATCGGCTCCGTCCAGCCGACTCCATCGGCATAGGCGTCCACCGCCGGGGCCGTGTACTGAAACGAGCCAGGGGCCTGCTCGGGCAGTGCGCCGTGCGCTGCGATTTCGCCTGTCTCGCCCGCGACTGGCGAAGCTGCCGGAACGTGCCACGCAGCCGGCGCTGGTGGCTGTGGCGGGGCCGCGTAATCGACCGGTGGCTCGATGAAGTTTGTCGTAAAGGGCAAATCGACCGGCGTCGCGACGGGCGTAACAACAGGGGTCGCAACCGGAATTTGCTCGACGGCGTATGGCTCTGCGACGGGCCCGTCGTTCTGTTGCGTGGCTGGCTGTGTGGCGGCCAGATGCGCGGCGGCTTCCGCCTCGGCGGCGGCAAACTGTTCGCCGAGTTGGGCGTCGTACGTGGCTTTGCGATCGGCGCGCAACAAGCAGAGCTTGGCGGCAGCCAACTCGTTCAACAGCCGCTGAGACCATTGCGAGTGGGGCCCAACCTGGTAGGTGCGGACGTGCGACATCTGCCGGTCGGCAGCGTTCGCAACCACCTCGGGGTCGTCCTCATACAGCGACAATCCCAACAGCGCGTAGTGGTTGGGAGGCCGCTCTGCCGAGCGGATGCCGAGCCATTTGAGGTAGGGGTCGAACGTCTCGTCCATGGATCCGCGGTCTGTCTTGCACTCGAATGTGCCGTAAGTCAATTACGCGGCAGATTACCTAAATTGCAGCACATCAATCACTTTGATTATGCGAGACGCCGGCGAAACCGGCAATCATCGGCCGTCACCACGCGGCACAAGCCGGACAGTCATCGCTGTCGACCGTCGGCGGCAGGCCGACCACCAACGGCCGTCACCCTGACCGTCGACCTCGGGCGGGGCAAAAGCCGGTTCCGGGCGGCTACTTGCGGCTCAAAGAGGGTTGCGATAAAAGTTCGTCGCGGGAGCCCCGAATTATTCGCGCAAGCCGCCCGTCCCCACCACGCCCACCCGCCTCACTCCTTCAGGTTTCGTCGCCATGCCACGTGTGCTCGTACTGCCGTTCATGCTCCATAACGCGCCGGGCCCCTATCGCGACGCCCTCGAGACGGCGGGTCTCGAAGTCGTCTACCCGCTCGATGGCGCCGCCGCCTTGGCCGATCCCGCTGCATTGGCCCGTGAAATCGTCGGAGTCGACGCAGTGCTGGCCGGCATGGAACCTTTCACGCGCGACGTGTTGGCCGGTAGCCAGTTGCGCGTGATCGCCCGCATGGGAGTCGGTTACGACGCGGTCGATGTACCGGCGGCCACCGAGCGGGGAATCGCACTCACCATCACGCCGGGCACAAACGAAGTCTCCGTCGCCGAGCAGGCACTCGGCCTGCTGTTTGGCGTCTACCGCGCCGTGGCCGCGCGCGACGTCGAGGTCCGCAGCGGTGTCTGGCGACGCAAGACCATGCCCCGCATCGGAGGCAAAACGATTGGCCTTGTGGGGCTAGGTCGAATCGGCCGCGCGATGGTCCCGCGGGCGCAAGGGCTCGGCCTTAAGGTGATCGCCACCGAGCCGTACCCCGACGCCAAGTTCTGCGAGACCAACGGCGTGCGGCTTTGCCCGCTGGAAGAGCTGCTGGCCACGGCCGACATCGTCAGCCTGCATTCGCCGGCAGTTGCCGAGACGCAGAACCTGATCAATCGCCGCACGATCGCCCTGATGAAGCCGACGGCTGTGCTCATCAACACGGCCCGCGGGAGCCTTGTCGACGAAACGGCGCTCGCCGAAGCGATGGCCGCTGGTCACTTGCTGGGAGCCGGACTCGATGCGTTTGTGATCGAACCGTTGCCGCTCGAGAGCCCGCTGCTGAAGCTCGACAATGTGGTCTTTTCGCCACATATGGGTGGGCTCGACCACGAGAGCGAAGTGGCCATGAGCCGTATGGCCGGCGAGTGCATCGCTCGCATGTATCGCGGCGACTGGCCCGAGGGGTGCGTCGTCAATGCCTCGATCCGCCCGGGCTGGAAGTGGTAGGGGCGTCCGCAGGTCGCGCCCTCACTTTTCTCGTGAGCTAGGCTTTTCATGCCGGCAGCTCGCGCGGCGCCGCACCAGGTATGCGCGGTAAGTCGATTTGCGCGGCAGCCCGTCAGGGCCTCGCCGACAGCCGCACGCGGTCGACGCTGTGAGCCACGAGCCAGGTGAGCCAAGCCTCCTGTTCGTCGGTCAGCTCCACCTCGGTCGTGCTGGCGCTGTCCAAAGGGGAGACCACGCTGAAAACACCGTCGTCGAGCCAAACGCGGGCCGCCGCCGGATCGATCCAATAGTCACCCTCAGGCAGCAACGGCACTCCGTGTTCGCCGGGGATGCTCATGAAATAAGCGATGTCGTGGCGAAACCGGTCAGGCATGTCGTACGGCGGAACGTCCGGACGATCGACGGCAACAACTTGAACCGACATGCACCAAATCTCCCGGCCAGGAGGGCCTCAGATCAAATCAAGCAGCCGGCCAGCGGCGAATGACGATCATAGAGTACAGCGTCGGCACCGCGATAGGCGGGCCGGAGCACGAACGCAAAGGGTCACGATCATGACGAAATCGCACATCGCAACGAATCGCCGGCTGTTTCTGCGGACGGGCCTGGCTGCCGTGGCGGCTGCCGCCGGCTGTGCGGTTGTGTCTCCGATCCTGGCCGACGATCCGGGGTTCGACGCCCAGGGACGCAGCAAACTGCCACGATTTGGAGATATTGCCTATGTGGTCGAACGGCATTTCGAAACGATCGAAATGGACCCGCGCGACCTGCTCACGCGCAGCGATGTGAAGCCGCTGTTCCCGAAGCTCAAGGCCGCCCACTGGCAGGTGCCCGACGCCGACAAGATCATCGAGCTGGTGCCCGACGACAGCGAGCCGTGGGTGCTTGAGCTGACCTCGACCAAAGCAGGGCAGAAGTTCATGCGGCAGGTCGGCACGCTACCGGCCGGTTTCGACAAAGTCGACCGCATGTGCCGGATGCCACACGGGCTGACGCAACTCTCGGGACTGATCTACAACCCGGCAGGTTATAAGTTCTTCGCGTATCTGTCGGTCTCGCCGGGGGGGCACAACCTCGGAGAAATGGTTTCGCGCGCACCCAAGGGGCGCAACTTCAACGACCGCACGGGGCGCATCTACACGCAGGAAGAGCTGCTGGCCCGGCTGCGCGAGACGTACGACAAGCAGATCGCCTCGGGCCTGAGCGTGCAAAGCGGGCGGTAGCTGACCTCAGCAAAACCGGTGCATCCGCGGACGACATTCTAGATCCTCCGCCCTGGTTCTGCGTTAGCGGGTGCGGAGCGAACGGTTACGCCACGACACACGCTCCCAGTTCGCGCTAGCGAGCGCGCGGGACAGACCGTGGTTGTTGCCCGGTAATGAACGCCGAGCAATCGGGATATGTCTACGATTCGGCGTTCGCAACTCCCCGACCGTGTCTAACGACGATCGCTGCGGTCCCTTTACTGCGCCCCGGGTACAATGGCGGGCATGGTTCTCGCAGCCGGCAGCTACCCGCCGACGCTGTTCGACGCCCTGAGGGGCGATTGGTACGCCATAGCGGTCTACGGCTTTATTGCGGCCGCCTTGACGTTATGGGCGGTGTACCATCGCTATCGAAAGCCGCGCTACGATGGATTGCAAGTTTTCGAGCTTGTTGCCATAGCCGTCTACGTTGTGGTTATCCTACTCGCGATCTGGATTGGCACGGCGTAGGTCTGGCATGGAGCAACGCACTGTTAACACACTACCCCTCGCTGCCCGTCTCTTGAACGCCGGCCAGCCCGTAACGTATCATGCAAAGCTCCTTGGGGTTGGGTGCCGGAACAGTCTGCCAGATTTGCTCCCCAAGGGCCGGGCTGTCGGGGGATCCCGCGTCGCGAGAGTCGTCGATCACGGTCGGCGCGGTGCCGTATTCCTCGCGCACTGCCTGCGGGTCGTCGAGGACGGGCATCCGGCGAACAAAATCGGTCGATTGGCTTCCCGGGGCGAAAGCCGATCGCCAAGCCATTTCGCCATGTCCTAGGCCCCGCAAACTTAGCCAGAACTCTCACGCCGGGATGAACGTAAACTAAGTCGTCGCTCAGCCTTCGCCGCAGTGCCCGGCCGCCAGGAGTCGCCATGTCCGACGATGTCGTTATCGAGACACGCAACCTCTCCAAGGTCTATCGCGACTTCTGGGGGCGGCAAAAAGTGCGGGCCCTCAAAGCGCTCGACCTCGAAGTCCGCCGCGGCGAGATCTTCGGCCTGCTGGGCCCCAACGGCTCGGGCAAAACCACCACGATGAAGCTGCTGCTGGGGTTGCTTTTCCCCACGGGGGGCGAGGCCCTGGTGCTCGGCAAGCCGGCCACCGATGTCACCAAGAACGAACGGATCGGCTACCTCCCCGAGGAGTCGTACCTCTATCGCTTCTTGAATGCCGAGGAGACGCTCGATTTCTACGGCCGGTTGTTCGACATGCCGGCCCATCGCCGCCGCCGCCGGGCCGCCGAGTTGATCGAGCTGGTCGGGCTGAGCGGGGCGAAACGCCGGCAACTTCGTGAGTATTCCAAGGGCATGTCACGCCGCTTGGGCCTGGCGCAAACTCTGATCAACGATCCCGAGCTGGTGCTGTTGGATGAACCGACCAGCGGCCTCGATCCGATCGGCACCCGCGAAATGAAAGACCTGATTCTCGATCTGAAGAATCAGGGCAAAACGGTCGTGCTGTCGAGCCATCAGTTGGCCGATGTCGAGGACGTTTGCGACCGCATCGCTATCTTGCACCTGGGCGAGCTCAAGGAGTTGGGCCGCGTCGATAGCTTGCTGAAAGTGCAAGACGAAGTCGAGTTTCGCGTGGCCGGTCTGAGCCCCGCTGCACAGCAGGAAATCGGTGAGGTAATCCGGCGCCACCACGGCACGCTGGTGAGCATGGAAAGCCCGACCATGACGCTCGAAGAGCTGTTCTTGAAGATCGTGACGGAAAGCGAAGCGCATCCTGGACGGCGCGTGATGGGTACCCATGGTTCTTGAAACCGAGCCGATGCCGTTTTTGCCCTGGCTGGCCGGCGCCGCCGATGAATGGTGGAAGGTCGTCCTGGGGTTGACTGTGCTGGGATTGCTCCTGGCGTTGTTGGTGCGCGCCGTGCGCTACGGACCGGTCGACGCGGTGCGCACCGTGGGGCGCGGCATCTGGACGACGATCGTCGATCTCACCCGCATCTCGCCGCGCCGCGTGTTGGCGCTGGCCTGGCTGGCGCGGCGCGAAGCCCTGCACCGTTGGGTGCTCATGGCCTTCGTACTGTTCAGCTTGTTGCTGTTGTTCGGCGCCTGGTTTCTCGACGAGTTGAGCAACGATCCGTCGCGGCTCTATCTGGCGTTTGTGCTCGAAATGTCGCGCGGGCTGCTGCTGCTCTTGGCGCTAGTGCTCAGCGTGGCCAGTATTCCGGCCGATTTGACGCAGCGGACCATCTTCACGATCGTGACCAAGCCGGTGCGCGCCAGCGAGCTCGTGTTGGGGCGCATGCTCGGCTTCTGGATGGTCGGCACCGCGATGCTCGTCTTCTTTGCGCTCGTCGGTTACGTGGTGGTCATGCGCGGCTTGACGCATACGCATGAGATTCTGGCATCCAAGGTCGAGAGCGTCTCCGACGGCGGCGGCACCACGGGTAAAACCGGCGTCACCGAATCCACGCGCCGCCATGACCACAACTTCGACGTCGACAACCAAGGCCACGGCCGCACGACCCCCGCCCAGGGGCACTGGCACGAGGTACGCGTCGAGGGAGAAGGTGAGGCCGCCAAGTACGTCGTCGGCCCGCCACAAGGCTGGCTACAGGCCCGTGTGCCCATCTGGGGAAAATTGCACTTTAAAGATCGAGCGGGGGCCGATGCCGCCGAGGGGGTCAGCGTCGGCGAAGAATGGGCCTATCGCAGCTACATCGAGGGGGGGACCCTGGCCACGGCCATCTGGCGGTTCGAGGGGCTGCGCGAGCGAGATTTTCCGGACGGATTGCCCCTGGAACTAACGATCCGCGTCTTCCGTACTTACAAGGGGGATATCGTCAGCGCCGTGCAAGGCGGGCTCCGGCTACGCAATCCCGAAACCGGGGTCGTCAGCGCCGAACGAAGCTTTCCGGCCCGTGAGTTCACGACCGATTCGCAGTTCATTCCGCGCAAGTTGTTCGACCCCGAGGGACAGCCACTCGACTTGTTTAAGGACTTGATCACCCCCGCGGGGGCCGTCGAGATCGAGTTGCAGTGCATCACGCCGAGCCAGTACTTCGGGATGGCGCAGCCCGACGTATACGTTCGTGCCCGTGACGGCTCGTTTACGCTCAACTACATCAAGTGTTACCTGGGAATCTGGTTTCAAATGCTGATGCTGACGGCCGTGGGCGTGATGTTCAGCACGTTTCTGAACCTGCCCGTGGCGCTGTTAGCCACGATCGGCACCCTTTTGGGTGGTTACAAACTGGACTACATCCGCGAGCTGGCGTCGCCAGAGATGGTCGGCGGTGGGCCCGTCGAGCAGATCGTGCGGCTGTTCACCCGCATGAATCAGACGACGAAGTTTGAAGAGGGGACGCAGCGCAACGTGATGACGATGCTGGACGACGCGCTGCGCTGGATTTTTACGCGGTTGACGCACGTACTGCCCGACTTTGGCGCGCTGAGCGATTCGTCGTTCGTGGCCGACGGGTTTGATATCCCGGCGGCGCGCGTCCTCGAACATGGCGTTTCGGCTTTGGCCTTTATCGTGCCGGTGTTTGTCGCCGGCTACCTGATGTTTCGCACGCGTGAGGTGGCTCGGTGAGAGGTCGCCAGCAGTTCATTCGCAAGATCGTTTATCTGGCCGTGCTGGCCGGGTTGTTGCTGCCTCTCTCCTGGCTGAGCCAGCCGGCCTCGGTCGAAGTTGGCGGCGCACGGCAACCTGGGGGCAAGCTCGCCCAACTGCGCGACGACTACAGCCTGAGCCAGGCGCGGCTCGGCGAAATCGACCCTGTCAGCGAGACGATGAAACTGGCCACGCTCGGTATGCGCGGGCCGGCCGCCAACTTGCTCTGGGGCAAGGCCCTGCACTATCAGAAAATCAAGGACTTCACCAACCTGTCGGCCACGCTTGAGCAAATCACCAAGCTGCAGCCGAACTTCATCCGCGTCTGGATCTTTCAGGGCTGGAATCTCTCCTACAACGTCTCGGTCGATTTCGACGACTACCGCGATCGCTACTTTTGGGTGATCCGCGGCATCCGCTTCACGCAGGAAGGTCTCGAGTACAATCGCGACGAGCCGACGCTGTTGCGCGAAATTGGCCGCGTGATCTCGCGCAAGATGGGGCAATCGGACGAACACGTCCAGTTTCGCAAGCTGTTTCGTGCCGACGACGACTTTCACGGTGCCCGGCCCATGTCGGAGCGCGATAGCTGGCGCGTCGGCAAAGAGTGGTTCGAGCGCTGCGTCAAGGTGATCGAAGACACCGGCCGGCAACCGAAGGGGAGCATGGAAACCCAGGAAGCCTCGCCGCTCATGTACCTGTCCGAGGCCCCCTTGTGCCAGCTCTACTATGCCTCGACGATCGAAGAAGAGGGGACTTTCGGTGGCGTGGCCCGCGCCGCCTGGGCCGAGGCCGAGCAAGATTGGGACGCTTACGGCGAGCGCGATATCCCGGTCGGCACCGGCAGCAACACGGTGAAATTGGGGGAAGCCAACTATCAGTTTTACATCGACCGCGTCAACGAATTGCTCGCCCGGCTCGCGGAGTTGGCCCCCGGCGTGCGTGAGCGTTTGCAAGCCGAACGCATGGCGAGCTTGTCGCCCGAAGAACGCGCGGCCCTCGAAGCAAATTTCGCGCAGCGTACTGCCGCCCAGAACGAGCTGGCCTCGCGGGCCTTCCAAAAGCTTGGCGTCACGCACGTCAACGTGGCCGAGGCGCTCGACCCAGGCCCCCAGCGCAACGAAGCGCTGAAGCTCGCCGTCGACGCGACGAATTACGAAGCCTGGAAGGCCGAAGTCGAGTTCCACCGCACGACGGTCAATTACGGTTACTGGCATCTGCGTTGCGAGGCCGAGCAGGAACCCGAGGCGCTCGAGGCGCACGAACTGCTCTATCAAGCCATTGCTGCGCATCGCGAAGTGGAGCTCGAGAAGGCCGCGGGACTCTACCTGGCGGGCTTTCAAAAGTGGGCCGATTTGCTCAACAAGGAAGTCGGCGGGGTCAAGAAGTACCAGCGCCTGATCGAGGACGGCATCACCGGTGAGCAGATGGTCATCGATATCCGCAAGTATCGCGCCTGCCTGAAGCAGCTTGATACGACCTTCCCCGAGAACTTCCCGCTCCAGCAGATCATCGACCTGCACGACCAAGAAGCGCAGTTGCAGCCGACGAAAGACCAGCCTGCCGGCGACGACGCCACGCCGACTGCCGAGTAACCGGCGGACGGAAATCGATGTAAGTCGATTGACTGGGGAGTTTTCCCTGCCAGGGCAATTCTGGCAATGCCGTCCAAGGCCAAGACGGCCCTGGCCGGGAAGACGTCGTGGCTAGCGGGCGTGCGGCGCGTTGGCAATCTCCAGCGGTTCGCTCAGCGAGTCGATCCACGCCAGGATATCGGCGCGGGGTTCGCCCTCGGGCCACACCTGACGCTCGCAGACCGCTGCGCCGCTTTCCAGTCCCGCCCGCAGCTCTTGCAAGCGCTCGCGCGCTTCGGCCACTAGTGCCGCGGATTCGTCGGGCGTTAGCTCGTGCCGCGCGAGCTGCACTTCGTCGGCCGTGCGACGTCGACGCAGCGACGCCAAATGGCCGGCCTCAGCCACGATCAGCAAGTCGTCGAGATACGCACGCCGCAACCGGTTCTGCGAATCGAAGTGCAGCACCCAATCGGCCGAGAAGTAGACGCTCGCGCAACCATTGGCGCGAAAGCCGCACACGATCGCTTCGCGCCGGGGGCCGCTTGACCACGTCACTTCGACGCGGCGCACCAGGGCCGTGGCCTCGGCCAGCAAATCCTCGCGATCGTGCGACTGTCGGGCCATGGGGGGTGAAATCAGCGGGGCAATGGATTCTGCGGTGCGGTAGTGTGTCGGTCTGATTGGAGCCGACATCCGAACGGTGTCAGGAACCGATTCAAGCGTCAGGTCACCAATGGTTGGCTTCCAATAGAATCGGTTCCTGACACCGTTCGAGCGTTGCCGTTGACCAGACTGACCCACCACCTGCGGTGCGCGCGATTTGGCAATGCTTGCTCGTGCCGCCTGTGCCCTACGGTATCGCCGGAATGGGCACGTTCGTCAACGGATCAACCGGCTCGCCGGCCGTGACCAGCAGCGTGGCTTCGGACCAGTCCTCGGCGACGATCCGGCGCACATCATCGATCGCCCGCAGCAATGCGTCGACGACCGTGGCGTCCCATTGATGGCCGGCCCCGTCGCTCAGGATGCTCAGCACCTTGGCGTCGGGCAAACCGGGTCGATAAGGGCGATTGCTGAACATCGCATCGTAGGCGTCCGCCACGGCGATGACGCGTGCGGTGAACGGAATGGCCTCGCCGGCCAGGCCCAGTGGATAACCTTGGCCGCTCCAGGCCTCGTGATGGTGACGCACGGCCGGTAACACGTGTTGCAGGTTCTTCAGGTCGACGAGAATCCGGTAGCCGATTTCAGGGTGCAGCTTGATGTGGGCGAACTCCTCGGGAGTCAGCGTGCCAGGCTTTCGCAGTACATCGTCGTTGACGCCAATCTTGCCGATGTCGTGCAACAACCCCGACAAATAAAGTGTCTTGATGGTCGTGGTGTCGCACCCGAGCTCCTGGCCCAGGCGCACGGCGATCCGCGCGACGCGATCGCTGTGACCGCAGGTGTAAGCGTCCTTGGCGTCGATGGCCGACGTCAGGGCGTGTACGATGCCGGCAAACAAATCCGATTGCTCGCGATACAGTTGCAAGTTTTCAAAGTGCACAGCAAGGATCGTCGCCACCGATGCCAGCATGTTGGCTTCGACCGCGCCGAACGCGCGCCCTGCCGTGTGATTGAAAGCGGCCAGCCAGCCGAGCAACTGACCCGACGATGCCAGCGGTACGATCGCCAGCTCGCGAACGTGCGGGAACGGCCAGCCCGGCTGCTGAGTGTCGGCCAGCGTGAGTAGCCGGGCCCCTTGCCGCCAGTCGGCGTTGACGTGCTCGAGCAACTGGGCGAATTCGCGCTCGTCCAACGGACAGTGCCCGGCCGTGGTCCACGATCGATAGGCCGTGTCGGCCGGGTCCGTCTGAGCGACATCATCCAAAACGGCATCGGGCAACAGCAGCTTGAGGGCCAGCCCGCGACCCGGTAGCGCCCCGAGCACTCCCTTGAGCGCGAGCTCGCCGATCGATGCCGGATCGGTCGACAGCCGCAAACTCTGAATCAGGTTATAGAGCAGGCAAACCTCTTCGTAGGCCGTCGACAATTGATTGGTCAGTCGAATCGTCTCTTGTTGGAAACGCTGCACGCTCGCGCGATCCTGCAAGCGCGCCGTGGCCAGTGCGGCCATGCGCAGGAGAGTTTCGCTCGGCCACGTCGCTTGCGAGCGCGCCCAGTCGCGGAACTCCGCCGGTGACATGCCGACCAGCGCCGCGGCCCCCTCGACGTCGTCCCCTAGCTGCAGGGGGCGGGTAACGAAGGGCGCAATCGCCAGCGTGCCGGCCGCGGTCGGTTCGCACCGCGGAATCGCGAGCCACACCACGGGGTCGGCCTCGGCGAAAATCTCCGGTCGCCCGCGCTCGACGAACGTCGCCGCCAACTGGTTCAGCGCCTCGACTGGCATCGAGCGCCAAGCGGCGCCGCTCGGGATGCGATACCACTGACCGTCGGCCGACGCGAACGAAGCGCCAAACCACTCATTGAGCGAGGCCAACCAGTCGGGCTCGACGGGGGTCAACGGGCGGAGGATCGCCATAGCCGGCAAGGTCGCGGTGGTCTCTGGCACGCTTGGCAGGGTAATCGTCATGGGACCTCAGTATCGCCTTCGGAAGGATCGCGCTGCCTTGCCAGTCAGGTCGCGGGATTTCGGCTCTTGCGAAACCTACGACTCTGGGGCGCGCGTCGCCAGAAATGTGGCCCCGGGCCGCAGCACGCGGCAGCTCGGAAGAACCGCGGCGAAGCAGCCGGACGGATCGAGAGGCGGATCGCAACGAAAGCGCGCTCGGTCGCGGTAGTTACGATAACCCTAACGGGTTGTGTGTAAGGACTGCCGCAAGACTGTCGCGCACAATTCGCACCGAATTTGCGTGCAATTCGCTGGGCGACTGGCGACGGGCAGCATCGCCTTACGACCGCAGAAAAACGACTACCTCTAGCTCTGCAGTCGACTGCGATAACGGGCACTCACGCGATCCAACAGTGCGCGGTCATCACTCGAAAGCCCCTCGAGCCCGTAGCGGTGCAGTTGCGCCAACACATCGTCCATGCGGGCGTCTTCCTGCTCTTCAATTTCTTGCTGCCTGCGAAGCCGGCTCTCGCGCCGCTCTTCGAGCCAGTGCCAGAGCGGGGCCAGCCGCGGGCGCTTATGCTTCGGCTCGACAGCACGCTCCAGGCTCGTATAGCCTTGCGAGAAATCGTAGCCGAACAGACCCTCTTCTCCGTCGTGATCCTGCAAGCGCTCGGCCTCTTGTCGGGCTGCGAAGTACAAGAAAATCGCCAGCACCAGCAGCGGGACCGTCGCAAAGCGATACTGATCTGCCTGGTCGTAGAGCACCAGGGCGACGACTGCCAGCACGATCGCCGTGATCTTCGCGAACCAGGCCACTTGCAGCTTCGCCGTTCGATAGCCGAAGTGCGGCCACAGCATGGCGCGCAACACTTGCGCCCCATCGAGCGGAAACGCCGGCAGCAGGTTCACGAGCACCAGCATCCAATTGAACCAGAAGACAAGCCCAAACAGCAGCTCCCAGGTCATCTCCCCCGGCGGGGGCGGGGCCAGCGGATTCAGGCTGATCAGCTCCAGCTTGCGCGCGGCCAGCAGCGAGGCGAAGGTAATCAGGCAGATCAGAAAATTCGCCAGCATGCCCGCGGCCGCTGTCGCCCACTCGTGCTGCGGATCGTGCTCGCAAGGGCACGGCTCCAGGCCGCCGAAGGGCCACAGGATGACACGCTTTGGGCCATAGCCCAGCTTGTGCGAGGCGAAACAGTGACCCAATTCGTGGCACACCACCGCCAACAGCAGCACGGTCACGCAAGCGACCCGGTAACCAAAGGTCACCACATCCGGCTCGGGCGGGCCGGCGAGAATCAGCACCGCCAGCAGCAGAAAAAATACGTGCAGACGAACTTGAACGCCGCGCACCGGCCCGAGATAGAAGTTCCAGCTTAAAAAGTCGCGCATGGCTTGTACGCGGTTGCTACATTCGCCTGAGACGCGGCGCCTGAAAGAACGTGCGGCGCGGGTTCGTTGGAACCTCGTCCATCTTAACGACGACTCGATCGAGGAGCAAGCAAATCGAGCGCGGTAGCTCGCCAGAAACTGCCGATTCCGCGGGTTTTTTCGCCCGGGAATTCTCGCGAAAGCCATCTGGGCCACACTGCGGTGTCCCGGTCGCAGTCCCCCCCGAACGGGTCCGGCGCCCAGATTGGTCGGCCTTGAAACGTCACGTGCGCGCTGGCACCTTGGCAGCGATGGATCAGGTTCGTGAACGTCCGGGAGAATGCCGAACATGTCCGACGATCGCCCGTTGCTATCGACCGCGCGCTTCGACGTCGTGGAGCGGTCGTACCGCTCGCCCGATGGCGCCCTGCACCGCCGCGCGGTCGTGCTGCACCCCGGCGCGGTGACGATCTTGCCGGTGTTCGACGACGGCCGTATCTGCTTAATTCGCAACTTCCGACCCGCGGTGGGCCGCGAGTTGTACGAACTGCCGGCCGGCACGCTCGAGCCCGGTGAAGCACCGCTGGCCACGGCCACGCGCGAACTCGAAGAAGAAACCGGATACGTCGCCGCCAGCATCGAGCCGCTGCGCGAGTTCTGGATGTCACCCGGCATTCTCAACGAGCGGATGTACCTGTTTCTGGCGCGGGGGCTGCAACCGGGGAAGCCTGCGCTCGATGCGGGCGAAATCGTCGCGCCCCACATCGTCACGCGCGAGGAAGCGCTCGCGATGGTCGCCGACGGCCGCATTGAAGACGCCAAGACCCTCGTGGGTCTGCTGTGTTACGAGCGATGCTTGGCTCGATAGGGCGCTCGGGATTGCACGACACGACAGAAAGAAGTTAGCCGCGGGACTTGTCCCGCGCGCTACCGCCTGCCGGCGAAGAGATTCTTCTACTCGTCGCGTCCTCAACTGCCGAAGCCCACGGCGTTGACGCTCTCCTGAATGTTGCTCCACATGCCGCCGGTCTGTGTGCCGACCGAGCCGATCGCCGTGATGATCGCGCCGATAATCAAGGCGAGCATCACCGCGTATTCCACAGCGGTGGCCGCTTCCTCATCGCGCAAAAACTGCCAGAGGTGGCCGCACATGGTGCCCTCCAAGGAACTGGCGCCGAAGGCCGCCAGCTCAGTCTGCCCGAACGGGCCCGAGGGATGGGTCAATTGAAACGTAGGTCACGATTTCGCCCACGTCAAACCGGCGCAGCGTCCGACTGCGAAAGCCGCTCGCGTGTGGTGCCGAACTCGGCTACGGCTTGCGCGCGATCGGGGATTGCAGCCTGGGCCACGGCAATTTGAGCGAGCCGATCCCAGGCCCGGGCACCCCAGGCTGTGATCCCGGCAATTCTGCACCCGCCGAGGTTACCAGTATCGAAGCTTCGCTCCCCGTGGCGGCCAATCCGGCAAACTCGATTGGTTGGCGCGCCAATCCGCGGACGGAGACTCCCTGTTCGTCGATCCGCTCGCTTGGGCCGTCGTCGTAATACCACTCGGCCAGCGCCGCATCGACCGGCACAATCGAGCCGTCTCCCTGCCAGCGGACGCGCTCGAGAATTGGTCCCGGGTCGATCGTCCCTAAGAGCTGCAGCAAGGCGCCGCCGTCGCGAGTCGACAACACGCAGTCGCTGGTTGAGATCGCCAATTGCCCGACGCCACGCCGCGCCCCTTGGTAAGCGTATTCCACCAACGCGTCGACTTCTCGAAACGTCGAGCGTGCAACCGACAAGTTCAGCGGTTCGTCGGCTCGCCGCAGTCGGTTGAGCCGCACGACTGGGCCAGCGTCGACCACCAGGCAATCGCTCAGCTCGATTCGCAGGGCCCCTTCGCGGCGCCCGTCAATCGCGCAACCCAGGCCGTACATCACGCACTGTGAGAAAAACAGCGTGCCGCTGGGCAGCAGTTCTCCCGGCGCCGAACCGCCGGCTGGCGAATCCCACTGCACCGCCGCGACGTCGTCACCGCGCTCTCCGTTCGAGACGGCAAAGCTGCAGCGCTCGAAGCGCGCGTCGGACGACGTCACACGCAGCAGTCGCGGGCCATCAACCTGATCGCGGGGGCTGAACGCGTTGTCCGCCAGCAGAAAGTCAACGTCGACAAAGCGCACGTCGGTCGCGTCGATCTTCAGCCCGTCTGGCGGAACAATCACCAGCGGCCGCGCTCCCTGCGGCCCCGTGACGGTTTGCCCCGCGCGCGGCGCGAGCTTCTGCAATCGCAACGGGCGATCGCCCGGCAACAGCAAAACGTCCTCGGGCTTGAGCGGCGGAGAGACCGTCTCGTCCCAAGCAACCGGCTCCGCCTTTCGATTGTCTGGCATCGCAGCGACGTAGCTCGCAGCCGCGACCTGGTTGTCCATGTGCTGTTTGCTGCGTTCGGTTGCATCGCTCTGCGGTGAGTCAGACGGCGCGGTCTCGGCTGCCCGCTCAGACGCGGCAACTACCTTTATCTCGCTCGTATTACTGCTCGAAGATTGCTCGTCCCTTGTCGCCAGCTTCGGTTGCGCAACGCGCCACGCATTCAGGCCCCAACCCCCGGCGGCAACCATTGCCAACAGCACGACCGCCGCGACGAGGCGTCGCCCGGGCATGGCGCGGCGCGAGCCACGGCTCGGCGCCATGCGACCCGCACGCCGCTGGGCCGCAATCGTGCGGGCGAGCCGACGACGCCCGGCCCGCGAAGGCTCGCCCAAACGCTCGGCCAACTGGCGATACGTGGCCGGTCGCTGGGCGGGGTCGATCGCCAGGCAAGCCAAGATCGTGCTCTCGATCTCGCTCGGTAAATCGGGGACGAGCCGCGCCAACGAACCGTGATGCCCCGCGCAGATCGCCCGCAGCTTCGCCAGGCTGTTCGCGCCGGGGAAGGCGGGCCGGCCGCTCAGCAAATGCCAGGCGATCGCGCCGCAAGCGTAAATCTCACTGGCAACCGTTGGCGGGCAACCGGTGCGAATGCGCTCCGGCGCGAGCGTATCGAAGCACTCGGCCGGCAGCGTCGCGGTGGTGAAACTCTCACTCGGCCGCACCACACCGCGCAAGCCGGGCGCGTACAGGTTGAGCTGACCATTGGGCTGCAGCAGCATACGATGGACGGTCAGATCGCCGTGGAGGACGCCGGCGGTCTCGAGTTGCACGAGCGCGAGCGCCAATTGACGCACGACGTCGATCGCGGCTTCGCTCGGCAATCGACCACGATTGGCTAGCCGCGCGCTCAGTGGCTCGGCGTCGCGCCAGGCACAGTGCGTCCAAACGATGCCATCCGAGATGCCGGCTTGCTCGATCGGCGACCAATACGGATTGGCCGCCAACACGCGCGAACGTTCGACAAGGCGCGCCAGCGCGTCCTCTGCACCTTCGGGCACGTAATCCACCGCACGATACGTCAGCACGCGCAACGAGCGACCGGTTTCGCTTTCGCGCCCTCGATACTCCGACCAAGGGCCGAGAGTCGCCAGCCGTTCGACGAGCACCGCGGGTCCGATGCGCAACTCGTCGCCGCGGCCGGCCGCGATTTCGCTGGCTTGAAACAGCGAGATGAACCGCGCCTGAACCAATGCGTCGAGCCACACCGATTCGAACAAGGGCAACCCGCGCGCGAGCCGCCGCGCGCGCAGCGCAACCCCACGTATTTGTTGTTCGTTGGCCAGGCCGAGCCGCGCCAGCAACTCGACTAGCGCGATGGAAGGCTCATCCCGCACGGCACGCCCGCGTAATTCGACAGAAAGAGGCAATCCGAGAGCCTCTAGATCGCCGCAGTTGCTATCAAAATCGCCACAGCGCAGCAAGAGCAGACACAGCGCAACAAGCGCAAACGCGAGCCGGCGCGATGCTAGCAGGCACCAGCGTCACCGCAGGTGGGTCAGTCTGAGCTCATTGAGTACACACCCTGTGCCACGGACTCCGCACCTTGGTGTCAACACATCCTAGCTAGCTAGACCAAATTGAGCAGACTCGGGATGGGAGCGGCGACTTGGTGGTCAAGTGTTTCCGCCTTTGCTCTCGGTTGACGCGAATCATCGTTTGTTCTTGGCCGCGCAGCGGCCGCGGCGCTTAGCCGTGGGTGAAACCCACGGAACCGTTCGCCAATCATCCTTCAAGCCGCGCAGCGGCGACATGCGCTCTTATCCGCGGATGCGAGTTGATGAAGTTCGCCTCGTCGATGTCGCCGCTACGCGGCTTGGTGGTTCGATGCCAGATCTCCGTGGGCTGGCGCCCACGGCTATGCGCCGCCGCCGCTCCGCGGCTAAATCAAACGCCGCTGCGTGGCCGTTCCCGAGGCATGCCATTTCCAAAGGCACCCTGCCACACCGCCGACCTCCACCAACCAACTCGTGGACTTGTGTCGAAACCAAGGCGCGGAGCCCATGGCATACGCCTTTCAAGCTGACCCACTTCGAGCGCCGCGACCCGGGTTGCGATAGAGCACTTCTGCTAGCAGCTCGCGAGAGCCGGTCCAGTCTTCATCGCGCTCGAAGTGCCAGCGGTCATGGGTCGGCACAAACCGTTCGTCGAGCGGCCAGGGATCGAACGGCTCATAGCCCAGCGCCTGCGCGAGCTTGCTCGAGTCCATGCTCACATCCCCCGCGCGTGGCGGGATCGGCCCTGCTTCAATTCGCGGGCAACCAATTAGGTTGGTGGGGTCGTAGCCTCCCACCCGATTGATGACCTGCGCAATCTGATACAAGCTCAGCCGCCGCGGTCCACCGGCGTGGTACAGCCCCGCGAGGTCGGTCGCCAGCACCGCGGCAAACAATTCGTTCAGGCAATCGGTATACGTCGGCGTGCGGACCTCGTCGACGTAGAGCGTGGCCGGCTTGTTCTGTTTGAACCGCGATTGAATCCAATCGATCGCCCCGGCGTGCCCGTTGAAGCTCACCCCCATCGGTAGTGAGATTCGCAGCACGCAGGCATCGGGCCGCGCTGCCAACACGCGTTCTTCGCTGACGACCATCGTGCGGCCGTACTCGGTCACCGGATCGGTATCGTCGGGCTCGGTGTGTCCGCCGCCGCGCGTGCCGGAGAAGACCAGATCGACCGACAAATGCACGAGCCGGCAATCATGTCCGCTCATGGCGTCCAGCAGGTTTTCGACCCCCGCGACGTTGATTCGCCAGGCCATCGCGGGATCGAGCTCGCAACTTTTCAGCGCGCAGTTGCCGGCGCAGTTGAGCACGCTCTGAAAGCCAAAGCGATCGAACAATCGCCGCAGCCCGTCGCGATCCTCGGCGTCACACGGTTCGATCCCTTCGCCCGAGAGTCGCCAGTTGTCCTGCTGACGGATGGCGATCACTTGCCCGGGATAGCGATCCTGGAAAAAGCGAAAGGCGTTGTATCCGGCCACGCCCGTTACGCCGGTCAACAGCATCGGCAGCGGTGGCGCGGCGGCAGCGCCCGGAGACGTTTCGTCGGCAGATCGGGGCAAGTCGTACATGGTGGCGGATTTTAGCCGGAGGCGTCGACGATCACTAGGTCGGGTGATTCCGCCGCGGCCAGTACCGCACCGCCAGCCCGACGAAGATGATTGTGCCACCGGTTAACGTCCACCACCGCGGTTCTTCTCCCCAGGCTAGCCACACCCAGATCGGCAATAGTACCGGTTCGATTAGCGCAATGGCGGTCGCTTCCTGGCTCGAGATCGTGCGCAGCCCGCGTGCAAACAAAACGTAGGGCAGCGCCATTTGCACAATTCCGAACGTGGCCAGCCAGCCGAGCTGCGCGCCACTCGGTAGCGAGTAATTGGTCAGCACGTACGGTCCGAGCACCAAGGCCGCCGCCAGATGGTTGAGCGCGACGAGCCAGGCGCCGTCATGGCTGCGCAGCAATCGCATGAACACGACGACGAGCGCGTAGAACACGCCCGCGGCCAGCCCGCAAATTACGCCGCTGAGCGTTTCGCCGAACACCTCGTTTGCCAGAATCAACCCGATCCCGGCCAACGCCGTGGCCAGCATCACCAGGTCGCGCGGGGCCGGGCGATCGAGCCCCAACCAGACGCCAATCAACAGCACCCACAAGGGCGCCGTGCTCTGCAGCCAAATGGCGTTGGCCGCGGTCGTCAGACCGACGGCCGACATGTAGCTGACGTTCATCCCCGTGAAGGCCAGCGCCATCGGCGCCATGCGCCAGTCCCAACTCAGTCGCCGCACGAAGGGCAACAGCACCGCGCCGGCAAATACCGCGCGCCAGAACGCCAACAGCACGCCGCGCGACTCGGCTGGCCAGTCGCCGAAGATGTCGGCCTTGGCGAAGAATCCGCCTGAGCTCCAGAGCAGCGCCGCGATGACCACCGCCACGCGAGCCGCCGTGGCAGTAGGCGCCGCGCTTGGCGCGGATGTCACCGTCGAGGACGCGCGGTTCGCATTGGGCTGCTCCAGCATGCCGCCATCATCGGGCACGCGGTGCCGGCGTCTAGTGGTCTGGGCGATCTACGACCCGTGGTCGGTGACGTTCCAGAAACGACGCGGCCCCGGTTTCAGGGCACACTGAAACCGGGGCCGAGGTCGGAACAACAAGGGACATGAATTGAAGCTGCGGGCAGTCCACTTGCCGAATCGCGCTAACCAGCACAATCGGCAGCGGCGCGCCCGGCCGCTGGCTCATTCCTCCGCCTGGTGAAGCTGACGCTGGAACTCGTCGCGCTCGCGACGCGTGGCTTCCAGATCGAAGACCAGGTATTTCATATCGAGCCGCAATTGGCTCAAGGCGTCTTGCACGAGCGCCAGGATGCGGCGGCGGCGGGCCGTGCTATCGGTGACGCGGCTCAGGAACGGTTCGAGGGCCGAGCGATGCTCGGCCGGCAGCTTGCCGATGGCGGCCACGAGGGCCACGACATCGGGAGGAAGTTCTTCAACAGCCGGAGAAAGTCGCGATGTGGTCATTGTTGCCTACTCGTGTGCGAGGTGACCTGACTGCCAGATTCTTGATAGCAGAGGGCATGCCGAAACGCGAATCGCCCTACCTTTGTGTCCCAAACAGCCATGCCGCAATGAGTTGTGTACGAAAGGCCCCCGCAATGCCCCAGAGCCCACGATGCAGAAACGACACAATCTCGCCTGGAATGTTTCCGCAAATCCCGATACAAGCACCGCTTGCGAGGGGGCCGCAGCTCGGCGCCTGAGTCGGCGCGCGGTTCAGTATCCCGTCCGCTAGCACCGCAAACTCCTGTTTCGCGGCGGTCTTCCTCGCGGCCCCGTGTCTCCCTCCTGCCGATTGTGGGTCATGCGCGCTTTCCGCCGCCTGGCGATTGTCATCATCGCATGCTGGATCACGAGCGCGGCCGCGCAAGCCGTTGCCCAGGGAGTGCTGCGCGAAGGCTTCGAAACCACGGGCCTGAAGTGGCGCTCGCCGCGCTCCGCGATCGCGTTCCGCATCGAGCGACAGGAACCGTCGCAGGCCGACACGCGCGGCGGCGCGTGGAGCGAGCTGATCGGCGTGTCTGCAGGAGGGGACGCCCCCGTCTTTCTCGCCTATCCGGTGAGTGTGGCGCGGGTGATCGAAGATGTGCGGGCCAGCCTGTGGGTCAAGGGAGATCGGCCGGGGGTGAGCTTGGCGGCGCGAATCGTCCTGCCGCGTTCCACCGATCCGCGAACCGGCGAAGCACTCAGCGTCGTCGTGCAGGGGGCATTCTACGAACGACCCGGACAGTGGCAACAAATTTGGCTCGAACGACTGCCGGCCCTCGTCGAGCAGCGGGCACAACTGCTCCGCGCCGCCGGCAATTCGCAGGTCGACACTCGCGAGGCCTACTTCGACGAAATCTGGCTCAACGTCTCCGGCGGTCGCGGATCGACGACAACCTGGACCGACGAGTTGGAAGTTGAAGGATTGGTCCGCACCGAAGTCGGTCGAAACCCGCGCCCGGCGCAAACCGTTTCGCAATCGCGCCAGCGGGCCGCCGCGGAATCGGCACCGGAACTTGTGCCCGCCGTGCAGCGCCCTCAAGAGCCTTTTGTGCGATTGAGCGGCGCCACGCTGCTGGTGGCCGGCAAGCCATTCTTTCCGCGGGTGATCACTTACCAGGGCGAACCGCTGACGTTCTTGCGCGACTTGGGGTTCAACGCCGTCAAGCTGCCGGCACCACCGTCGCGCGAGTTGGCCATCGAAGCGAGCCGCACCGGCATGTGGTTTGTCTCGCCGCCGCCGCTAATGGCAAGCCCGCAGCAAGATGCGGCCGATGGCACGCCCGCCCCCCCCGCGGCGCTCTTGGGATCCGAGTTTGATCGGGTGCTCGTCTGGGATTTAGGGGACCGATTGACGGGGGCCGAGCTCGACGCGATGCGTCCGCGCGTCGAAGCCCTGCGCGAGGCCGACCGCCAACTGCTGCGGCCGATCGTCTGTGGCCCAATCACCGAGCTGCGTGCGTACTCGCGCCATGCCGACATTCTGTCCCTGTCGCGTGGCGTGCTCGGCACCAGCTTCGAAATGCCCGAGTACGCCCGCTGGCTGCGCGAGCGTCCGCGGCTGGCCCGACCGGGCACCCCCATCTGGGCTGGCGTGCAGACCGAGCCACTCGCCGAGCTGGTCCAGCAGGCCAACTTGCTCTCACGCGGCCGCAGCGCGCCGGCCCTGCAAAGCGAACAACTTCGCTTGCTGGTCTTCACGGCCTTGGCCGGCGGAGCGCGGGGGCTCGTGTTCGACAGCCGCACTCGGCTCGATGGAACGGCCCCCGCCGCACGGCTGCGCGCGATGACCCTCGAAATCGTCAATCTCGAGCTCTCGCTTGTCGAACCTTGGGCGGCCGGCGCCAGCTACCTCGAATCGGTCGTCGCCAGCGACGCCCAGGTCGCGGCCGCTGTGCTGCAAAGCGATCGCTCGCGCGTTGTGCTGCCGATGTGGAGTGGCCCTGGCGGGCAGTACGTTGCCGGGCAGTCGGCCGGCGCGAATCTCTCCCTCACCGTGCCGGCGACGAGCGAGTCGTTCGCTGCTTACGAAGTCACGCCCGCCGATCTGCCCCGACCGCGCCACAAGCAAGTCGCCGGCGGCACCCGGTTGTTGCTCGACGAATTTGGACTGACGTCGACGATCCTGCTGACCTCCGATGCCGGGGCCGTCGGTCAGCTTTCGCGACGGCTCGCCGCGATCACCGAACGCTCGGCGCGGCTCGCCCGCGCCATCGCCGGGCAGCGCTTGCAACTGATCGTCGAGATCGATCGCCAACTGCAATCACTCGGTCACCCGCTTCCGCGTGCCGGCGAATGGCTCGGCTTGGCGCGAGCCGGCTTAGCACGCTGCGACGACATGCTCGCGGCCCGCAATTACGCGGGGGCGTACCTCGAAGCCGAACGAGCGATGCGTCCAGCGCGGATGGTCGAACGGGGTCACTGGGAAGCCGCGATTGCCGATCTCCCTTCGCCGATCTCCAGCCCGCTGGCGACCTCGTTTGTCACGCTGCCGTATGAAGTCACGTTCGCCGGGCGGCTCACGCAGTCGCAGTTCGTCGGCACCGATGCGCTCGGCGGAGAATTCGAGTCGGTCGAATCGCTCGAACAAACCGGCTGGCGCCACCAGCGCTATACCGAACCGGGCGTCCGCTCCGACGCCGAAATCTCGCCCGAAGCGCCTCACTACGGGCGCGGCAGCTTAAGGCTGCGAGCCAGGCCGGCCGATGCCAAGCAGCCGCCGGGGCTCGTCGAGTCGCCGCCGATTTGGGTAACGAGCCCCGATACCTATGTTGCCGCCGGCGAGCTGGTGCGCGTCACCGGATGGGTGCGCGTGCCGATCGAGCCGGCCGGCAGCGTCGACGGCGTTTTGGTCTTCGACTCGTTGGGCGGATCCGAACTGGCCGCGCGACTCCACCAGGCCAACGACTGGCAGCGCGTGATTCTCTATCGCGTCGCTCCCCAGGCCGGCAACGTGCGCGTCACCATCGCGCTGACCGGCATGGGCGAAGTCTGGATCGACGACTTCGTAATCGAGCGATTGCGCAGCCCGCGCGACGCCGCGCCGCCAGGTTCTCCCGGCGCACCTGCTCCTTTGCCCACAACACGTCCCGGCGTGGCCCGTGCGATGCCCAGTCGATGATCCCCTAGTGTTAGCCGCGGAGTTTACTCCGCGCGCTAGCGGATCCGGTGTCTCGATCGAGCGAGCTAGCGCGCGGGATAAATCCCACGGCTAAGCGATTCAACATGGTTCATGCTATGCCGCGCGAACCGGCCCGCGTATCTTAAATAGCAGAACGCGAAGCGAACCGGGTGATCGCCGGTGGCTCACGCGGCGCTCGTTCGCGGGCTGCCGCCGGCCGCGGGAGGAAAGTCCGGGCTCCACAGGACACGGTGGTGGGTAACGCCCACCGGCCGCGAGGCCAGGGAATAGTGCAACAGAAAGCAAACCGCCACGTCGCTACCTGCCGGCTGCGACGTGGTAAGGGTGAAACGGTGAGGTAAGAGCTCACCAGCAGATTGGGCGACCAGTCTGGCTAGGCAAACCCCACCGGGAGCAAGACCAAACAGGGGGGACGGCTCGGTCCGAGCCGCTACTACTCCCGGGTAGGTCGCTCGAGGCGTCGAGTAATCGCCGCCCTAGAGGAATGATCACCCCGCGTCGCAACACGTCGGCTCGAGCACTTCGGTGCGTCGCAGCCGGCCTGCCGTGACGCGGACAAAACCCGGCTTACAGGTTCGCTTCGCGTTCTTTTCTTTCACACGTCGTGCGATTCTCGCGCGAGGTTCACGACCAAGAACCTTCACCCTTGTTAGCCGCGGAGCTTGCTCCGCGCGCTAGCTGGTTCGACGCAGAACTCCCTTGCGCGCCGATCGATTTACCGCCTCGCACGCGCTAGCGCGCGGGATAAATCCCGCGGCTAACCGATTCGCGCGAGTGATGCGCGACTTCCTTTGCGCGCAAAAGCGGCGAGCCATTCCGTTCGCCAGCCCAAGAATGCTCGCCGCAACCAGCGGGTCGACCGCGCTAGCGCGCACTGATTCAGTCAGGTGGGCCCGCGATACGGCGACGCCTGCCGCGACGCTGCCACACGCCTAAATACCCGCCCATCAGCACAATCACCAACCACGTCGCCGGCTCAGGCACACAGCACAGTTCAATCTCGGAATCGAACACGGCCGTCCAGGCCGGGAAACTGTTGGCCAGCGCGGCGGTGATGTTGACTACGTTGGTGTTCGGCACCAGGTCGGGCGCGAACGTGATATCAGACGGCGCGATCTTGGAGAGTTTGCCGGCGCCGTCGGTCTCGATACCCCAGGTGTAACCGGCCAGCACCTGAAACGTATTGGCCGGCATGCAATCGCTGATATAGGCGAGAAACGTTTCGAAGATCAGCTTGTTGTTGTTGCCGCCGAGGCCTGGCACGTCTTGAGTGCGGATCAATCCCAGGCTGGTATCCTGGATCGGAAACGGTCCTGCCTTGCCCCCAAAGACCTGCAGATTGCCGTCGAGATTGGGATACGAGTTCTTGTTGCCGGCGAAGCCGATGTCGTTCTCGTAAAACGGCGACGTATCGGCGCCGGGCGTTCCTTTGGTGAAGTCACCGGCCGGATTGCGCTGATAGTCCCAGCCGCCGCTGGGCGGATCGACGTAAGCGGCTTTGAGCAACTTGCCCTGGTAGTTGATCGGATCAGTGTCGGTCGTCACGATCTGGAACCAGCGGAACTGCCCGCAGTCGTTCATCAGCGACTTGAAAGCGTCGTTGAGCTGAAACGTCGCCTCGTTGACGAAATTGTTGCCCGACGCGTTGAGCGAATAGTTCAGGTTGCCGAGTGGCACCGACTGCCCGGCGACCGTGGCGGTGACCACGCCGGCCAGCACAAGTTTCTGGCCCGCAACAAGCAGCGAGAAAAAGAACGCCAACCCGACACTGGCGCAAGGACGACGCATCGTGACATCTCCCTGACGGCATCGATCGGTTCGCCCCGCATTGAATCGACGGCACCGTGCGTGGCCCGAACCAGCCGGGAGAATACCGCCCCCCCACAAGCGGGATCAAGAAAAAAGTTTGAAATGTTCTGGCGCGATGTGTTCCGGCGCGATGTAACACGACGTCCGTGCGCTAAATGAAATTGCCCTCATGCATTGTTAGCTGGTCGATGCCCGTCGACGACGTGATGACGAGCGACGGCGCACCGCGGCGCCCGCTAAGATTGCCGCGCCCGTCGCCGCTAGCCCTACCGCGCCCGGTTCGGGGACGTGCGCAACCCAACCTTCGGTAACCCCCTGGGGGTTGACGCCGTAGCCGACGATCGTCGACCCATCGAATGAAATGCCGCTGGCAACCGTTAGCTGCCAGCCATCCGGTAAGACGCCGCGTGATGTCAAAAGCTGTTGCAAGCTCAGCATGCCTGTGGACGGGGTCCACAAAAACGCACCTCCGGGAGTTTGTGTCAAATTCGAGGTGCTGGCGTGGCCGACGATCGCGGTTCCGCCGTAGGAGGAAGCCCAGCCGACGCTGTAATTGAATCCTGGCAAGTAGCCCAGGCCGCGCATGCCTTCGTTCTCGGTCCACCGAAAGGCCTGATACTTTGCCCCCGATCCGCTCCAGCCGACAACCGTACTGCCATCGGCCGAAATGCTAAACGCGGTGCCATTGCCACCGAGCCCCGGCAAGATGCCAAGACTGAACAAGCCCTCGTCGGTCCAGCGCACCGCCCGGATCTGATCCGTCGCCGGATTTCGGATGTAGCCGACGATGGTGCTGCCATCTCCCGATACCCCGTTGGCCGAACTGTTGGGAAAGCTCGCCAAGCTCTCGAGCCCAACGATGCCCGTTTCGGCCGTCCAGCGAAACGCGAAATTCGCCGCGTCGTTGGGGGCATTGCCGCTGGAGCCCACGACAACCGAGCCATCGCTCGAAAGGCCAAACGCGCTGCTAAAGGTGGCGCCGGGAAGCATCCCCAGCGGGACCACTTTGCCGGGATCCCACCGCACCGCCTGTAGACCGATAAACCCTGCGATCTTTGCGCCGTCGCCCGTGACCGCGTTGCCGCTACTGGCGACTCCGTTCGGCGTCAGGCCATCGCGCGTGCCGTCGGTAAACCAGCGAAAGCCGCGCATGATGCCCGAGTTGCCACCGGGGTTCGGCGTCTTCGAGCTGGCCATGCCGACAATCAGCGATCCGTCGCCCGAGATTCCCCAAGCCGCGGTGTTGGCCAGGTTGGAGATCAGCCCCAGTCCCGAAAACGATAAGGGCGAGGCAACTGCAAGCCTCGCGCTTAACAGGAAGATCGAAAGCAGCAGCACGCTACTCGGGAACAATCGACGAACATGCATTGGCAGCACCTTGCGGATTCGATGTTTCGCAGTCGAGTGTTCTAGCAACCAGGCGAACGACTTTCGGCACAGCAATCCGTGTGGTGACGCGCCGCGGGTCGCTCGTCGGGCCGACGCGGTATGCGGCAAGAAACGTTCACGCCGCCCGAGTCAGCCTGTGGCCGCGGCGCCAGGCCAGCAGCGCGGTCATCCCGGTGAGTCCAATACCCAGCAAGCTGATGCTCGCCGGCTCAGGGACCACGATGCCCGACTGCTCCAAATGGAACTCAAATTCCAGGAACGCGGTCGCCAGAGCGCTGACCGTGGCCGAGACCGTCAATTCCAGCGGGCTCGAAACCGCGAAGGAAAACGCCGCCGGCTGATCGTTGCTGCCGTCAATCGAGAACGTGAAGGACACCAGCCCCTTGCCGTCGAGCGTCAGCTTGGTGTTGTTCGCGGGGCCACTAAGCGAGTAGTCCCCAGTGAGTAGCACAGGCAACGCCGGCGATTGCCCGGGAAACGGCACCGTGATTAGGCCGCCTGCCACCAGGTTCAGGTTTTGATAGGTGAGGGCTGCGTCGCCCGACAGCGAAAACGTCCCGGTGCCGCCGCCGCCGGGCACCAGCAGCGCCGGACCGACTTGAGTGAACAGCAGATCGGCCGCTTCCCCCGACAAATCAATCGACAAGCTCTTGAGAATCGTGAGCGAGCTGTTGGTGTTCACGAACAGGGTGTTCAGCGCAAAGCTCAGCGGCGTGTCGTGCATGCCGCGGACGACGATGTTGTTCAGGCCGACCAGGTCGCCACCGACGATCTCCGCCTGAGCATTGAGTGGCGCCACGCTCACCAATTCGCTGGCGACCGGTAACGTTCCGCCGTCAAACGACAACGGATGCGTCGTCGGCGGAATCGTCTGAAAGGGAACGTACGCCTTGGCTTTCACGTCATACGCGTTGCCAGTGCCGCCGGCCGTGAGCGATCCGCTGAAGTCGACGTTTCCCTGGAACGTCTGTTCCGGTCCTTGAAAATTCAGCGGTACGGTAACCGCACACGCGAAGTCAGAACCCGACGCCGCCACCAAGATTGCGGCCAGGCTCAGCCAGATTTGTCGAGTCATTGGCATCGTTCCCCTTCTGGAAGCTGTAAAAAGTTGCCAGGCTGGTGAACGACGATCAATCTCCGTCACGGGGACAGCGCGATCAGGCAAGCGGCTCGGCACTCGCCGCGGTGCTGCTGATTAGCCAAAGATGGCAGCGTCGCGCGAACGCACGGGAACAAACACGGGCCCGATCAAGAAGCTGGCTTGAACGTTCGAAGTTCAAGCTCGGCAGTGAAGGACGACAGAGTCGTCGCACACCGGCATTAGCGGACCCCTGAGTGCGGCAGCCAGGCGTAGTCGCCGGCCAACAGGCGGGCAACACATTCTCACGCGGGACTGCTGACGCTCTGGAAAATAAGCCGCCGCGCTGGCAAGTTCAAGCGAAATCTCCCGCCCGGCGCGCCATTTTGGGCAGCAGACGCGTTCAAAGACTCGACCTTCTGCGCACAGTAGTTGCCCTGCATCGTTCCTCACAGCCCCCGCCATTGTGTCCGTTGAAACGCGAGATTACCTTCGGTGTAACACACAAACCTGGGTAGTAGGTCAGTCGAAATCTGAACGTAGACCCGATCGGTGTCAGGAACCGATTCAGACGGTTGATCACCAAGGGTCGGCCGGTACTTGAATCGGTTCCTGACACCGTTCGGGCTCCGACTCGACGCGACTGACCCACGATTGGAACCCGCACGTCAAATCGCTCCTCTGAGTTGTTCCCCGATGGCATCACCCGGTCGCCTCATCGCCATCGGCGACGTTCATGGATGTGGGCATGCGCTCGATGCGCTGCTTGAAGCCATTAAGCCCGCGGCCGACGACATGCTCGTGTTCTTGGGCGACCTGATCGACAACGGGCGCGATAGCCGCACCGTGCTCGAGCGGATCATCGAACTCCAGAACCAGTGCCACGTCGTGCTGATCGAGGGGAATCACGAGGAAATGCTCTTCGCGGCTCGCGAGAGTGAGAAGGCCCTGCGCTATTGGGAGAACTGCGGCGGCATTGCGACGCTCAGCTCCTATCGCTTTTGCGGTGCGCTCAAAGACATCCCCGCCGCGCACTGGGAATTGCTGGCCGGCGCCCAGCCGTATTGGGAGACCGACGACTTCATCTTCACGCACGCCAGTTACCTGCCTGACGTGCCGATGCACCAGCAGCCCGACTATCAATTGCGCTGGGCGCTCTTGGACCCGGCCGAAGCGCGCCCGCATTGCTCGGGCAAGCCGGTGATCGTGGGGCACTGGGAGCAGCCCAACTCCGAAGTGCTCGATCTGGGCTTCGCTGTTTGTATCGACACTGCCTGCTGGCGGCACGGTTGGCTCACGGCGCTCGACGTCCGCAGCAAACAGGTCTGGCAAGCGAGCCGCTGGGGCATGCTGCGCGACGCGGACGAAGCCACCCACCGCGGCCGGCTACCACAGTTGGCCACGGCGAGCGGGTGATCGGCTATCGCGACGTCGGATCGATCCGCGGCGCGGCCGGTACGCCCAGCTCTTCCATGCCGCACCATTCGAGGTTCTTCATTTGCTGCGCTTCATGCCACCACTCGCGGAACTGCTCGGCGGTCGTCCCTGCCGGCAGATCGTATTGACGAACCGAACCATCGGCGAAGTCGAGCTGGAACCGGCCCGGCATCAGCGGCTTCGCTCGGGCGACGATGTGCCCCCGGGCCTGCTCATCGCAAATCGTCTCGATGATCGGGTTCGCGGGGATCGAATTCATGGCGGTGGCCTCCCCTGAGGCAAGCACGAGCATTTCCACGACGCCGCCATTCTAGCGACCTGCGGAATTGGGGGAATGAACGAGCAAACGCGATTCCCTGACGCGCTGCCCGCCGTGAGCCCCGCTACCGACGCCGTGAAAACGGTGCCAGGAACCGTTTCCAGCGGACGCGTCGAGCCAAACGAGCGGATCAAAGAAACGGTTCCTGGCACCGTTTTGGCATCGCGTTTCCTCGTTCGACGCGGTTCACCGTTTACGCGCCGACCGGATGGACTCTTGTCCCCCTTGGGCACAGTCCCGCCCGCGATATCGCTCTCGTCTCGAGCTCTCCAGCGGCAACGCCGTGGCAGTGAATAGCCAGGTGGCGGAAGCCCCTGGACTCGATTGCGAGAGATCGTGTGAAGCCCCACGGGGCGAAACGGAGCTTCGCGCACAGGGAATGGGTCACCGCGACGGCACCACGACACGAAGGACAATTGACTCCGGAGGAGCGCCCCTGGTCGGCTTGGACTCGCAAAAATGTACGAAAATATAGCCAAAATACTCTGGACAATCAGCCACTGATCGCCTAGGATGCTGGTATGGCCTGGGTGATTGCCTGGGCCGACTGTCCGAAAGCTGCCGATCGGCCCCGATCGCGGCCTGTTGAGTTTTGTGCTGTATTGCGGTCTTGTCCTCGCGACCAGGCCGCAATCTGGTTCCTCCGGGCCAGTGCGATCGAAAGGTCGAGCGACGTCGAAGCTTGTTCGCCGTGGTATTCAATCACCTCGGCGAGCCCGCTCGCGTTGCGCGCCGGGGACTGGAGTCGTTCCGGTTCTCGGCGTTGTCGACTGCACACGCGCCGACAGGAAGGACTCCCGTCCCCCTGCGGCGCTGCGCGCACGTGCAGTCGACCACAACGATGCCAGGGAGATTACCTGTTAGCCGCGGGATTTATCCCGCGCGCTAGCTCGTGCGGGCGCGCGCTGCGATTCGTCGCCGGGTGCCACTGGCTCTGCCAGTGCTCGGTTGGCGTTGATGCGCGAGTGACGTGGAAGCTTGTTCGCCGTGGGATTGAAAGACCTCGGCGAGCCCGCTCCCGTTGCGCAAAGGTGAGATCCACCACAACGACACAACGACACGAAGGAGGATTTTGTCTGGGTGGGCCACGGCTCGGCAATCGGCGCGAATCGCTTGGTGCCCTGCTGCAACTCTTTCAGAGTTGGCGCGGTCGTTCGGCATTCGCGAACCCAGGGTAGTCGCTGCGCGACAACCGCTGGGCTGAGAGCTTCGATCTCGTTGAGATCGTAAGACCGTGACGATGCGTGGGCTGTTTAGCTCTCGTAACCTCGACAGGCTTCGGACGCAAACGCCTGTCGTCGGACGCAAGTCGGACGGTGGATCGGACGCAAAATGCCGCGAGCCGTCATCGCTCCAAGTTGTGCCGTCTATGCGAGTTCGGGTCCAATATCAAGAACTTCGGACGGTTCGGACGCAAAATCCCGGAACACTTTATAGAAGAGGGGGCGCCGTGCCGGCGAGAGCAGGTGAGGAGTGGATCAGGTGAGCAGGAGAGCAATCGAAAGGAGTAAACGAGCGCAATCCCCGATCGCTAGTCCAGCGTCTGCCGGTAGCGCTTCACGCCGATCGTGAGTGCCAACAGGGTGAACAGCGCGATCGCCCACAGCTCGGCCGCGATCTCCGGCAGTCCGTTCCCCTTCAGTAGAATGCCGCGCACGATCCGCAAGAAGTGCGTCAACGGCAAGCACTCGCCGATCACCTGCGCCCAGCCCGGCATGCCGCGGAATGGGAACATGAACCCCGACAGCAAAATCGACGGCAGAAAGAAGAAGAACGACATCTGCATCGCCTGCAGTTGGTTCTTGACGACCGTCGAAAACGTGATGCCGACCGCCAGGTTGGCCAGAATGAACAAGAAGGCCGCCACTAGCAGCAGCCCCAGGTTGCCGTACATCGGCACGTGGAAGAGCACCTTGGCCGCCAGCAGGATCAAGCCCACCTGCACGTAGCCGACCGCGATATAAGGGATGATCTTGCCGAGCATCACTTCCAGAGGGCGCGTTGGCATCGAGAGTAGGTTTTCCATCGTGCCGCGCTCCCGTTCGCGGGTGATGGCCAGGCCCGTGATGATGACCATCGTCATCGTGAGGATCACGCCCATCAGCCCGGGCACGATATTGAACTGCGTGTTGGCGTCGGGGTTGTAATGGGCGTGGATGCGCAGCTCGACGGGGTCGCTGGTCGAGGCCAACGAGGCCAACGGGCCTTGCAGATCGCGGGCGAGCGCCGTGTCGACCACAGTGCGCAGCGAGCCAATCGCGTTGCTGGTCGCCGCGGGGTCGGTGGCGTCGGCCTCGACCAGCAGCACGGGCCGCTCGCCGCGCAGCAGGTCGCGGCTGAAATCCTCAGGGATGGTGACGACGAACAGCACTTCGCCTCGGGCGAGCGCGTCGTGCGCGGCCTGTTCGGTGTCGACGACTTTCGCGAAATCGAAGTAGCTGCTGTTCTTCATCGCTTGCAGCAGCGTGCGCCCTTGCGGCCCGTGATCGGCCAGGAGCACAGCGGTCGGCAGGTGCTTGGGATCGGAATTGATCGCAAACCCGAACAACACGAGCTGGATCATCGGAATGCCGATCATCATGCCGAACGTCAGGCGGTCGCGCCGCATCTGGATGAATTCTTTCCAGACCATGGCGCCCAGACGCGCGAACGAGAATCGCTCGGTCAGGCTCATGTCGCGACCCGCTGATTCGCACGCTCGGTGAGATGAATGAACACGTCTTCCAGGCCCGGCTCGATGCGGAGCACGTCGACCTCGGGCGTGCGGAACGGCGCGAGCGTGCGCTCGAGTTGCGCGGCGTCGTCGCCGCTGACATGCAGCGCCGTGCCAAAAGCGGCCACCTGATCGACACCCGGCAAGCCGGCGAGCCGCTGGCTCAATGCGCTCAAGTTCGGGCCGCGAATCTGCCAGGTAGCCAGGCCCGCTTGAGCCATCACCTCGGCCACGGTTCCGTTCGTCAGCAAATGGCCATTGAGGATGTAGGCCAACCGATGGCAGCGTTCGGCCTCGTCCATGTAGTGTGTCGTGACCAGCACCGTCAGTCCTTCGCCAGCCAGTTGATGGATCTCGGTCCAGAATTCGCGCCGCGCTTTGGGGTCGACGCCGGCGGTCGGCTCGTCGAGCAGCAGCAGCAGCGGCTCGTGAATCAAGCAGGCGGCCAGCGCCAGCCGCTGTTTCCAGCCACCGGACAATTCGCCGGCCAACTGAGTTTTGCGCGCTGTGAGCCCGAGCCGTTCAAGGCTCGCCTGCACCGCCGCCCGACGATCGGCAATCGCATACATCCGCGCGGCGAAGTCGAGGTTCTCCGCAATGCTGAGGTCTTCCCAAAACGTAAACTTCTGCGTCATGTAGCCGACGTGCCGCTTGATGGCGGCGCTTTCGCGAATCACGTCGTACCCCAGGCAGGTGCCGTGCCCGTCGTCGGCACGCAATAACCCACAGAGCATCCGCAGAAATGTCGTCTTTCCACTACCGTTGGGGCCGAGAAACCCGCAGATTTCACCGCTGTGAACCTGCAAGTCGATGTGATCGACCGCGACCCGCTTGCCGAAACGCTTGGTCATCCCCGCGACGTCGATCGCCAGCTCGGCAGACATCAACGTCCTCCCAGTTGCACGTCGACTGGCTGACCGGGGTGCAGCCGCGCGGCGATTTCGGGCGCGAAATGAATCTCGACCAGAAATACCAGCTTGTTCCGATTCTCTTGGCTATAGATCACCGGCGGTGTGTACTCTGCCTTCGGCGAAATGAAGCTCAGCTTCCCCTCGAACGGCTCAGGTACGCCGTCGACCAGCACGCGAACCGTTTCCCCCAACTGCAACGAGCCGACGCGCTGCTGCGAGACAAATGCACGCACCTTGATGTTCTCGGGCGGCAGCAGCACGACGACCGGCTTGCCGGCCGCGACCCATTCCCCCTGCCGATAAATGGTGTCGAAGACGACGCCGGACTGCGGCGCGACTTGTCGCGACTGACCAAGTTCCCATTCGGCCCGCACCAAGGCGGCTTCGAGCGAGCCGACGAGTGCCTCGGCGGCGGCAATTTGATCGCTGCGGGCACCAAGCAGAGCGGTTTTCAGGTCGGCCTCGAGCTGCGCGACTCGCTTACGATCTTGCGAGACCTTGGCTCGCAAGCGTTCGATTTCTTCAATCGACGTGGCGCGCGAGACGATCAACTTTTCGTGGCGTGTCAGCTCGCTCTGCGACAGTTCGAGCGCGACTCGTGCGTGTTCGATCTGCGCTTGCAGCGATTCGATTTCAGTCGGGCGTTGCCCCTTGGTGGCGTCGGTCAGGCTCGCGCGGGCCTGCGCCAGCCGGCCGGCGGCTTCGTCGCGAGCGGCCCGTTCCTCAGCATCGTCGAGCGCGAAGAGAGGATCGCCCGCCTCCACGTGCTCACCGCGGCGCACGTTCAATTCCAGCAGGGCGCCGGGCATCGGCGACGCGACGTAGACGAACTCTCCTTCGACGTAGCCCTGCACGCGATCGACGTCGGCCCGTTGACAACTCGTAAAACCCGGTAGCAACGCCAGCACTCCGGCGAAGAAGATTGATCGCGATGGGAGCTTGCCGATCATTGCCCCGAGCTCCTCGGTTGGACGACGACGCCATTGAGCACGACCGAAACGATCGCCGAAATGCCTGCCTGCGGAGTGAGGTTCAACGCCGAGATACCGGCAGGGTTCATGATTGCCTGCACGGCGGCCAACAGAATTTGCACCATCAGCGCGGCCGAAATGTCGGTGCGGATCACGCCCGCCTGTTGCCCCTGGGCGAAGATGCGGCCGAAGTGCTGTTGAATCAGTTGGGCCCGCAGCGTTTCGACCCGTTTGAATACCTCGGGATTCACGAGCCGGAGATCGCGGATCATCGACGGTTGGATCTCGGCTGCCTGGCTTTGCAAGCAAGCCAAAAGCCGCTGGAGCGCTTCGGGGAAACTTGCCTGATCGGCGGCGGCAATCTTCTCCAACTCGCTTTTCATCCCCTGAAATTTGTCGTTGATCACCGCCTCAAGCAGGGCCTCTTTGCTGGGGAAGCAGGCATAAAGCGTCTTCTTGCTCATCCCCAGCTCGCGAGCCAGGTCGTCCATCGTCACGCTGCGGACGCCATGGGCGAAGAAGTGCTGTCGGGCGGCGGCCACGATGCGGGCGATCACCGCGGAGTCGACCGGCTTCTCGGCGGTTGCGCTCGATTTGGCGGACATTGTTCGAGTTCGATGAACAGGGTACGCAAGAAACTATTGTAGTATTCCTGGTTTCCTGGCCAAAGTCAAGTAACTTCTGACGTTCGGTTCGCGGCACGCCCGCAGGCACGCCGAAGGGCCGAAGCGCGGCCCAGCCGCGTGGTTGACGCTATCTGGCCGTGCCGTTAGATTTACGTGCTTCCCAATGGGGGGTAGCAGCGGTTCGTCTGCCGAAGGGTAAGCACCCCGGCCAGACGACTGTGCTCTCAATATCACGCGGCACTGGCGCTTGGTTGGCCGGAAGTCGCTTACCGTTTTTTTGGATCTTCACCGTCACGTATTAACCGTCATAGCGGCCGGCACCAGCCAGGCCGCTAGCTTTTTGAGGAGTTTCGAGTCTTGTCGACCGTGCTTGTTAAGGAGCTGATCGAGGCGGGCGTGCACTTCGGACATCGGGCCAGCCGGTGGAATCCGAAGATGCGTCCGTACATCTACGCCCGGCGGAACCTCATCCACATCATCGATGTGCGGGAGACGATCCGCGGCTTGATCCGGGCCAAAAAATACCTCACCAATATCGTTTCGAACGGCAGCCTGGTGCTCTTCATCGGCACCAAGAAGCAGGCCGCCGAAACGATCGAGCGCGAGTCGCAGCGCTGCCGCATGCCGTATGTCAGCGAACGCTGGCTCGGCGGCACGCTCACCAACTTCCGCACGATTCGCAGCCGATTGGGCCGCTTGGAAGAGCTTGATAAGCTGATTCCCAGCGAAAACATGCACGGCTACTCGAAGAAGATGCAGTCGACGCTCAAGCGCGAGTATCGCAAGATGTCGCGCAACCTCAACGGCATCCGCCTGCTCAATCGCCTGCCTGAGTGCCTGGTGGTGGTCGATCCTCGCAAAGAGGCCAATGCCGTCAAAGAAGCGCGCCGGCTCGGCATCACGACTTTGGCGCTGATCGACACCGATAGCGATCCCGACCAGATCGACTTGCCGATCCCGGGCAACGACGACAGCGTGCGGTCGATCGAATTGGTAATGCGTCAGTTGGCCGATGCCGTGCTCGAAGGTACGGCTTCGGCCGCTTCGGCCGTTTCGGTCGGCAAAGATGGCGAACCGGCCAAGGACTAGCAGGCACGCGTGTCGCTCGATTCGCGCCGGCCGTAGGGTCGGCCTAGCGTTTGAAAATCGCAGCGCCCGAGGCGATCGCGTCGCGGTGCTATCACAATCAATTCAGTGGCCCCCGGCGACCTACTCTTGGTTGGGTCGCCTCTGGGGCCCGCGGCTACTTTTACGCGGAGAGATTTCCCGTGGTTGAAATTACGGCGGCGGCGGTCAAGGCCCTTCGCGATTCGACGGGCCTCCCCATGATGGAGTGCAAGCAGGCGCTCGTGGAGTCGGGGGGCGACCAGGAAGCGGCCATCAAGAGCTTGCGTGAAAAGGGGAAGAAAACCATGGCCAGTCGGGCCGACCGTGGCACCGACTTCGGCCGGATGGGTATCTACACCGACCTCGAAAAGGGGGTCGGCGCCATGGTTGAGCTGCGCTGCGAAAGCGCGCCGGTCGTCGGCAACGAGGACTTCGTGCGCCTGGCCACCGACCTGGCCAAGCAACTGGCGACCGGCCCCGGCGCGGCCACGCCCGAAGAGCTGCTCAAGCAGCCCTCGCCGTCGAACCCCAAGCAAACGCTCGGCGATCAGAAGGACGACTTGAGCAACCGCATTCGCGAGGTGTTCAACATCGGCCGCATGAAGCGAGTTCTCGCACCGGCTGGCGCCTATGCCCACCACACCGGCGAGTACGGCGTGTTGGTTGAACTGGCTGGTACGTCTGGCAAGCCGATCGATCCGGCGGTCGCCAAAGATATCGCCATGCACATCGCCGCCAAGAACCCCAAGGCGGTCAGCAAGGAAGATCTCGACCCCGAGTTGGTGAACAAGGAACGCGAGATTCTTTCCGAAGCCGCCCGCAAGGAAGGCAAGCCCGACAACATCATCGCCAAGATGGTCGAAGGTCGGCTGCGGAACTTCTTCGCCGAGATGGTGCTAAGTGAGCAGCCATTCATCAAGGACGAGGCCAAGACCGTCGGTGCACTGGCCAAGGAAAACGGCGTCACGGTCAAGCAGTTCGTCTACTGGCGCCTTGGCAAAGAATAACGACTCGCAGTCGACTACCCGCGCAGTCTCGATCGATAAGCCCAGGGATTGCCATCCCTGGGCTTAGGCACATGGATTTCACATGAACGCCCACCCTCGCGATAAGTCGACCACGCGGCCCCGCCGCGTCGTGCTCAAGATTTCTGGCCAGAGCTTCTGCCGGGCCGGCGAGCGCGGCATCAGCATGGACGAGGTGGTGCACCTGGCCGAGCAAACGTCGCGTGCGGCCGGCCGCGGCGTGCAAATGGCCATCGTCATGGGGGGGGGCAACATCCTTCGCGGTGCCCAGTTCACGTCGGGAAACTCTGGCATTGAAGAAGCCACGGCTCACTACATGGGCATGCTGGCCACGGTGATGAACGGCCTGGCCCTGCAAGACGCCCTCGAGTCGCTTGGCTGCCAAACGCGCCTGCTCACGGCCATTCGCATGGAAGCCGTCGCTGAGCCGTACATCCGCCGTCGCGCTCGCCGGCACCTGGAAAAAGGGCGTATCGTGCTCCTGGCCGCCGGCACCGGCAGCCCCTTCGTGACAACTGACACGGCCGCGGCACAACGCGCTCTAGAGCTCGAGGCCGATGTACTGCTCAAGGCTACGCGCGTCGATGGCGTCTACAGCGACGACCCGGAAAAGAACGCGCACGCCGTGCTCTACAGCGAGCTAACCTATCACCAGGTGCAACAGCAAAACCTCCGTGTCATGGACCCCACGGCCATCGCGCAATGCATGGAACACGACATGCCGATCCTGGTTTTCAACTACCACAAGGTTGGCAATATCGAGCGGGCCGTTCAGGGGGACAAAGTCGGCACGCTAATCAGCAGTCGCGAACGCAGCGCGGCGCTTTCCGAGGGAGCCAAGTCATGAGCGCGGACGACATCTTGATGGACGTTGAAGAGCGGATGGAGAAGGCCGCGGCCGTGCTCAAACAGGCGCTGATTGGTGTCCGCACCGGTCGGGCGAATCCCGGCCTGGTCGATTCGGTTCGGGTGACAGCCTACGGTTCGCCCACGCCAATGAAGCAGTTGGCGTCGGTCGGCGTTTCGCCCGAGGGGAATCAGATCGTGATTCGCCCGTTCGACCCCGGCACGCTCAAAGATATTGAAAAGGCAATCCTGGCGAGCGACCTTGGATTCACGCCGCTGAACGACGGCCGCGTGGTGCGCATCAATGTGCCGCCGCTATCCACCGAAACGCGCCGCAAACTGGTCGGCCGCATCAAAGAGCTTTCCGAAGAAGCCAAAGTCGCGATCCGCAACGTCCGCCGCGACGGCAACAAGCTGGCCGATCAAGAACAGAAAGACAAAATCCTCACCGAAGACGATCGCGATCAGGTGAAAGAGCAGATTCAGGAGCTCACCAAGTCGTACGAGAATCAGGTCTCCGATCTGGCCAGCCATAAAGAGGCTGAGGTCATGGAGAACTAGCGGTCACGGAGATCTACCCGTGCGTTTCGCGGGGCGACGAATTTCGCTATTCAGGGTTCTGCTTGTTGGGTTGATCGCGACCTGCTGGGCCGTAGCTCCTGCTCGACTGTTGGCACAGGACGGCGCAATCGTTTCGCCTACCGCGGAAGCGCCTGCTGCCGACGCCTCTGTCTCCGCGGTACCGCCAACCGTCGCCGCCGCTCTTGTCGCCGAGCCGCGGGTGCTGGTGATCGCCCATCGCGGCGCCAGCGCCGACGCTCCCGAGAACACGCTGCCGGCTTTCCAAGCGGCGCTCGACGCCAATAGTGATCTGGTCGAGCTCGATTACGTCCACACATCCGACGGTATGCCGCTAGTGATCCACGACGGCACGCTCGATCGCACGACCGACGCCGCAGCCGTGTTTGGCGGCCGCGAGATCGCCGTCGACAGTAAGACACTCGTCGAACTGCTCAGGCTCGACGCCGGAAGTTGGTTCAATCGCAAGTTCGCCGGCACCCGGCTACCCACGCTCGAAGAGTCGCTAGAATTGATTCAAACCCGCTCGGTCACGCTCATCGAGCGTAAAGCGGGCGATGCGAAAACATGCGTTGAGCTGCTTGAGCGCAAACGTCTGGTGTCGCGCGTTGTCGTGCAGTCGTTCGATTGGGATTACCTGGCCGGTTGCCACCACCGCTCCCCGCAACTGGTGCTCGGTGCGCTGGGGAGTAAAGAAGTCACGCCCGTGCGGTTGGCCGCCATCGCGCGCACCGGCGCCAAGGTCGTTGGCTGGAGCGAAAAAGACCTCGATCGCGCCGCCGTCGACAAGTTGCACAACGGGGGCTACCGCGTCTGGGCCTACACGGTCGACGATCGCCGCCGCGCCAGTGAGCTTGTCGAATTAGGGGTCGACGGCATCATCACCAACGTCCCGAGTAAGATGCGGGCGCTAGTGGACAATCCCCGCTGAAAGGAACGGCGTTTCGCTCGAACGTCGCAGTTGTTACGGTCGTGGCAGATGGCAAAATCATACACCTACTTTGGCGTCGTCAGCAGCGGGAAAGTCGCGAAAACTGCGGTTTTCTCGGTGCTTTACGCCAAAGGCCCGCCGTCAGAATAGAACCCCCACCGGGTGTGCGGTTTCGATACCTAGCGCCACTAAGTTCCCTACACTAGTGAAAAATAAAAGTTTTGCTTGCAAAAACGGTCAAGCTAAGTAGGGTAGGTCTTTAGTGCTGATCCCCACTGATGGGGATCGATGCTTCGCAGGCAGCCTGGAAACGCTAGTGACGGCGAGCTGAAAAGCCGCTCCAAGAATTCGACTCCTCAAGCCCGTCGCGGTTCTTGCCGCCGGGTCAAACAGTCTTGCTCTTGATCGAGATTGATCGGGCGCGGCACGAGTCGAATTCATCTTAGGGTGTGGCAACTCCAGGCAGCAACGTTCGACGCGGCAAGTACTCCGCTTTCGCGGTTACCGCCCGTCCCCTTCTGATTCCGTACTTCCGCGCTGCTTCGTTTGGATGAGTTGCCCGCCTGAGTCACTGGCGTGCCTTCCGCTGCTCGCCGTTCACGAACTCTCCTGTGCCGCCTGCGATCGCGGTCATGACGACCGCAACCTTCGCGGGTGTTGTCGTCGTCACAGTGGCAGCGTCGCCTGCCGGCGCCGTCACGAAACAAGCAGAAACAGGAGAGATGCCAGTGTCTACCTTCCGCCGATTCGATCTCAGGGGCGCCCTCGTTGCGCGATCGTACCCCATGTTGACCGCCGCGGTCGCGCTCGTCGCACTGTCGCTGACGGTCACTTCCACTCAGGCCGGCCCGCTCAATCTTGCGGTCGACTCGAACCTCAGTTCGTTCTCAGCCCAACTGCAAATCGACGCCTCGATCTTTAGCGTCCCTGCTTCGTTCAGCACTCCCTCGATTGGCGCAACGCTGAGCGGCGCCGCCCCTGGGTTTGCTACGATTCCGCCCGCCACGACGGGCTATCTGGGTAAGGTCGCCATCGCTGACGCAGGGCCAGGAACGCCGGGCACGCTGGAGAACTACGGCGGCGGCTTCGACTTCAGCAACTTCTCCGATACGATCAATGGACCGGACATTTTCGGCGGTGGCAGCGTGAGCTTTAAGCTGACAACGCCGCACGTCGACATCGTCCCAGGGGGACCCTATCCCGCCATTGCGCCGATCGTGGGCACTGCCGACTACGATTTCAGCGGCCTCGGGCTCGATCTCAGCGGTGGCACTTTCAGCTACAGCTCGACGGGCTACTTGAGCTTCCTGGGGAGCGACACGATCAACTTCCTGCCGAATCTGTTCAGCGTGAATCTGCCGCCAGGTTCGATCGGCAAAATTCAGCTCGGGGCCGGCCCGCCAAACAACCAGCTCGTGACGTTGACGATCCCGCTCAACATGACCGTGCCGATCTTCGAGCACGGCGATGACTTTCTGGGCGCCACGCTCAATGCCGTCTTCTCTGGGAATCTGGTGCTGACCGGCATTAGCGTCCCCGAGCCGAGCTCGGTAGTGCTGCTGGGCATCGGCATCGTGGGGGCGATTCCCGTGATCCATCGCCGCAGGCAACGTCGCACGGCAAAGTAGCCGCAGGCAGCCGGTCGATCGCCCGGAGGGTGGGCCGACACGATAACATCAAGCACTCAGAAGCGCGTCGAGCACTGCTGCTGGCCCAATCCAGCAGGGCGCTCGGCGCGTTTTTTTTTGCGCCGGCGCGGCTCAGCGGCAAGCGTTCACTCCCCCTTGCATGAGGGAATCACGAACGGCAACCAGCAGAGTGGCAAACAACAAACCAACAGCACCATGAAAACGATCAGACCGGTTTGATTCAGCCCCATCATCACCGCGGGTCCGGCTCCTTTGGCTTTCGCACCCGCGGTAGAACGGGATGCGGCACCGACCGGTTGCGGACGGCCAGCCCCCGACGAGCTCACGCCCCCCACGGCGCCAAAATCAAACGGATCAGCGGTCCCAGGGGTTGCTGCCGGCGCTGCCGCGCCGGCCAGTCGTATAGAAGCCGGCTTTGTGGACGCTGCCGCCGCGGAGGGAAATAACCCCTTGATTCGCCGCGCCTCGATCCAATCGGGCATTCCTTCCTTCCAGACCAGATCGGTGGGCTCTAGCTCGCCCGACGTGGCCAGCGCCTTGAGTTGGCCCCCCGAGACCGGCCCAAACTGCTCCTCGCCCCGCGCATAGAAGTACTCGTTGGCCATACTGCCCGATTCCCCTGGTCGTCGATTGCTCGTGGTCCCGCGTCGGTAGCCTGATCGTTGGCACCGGGGAAGTCAAATCGCGGTGGGCCAGAGAGTTCGCCGAGCGGCGTGGTGGCCGAAAAATGAAGCCTGGCGGGTGCAGCCGAATCCGATTTCGTCGCCTGGCTCTAGCACAATCCGAAGCGTCGGTTGAAACGCTGCGAGCGGTGCATCGCATACCAGGTGCGTTGGGCTAGGTTCGTGCTATGGCGGCGTTTGCGTTTTCCGTCCGGCATGGCTCGCTCCCCACTCGCAAAAGTCTGTTTGGGTCACGCGTTGTTACGGTCCAAATCGCTTCGTCTGACTTTTCCTCTATCTTTAGAAAGCGGACGTTCCGCCCGGCCGTTACAGCGCACTCGCTGGCCGATCGGGTGATGGCGGGCGCCCCGCCAGGGCGATGGATAGTGAAACGCCACAGTTCGACGGCAGGTGACCGAGGTTTTCGATGGTTTCAACGAGCAAATACGACGCAATCGTCATTGGTGGTGGCCACAACGGGCTGGTCACCGCGGCCTACCTCGCGAAGTCGGGCCGCCGGGTGCTGGTGCTCGAACGCCGCGAGGTGCTTGGCGGTTGCGCCACCACCGAGGAGCTTTGGCCTGGCTACCGCGTCTCGACCGCGGCCTACGTTATCAGCCTGTTCCTGCCGCAAATCACCAAAGACTTGCGGCTCGCCGAATACGGCCTGAAAGTCCTCCCGCGCACTCCGTCATCGTTCACGCCGCTCCCCGACGGCCGTAGCCTGACAATGGGCCCTGACGCCGCACTGAACCAACGCGAAATCGCCAAATTCAGCACGCGCGATGCGGAAGCGTTCCCCAAGTACGAAGCGCTGCTCGAACGCGTCGCCCGCACCCTGGAGCCGACGTTGAGCCAGCCGGCCCCCGATCTGTTGCCGCTCCCCAGCACGTGGCGCCGCCGCGGTTGGCAAAAGCGCATGCGCGACGCGAAGCTCGGCTATGGTCTCTATCAGGCCCTTAGCTCGTTGGGGGCCGACATGCCCGAGGCGATCGAACTCTTGGTCGGCCCGGCGCGGCCGATCCTCGAGCGCTGGTTCGAGTCTGAAGCGCTCAAGGCCACGCTGGCGACTGACGCGATCATCGGCGCGTTCGCCGCTCCGTCGACTCCCGGTAGCGCCTACGTCCTCTTGCACCACGTGATGGGCGAGGCAGGCGGGGCGCGCGGTGTGTGGGGCTATGTGCGCGGAGGTATGGGGAGCCTCGCTACGGCGCTGGCCGCCGCCGGACATGACCTGGGAGTGGAAGTCCGCCGTGAAGCCGAAGTGGCCCGCATTCTCGTCGACCGTGGGCGCGTCCGCGGCGTGGCGCTGGCCGATGGCACGCAGTTCGAAGCCTCGGTCGTGGCGTCGAGCATCGACCCGCACTGGACCTTTGAGCGCTTCATCGAACCGGGCGAGTTGCCGACCGATTTTCTCGCGGCGATCAAGCGAATCGATTATCAATCGGCCTCGATGAAGATCAATCTGGCGCTGGCCGAGCCGCCGAACTTCACGTGCCTGCCGAGCACAGGCGTGATGCCGCATCATCACGGCACGATGCACATCGGGCCGAGTGTCGATTATATCGAACGCGGCTACGACGACGCCCGGGCTGGCCGCCCCAGCAGCGAGCCGGTTCTCGAGATGACGATGGCCACAAGTGTCGACGATTCGCTGGCGCCCCCAGGCAAGCACATCCTCTCGATGTTTGTGCAGTACGCCCCGTACCGATTGGCTGCCGGCTCATGGGACGACCACAAAGAAGCGTTCGCCGATCGCTGCCTCGCCAAGCTGGCCGAATACGCGCCGAACGTGCCAGGTGCCGTGCTTCATCGGCAAGTGCTTAGCCCGCTGGATCTCGAGCGGACGTTTCGCCTGACCGGCGGCAACATCTTCCAGGGAGCGATGAGCATGCACCAGTTATTCAGCTTGCGCCCCGTTCCGGGTTGGGCCGACTACCGCACGCCGATTGCGGGGCTCTATTTGTGCGGAGCGGCTGCCCACCCGGGTGGTGGCGTGATGGGCGCCTGCGGGCGGAACGCGGCCATCGAAATGCTCCGCGACGGAGTGTGAGGTAGCGGCACGAATTCAGTGGCATGGGCTTCCAGCCCATGAGATTCACGGCCAAGATGGCCGTGCCACGATACGTTGTGGCGACTACACTGCTCCAGGTTTCGCCACGTGCGCGAACAATTCGCCGCGCACTGCCGGGTTGCTGATCTTCCAGATGCAACCGTCGACAAAGTAATGATGCACGTTGACGGCTGCCGCGATCAGTGCCGCTAGGGCGATACCGTCGGCCCCGCGATTGAGCAAGAACGGACTCGCAAACACCACCAGACCCGCCACCACGAGCGCGCCGTAATACAGCCCCACATAACCGGCGCGCGGCAGCTTCGGCGCACGTCGCGGGGTCGTGCGTCGCTCCCGGCGGTTGAGCTCCACGCGCAGCGGAAATTCCAGGTACTGTAGCGCGTGGGCCAACTGCAGCCACACAAACGACTCGGGCACGATCGGCAGCATCGCGTACCAGACGTACATCGATCCCCACGGCACGATGGTTCGCAACCACGGAAGGCGACCGGTCCGTCGCCAGGCCAGCGCGAAACCGGCCAGCCCCAGCGGGATCGTCAGCGCCGCGGCCGCCAGCGTCCAGGGCTGCACGCGCGTCGCCGTTTCACGAATCTCGGGCGACAACTCATCGAGCCCCGCCACCACGGCAACCACGTGCACCACCAACAGCGTCCGAAAACCGATTCGCACCAGGTGCCGCTCGCGGTTGTCGAACCGCAGTCCTTGTAAATACGCGAACGACGCGCACATTCCCCAGCCTTGCCCTGTGTAGTGCCAGGCCAGGTAAAACAAGTTGACGACGAACAAGGCTCGCAGCATCGTCGGATCGACCAGCTCGCGCGAGGCAGACACATCGCCGGACGCAACGTCAAATACATCGCTCGCTGACAGCCTGGGAACCACGATCGCCGCCAGGCAATAGACGACAAGCATCGCCGGCAATATCAGACTTGCCCAGGTGTACCGGCGTCTTGTCTCGGGCGATCCATAGAGGAGCCGGTACGAGGCCATGAAGTGGGGCCAGTTCACCAGCGCCGTGGCAATCAACAGATACCCTCGCAACTGCGAGCTGTTGAAGGTGAAGTGACCGACAAGCGCGGCGACAATCATCGCGCCGAACAGTGCCAGCGACAGCCCACCGGTGCAAAACACATCGACGAGCGGGGAGAGAATCGCGGGCCGGCTCCGCGCCGCACGGCCGTTCGAAGGACCGGCTGCGGGCGTTTCTCGCGCCGGAGCGACGTTCGTCATGCGGCCGTCCTGCGTCCCAAGTCTAAGGTGCTGTCATGCTGGCAAGCGGTCCCCCCGCGCCGCGATCGATTCGGCAACCCGCATCGACCTGGCGAGCCGATCGAGCTATCCTCTTCGGCCCGCCCCGCGGATCATGGAGGATCGCCGGACATGTGCCATCGTCGCCAAAATAACCTGCTCAACGAGTCCGGTAAACGACAGGACTCGGAACTAAGTTTACCGCCATCCAGTCGTGGCCCCCACAGACGCCTGGTGCATGGAGAGATGCGCCCTGACAAGTGGTTCATTCGCGGCACGCGTTTGTGTGCCGTGGCGGTAATGGTGTTGCCTCTCATCGCGAACCGATCGCATGCGGTCCGGGCCGACGATCCGCCGCCCGCCGCGCCCGCGGCGGAGGGCGAAAGTCCCACCGCGGCCAGCCTTCAATCACGTCTTAAGCAGCTCGAAACGCTCGAAGAACTCGACGACGCCGACCGCGTGAAGCTCGTCGAGATCTACCAACAAGCGCTGGCACTGCTCGAGTCGTCGTCGAAGCTCGAAGCCAAGGCGGCTGATTACGCCCGACAGCGCGTGCAGGCCCCGCAAGCGGTCGTCGCCTTGAAGCAGGAGTTAGCGGTCAATCCGGCCGAACAACCGGAGCAACTCCATCCCGAGATGACACTCGGGCAATTGGAGCAGTCGCTGGCCAACGCGCAAGCGCAGCTCGCCCAATTCGAAAGCTCGGCCACGCAAGCCGACTCAGAGCGCAAGCGACGGGCCGAACGCCGCGCCGAGATCCCCAAGCTCACCGCCGCGGCCACCGAGCGGCTGACCGCCACCGAAGCGCAGCTCGTCGCGCCGCAAGCGCCCGACGAGTCGCCCGAGATGGCCCTGGCGCGCCGCGAGTTTGCGCAAGCCGAACGCCGGGCGACGAAGGCTGAACTGGAATGCTATCGCCAAGAGTTGCTCTGTTACGATGCCACGGCCGACTTGCTGCCACTTGAGCAGGACAAGCTCGCCCGGGCGCGGGCCTTGGCCCAACGGCTTGTGCAGCGCTGCCGCGAACAGGTCGACGATCGGCGTCGCCGCGACGCCGCCGAATCGGCCCGGCAGGCGCAAGCGGCGCTGCGCCGCGCGGCGCGGGCGCATCCGGCGGTCCAGGAGCTTGCGGCCGACAACGCCCGGCTAGCGCAGCAGCGCACGCAGTTGGCCGAAGTGATCGAGCAAACTTCGCACACGCTCGAGCGGCAAGTGCAATTGCTGGCGGCCGTCGACAAGGAATTCGCCAAACTGCAAGACAAGGCCAAGCTCACGCACGGGGCGAATCTCGGCTTGCTGCTTCACAAGCAACAGTCCGAGCTCCCCGACCCGCGGCAATTGCGTCGCGAAGTGAAAAAGCTCGCGGAGACGATCTCAGCGGCCCAGCTCGAACTATTGGACCTCCACGATCGCCGTAGCGAGTTTGGCGACATCGAGCCGCACGTGGCCCACAACCTGGCCGCGGTCGAGCCAACGCTCCGCGCCATCGAACGCGCGCAGCTCGAAGAGGCGCTCCGCGAGTACTGCCGCGCCGAACGGGATAACGTCGATGCCTTGATCGAGGCCGAGGACCAGTACATTCAGGAACTGGTCGCGCTGTCGGCCGCCTACGAAAGTCTGGCCGACAAGAGCGACGAGTTCGACGAGTACATTGCCGAGCGTGTGTTGTGGGTGCGCAGCACCACGCCGCTTGACCTTAGTCATTTGAATGGAGCAAGTCTGGCACTCGATTGGTTCAGCGATCTCGACGGCTGGTACGAAGTCGGCCGTGCGCTGCTGGACAACGTCTTGAGTGTGCCGCAGATCTACCTGATGATTTTGGCCGCCACGGCGTTTTTGTGGCGGATGCAGCGCGTCGCCCGCGTGCACTTGCGCGAGCTGGGTTGCGTGGCCGCGCGAAGTCACACCGATTCGTTTCGTCCCACGGCGCACGCCATCGGTTTCACCGTGCTGGCCGCCGCACTGTGGCCCGCAATCTGTGCGATGCTGGGCTGGCGATTGCTGGCACTGGGGCCCGCGGCGCGCAGCGAAAGCTTGGGTCTTGGTTTGCTTGTCACCGGCGGTGTCTTTTTCGTGCTCGAAGTTACTCGGCAGGTGTGTCGGGCCCATGGTTTGGGTGAGTCGCATTTCGGCTGGTCGAGTCGCGGACTGTCGGTGCTTCGCTGCAACCTGCAACGCTTCATGGTCGCCGCGCTGCCGCTGGTACTCTTGCTCAAAGTTATTGAAACACTTGGCCGCCAGGACTGGGACGACTCGCTCGGCCGCGCGGGATTTCTCGCCTTCATGGTCATTCTGGCGCTGTTCCTGCAACGCACGTTGCGACCTTCGGGAGGCGTGCTCGACGACGTGCTTAATCATGGCCCCAACAACTGGCCGCTCAGGCTGCGCTATACGTGGTTCTTGCTGGCGATTGGGGCCCCCACCGCGTTGGCGTGCCTGGCCCTGGTAGGCTACCACTTCACTGCCGTGCAACTTGCCTGGCGGCTCATGGCCACGGCCAGCCTGATGTGTGGACTGCTGCTGGTGCATGCCTTGTTGATGCGATTGCTGCTTGTCGCGCGCCGGCATCTGGCGATCGAGCAATTACGGCAGAAGCGCGCCGCGCTGTGCGAAAGCCGCGAGGGGACGCCCCAGCCGTGCGATCCCGTTCACGACCTCTCGAAGCTCGATCCCAGCCTGATCAGTCTGCAAACGCGCAAGCTGCTGCGGAGCGCCGTCGCCTGCGGATTGGTCATTGGCTTGTACGCCGTCTGGGTCGACGTGCTGCCGGCGCTGCAAGTGCTCAACAAGCTAGAACTCTGGTCGACCACCGTCGACGTTGTCGAAATGACGACCGAGAATGGCGTGACCGTCCCCAAACACATTCCCCGCTACGTGCCGATCACGCTGGCCAACGTGCTGCTCGCGGCGGTCGTGATGTTGATGACCGTGCTGGCAACGCGCAATCTGCCCGGCCTGCTCGAAATCACGCTGTTGCAGCGTTTGCCCTTCGAGGCGGCGGGGCGCTACGCGATCACGACGATCTCGCGGTACATCATCGCCGTGGCCGGCTGCGTCTCGGCCTTTGGGCTAATTGGCATCGGCTGGTCGAAGGTGCAGTGGCTGGCCGCCGCGATCACGGTCGGTTTGGGCTTCGGCTTGCAGGAAATTTTCGCCAACTTTGTGTCGGGCCTGATCATCCTGTTCGAGCGGCCGATCCGCCTGGGAGACACGATCACGGTCGGCTCGACGAGCGGTACCGTGTCGCGTATTCGCATCCGTGCGACGACCATCCTCGACGGCGATCGCAAGGAGCTGATCGTTCCCAATCGCGAGTTCATCACCGGCCAGGTCATTAACTGGACATTGACCGACGAGGTCGTGCGACTACAAATCCCAATTCGCATCGCCTATGGCTCGGACACACAACTGGCGGAGCGGTTGATCTTGCGTGCAGTGAGCGAACATCCGCTCGTGTTGCGCGATCCGGCTCCCAGCGCCCTGCTCGAGCAATTTGGTGACCAGACACTCGACTTCTATTTGCGATTGTATCTGCCAGGAGTCGGGCACATGGGTCGCGTGCGGCACGACCTGTTAGCTGCCATCAATCAATCGTTTTCGTCGGCCGGCATCGAAATCGCCAATCCGGCGCAAGACCTGCGTATCCGCATGCTCGACCCCGACCTGGCCAGCCTGGTGCGCCGCCGTTCGGCCGGATAGCACCCGTAGGCGGTCCGATTGCCGTCGAATTATGGGCTACGCTTGGATATGAGCATCGCATTCCCGCAGACCCATCTGTTGTATTCACGCCTGGCCACGAACGAGGGCTTGGCCGACCTCGTCGAATTGTTCGTCGACGAATTGCCCGCCCGCGTGGCCCAATTGCGCGCATGCTTCGATGCCGAGAACTGGGACGAGCTCCAGCGCTATGCGCATCAGATCAACGGGGCGGCCGGCAGCTACGGCTTCGATCCGTTGACGCCAGCGGCGACGCGATTAGAGCGTGCCGTCGCGGCGCACGATTCGTGCGAGCAGATCGCCGCCGCGCTCGAAGAACTGCAGACGCTCTGCCATCGCGTGCGGGCCGGCACTCCGTGACCCCGCATTAAGTCGTCTTTTTCGCCGCCATCCGCAGCGCCACCAGGTACGGGACCGGCTCGCTTCCCAAGGCGTTGAGCACGGTACCGCCGGCCGTGAAAACGTGCGTCACCCAATTGGGCTGGCCGTACTTCTCCAGTGCCGTGCCCCCTTCGCCACCGCCGATGTAAACCTCGACGCCGGCATCGGTCAGACGCTTCAACTCGCCGATGAAGCGCCGGGTACCGTCTTCAAACTTTGGATCTTCAAACATGCCGAAGACCCCGTTGTAAAAGACCACGGCCGGCGGCTTTCTGTCGCGCGACGTCGCGATGAACTTGCTGACGCGTTCGTGCAGTAGGTCACTCGTCTTGGGGCCGACGTCGAACTGCTGATCGCCGGGGCCAAGCTTCTCGGCTACGCGACCGTCGGCCAGCACAAAGTCGACTGGGAGCACGAATTCCACACCGTGCTTGCGTCCGGCCTCGATCATGCCTCGCGCCTGGGCAACGCGCTCGGCCGGAATGAAGTACGGCTTGTCGGCATGGCTCGGGTCTTCGGCGACACCCAGGCAGAAATCTCCGCCGTCGAGTTGCGCGGCTGCCTTCTTGAGCGCCATGGCCAGCGAGCCGGCGGCGATCACCACGCGGATCGTGCCGCGATCGATCATTGCCTGCAAGTCGTCGAGCTTGTCGATCTTCAGCCCGCTGAACACGACCAGCTCGGTCGCCAGGCAGCGCTGCATCGGGCCTTCGAACTCTCCGGCGACGTACAACCCCAGCGCCGCCGCTTTCATGCCGGCGGGCACAACCGTCGTCGACGAGTCGAGACTTCCCGCGCTCAGCGCTTCGTTGACGTAGTAAGGCGAAATGCGCTCGGCCAGTGAGTTGGCAAACGTCGCGAGCTTGGTCGCCAGCTTCGGCAGATCGTCGGCCGTGGCCTTCCAGAGCACGCGTTCGATTTCGTAGCGGCGCGTGTTGTCCAAGACCAGCACGCTGCCCGGTGGGTTGTCTGCGATTTGCTTTGCGACCTCAGGACGAACCTCCAGCGTGTTCTCATCGAGCCAGTCAGTCACCAGTGGCACCGGCGCCTTGAGCAATTCAGCAAGCCGCGCGGCGACTCCCTTGAGCGAGCCCTCGGGCTTGCGACCGATATGACCGAAGATCACCTGCTTCCAACCCTTCTGGCGGCCGTAATCGAGCGTCGGCAACATCGAACGCAGGCGGATGTCTCCTTCGCCGACCGTTGGGCCTGGCTTGGCGTCGACGTCGCCGCGCACCAGCACTGTGGTGCCAGCGGGCAACGCATCAAGTGCGGAGAGCTTGGGAATCGCCGCGAGATAGTCCACAAGTTTCAGGTCTGGGCCCGCTTCGACCCCCAAGAGTATCCGGCACCAATTCAACATCGATTCGGCAGTGACGCTCATCGCGATCTTCCTCAGCTAACGTTTCGTTGCACTCGTGTGTGCTCACACAAGATAGCAAAACGCTCCGAGCCGCCTAGCGGTGGCGGGGGATCGACTGGGAGCCCGTTAGCCGCGGAGTTTACTCCGCGCGCTAGCGATGTCGACGTGCAAACTTCAATCCGGTGCAAGAATCGACGCCACGCACGGTAGCGCGCGGGACAAGTCCCGCGGCTAACTTTCATGAACGACATCCAAATTCGTCCCTAGCGCCGCGACTTGCGAAGCGACGACCAGGCACCGCCGACACGTGAACAGGTGCCGCGCCACAGCCGTTTGAAGAAACGCCCCGTGGCCAGATCTTCGGTCCAGGTATCGCGATCGTGCGCGTAGTTGTGCCAGACCGCTTCGATATACGGGCCACTCACCTCAGCCAGCGTCGCATATACCCCACGGGCGCGAATGTCTGAGAGGGCCGTTTGATAATGGTCGATTACGTGGCGATTGAATAGCCCGCCGCTGACGCGTAACCCCGATAGCGCACCGCGTCCGACCAAGGTCAGTTTGTCGAGCGCGTGCAACGTCATTGTCCCTGACAACTCCAACAAACCGACGTGCTCGCGTTGAGCCAGCTCGCGCATTTGCGCCCAGATGCGCTCGAGTTCGGGCTGCGGCAGCACTTGCCGTGGATCGACCTTAGCAATGGCTTGGCGAGTTTCATCGACCGTTTGACGGAGCCCAGCGAGCGATAGCGGAGGAGTGTCGAACGCCGACGAGGTCTGGCCGGCGGCGCCACCAACCGCATTCAGAAAGTCTTCGAGCGAGTCGATCGTCGAGTCTTCGGCGATCACCCCTTCGCGCTTCAGCTCGGCCGCCAGCTCGCGTAAAAACGTGCGCGAACCGTAGGCCGCGTCGCTCACGATTGCCAAGAGCGTGATCGGTGAAATGTGCAGGGTCGCCAGGCTGGCCATCTCGGCGAAGTTGCCGACCGCCTTGCGGGCGATAAAGTTCTCGACGCCGGTCGAGCGTTCTTCGCCCGCCTTGGTGCGGACACCGCCGATATCTTCCACCAGGTAATCGAGCATCTGCCGCACGAGCACCGAGTACGTGCGCGAATCTTGAAACGCCTGCGGCACCAACAGTGACGTGCTCTCGCGAACTGCGCCGCCCACCATGCCGACACCGGTGCGCAGCGTGCGCTCCGGTAAGCTGAGCGTGTAGAGCAGGTACTTGCGCACAGCCGCGTAGCCAGGTTCCGGCGTGGTGATCGGTTTGTTGTCGACGGGCTCTGTCATGGCGTCATGGTGGTATTGGTTGCGCGTCAACAACGAAGCTCTCGCGCGACGGCGCAAAGTACGCGAACCGATCCTATCCACAGCAACCACAGAAGCTCGCAGAAGCGACTTTATGTGTAATTCTGTGCCTTCTGCGGATGTGTTCTTTGCGCCTTTGCGACTCTGTGCGAGATCATCCTGTAGTTCGCTCGTCAGTCCGGAAGCTTGGCAATCAAGCCGGCCCAGACGGCCTGGGGTTCGGTTCCCGAGTAGCCAATTACATTGTGCCCTGGTTCGTTTACCACCGAGCCCAGCACCAGCGCCAGATCGCCGCGCGCCGCCAGTGACCCGCGCGGGCTGAGGATCAGCACCTTCTGTGCGGCATTCGGCACGCTGAGTTGCAACTCGAACAAGCCATCGACCGGTTTGCTGGACTCAACATAGCCCACAAGCAACACGCCCGCTTCGGGGCGTGGCGGATTGGCGAGCACGCCGGGGCAATGCTTGGCGATTTCGCGCACGTTCTCCTGCGTGGCAATCCGCAACGCGAGCCGGCGCAATGCATCGCGGCGCGGCGATACGCTTTTCTCCGGGGCGTCGGGCGACAAAAGCGCGACCACCTCGGCAACGTCGCACCATTGTTGATACGTGTCGGCGCTGAGCGCCGGCGGCGGTCCGCTCGCCGTGGCGCCGGCTCCCGCTCCGCCAGCCAGCGTGTTGGCCCGCACCAGCGCTTCAGCCAGATCATCGGCGTCATAGAGGTCGAGCCGACGCGGGCCCACATAGTCCGGCGGAAATTGCGGGACTGGCTCGCTCGGCGGCGCCGGCTCCGCCGGCATCGAAGGAGTGCCGGCCAAGGGGGGCTGCTCGGGTGTGCTCGCCGAAGGATCGGGCACTTGCGGCTGCGGCCCAGTTGCGTCGTCGTCCTCCTGCTTCTCTTTCGCCGCATCCTGCTGCGTGTGCGGAATGCCAGGAAGCGGAATGTGCAGCCAGTTGAAGCTCGGGCCGCCAAGGTAATTCAACAGGTAGTAGCCGATCGCTAGCCCCATCAGCCCGCCGCCGATCACGCCAATAAGCTGGCCGGCCGCGTTGCCGCGCCGCGAGTGACGCGAGCAAGAATAGGTTGACCGGGGTGGTTTCTGGCCGTCGTCCATGATGCGCTCCCTGCTGTTCGTGTCATGGTAGCTTCCGCCGCTACGAGCAGATGCTTGCCGTCGCTCAGCTCACTCCGTAAAGCGTGCCAAACTTGGCGCGGAAGTGACGCATCAAGGGCTCGTGCGAGAGCGCGCGCCCCGTGACGCGCTCGACCAGTTCGCCGGCCGAATAGCGGCGGCCATGCCGATGAATGTTGTCTTGCAACCAGCCGAGCAGCGGCGCGAACTCACCGCGCCGGAACATCTCGTGAAGCGGTCCAAGGTCTGCGGCCGCTTGCTCGAAGAACTGCGCCGCGTACAGGTTGCCGAGCGTGTAGGTCGGAAAGTAACCGATCGCGCCGGCACTCCAGTGGATGTCTTGCAGTACGCCTTCCGCGTGATTTGTTGGCTGCACGCCCAAGTACTGCTCGTAGCGGCTGCTCCAGGCCTCGGGCAAGTCAGTCGCGGACAGCTCACCGGAGAGCAACTCCTGCTCTAACTCGAAGCGGACGAGAATGTGCAGATTGTAAGTCACCTCGTCCGATTCGATCCGCACCAGCGATGGCCGCACCTGGTTGATCTGTCGATAAAACTGATCGAGCGACACGTCGCCGAGCGCCGCGGGAAAAGTCTGCTTCGCCTGCGGCAGCATCCACTCCCAGTAGGCGCGGCTCCGGCCGACCAGGTTTTCCCACAACCGCGATTGCGATTCGTGGATGCCCAGCGAAATCGCCTCGCCCAGCGGCAGCCCAAAGTGTTCGGCCGGCAATCCTTGCTGGTAAAGGCCGTGCCCAACTTCATGCAAGATGCTGAACAGGGCGTCGGTCAAATCGCGCTCGGCGTAGCGCGTGGTGAGCCGGTGATCGCGCGGACCGAGCTGCGTGCAAAACGGATGCGCCGAAACATCGAGTCGCCCGGCGCTAAAGTCAAAGCCGACCTGTTCGGCTGCCATTTGCCCAAACACGGCTTGCAGATCGAGCGGAAAGTCGCCGTCGAGCACGGCGTTACTGCCGACCGGCGTGAGCACGGAGGGCTTTCTCGAGCCGAGCTGATCGCCTGCCGGCGCGCGATGCGTGGCCGCTACGATCGCGTTCAAGAAGGGGACCAGGTCTTCGCGCAGCGCGGCCAACACGCAGGCCACATCGGCGGTCGACGCGCCGGGCTCGTATTCATCGAGCAGCGGATCGTAGGCCGAGTCTTCATAGCCAAAGGCGGCCGCCTCCTCGCGCTTCAGCGCGATCAGGCGTTCGAGCAACGGGCGAAAGCCTGCATAGTCGTTCGACTGCTTGGCGACGACCCAACCCTGTTGCCCCAGCACCGCGGCCCGCGAGATTTCCTCGACGAGTGCTTGGGGTAGGCGCACCTTCTTGTTGTATAAGCGGCGCAGCTCGCGGATGGTGACCGCGGCGTCACTCTCGTGCTGCGCGGCCAACGGGCTTTCGGCCAACTCGGCCAGCCAATCGGCCATGCGCGGATCGGTCCAAAGCTGATGCACGCGCCCGGCCAAATGGCTCATTTGCTCGGCGCGATAGGTACCTGCCGCGGCCGGCATGCCGGTTCGTTCGTCCCATTCCAGCAGGCTTTCGATCGACTGAACGAGCGCGATTTCACGTGTGTGGTCGCACAGTCGCGCATAAGAGTTGCTCGGCAGAGTTTTCATGCACAAAGGCGGATCAAGTGGTGGTGAGCGAGCCCCTGCAGACGTCAGCGCAAGGCTACCACGTTCGTCGAGAGGTGGCCAGAACCATGAGCCGGTTCGAACCCAGGGTAGATGCTCTTAGCCACAGCGGGTTGATTTGCCCTGCGGTCATCTACCCTGGGCTTGGCTGTCAGTCGCCGTTGTCCTGAGGTGCAGTCTCGAGTTGCAATCGCCGCGTCGCACCGCCCGCGGCTACAAATACATCTGGAAGCCGACCATGATCACGGACGGGCTTTCCTTGGCACGCCAGCGTTCGACCGGTCGGCGGTTCTCCAACATCAAGACGTGGAAGAACTCGAAGCGCCGGCTCAATCGCCAGCCCCCTTTGAAGATGCCGCGGCGAATCGGCGTATCGTTGTACGCGTTGCCGATCACTTCGGGATAGTACTCACCAAAGTTGAAATCGAGCCGCACCAGCGGCGAGGTGTAGCCGACGTTCACATAGTAACCGACACCGTGAATGCTGCGATCGTGCCCTGGCCAGATGTCGCGATAGTAAATGCTGCGCCCCCAAAAAATCTGGTCGGGGCTGAACTCGTTGCCGCGCCGCAGGCCGTATTGATCGTAGATCGCTTCGCCGGAGATATCGAAAGCGCCGTAGCGCACCAGGCCGTCGATGCCAATGTGGTTGTTGAACGTCTTTTGCTGTTCGGAGCCGAAGCCGTCCTGAATCTTGATCGACGCCCCGCACGAGGTATGCGGCGTCTGGATACCGACCCGCGCGACGAGCGCCTTCGACGAATTCGTGTCGCGGTCGGGCGTGCCGTTCGCCAACGCCGCGTCGATCACAAAGATGCCGGGCGTGTAGTGCAGAAACGCCGCCGACTCAACCCAGCGGATCACCTCGCTGCGAATAAACGGGGCATCGAACCGCGCGTTCGAGTAAAGCGGAAAGTAGTAGCGCCCGAATGGCGTGGTGTCCTTGCCGATCGTTGTCGTCAGGTTGCCGCGCTGCACCTTCAGGTTCAACTGCCAAATCTGGAACGGGTCGGGCCGGAAATTCGCGAGATACGACTCCCGCATCGGATCGGTCAAGATGTTGCGATCGAACGGCTGATTGAAGAAGAACGTGCTGTTGGCCGTGAACAGCCAGTCGCCCGACGCATGGAAGGCGTGCGGACTCAACTGCCCTTCGACGCCGAACGTCTCTTCCTGACCGCTCCACTGGATGCGCTGATCGTTGATGTAGTTGGCCCGCGCCAGGCCGCCAATCCAAAAGCCGGTGAGTTGCTGTCCTTCTTCACCCCAGACGCGGCCAATGCCCATCGGCGCTCGCGGCGCCATGAACGGCGTGATGAAACCGCGCGGATAGCCGCCATTGCGGATCCAGGCCCAGGCCGTGCTCTGCAGCGCATCACCACCGGCGTTGAACCAGATGTCGTCGAGACCGCCGTAAGTCGACCAGCTCGGCGCCGGCGTGCCCGGCGGCAACCAGCGCGAACGGCAAGCACAAGCGTCGCAGCCGCATCCCTTGGGGCAACACTCGGGACCGTGTGGCGACGGGTGCACTGTCGGCGCGGCTTGGTCGGTCGACTCGGGTACGGCTACACGTTCAAAGGCCGGAAACGTCGCCGGCAGAGGTTCTACGGGCGGAAATTGCAGTGGCGTTGGCGCCGCAGGTGGGCTGGTTGCGACGTTGCCCGCGATCGGAGTCACGACCGGTCGGGCAGTTTCTTGTGGTAACGACGCCACGAGTGTCGGCGCGCCGCTAACTGCCGGCAGCGGCGCCGGCGCTGGTTGCGCTTGCACCGCTCGCGAAAGAGCGATCGAGCACACGCCCGAGAGCAGCAGCACGGTTGCCAGGGAGTATGATGATCGTTTCTTCATGAAGTCTCGCGCGGCGTGTGAGTCGAGCGGATCAAGTTGTGGATTGGTGGTCGCGCAAAAGGCGCGCCACAGGCGGGGAACATCGCGAGCGATGCATCAGGCGGGATCAAACCACCCGCGGCAGCGGCTGGGTCGGACGCTGCCGCGGTGTGGTCGGGCAATGGCCCGCACATTCGGTATCGATCGTTGCGGCCGGCAAATCGAGTACAAGCGGAATGCGTGGCAAAGGGCCCCCAGCTTCCGCGGTTTGACTTATCGGATTAGCTGAACACCAAGCAGTGTTGCCGTGCCATCGCCGGTGTAGGAGAAAGCGTCACGGGAGCTTGCTCTATGATGGCGAGATTGCCAGCAGTCGTGGTGCTAGCAGCGCTTCGCACCTATCTTTAAGCTGGCCCGTCTGTCCGTTTGTCTGGTTCGCCAGTTCGATAGTCCGACGAGGAGATTCGCGTGCTCGACGTGCTCGTGATCGCCCCCCATCCCGACGATGCCGAGCTCGGTATCGCCGGCACCATCATGAAACTGCAGGACGAGGGGTATCGCGTCGGCGTACTCGACCTCACCAGCGGCGAACCGACCCCGCGCGGTAGCCTGGAGATTCGTGTCCGAGAAACGGCCGCGGCCACGGCCCTCCTTGGGCTCACCTGGCGCGAAAACCTCGGCCTACCGAACCGGAGCCTGGAGCCATCGTTGGAAGCCCGCCGGCGCCTGGCCGAGGTTTTTCGCCGCGAGCGGCCGCGGGTGCTCTTTGCCCCTTATTGGGAAGACGCCCACCCCGATCACGTGGCGGCGACGCAACTGGTCGAAGCCGCCCGCTTCTGGTCCAAGCTCTCGAAGAGCGATCTGGCAGGGGAGCCGTTTCACCCGACTCGCGTCCTCTATTACTACTGTGTCCACCTGCGGCACCTCGCCCAACCGGCCGTGGTGGTCGACATCAGCTCGTATTGGGAGCGTAAGCGGGCGGCGATCGCCTGCTATGAGAGCCAGTTTGCCACGACGGGCATAGCGGGCGGCCCGTCATTTATCGATCAATTGCGCGATCAGGCCGCCTACTGGGGCTGGTCGATCGGCGCGGCCTATGGCGAGCCGGTCGCCAGTCGCGAGGCGATCGGATTGACGACCCTGCGCGGCGTCATCTAGGTGCCAGCGCATGGGCTCGCCCAAGCGGCGACTGCTAGCAGCGGCCAACTCATCGTGTTGGCCCGATCAAACTCGAGCCGGCCCCGTTCAATTGTGGCAACCCAAAACAGCAGCCAAGCGCCACCCCGGATCAGGCCTCCGTGCCAGGGTGGCGCTTGGGCTGCGTTATGTCGGATTGCATGCTGCGTCCTGTAGCCGGGGTCTGTGACCCCGGATGTCATCCTGAACTCCGGCCTCACAGAGGCCGGCTACAGCCAGACGGCATGTCCCTTAACCGGCCGAACCAGCCTCGACCGCCACGAGCTCGCCATCGATCACCTGCAGCAGCTTGGTGATGCAGAGGCGATTCATGCTGGTCCGTCGCTCGTGGGCCTCCGTTCGCAGCGCATCGTGCAAGCTCTTGGGGAGCCGAACGGTGATGACGCGGGTCGGCTCGTTGGCAACCGGCTTGTTGCGGCTCCGCTCGCGGACGCGTGCCAGCATGTTCTGAAGCTGGGCGTACTCTTTGCTCTTCTCGAACGCGGCGAGCTCATCTGGGGTATTGAACATACGCCGGACGGCACCTTCGATACCAAGCACTTCGCGGAAGAAGGTTACCCAATCCGGGTCCTGGGACATCAGGTTCTGAGCGATGCGAAGGACTTCCTCGTGTTTCTCGACCATGTCGGTCTCCTTACTCGGTCTGGTACTGGCGGTGAGCGGTCCGAAGTGGCCCGCGTCTGAGCCGATTTTCGAGTGCAGTCAAGGGCTGGTTGCATGTCATTGCTATCGCAGCAGTTATGGCAATCGAGTCAAGCTGCCTGAGTCGCGTGCACGCCTGCCAGAAATTGAGCAGCGGTGGTCGTGCCTAGTTCTTGGGCACTGGCAAAAGTTGCATTCACCAAAGTGTCCACTGAAAAATGCTGGCAAATAGTAAGAGAGGTAAGCTGCGCGCGGAGAATCGCCGCAAGAAGTTCCGCCGTCGCGCGAAGTGGTGGATCGCTAAGTCCGACGGCGCGCGAACGAGACGATTCCACGGACCCTCCGAATGGCGGCAAGCCCAGGGAAGGCGGTCGACCGGGGTGCGAGGGACTAAATGATGACCGCCTTCCCTGGGCTTTGGTCGCGTCCACTGTGGGTTCAAAGTACGAGGTCACCTCGAACGGATCAGCAGCCAATCGCCATTCGCACAGCGCCCATTCGTTACATCCCGCTAGCAGCCTTCCGCCGCGGCAGCGCAATTGTTTGCCGGGACGGAGTTTGTTATATTCGCCGGCTTGTCGATGGGCCGCCCAGATCTCCCCTGCCAGGGGAGAGCGTCCCCCTTTACGTCTCGACGTAACCCCTAACCCCTCGTATTGGCAGAACCACCCCCACTATGGTCAACCGCAACCTGATTCGTGAATTCGATGTCACCGAAGACGACTGGAAAGTAGCCCTGTCCGACGCCCTGGAGGGCGCCGATGTCGACACCGTCGATTGGAATGAGGACATCGATTGGGGCGCAGAAGCGGTCAACGTCAACTCCATCGTCGAAGGCAAGGTTCTCCGTATCGAGGGGGACAACGTGCTGGTCGACGTCGGTTACAAGAGCGAAGGGGTCATTCCGCTTTACGAATGGGGCGAAGGGGAAGAGCCGCCGCAGCCAGGCCAGCGCCTCAAGGTCCTCATTGAAGAAGTCGAGGACGTCAACGGCGAGAGCGATGAAACCACGGGCATGCTCGCGCTCAGCAAGCGCAAGGCCGAGAAGATCGAAGCCTGGCTCAAGGTCATGGAGACGGTCCACGAAAACGACGTGGTGACCGGCAACGTGACCCGCAAGATCAAGGGTGGTTTGCTCGTCGACATCGGCGTGAACGTGTTTCTGCCGGCCAGCCAGGTCGACATTCGCCGCCCCTCGGACATCGGCGACTATATCGGCCGCACGATCCAGTGCCTGGTGCTCAAGATCGACGAGGCCCGGCGCAATATCGTCGTCAGCCGCCGCGCCCTCATCGAGGCCGAGCGCGCCGAGAAGAAACAACAATTGCTCAGCACGCTGGCCGTGGGTCAGCAGCGTAAGGGCATCGTCAAGAACATTGCCGACTTTGGCGCGTTTGTCGATCTTGGCGGCATCGATGGCCTGCTGCACATCACCGATATGAGTTGGGGGCGTATCGGCCACCCGTCGGAGATGGTTTCGATCGATCAGGAAATCGAAGTGCAGGTGCTGCACATCGATCGCGAGCGCGAAAAGATCGCCTTGGGCCTGAAGCAGAAAACTGCCAGCCCCTGGGAGAACATTGGCTCGAAGTACCCGGTCGGCGAAGTCGTCAAGGGCGAAGTCGTCAACGTCATGAGCTATGGGGCCTTCGTCAAGCTCGAGGAAGGGATCGAGGGCCTGGTCCACATCAGCGAAATGTCGTGGACCAAGCGCATCAATCACCCCAGCGAGCTGGTGCAGATCGGCGACGAAATCGACGTCGTCGTGCTGGGCATCAACAAAGACAAGCAGGAAATCTCGCTGGGTATGAAGCAAACCCAGCAGAATCCTTGGGACAAGGTGGCCGAGCGCTATCCGCCCGGCACGGTCGTCACCGGCACGGTCCGAAACCTCACCAACTACGGCGCCTTCGTCGAGATCGAAGAGGGGATCGACGGCCTGTTGCACGTCAGCGATATGTCGTGGACCCGCAAGATCAGCCATCCGAGCGAGGTGGTCGAGAAAGGCCAGCAGGTCGAATGCAAGGTGCTGTCGGTCGAGCAGGATCGCCGTCGCATCGCCTTAGGTCTTAAGCAGTTGCAGGAGGATCCCTGGACGACCGATATCCCGTCGAAGTACCAGCCGGGCCAGGTCGTCACCGGCACCGTCACCAAGCTGACGAACTTCGGCGTCTTTGTCGGCCTGGAGAACGGCCTTGAAGGCCTGCTGCACATTTCGGAGCTGGCCGACCACAAGGTCGAGAGCCCCGAAGAAGTGTGCAAGGTCGGCGACCAGATCGAAGTCAAAATCCTCCGGGTCGATTCGGACGAGCGCAAGATCGGCCTATCGCGCAAACGGGTCGAGTGGAACGAAGAGCTCCACGGCGACGGTGAATCGCCCGACGGTTCCGCGCCGCAAGGCTCACCGCCGAAGCCCAGCGCTCCGCCGGCCGAACTCAAAGGTGGCGTCGGTGGCGAGTCTGGCCCGCTGATCAAGCCGGCCAGCAAGTAGTTCAATCCGCGTGGCACGACTTTGCGTTGTTGCGCGGGCAAGCCTAGGGAAGGCGGTCTTTCGGCACTGGCCGAACGATCGTTGTGGGCCGTCTTCCCTGGGCTTTTTGCTGCGCGCCGTGGTGCGCATTGAGCGGCCGTCGTCACAGCCGTTTCAGCCTGAATAGGAATCATTGCCGCGCGCGGTCGCGCAGTTCGTTGTTCTAGGTATGCCCTTCAGCATGCGGAGAATCGGTCCACTGCGACGCGCCAGCGGCGTTGTGCAGAAGCCGCGCAGCCCGCGTCGATAGTGTGTGTGTCCCGGCGGCACGTCGGCCCACGGAGTGGGGCTGCCCCGTCGGAGTTGGCGCCGCGGTGCAAAGCAAGGCATCGCTGGCTACGGCAGGAGGCCGGCCCCCCCGCACCCTGACCAAGCCGCCGCGACCGCAAACCGACGGCGACCCGACACACCACTTATGACGAAGTCGCGACGCAAAGTTTCCGTGGCCGTCCAATCGCCGCTGGAAACCTATCTCCGCGAAATCAACGAGACCGCCTTGCTCACCGCCGCCGACGAGCAAGGGCTCGCCGTGCGCATCGGTCAGGGCGATACGGCCGCCCGCGATCGCATGGTTCGCGCCAATCTGCGGCTGGTCGTCAACATCGCTCGCGGCTACACCGGCAAAGGGCTCGGCCTGCAAGACCTCATCGAAGAGGGGAACCTCGGCCTGCTCCGCGCGGTTGAAGGCTTCGATCCCGCGATGGGCACGCGCTTCAGCACCTACGCCAGCTACTGGATCAAGCAGTCGATCAAGCGCGCCTTGATCAACACGGCCAAGACCATCCGCATTCCGGCCTACATGGTCGAGTTGCTCAGCAAATGGCGCCGCGCCACGACGCGCCTGAGCGAAGAGCTGGGACGCAACCCCACGCCCGAAGAAGTCGCCCGCGTGCTCGGCTTGCCGCGCAACAAACTGCCGATCATTAAAAAGGCGATCCGCATCTACAACTCGACCCCGCAGACCGATCAACCCGAAGCAGGCTGGTCGCTCGGCGAGATGGTCATGGACGAGCGGAACAAGAACCCCGAAGACGAAATGGTCGAGAGCGACGCGCTGCGGCAAGTGCTCGGGCTGCTGGAAACGATGGACGCCCGCGAAGCAACGGTGCTGCGGATGCGGTTCGGCCTGAACGATTCGGAGCCGCATACGCTCAAGGAAATCGGCGAGTCGCTGGGGCTCACCCGCGAGCGCGTCCGACAGATCGAGACCGAAGCGCTCAACAAGCTCTCCGACTGCATGCAAGGCCCCGTCGCATAGCGTTGCGGTTCGCAAATCTCCGCAGCTAGCGAGCGCCCTGTCAGCCTTGCTAGCGGACGACTGACCTTGCGTCGCCGCGCGGAAATCGATATTTCCCGTATCCTCTCGTCTTGCCGTTCCGGCTTATTGATCTAGCGGGTCACTGCGATGGCAAACGCCCCAAATCCAAGGGGGGGCTCGCGCCAAGGGTTCGCGTTGCGCGCACACCGCACCACGATGCTTATGGGTAACCGCTCGCGCGCCGTGTTCGCGTTTGCGCTGCTATCAACCTGGTCGATGTCGATCACCCAGGCCGAAGAAGCGGGCCAGTGGCATCCCCGCAAAACCTCAATCGATTCATCGACCTGGTCCCCCGATGCGGCCGGACGATTGCTTGGCGACACCTCGTCCGCTAGCGCTACCCGTTGGCTCCCCTCGCGACCTCAGACACCGCTCGCGAAGCCGCCGGTTGAACCAGTCAACAATGCAGCCTACCAAGCGCCTCGAAGCGGTCCGCAACTTCCTCGTTACGCAGCGCTCCGCGCCGAGATCGCCGACATCTGCGCGGATTACGACGCCGCGGTTGTGTCGCAGGCCGATCAACGGCAATTCGATCAAATCCTGGTGCGCGCCTATCGAGTGCGGGATGACGCCCAGACCCCATCCGAACGCGCGCTGGCCGACCTTCTGCTGAAGCGTGTCGCACAACAGAGCATGCCAGCCCCGCGAGCACCGCACGCGGAGCGCACCGCACCCACGCACACCTGGCTAGGCAATTTGTGGTCCGACGCAGGAGATGTCACTACGCTGATTCTCACCGGGCACGACGGGGTCAGGCGTCGCGCACAATCCAATGCCGAAAAACTCGCGTCGAGTCCGCAGGCCAGGGCTGTTCCCCCCATCGCTAGTTATCCAGTTCGCGGGGCATGGACGCGGCTCATGTCGTCAGGCCTCCCGGTCCCCTATCAAGACAGTGACGTTCGGACGGCGTCGGCCACGAGGTCAGTCGAGTATTCACGCGATCGAGCAAGCAGCTCATCTCGCGAAATCCGCGAGCCTGCTCGCTTCGCACTGGACGGCACAATCCAGCGAGTCGCCGCGACCGAGTCATCGTCCAGACCTTTGCCCACTCCACCGGTTCAAGCGGCGCCCACCATCACCGAGCAGATTCCGCTTTTCAAGCGGCTTGGCGACTGGTGGCAATCGCGCACTCCTCGCGACGTGTATTACGGGCAATAGCAGCCTTTCTCGCCCGCGTGGAAGCCCGCCGCACGTTCTGATCAATCGCTGCTATCAACTTCTCAACCGCATTGCCCCGGCGTGATCGCGGGCTTCCTCGTGATCTGCTAATTGCCCTTGTCGGCACACCAGCCAACGTGCGGCCTGGCAATTAGCGCCAGCATTGCTAGCACCGTACAAACCGCATCTTCGTTACGCGCCGAAGAATCCGCACGCGCGACAGAATCGGTCTAAACCGCACAACCCCGATAAGCCGAACCCAACAGAGTACGCGACTTCAAGAGTCCGTTGATTTACATCATCCCGGGGGGGATCGGCACATGCGCGCCACTTGGTTGGCGATCGGCCTGACGGCTTTGATCGCAAGTTCTGCGTCAGCTCAATACTCACAGCAACGAGCCCCGTACGGCCGTGGCTATCAACCGCGAGCACGCGCCACGTTCGGCTATCCGGCCAGTCATTCGCAGGTGAACTACGCGGCCGAAGAAGACGAAGCGGCTGCCGACGAATCCGCCGACAGTGGTGCGGCGCCGAAATACGAGCGCATTGCCCCTGGTGACATCGGCTACGGCGAAGGTGGCTACCCCGGCGAATACTGCGGCGACGATTGCTGCGCCGATGGTTGCTGCATTGCTCCTGAGTGTGGGGGCGATTGTTGCGATGCCGCCTGGGCAGGCCCTGGTTGCGGGAAGTGTCCCCCCCAGGCGCCCCTATGTGACACTTGCAAACCGTGTTGCGGCCCGTCGATCTGGGTAAACCTCGACTTCATGGCGCTCTGGCTCAAAGGGGATAAGCTGCCGCCGCTGGTCACCACCAGCGATCCTGGCACGCCGATTGCGCAAGCGGGCGTTGCTGGTCTGCCGACCACCCAGGTGCTGTTCGGCGATGGCCGCGTGAATAGAGAATTCCGTCCAGGTGGCCGTGTCCAGACCGGCCTTTGGTTCAACGGCGAACAAACCGTCGGCATCGACGGCCATTTCTATCAGGTGGCTACCGCGTCGCAGAAGTTCTACTCGCAAGCCAACTACGCAAGCCCGGATCCCAACGCGCACATCCTGGCGATTCCCTACGTGAATGGCGCCACTGGCGCCGGGGCTTCGGCGATCATCGCGTTCCCCACCACGGCCGGAACGAGTTATAGCGGCAACGTCACCGCCACGGCCACGAGCGCGCTGATGTCGGCCGGCGGTGGTGGCCGCTTCCAGTTGTGGGGCGATTGCCAGGGCTGTAACCGAATCTACGGCATCAGCGGCTATCGCTTCTTCCGCCTCGACGAAGATCTTGCGATGCGTGAAAACAGTGTGAGACTCAGCCTGCAATCGACACCACCGTCCCTGTCGCAATCAACCTACGATCGCTTCGCCGCGCAGAATATTTTCAACGGCGGCTATATTGGCACGCTCGTGCAAGTGAACCGCGGGCCTCTTTGGGCCTGGGTCGCGCCGCAGATCGCCTTGGGGAACATGCGGCAGATTGCCAACATCAGTGGCGCCACGGGCCCGGGCTTCGGCACGCCCACCGTGGGTCACGGTCTGCTGACTGGCCCCAACAACATCGGGAATCACCAGCGAGATCACTTCGCCTATATCCCCGAAGTCGACGCGAAGATCGGCTACCAGGTGACGCCGAACGTGTTGCTCACACTCGGCTACAACTTCACGTTCCTCTCGTCGGTGGTGCGCCCCGGCACGGTCATTAACCCGGTGGTCGGCGCCGGCCAACCGACCTTCGCCTACAACGCGACGAGCCTCTGGATGCAGGCCGCCACGGCCGGCTTCCAGATCCGCTACTAGTAGAGCAGTGTTGTTCGAGTCATCCAAAGCCCAGGGGTTGCCACCCCCTGGGCTTTGCCGTTGCTCGCGATTCGACGGCGCATTTGCTACGCTTGCTGCTGCGTTAAGCGATGTTCTCTTTCTTGTGAATGGAATGCGATCGTGCCAACCGCCACGCTGGACCTGAAGAAGTTCGTACGCAACATCCCCGACTTTCCCAAGCCGGGGATCATGTTTCGCGACATCACGCCGCTGTTGGCCGATCCGGCCGCTTTCGGCGAGGTGATCCGCCGCCTGGCCGACCGTTATCGCGATCAAGAAGTGGCCGCCGTGGCGGCCGCTGAAGCGCGTGGCTTCATTTTTGCCGCACCGCTGGCGCTGGAGCTCGGCGCCAGCTTCGTACCCGTCCGCAAGCCCGGCAAGTTGCCGTTCGAAACGCATGCGTTTCACTACGAGCTCGAGTACGGCTCGGACACGCTCGAGATGCACCGCGACGGCGTTCATCCGGGCCAGCGCGTGCTGCTGGTCGATGACTTGCTCGCCACGGGCGGCACCATCGAAGCCTGCTGCCGGCTGATCGAACAGAGTGGCGCCAAGGTGATTGGCTGCGCGTTTGTTATCGAGCTGGCCGATCTTGGGGGCGCCAAGCGAATTGCTCCCTACGACTGCTTCAGCCTGATCAAGTACTGATCGCGCGGCACTAGCGCTTGGCTCGGTGTGCTCGCTTCGCTACCGCGCGAGACCCACGCTGAAGTTGAAGATTTGCTCTCGGTCGGTCGTTGCCTTGTTGACCGGCACGGCAAAGTCCAGCGCGATCGGCGCCGGGCCCATCATCGGGATCGCCAACCGCAAGCCGATGCCGGGCGCCACGCGGTAATCGTCCCACTTGATCTGTGTCACCGGTTCGACGGTACCAAAGTCGCAGAACAGGACTCCCTTGATTGCATCGTCGGCCTTGATCGGGAACATGTACTCGACCGTGTTGATCCACTGGAAGCGACCACCGACGATCGTGCCCATATCGACCGGCGACGCTCCGCGGAAGAAGAAGCCGCGCAGGGTGCCGTAACCGCCCGCGAAGAAGTTCTCGAACACCGGCGTGTCGCTGCCGGTGAAGCCCAACATCGTGATCAGGGCCAGCGTGTGGCGACCGGTGCCGTCGGCCCGTTCGCGCAACAGGAAGTATTGACTGGCTTCGAGTTCACCACGCGGGAACGAAAACGTGCCGAACGCCTGCTCGTAGGCCAACATGATGCGATGTCCCTGCGTCGGCATGAAGGGATGATCGCGCGTGTCATTCGTCAGCGACCAACGAGCCGTATACAAGCCGTTGTTGCCCAACACATCGGTCACCGACTGCGGCGATGGCAGCGGCTGCGGATTCGAGATGTTGACGTTCTCCATTCGCAGCGCCATCGCGACCGACAAGTCGGGAGCCAATTGACGGCCGAGCGAGATCCGCCCGCCCAAGCGCTCTTCGGTCCAGTTCTGGAAGAATCGCGAGTAGTAATAGCCGCTCAGGCCCAAGCTGTTTTGGGTGTCGAACAAGTAGGGCTCGGTGAAACTGAACATATACCGCTGCACTTGCGTGCCCGGCATCGCTTCGATGCGGAAGTGCTGACCGCTGCCCCGCCAGGCGGTGCCGTTGCGGATTTCGCCCCAACTGCGCGGGAAGCGGCGCCAGTCGAAGTTTTGTTCATCGAGCGTGATCTGGCCGACCAGGCCGGCGTTCGAGTTCACGCCCACACCGAACATCAAACGGCCCGTTTGTGTTTCGTCGACGTAGACGTCGAGCGGCACTTCCATCGTCGGCGCTTCGAGCTCGGCCGGTGGGCCGAACGGCGACGGTGTTGGTTCCGTGCCTGGGAACAACTCGCCCGGGCCGTTGTACCCCGGCGGAGGTGGCAACACGCCCGGCGCAGCGCCCAATTGCTGGGCGGGCGGGGCACCGCCGCCAAGCCACGCAGGCGGACCGTTTCCAGCACCAGAAGGGCTCGAAACCGGCTGCGCCGGTACGGCTGCTTGCGGACCAGGAATGAACCGCGGGCCGGGCGGGACATAGGGCGCGACCGGCGCCGGGTTGGGCACTTGTCGCGGTGCCGGGGCTACGAACGGCGCGGGGGCCGGTGCGCCAGGCGACTGACGCAATCCGCCGGCGCCATTCGCTGGTCGCGCCGGCGGCACCTGATTCATGTCGAACGATGGCATCTCTTGCGAGGGGCCAGCTCCGTAGCCGTAGTCTTGACCACGCACGACGGGCACTCGTACGGTCGGGCGAGCCGTCGCTGATCGATTCGCCCCAGTAGCCGGCGAGCCAGGTTGAGCAACGTAGGCTGCGGGTTGCGAGCCGCGCGCTAGCGGAGCTGCCTGAATACGCTGTGGCGAAGCGGCAGGTGTCGGTCGCCGCTGACTAGCCGGCACATCCTGTGGCGCTGCGGCCGGCACGCGGGCGTAACGATCGCCAGCGACCGGCGCCTCACTTTGACGAGCCGGTTTGCCCGACAGCCACGCATCTTGTCCACGCACGACAGGTCGCGCGACGGCCGGCGTCGGTGCTGCTGGCCGCACGGGGTACTGCGGTACTTGTGGCGAAGTCCTTGGCGGTGAGTATTGAGCCTGAGCCTGCGGCATCGACTGCTGCGGAGTCGACATGGGATTGCGTGCTGCCGGCACCGAAAGGCGCGGCTGCTGCGGCAATGGTGCTGTCGAGAACTGAGGCCCGGCAACCGTCGTTGGCTCGACATGTGCCATGGTAGGGAGCGCGGATCGCGCGGGCGGCATCGGCCTGAGCGTCGAGTCGCCGAACTCGTCAATCAGCTCGATCATGACTGTGCCATCGGCTAGCACGTGCACAATCGCTAGCTCGTCTTCTTCGTCGACGATCATCCGTTCGAGCATGGCGTTCCAGGTGCGCGCGGGGCGCGGGGCAACCGTGCCAGCGACTGGAGCTGCGTCCAGCTTGGCCGGGCGCAAATTGTCGGGGCTTTGACCGCGGAACGTCCCGGGCGGCGGTTTTGGCGCGTCGGGATTCTCGGCGACCATCTCTTGGCCTTCTTCACCCGTGGGGGCCGAGAAGACGATTTTCGGCGCGTTCCCGCCAGGCTGCTGATCGACCTGGAAGATGCCCGAGGCCTTCAGCCGACGCTCGCTATCGCGGAGCTCGCGAATATCGAGGATGTCGCCGGGCCGCAGCGAAACGCGGTTGAGCACGGCCATCCGCCGGGTGTGCGGATCGTCGCCCTTGATGTGAACGTTGATTTGCCCGACGCGGCAGCGGGCACCTTCACTGATCTTGTAAACGAGATCGACCTGGCCCGGCTCTTCTAGGAAGCGGGTTTCGGGCTCGACCGTCGCGAAGACGTAGCCGCGTCCGCCGTAGCACTCTTCGATCGAGGTGACGTCATGCTGCAAACGCCCCTGCTCGAAGTAGTCGCCATTCTCGAGTTTGAACGGCTCCTTGAGCTGCTCAGTGCCGAATTTCGTGTTGCCGATCACCGCGATGTCACGCACGCGGTAGCGAATGCCCTCGTGGATCACGTAGGTGACGTGCGCCCAGCGCTGATCGCGGTCAAATTCCAGCTCGCGGCCAACGCGGGCCTGGAAGTAACCGAGCCGGCGGTAGTAGCTCGTCAATTCATCCAGATCGTGCTCGATCTTCTGCTGCTCGACAAAGCCCTTGAAGCCGCGAAACACGCCCGGGATGTAAAACAACGGCCGCTTCGTCTGGCAGAGCACTTGCATGCGGCCATCCGGCGCGACTGTGTTCCCCTCGAATGACACGCTGCGGACCTTTTGCAGCGGTCCTTCGTTGACGAGAAAGGTCACTCCCTCGTCGCCTGGCTTATCTCCTTCGAGTGTTTTGACGGTGCACTGGGCGTGTCCCTTCTCGCGATACCAGGCTTCGATACGGCCGCGCGCGTCCTCAACGATATAGGGATCGAGCGCTTCCCCTTTCTTGATCGCGGCTTGCTTGTTGAGCTTGCGGCCGACGACCTTCTTGTTGCCTACGTAGCGGATATGCTTGATGATCGCGCGCTCGACAACTTGGAACGACACGACGACGCCCCCCTGCACGGGGCGAATTTGCGGGCGCACGTCCAAGAACAGCTTGCTGGCGTGCAAGCGACGGACGTCTTCTTCAACCATGTTCTGATCGAGCGGCCGGCCCTTGCGCGTCCGCACGTGGGGGCGAATGCGCTCGACGCTGGTCCCCTGATGCCCTTCGACGCGCACGTCCACCACCATCGGGTGATCGGGGCCCGGCTGCACAACCACGACTTCGGGCCCGGTCCACTTGGGCTTTTCGGGCTGATTGTTGTTCATCATTCCGCCCGGCATTCCCGGGCTCATCTGCGCCAGAGCGCAGGAGCTCGCGAGCATCCAAATGATCCCAGCGCAGGCTAGCGTGCCAGCCAGACGCGGAGAGTTGCGGGCGATTAGTCTCATCAACGACCGTTCCGTGGTCGCGCCGAATGGCGCAGTTCGACGGGATGGCAGCGCGGTGTCCGCCGGTGTCCAACCTGGTCCTGCGATCGAAAGCGCGCAACTATTGCGCGCGGCCGTCGAGGTCCATTTTGGGGCCGCGTAGAGATACTTGAACTGCAATTCGGCGGCAAGGTGAATTGTTACGCGACCGGCAGATTTCGTGCGAAGCTGCGTGGTTTTCACAAGTCGTGGCGAAGTTCTAGGCCCCGAGGAGCGAGTCGCGCCGCGTGATTTCCCAATAAATGCCAGCGGCCGGCGTATCGGGGCCAATGCGATCATGCCAGCAGCTAGCACGACGTTTGCCGCCACCGTGCCAAACTCGCCGACAAGGCTAGAATGCTTGATAGCGAAACCGCGAATCCGAGATTGTGATAGCACTGCATGGGACGCCGCCGTACACCGCCGATCGACACGCCCGACCGTTTGCCCCCGGAGCCGGATGAGCCCGAGGGCGATTCGGGCGCCGACTCCATTTCCTTTGCAGAAAACGAACTCCCCGAGTTGCCGTTGGACGAAGCGGCCATCGACGCCGCGCTCGACGAACTGGCCGACGCGGGCGAGATCGCGGAGCAAGCTGCTGACGCCGTGACCAGCGAGGGCGGTGCCGCGCCGACAGACTCCTCACGCTGGCACGACTATGGCTATCGCCGCGCCGCCGCCAAAGTGCGCGAGTTCCCACGCACGCCCGGCGTCTATCTGATGAAAGACGCCGCCGGCCGGGTGATCTACGTCGGCAAAGCCAAGAGCTTGCGGGCCCGGGCGGGGAGCTACTTCCTAAAGGCGGCGCTCGACGACCGCCGCACCGCCGACCTGGTGCGCGAGATCTGCGATATCGATTGCCTGGAGTGCGAGAGCGAAGTCGATGCGCTGCTGGCCGAGGCGCGGCTGATCAAGGACATCCAGCCCAAGTTCAACGTCGATCTCAAAGACGACAAGACCTTCCCGTACCTGGAAATTATCACGCGCGAGGACTTTCCACGGGTGCAGTTTACGCGGCAGCCGCACCTCAAAGGGACCCGGCTTTACGGCCCGTTCGCCAATGCCGGCTCGCTGCGCGGCGCCATCGCGGTGTTGCAGAAAATCTTCAAGTTCCGCACCTGCACGCTGGATATCGACGACGGCGACGAAAAGTGGCGCTGGTTCCGGCCGTGCCTGTTGGCCAGCATCGACCAGTGCACGGCCCCTTGCAATCTGCGGGTGTCGAAGGAGGACTATCGCCGCGACATCCGCCGGCTGCAGATGTTCCTCGAAGGACACAAGCACAAACTCTTGAGTGAGCTGCGCGGCGAGATGGCCGATGCGGCCGCCAACTTGCGCTTCGAGAAAGCGGCCCGCCTGCGCGACGAAATCCACATGCTCGAAACGCTCGACCGCCGCGGCGAGCTCGACGAGAACGCCCAGCCCGAAGTGTTCTACGTCGACCCGAAGAAGGGGCTCGCCGGCCTGCGGAAGGTGCTTAAATTAAAGGAAACACCGCGGACCATCGAGGGAATCGATATCGCGCACCTCGGCGGTGATGAAACCGTCGCCAGCCTGGTGCAGTTTATCGACGGGCTACCGTTCAAGCCGGGCTACAAGCGGTTCCGCATTCGCCAGGTCGAAGGGGTCGACGATTTCCGCAGCATTCACGAGGTCGTCGGCCGCCGCTACCAGCGGCTATCCAACGCGGGCGAGGTGTTCCCCGATATCGTGCTCATCGATGGCGGCCGCGGGCAGTTGAACGCGGCGCTGGCAGCCTTCCGCGAGCTGGAGATCGAGCCGCCGGTGCTGATCTCGCTGGCCAAGCGCGAAGAAGAGGTTTATCAGGTCACCGCCGACGAGCCGCTCAAGCTCTCGCGGCATTCGTACGCCTTGCGGCTGCTACAGTACGTGCGTGACGAGGCGCACCGCTTCGCGCAGCACTACCATCACATCCTGCGGCGCAAGTCGACGTTTGGGGAGTGAGCGGCCATCTCGCTCTACGCCGCGGAAATTCGCAGCGGTCGTGCCGCGCTGTTCGCGCCGCTCCAGCGCCGTAGCGCCACCGCCGCCAGGTGGCCGCCGAAGGCCACCGAGATTTTCAGCGCGTGTTCGATCGAGCGCTGCCGGCCGACCAGCGGAATGCAATCCAACTCGCATGCCGGATCCTGCCGCGTGAGATTGAGCGTTGGGGGCACGAACCCGTCGCGCAAGGCCAGCGCCGTAATCGCCAGCTCGACGCTTCCCGACGCGTTCACCAGATGCCCGAGCATCGATTTGACGGCGCTCGCGCAGGCCCGATCGGCCGCCGGACCCAATGCCCGGCGAATGCCGCGAGCTTCAACCAGGTCGTTCTGCTGGGTGCCCGTGCCATGTACGTTGATGTAGCCGATGTCGGTGGGGCTCAACTTCGAAGCATCGAGCGCGTCGTGAATCAAACGCACGAGCGCCGCCGATTCGGTGTCCAAGTCGGTGACGTGATGCGCTTCGGCGTGCATTGAGCCACCGAGCACTTCGGCATAAATCTTGGCGCCGCGGCGCTGGGCATGGCTCAGCCGCTCGACGACCAGCATCGCGGCCCCTTCGCCCATCACGAAGCCGCTGCGGGCCAGGTCGAACGGTCGGCAGGCCTCTGCGGGCACGTCGTTGTAGGCCAGCACCCGCATCTGATGGAAGCCGGCGGCAAACAGCGGATGGAATGCCTCGCCGCTGCCGGCCAGCGCAATGTCGGCCTGGCCGTGACGGATCGCCCGTACCGCCGAGAGAATGTCGATCAAGCCGCTCGCGCAGGCCGTCGAATGGCAAATGCGCGGGCCGTACAAGCCGTGTTCGTTGGCCACCGTGACGCAGGAAGTGTTCGGCAACCATTGCTGCCACCACTCGACCGCGCCCGGCTGGCTGACGTCGTAGTCGCCGACGTGTCGCTCGAGCCAGCCGGTGTCGCCGATGTGCCCGCTGATTGCACAGGCGAAGCGGTCGCGATCGAGCCGCCCGTTGTTCATCGTGGCGGTGTCGACCTGTGCGTCGGCCAGCGCTTCGGCGGCCACATGCTGGCAGAGGGCCGTGACCTTGAGCTGTCGGGGCAGGTTTGGTTCCAAGTCGACCGGAGCACCGAGCAGCAAGTTGTCGGGGATTCCGACGAGACCCTTGAGAAACCGCACCCCCGAGCGCCCCTCGCGCACTCCGCGCCACACGGCTTCGCGATTCTGCCCGACCGACGCAATGAGGCCGATGCCGGTGATCACCACCGGATCGGCTGCATCGTTCGTGGCGCGCGAATGTTGGGCCATGGCACCGGGGCCGTGCTGCGTGGAAACGAGTTCGCGACCGCCGGCCGGCTGCTGGCCGTCGTTGTCGCTATCGCGATGGATGCGTGGAAAGTCCGTTGGTCGATCCCTTAGGAGAGCGGTGTTTTGCCGCGACTGCGGCATCGGCGCTCGCGGCCAGGCTGGGCCGCGGACAAGTACTCTCAGTTCTCTTCTTCGGTCCCCAGTCGGGCCGGCGGTGCGTGCAACTTGGCAGTTCGGGCGTTGCCGCCGATTGCCAGCATGCTTGCGCAAGCCATACGTTCGCCTCGCGCCCCTGTCGCCAAGCGGGGCAGAGTATAGGGAGATCGTGCGAAAAGCTGCAAGACGGGTCGACCGGCCCGTCGCGCGATTCCACGATGTTTTTCTGCGCAAGAAGTTGGCAGATGTTACGAACCACAGATACGCCCAGGGGTTGCAACCCCTGGGCTTGTCGTGCGAACTGGAGAATCACGCGCAGTGAGACGCGATTCGACGGTAGCTATTCCAGCTCGTGTACGTCTGCTAGCACGCCGCGCGGCATGCAGACCGTGAGCACGGTGAGCTTGCCGATCGCCTTATGCTTCACCCCGCGCGGCACGTAGACCACCACGCCGCGCCGCAGCTCGATTGTGTCGTCGTCCAGCACCATCGTCCCTTCGCCGTCGATCACGTAGTAGATTTCATCGGTGAGCGCGTGATAGTGCAGCTTTGCGTCCTCTATTTCGACGTGATGCACTTCGGCGGCCGCCTGGTCGCTCTCTTCGATCAGGCAGCGAATCTGCCCGCAAGTTTCGGCCCAGGGGGAAACGTCGGCGGGATCGCGCCGTAGCCAGGTTGTCCGAGTCGCAGAATCGCTGGACATGATGGTGGTTCCCCCTGGCTGATTGGCTTGCCGTGGACTGACCTTGGCGAAATTCGCGGCGAAAAGCTCACGCGGGTGGTTGCTTGAAGCGCTCAGGGTTATCACGCACGGCGACGAACGCCATGCGCATTTCGTAGAGTGCTTGGGTTAGGAGCTTTGTCTCTTCCTCGGTGCAGTTTCCTTTGGTCTTTTCTTCGAGCACGCCCAGCAGATCAATAATGTGGCGTGCTTCTTCGAGATACTGCGTCCGCACTTCCCCCTCTTGCTTCAACGATTCTTCGAGCACCATTGAGGCCTGCGCGATCAGGCTCGTGATCAAGATGGCGAGCGATGCCGGGGGGAGCGGACCACGCTGAGGGGCCGCACCCTGGCTTTCCGCGGCTGTCGGCGGTGAGGAGCCATCGGCGGCAGGCGACGCAGTTGCGCTGGCCGCGGGCTGGGCACTCTGCTGCTGCGCAGCGAGCGTCTCTTTCTCGCGCTGGACCTGTGACTTCCAGTCTTCGTCAACGATGATCTTGGGCGCTTCGTCTGTCATAAGCAGGCTCAATTTGTAGGGTGTGCGTAGCACACCAGGACTTGCTGTGAGCGTTTCGTTGTTTCCGGTCGTGAACCAAATTATCGGTGCGTTTCACGTACCCTAAACCTTTACGGCGTTTCGACCTCTTTTTCCTTGGTTCGTTCACTGCGTGCGTTGTGCTTGTTGATCGCCGCGCCGATGAAGCCGGCGAACAGCGGGTGGGGCGCCGTTGGCTTCGACTTGAATTCCGGGTGGAATTGCACCGCCACGAACCACGGGTGATTCGGCAGCTCGACAATCTCGACCAGGTCGTCGCTCGGGCTGGTCCCCACGGCCTGCATCCCGTTCGCGGCAAACTGTTGCCGGTACACGTTGTTGAACTCGTAACGGTGGCGATGCCGCTCGTGAATCAATTGCCGGCCGTAGGCCTCGGCGGCATGGCTGCCGGCCGCTAACCGCGCGGGATGGGCACCCAGCCGCATCGTCCCTCCCTTATCAGTGATCGTCCGCTGCTCGTCCAACAGGCAAATCACCGGGTGGGCCGTGTCTTTGTCGAACTCGGTCGAGTGAGCGCCAGTCAGGCCGATCACCGTGCGGCCGAACTCGATCACCGCGCATTGCATGCCCAGGCAGATGCCGAAGAACGGGATACCACGCTCGCGTGCGAAGCGGATCGCGTCGATCTTTCCTTCGATGCCGCGCTCGCCGAAACCGCCCGGCACCAGAATTCCGTCATAGCCTGAGAGGAGCCGCTCCGGCCCTTCTTGTTCAATGTGCTCGCTCTGGATGCGCTGAATGCGAATCTGCGTCTGTCGCGATACGCCAGCGTGATCCAGTGCCTCGTAAATCGATTTATAGGCATCGCGGTGCTCGGCGTATTTGCCAACCACGGCGATGCTGATCTCTTGCTTCGGATTGCGCAGCCGATGGATCAGATCGCGCCAGTCGTCGAGGTCGAGCGTGCCCGCCGGCAGGTTCAGCTTACGGACGATCAGCTCATCGAGCTCGTTGTGTACCAGGCTCAGCGGCACTTCGTAGATCGAGAAATCCTTGTCCTTTTCTTCGATCACGGCTTCGATGGGCACGTTGCAGAATAAGGCGATCTTGGCCCGATCGTCGCGGTCCAAGTTGCGCTCGGTGCGGCAGATGAGGATGTCGGGCTGAATACCAATTTGCCGCAACTGGCCAACCGAGTGCTGGGTGGGCTTGGTCTTGAGCTCGCCGGCGGCCTTGAGATACGGCACCAGCGTGAGGTGGATGTACAGGCAGTTTTCCTTCCCCACGTCGAGCGAGAACTGGCGGATCGCTTCCAGAAACGGCTGGCTCTCGATGTCACCGACGGTGCCGCCGATCTCGGTGATCACGACGTCAACGTCATCGGCCGCCAGCTTTTTGATCACCGCTTTGATTTCGTTGGTGATGTGCGGAATCACCTGCACCGTTTGGCCGAGATACTCGCCGCGCCGCTCTTTCTCGATCACCGACAGGTAAATCTGCCCCGTGGTGTAGTTCGAATCGCGCGTCAGCGGGCTATGCGTGAAACGCTCGTAATGCCCGAGATCGAGATCGGTCTCGCTGCCGTCGTCCAGCACGTAGACTTCGCCATGCTGGTACGGGCTCATGGTTCCCGGATCGACATTGATATAGGGGTCGAGCTTTTGCATGCGAACCGACAGCCCACGCTGTTCGAGCAGCATGCCGACCGAGGCGCTAGTCAGCCCTTTTCCTAAGGAACTGACGACTCCGCCAGTGACAAAGATGTGTTTGGTCATACCCAATTGGCGTCCTGCGGTGGGGGAGGGTTAGCGCGATCACAAACAAAGCCCAGGGGTTGCCACCCCTGGGCGTATGTGGCGCTCTGCTAGCTGCTGTACACGAGTTTACCGAGATCGCTGGCGTTCGACAAACGCCTGGTAATCGTGCGGAGTGTCGATGCCCCGGGTGGGGGCATCGACCACGGCCACGCGAATCGCGTAGCCCGCGTCCAGAACTCGCAACTGCTCGAGACATTCGATCTTCTCGAGCCGGCACGGGGGCAGGCCGGCCAGCCGCATCAAGAATTCGCGGCGATAAGCGTACATCCCCACGTGCTGATAAAAGCTTGGTGGGTCGCTCGCCAACAGGGCGTCGTCCCATTGCCGAGCGTGCGGGATCGGGCTGCGGCTGAAATAGAGGGCTCGCCCTCCCGCGTCGAACACCACCTTGACGCAGGCCGGGTCTTCCAACTGCTCGCGGCTGCGGATCGGAGTCGCCAAAGTCGACATCACGGCCGCCGGGTCTTCTTCCAGCAGCTCGACCACGCGATCGATCGCCGAACCGGCCAACTCGGGCTCGTCTCCCTGCACGTTCACAATCACGTCGACATCGCTCATGTGGCGAGCCGCTTCGGCCACGCGATCGGTCCCGCTGGCGCAGCCGGGGCTCGTCATCACAGCCTCGCCGCCGAACGCCCGCACCGCGTCGCCGATCGCCTCGTGATCGGTCGCGATAGTCACCCCGTCGGGGCGGTTGGCGCGGCAGGCCGCTTCGTACGTGTGCTGGATCAGCGGCTTCCCCGTCCGGCTCAGCAGCAGCTTCTCGGGCAGGCGCGTCGAGGCCAGCCGAGCCGGAATGATGATGTGGCTACGCAACCGCAAGCGGGGCGAGAAACTGGCCAGTGACATGGGGGCCCTTCCGTGGCCTGGGAGATTCCTTGGCGACCGAGCGGGCATTCTATCCGCTCAGGCCGAATAACCGGAACTGCGGAATCCAACGACAAGACACAACGCTAGCGGGGGGGCGATTCCCGTGAATTATGCTTACGGGAAGGGACTTTTCCGCAGGTGGCGGTACAATCGAGAGATCTGCGAAAGTGGCCGGTTCCGGCCGCCGGGGGGTCACCCCGAAAAGTCCGTGTTCCGCAGTTTTACCCGCATCGTCTAAGATGCGTCGTGCCAGATGGTTCGGCTGCCCTAGCGACGGTCGGCTGCTGGGCGCGGTTCGCGGCCGCGCTGAAGTTCGGTCCCTCAAGGAGACGAGAAGCCCATGTGCGGAATCGTTGGCTATGTGGGTCGGCAGCAGGCCGTCGACATACTCTTGGAAGGTTTGCGACGGCTTGAGTACCGGGGCTACGACAGCGCCGGCGTGGCCACGATCGCTCCCGATCACACGCTCGACATCCGTAAAAGCGCCGGCCGAATCGATCGGCTGGCCGCCCGCCTCGACGAAGCACCGGTTTCGGGCTCGATCGGCATCGGTCATACCCGCTGGGCCACGCACGGGCCGGCCACCGACGGCAACGCCCACCCGCATGTCGGCGGCATGGGCTCCGGCATGGTGGCAATCGCTCACAACGGCGTCATCGACAATTTCGCCGCGATCAAGGGGCGCTTGATTCAAGAGGGCTATCCGTTTCATTCGGCGACCGACAGCGAGGTGATTGGCCACCTGATCGCCGGCGCGCTCGAGCAGGAATTGCCGGCTGGCCTCAACGGTGCCGCCGCCCGCGAAGTGGCTGCCAGCGGCTATGCTCCGCTGGTGCGAGCCGTTTCGGCGGCGCTGGCCCAACTGCACGGCACTTATGGCCTGGTTGTGCTGTTTCGCGATTTCCCCGACGTCATCCTGGCCGCCCGGCTCGGCAGCCCGCTGGTGGTGGGGGTCGGCGAGGACGAGCACTTTGTCGCCAGCGACCCGTCGCCGCTCGTCGGGCACACCGACAAGATCGTCTACCTTTCCGACCATGAACTGGCCGTCATCACTGCTGCCGATCTCAAGGTGGTGCATCGCGATCAAGGGCACGTCGACCACAACGTGCAAGTGCTCGAGTTCGAGTCGGGAGACGTCGATCGCGGTCGTTACGCCCACTACATGCTCAAGGAAATCTTCGAGCAGCCCGAGACGATTCGCAACACGATGCGCGGCCGCTTGAGCCGCGACGAAGCCACGGCCGTGCTCGGCGGTTTGAACCTCACCCCGAACGAATTGCGGGCTGTCGATCGCGTGCTGCTGACCGCTTGCGGCACCAGTTGGCACGCGGCGCTCGTCGGCGAGTACCTCCTCGAAGAGTTCGCCAGGGTGCCCGTCGAAGTCGACTACGCCAGCGAGCTGCGCTACCGCAATCCTCCGCTGGAAAAGAACACGCTGCTGTTCGCCATCACGCAAAGCGGTGAGACGGCCGACACGCTGGCCGCCCTGCGCGAAGTGAAACGCAAGGGGCACCCGACGCTGGCCATCTGCAACGTGGTCGGCAGCACGATCGCGCAGGAGGCCGCCGGCGGTATCTACCTGCACGCGGGGCCGGAGATCGGCGTCGCCTCGACCAAGGCCTTCACGTCGCAGTGCGTGGCGCTCACGCTGTTGTCGCTCTACCTCGGACGGCTGCGGCACCTTAGCTTCGGGCAGGGCTTGCAGATCATCGACCAACTGCAGGAGCTGCCCGACAAGGTAGCGCAGGCGCTGGAGTCGAACGATGCCATCCGCGACATCGCCGAGAAGTACTACCAGTGCAGCAACTTCCTGTATTTGGGCCGGCAGTACAATTTCCCCGTGGCACTCGAAGGCGCCTTGAAGCTCAAGGAAATCAGCTACATCCATGCCGAGGGCTATCCGGCCGCCGAAATGAAGCATGGGCCGATCGCCTTGGTCGACGAGAACACGCCGAGCGTGTTCCTCATGCCGCAGGGGCTGGTCTACGAAAAGGTGATGGCCAACCTCGAAGAGATTCGCGCCCGCGGCGGCCCAGTGATCGCGGTCGTCGACGAAGGAGACACGCGCGTCGCTGACCTGGCCGACGACGTGATCGTCGTGCCGAACGTGGCCGACTTCCTGCAGCCGATCGTCTCGGCGATCCCGCTGCAACTTCTGGCCTACCACATTGCCGTGCTGCGCGGCTGCGACGTCGACCGCCCACGGAATCTGGCCAAGAGCGTAACGGTGGAATAGGGTCGACTCGTGCGATTGGTTAGCCGCGGGACCTGTCCCGCGCGCTAGCTTGCGCGATGCGACCTCGCCCAGGTCGGCGCGCGGAGCAACTAGCAACACTTTGAGAGCACGTCGGCACTCACGCTGGCCGAAACCGCTTCGCCGCCAGCACGCCCAGCACGATGAACGCCACGAGCACCATGCCTTGCGCGATCGCGAAGGGTGGTTCGTTCTGATTTGGCGCCAGGTCATGCAGCGCAGGCACCTTCAAGAACGCCTGCACCACCAGCACGAAGACGTTGAGATACTGCGCCATCACGGCCGTAATCACGTAGGCCAAGCACCACGGGCCGGCCATCTGGAAGCGATACCTTGCGGCGATCGTCACGGCCAACAGAAGCAGCGAGATTGCCCCGACAACGTAAGATGGTTTGAATCCTTCAAACGGAAACGCAAAGCCGGTGACGCTCGTCGCCACGGTCGTCACCAGAAACAGCGCCGTCCAGCGCTCGAGCCGCTGGTTCGTCAGCATGCCATAGATGATGACAAAGCCCGAGGCGATGCCGACTAGGCTCAGAGCGACGTGGAAAAGAGTGTAGGCAAGAAGCATTGGGGCTCGATTTGACTACTTTTGACGCTTGTCGCGACGTCGATTCGCATCAAGCCCAGGGTAGGCGGTCGATGGCTCAACTTTCACGTTGGATCATTGTCCGCCTACCCTGGGATTCAACGTTACGCGATCGCGTCCCCTACCCTGTCACCCAGTTCTTCACCCCCAGCACAAAGATTACCCACAGCGCTTCGACCGCGTCGGACGTGCGGATTTTCGACTGCCCACGCTGGCGATCGACGAACGTGATCGGCGTTTCGCCGAACCGTCCGCCGGCCCGCTTGACGTGCCAGAGGATTTCTTCCTGGAAGGCGTAGCCGCGCGAGCGCACCGCCGCCAGATCGAGTTTCTTGAGCGTCGACACGCGGTAGCAGCGGTACGAGCCACTTACGTCGCCGGGCGACAGTCCCAGCATCGTGCGCGCGTAGAAGTTCACGGTTTTGCTCATCAGCCAGCGCTTGGCCGGCCAGCCCTCGACACCGCCGCCAGCCACGTAGCGCGAGCCAATCATGCAATCGACCGAAGCATCACCGTGCATGCCGGCCAACAGTTGCGGCAGGTTGCGCGGCGGATGGCTCATGTCGGCATCCATGTTGATCACGTAGTCGTAGTCGTGCTCGATCGCGTACTTGAGTCCGGCGATGATCGCCGTGCCGAGCCCCAGCTTGCCGGTGCGATGCAGGCACTTCAGCCGGCGCTCGCTCTTCATGCGTTCTTCGCACCATTGGCCAGTGCCGTCGGGCGAGTTGTCGTCGATCACCAGCACGTCGGCGGCCGGCAACTCGCTGAGGATGGCATCGACCATCAGCGGTACGTTTTCAATTTCGTTGTACGTGGCCAGCGTGACGAGCACGCGGCCCGTGCGAACCTCGGCGGCAGATTGGCTGTCTTGTTGGCTCATGGAGCGAATGGCCGCGCTGTGCGGACCCGCGGGGTGCGTCGGGGTGGTGGCGATATACGAACTAGCCGTGCGATACGAAAGTGTCTGGCCCATGAAACGCGTCCTTCCCTGGCACTGGATTTTGGCCCGCCTCCGGCGGTCCCTGGCGGCGCCCGGCGCCGTCAATCGGGGGGGCATCTTAGCAAACCGCGGCTGGTGGGGGAGGGTCAATCGGCCGCGGAGTTGCCGCGGTTTTCCCCGGTAATGTGCCACCTTTGGGGCAAGTTATGCAATGTGGCGCTCGGGAAATGAACGTCGTCGAGTATAATCCCCAGTCGCCCGCCGAGAGGCTCGCAAAGCGAGCGCTTCCCGCCTACCGAGCTCCAGCTCGTAATGCCGAGCCAAAGCTCCCTGCCCACCTGCCAGAACATGATTCGCCGCTCCGCCGAACCAAGGTCACCTGCCGCGCCGGCGTCGTCCGCGCGCGATGCGGCGACCGCCGAATCACGGCCGACGGTCATTCGTCGGCGCGCCCAAACTTCGCCCGATCAAGCGGGGGCCTACGGCGGCGACTTCTGGTTCACCTACGCGGCCAACATGCTGCTGACGACCGCCACTGCGCTCTTGTATCGCTATGGCGACTTCGTCACCTCGGTCGGTGGCACCGAGTTCGATCTGGGGCTGATCGTCGGCGTTGGCATGACGGGCAGCCTGGTGATGCGCGCTGCGCAGGGGGTCGGCATCGATCTCTACGGTGCTCGGCAAATCTGGTTGCTGTCGAACGTCGGATTCGTGCTCAGTTGCCTGGGGCATCTGGCCGTTGGGCAGGCTGATGGCGCGGCCGTGTACGCGCTGCGCGTGCTGTATCAAACGAGCGTGGCCGGGTTCTTCGGCGCGTCGATCACCTTCATCGCGCGGCGGGCGCCCGCCAATCGCATGGCCGAAGTGGTCGGCACGCTCGGTACGTCGGGCTTCATCGGCATGGTGCTGGGAAGCTGGATCGTCGATCGCATTTATCAGGTCTCCGCGCCCGAACTGCGCGTCGATCACATGTTCTATGCCGCGGCCGGACTGAGCGCAGTGGCCTTCCTCTTCGGACTACTGGCCACTCGCAACTATCAGGCACCCCCGCGCCGTCGACAGCCCCCCGTGCTCTACCTGTTGCGCCGCTACCACCCGGGCATGATCCTGCTCGTATCGGTCGCGATGGGCTTCGGGCTCAGTATGCCGTCGACCTTTGTGCGCCCCTTCACGGCTTACATGAACATCGCGGGCATCGCCGTTTTCTTCACGGTCTATGCCGGCACCGGCTTCATCACGCGGATGTCGATCCGGCGCTTCCCCGAGCGGTTTGGCTTCGCCGTGATGATCCACGGTGGCATGGCCGCGATGGTCGCCAGCATGCTTATGTTTTTGGCGGTGAGCCGTCCCTGGCAGATGGCGCTGCCGGCGGTTTTCTTAGGCGTGTCGCACGCGTTGATGTTTCCGGCCGTGATCGCCGGTGGAAATGCGACCATTCCGCTGCGCTACCGGGGGCTGGGCACCACGCTGCTGTTAGCCATGTTCGACCTGGGAGCGATGTGCGGCGCGCCGACCGTCGGAGTGCTACTGCGCACCGCCGAACACTACGGGCTGCCGAAGTACACGGTGACGTTTCTCGCTGTTGCCGCGCTGATGGCCGCGATTGGCGTGGCTTACTGGATTACCGAGCGGCGCGCGCAGCCTCTGCGCCGCCGATCGGAGAATCGTCCGACGCAGTTATCGATGAAGCTGCCGCCGACCGAACGCGACGTGGCCGTATTACCGCAAGGCGGCCGCCTGAGCGCGCGCCAGAGTTTCAGTCGCGAGCGGCCAACCGGGCCGTAGCTGCAGGGCCGCCTGGCAGAGCGATTGAGCGTCGGCTGGCCGGCCTTGCCGCATTCGCGCGTCGGCCAATCCGAGATAAGGATCGACATAACGCGGATGCTCGGAAATCAGCGCTTCGAACTCTGTTGCCGCCGCCGCCACTTGTTCTTGCTCGAGCATCGCGCGGGCGAGTTGAAAGCGGGCCTGCAAGAACGTCGGCCGAATCTTCAGGGCCGCTCCGAACGAGCGCTCGGCCGCGGGCCAATCTTGTCGATCAATCGCCAACTCACCCAGCCCGTAGTGTGCCGCCGCCAACTGCGGGTTGAACTTGAGTGCGGTGGCAAGCGCGGTGCCCGCCGCGGTGGGTCGCTTCTGCTCGCGCTCGGCACAGCCCAGCAGGTACCAGGCGTCGGCAAGGTTTGGCTGCAAGGCGATCGCCGCGTTCAGGCAGTTGGTTGCCTTTTCGAACTCGCGGCGCTGCAGATAGGCGTCTCCCAGCGTGGCCTGGGCCAACGCACAGTCGGGCTCGCGAGCGACCGCGCCGGCAAGCACCGCCACGGCGCGCTCGTAGCGGCGGGCTTCGATCAAGGCGCGGCCAAGATTGGTCGCGGTCATCACGTCGGTCGGATCGAGCTCGCGAGCGCGCTCGAAGTTGCGGACGGCCGTGTTCCACTGTCGCTGCCGCAAATGGAGGACGCCCCAGTTGAACCACGCGAGCGGATAGTTGGGATTGGCCGCCAGCGCCCGGCGGTAGTTCTCGGTCGCCGTGGCTTCATCGCCACTGCGGGCCGCCCAATGGCCGCGCTGCGTGAGCGCGACGAAGCTCGCGCGATTCACCTCGAGCATCCGAGTCGAAACAGTCGTGTCGTTTCGCCAATGGCCAGCTTGGACCAACGACATGACGCCGCAGAGCGTCAGTATCGCCAGCGCCACCGGCCATCGCCCGCGGGAGCGCGCCACTGGCACCGGCGCCACCACCATGCGGCGGCGCTGCTGGCGACTCAAAGTATCGGCGGAGATTGAATGCGACGAGCGACTGTCAGCAGCGAGCCACATTGCCAGCGCCAGAGCCGGCCCGAGCATCGCGAGGTAGAAGTAGCGATCGGCGACGAACGAAATCGCCTGAAATGCGGAGGGGACGAGCCCGATCGTGGGCGCCACGGCCACGAGCGCGATCGCAATGGCTGCCCACCAACGCCGATCCATTCGTCGGCGCATTAGCACCATCAACACGATCAGCAGCGCCGGCGCCAGGCACCACGTGTAGCGCCAGTTCGCCACGCCCATCACCGGCGTGCGCCAGCCGTAGTCGGGCGCAAGCCCCACGGGCAGGCAGAGCTTGCCGAGATAGAAGCCGGAGTTGGCCAGGGCCGCGACCGGTCGCACGTACCAGGGGAGCGCCGACGACAGCGTATCGTGGTGCTGCAACTGCGACGTCACGACGGCAAACCGCACGCCGACGATCGCCCACACGAATAGTAGTGTGAACCAGGCAATCGTTCGCGACCTGCGGCCGACGACCGCTTCGGTCGACGACGCACGCCACCCCCAGGCAATCACCAACACTAGGGCTGGTACGACGGCCGCAGTCGGCTTGCTGCACAGCGCGGCCAGGTAGCAGATCGTGGCTAGCGAAACTTTGATCGCTGCGATCCATCCGCGATTGTGGCCGCTCGTCGCCGTGGTGACGGGGAGCATGAGCTGAATCGCGACCAGACTGAAGAGCGTGCTTAGCAAGCCACGAGTTTCAGAAATCCAGGAGATAGCCTCCACCTGGAGCGGATGCAGGGCAAAGAGTGCCGCGCCGGCCGCGGCCGACCATGTCGCACCACTCAAACGTCGCAGCAGCCGAAATACGAGCAGTACGTTGATCGCGTGCAGCAGTACGCTGCCGGTGTGAAAAATCCAAGGCTGTAAGGCCGCGGCGTTCTCGCTCGAGGTCAGCCCCATGCCAGCCAGCGAGTGGCTGATTTGCGCCTCGGCGGCGAACACGGTGTAGGCCACCGGCGCGTAAAGGCCGAAGTACGGCTTGTCCCAAAGGTGCGCCAGGCCCGCGGCCGACGGCGGATTGAGCCAGGGGTTTTGCGTGACGTGGTAGCCGTCGTCCCAGCTCAAGAAGTCGAACATGGCCGCTCGGCCGAAAACCGCCAGCACGAGTGCTAGCAACACGAGGGGCGCGGCCAACTGCGCGCGACGAGCCGACTGACCGACGCGGGAATCACTGGGTTCTTTAAGTTCGCTGGGCCGCGAGTCCATGAGAGATCGCTCGCTTCGACGGGCGGATGGAGCGCGGCCGTACCGTCGTGGCGCGGCTCGCGGGGGTCGGACCGTATCCGCCGGGGCGTCGGCACGTCAAGAGAGAGTGCCGCGCTAAGCAAGTGCTAGCAGGCCGCTACCGCGTGCCGCGGCGGAGCTTCGCGAAGAGTTTGTCGTATTCCATCCGCCGGGCCGCGCCGCGGACGATGCCGCGCTGGGCCGCGTCTTCCGGAGTTTCGTCGATCACGATCAGGTCGGTTTCGTCGGCCGTGTGGTCGTCGTGCGCCGGTTCGTCGAGCGTGTCAGTCCAGGCGTTGGTCGCCACGGCGCCGCAGTTGCCGCTACACCCGCCGGCTCGCTTGCCGCTGCGCGTTACGTTCTGCGACGTACACCGGCCGTGGCGTTCATGCTTGTGATCATACTCGTCGCCAGTGTCGATTTCGTCGCCAGAATCAACGTCGACTTCGGCGTCCATCGCGTCGTCATTGGCCGGCGGCGAAACCACCCGCATATGCTCGTGACTGGGCGGCTGCACGTACGACTGCAACAGATCGCCAAGCACGCGCCCTTCGGCACTTTCGACCTTCGGCCGGCGCCCGAGCCCGATACTCTCGAGCTGCGCGTAGCGATCGATCACCACCTCTTCGTCGACGAACTGATGGTGCCGGGCATGGGCAGGGTCGTCGAGCACCAGCGGCTGCGGAGTCCGGATCGGCGCCGAGCGGGCGTCTGACTTCGGATCGACCGCGCCGGGCGAAGGCCAGGCCGTGGTGGTGACCGACTCCAACGGCCAGCCGTTCACCGCGTCCGCCGCCTTGCCGCTGGCCGAACTCGCGCCCTGCGCGCGGGTCGCCGCGGCGATTGTCGCCACGACGGGCTCGTCCTCGTCGTCGAGCGTGCCGAACTCGATCGTGGCGCTGCTAGCACTTGCCGTCGCACTGGCCGTGGCCTGACTCCCCCAACGCCCGCCGGTTGACGACGCCGTGTCGAAGGCCGAGAGCGTTTCGCTGCGCACCGTGTTTGGCGCGGGAAACTGCTGCAAATCGGCCCAGGCTTCGGCGATCGCGGCGGCGTCGAGGCGCAAGCGGCCCGCGGCGGCCCCCAACACCAGCGCATGATCGCAGAGCTGATTCACCAGGCGCGGCACGCCATCGGTCGCCTGGTGAATCCGCGTTACGGCGTCGTCGGTCAGCAGTCGCTCGATCCGGCCGTCGCAGGCGGACAGTCGTGCGGCGAGATACGCCCGCGTTTCGGCCTGCGAGAAGGGGGCCAGGTAGCAGCGCGCCGCCAGCCGCTGATTAAACGACTCGAGCCGCGGCCCGGCGAGTCGCTCTTCGACCTCGTGATTGCCGGCGAGCACCAGGTGCACACACGGCTGGTCGTAACGCACGAGATTTGTCAGCAGCCGCAGCTCTTCCAGCAGCGGCACCTCGAGCAACTGCGCCTCGTCGATCACCAGCACCAGCCCGGTCGTGGGCAACGAGTACCCGCCGATGTAGTCGACCAGCGCCAGTCGCAACTCCCCCTCTTCCATCCGGTACTGGCGGCCCAAGCGGTGCAAAATCGTCTGGAGCAGCGTCCGCCGACTTAGACACTCGCCGCCTGCCAACGGCACCACCTGGTGCGTCGGGCGCAAGTGCTGCGCGATCACGCTACAGAAGATCGACTTGCCGATGCCGGCGCCGCCGACTACGAGCACGGTCCCCTCGCTGCGACGCACGCAGCGGAGCGCGGTTTCGCGGGCCGACTCGCTCGCGGCCGTGCGAAAGTAGTGCGCGGCCAACGCCGTGGCGACAAACGGACGACCGTTCAACTGATAGAACGCTTCGTACATGCGGCGGGTACTTCCTTGACCACGCGAGAGAGGCAATTCCAGGATGTCGACGCAAGCTTTCCGCGTTGGGCAGTCTGCGCGGCTGCGGACCCTAATACATTCGGCCGCGCGACCCGGAGTTCTGTACCCTTGTTGCCAGCGGCGGAGAGTGCTAGCTAGTAAACTGTAAGCCGCGGGACCCGTCCCGCGCGCTAGCTCCTTCGACGAGGCCTCGACCAGCGGCATCTCCGACCGCGTCGCTCGAGCTAGCGCGCGGAGTAAACTCCGCGGCTAACAAGTTGCAGCGAGGTTTCGTATGTTTCGCATCAAGATCTGTGGCGTGACGAACCTCGACGACGCCTTGGCCGCGGCCGATGCCGGGGCCGATGCCATCGGTTTCAACTTCTGCATGCGCAGCCCGCGGTTTATCGAGCCATTGGCCGCGCGCGATATCGCCGCGCGATTGCCGGCCGGCGTCGCACGGGTGGGTGTGTTCGTGAACTCTCCGACTGGTGCGATCGTGGCGGCGGCCGAGCAAGTTGGTCTCGATCTGATTCAACTGCACGGCGACGAACCCCCCGAGGAAGTGCTAGCACTCGCGCCCCGGTCCGTGATGCGTGCGATTCGCGCGACCACCAGGAACCTGTCCGAAGTCTCGCGTTATCTCGAGCGCTGCCGTCGGGCGGGCGCCGAGCTGTCGGCTGTTTTGGCCGATGCCGCAGTCGCCGGCCAGTATGGCGGTACCGGCGAGCGCGCCGATTGGAAAGCTTGGTCTCAGTATGCTAGCAAACCGCGCGTTCCTCCCCTGGTGCTAGCAGGCGGGCTGACGGCCGACAATGTGGCCGACGGGATCGCGCGGGTGCGTCCCGCGGCGGTAGATGTCGCGAGTGGTGTCGAGAGCGAGCCGGGTTTGAAGGATCACGAGAAGGTTAAGCGGTTCGTCGCGGCAGCACGTGCGGCGTTTGAGGGACTCGCGTAGCGCGCGTAACTCAAGTTTTTTGTTAGCCGCGGGACTTGTCCCGCGCGCTAGCGAGATCGATGCCGCGTCGAACCAGATTTCGGCGCCTAAGCCGCGCGAGCTAGCGCGCGGAGTAAACTCCGCGGCTAACAGCATGTTACGGTTTCGGCGAGAATGCTTCGCTCTTCTTGGGCCGCCGCAGCCAGAAGCCAAACCCATACAAGCCGCTGATGACGGTCAGGTAGGCCGCGATGGCGTACGGGTCCACGGCTTCCTCCGTCGCGCGAGTCTGCGGGTCGAATGCGTAGATCAATAGTCCCGCGGACAGCCCGAGCGCTAGAAACGTCGCGAATGTGATGAAGGCCGTCGAGATTGTCCGGCTAATCAGCGAAATAGCCGGCGGCGGCTTCGCGGGCGGGGACTCGGCCGCCATGTTCGGCGCCGAGTACGGGTTGTCATCGGGTTCGGTCATAACTTGCAGTAACCCCGTACCAGCTCGCGCGCGGAGTAAACTCCACGGCTAACAGGGCTCTTTTGCCCTTCCGGCAGTCTGGGGCACATTTCAGCGGCTTGTCAAACGCCCCCCTCGGCACTTAACATAGTTTGCTGCCTGATACTAAAGCGGCATCCGGTGGCGCACGGGTAAAATCCCGCGGCCAACCATTGAATCGCAGCCTGGATCGGCGTGCGAACCCGTTGCCGCGCATGCACTTCGGCAAAAAACCAACCCGCCGTCTGATATAGGAGAATTCGCGTGGCCCAGGTCGAAACTCGCAAGTTGCCGTACAAGGTCGCGGATATCTCTCTGGCCGACTTCGGCCGTCGGGAAATCGAGCTAGCCGAAAACGAGATGCCCGGCCTGATGGCGTTGCGGAAGCGTTACGGCAAGTCGAAGCCGCTGGCCGGATCGCGAATTGCCGGTTGCTTGCACATGACCATTCAGACGGCCGTGCTCATTGAGACCCTCGTCGAGCTGGGGGCCGATGTCACTTGGAGCAGTTGCAACATCTTTTCCACGCAAGACCACGCGGCGGCCGCCATCGCCAAAGCGGGCATCCCGGTTTACGCCTGGAAGGGAATGAACAACGACGAGTTCGACTGGTGCATCGAACAGACGTTGCACTTCCCCGACGGGCAGCCGCTGAACCTGATTCTCGACGACGGTGGTGACCTGACCGCCATGGTCCACCACAAGTACCCCGAGCTGCTCGGCGGCATTCGCGGGCTGTCGGAGGAAACCACGACAGGCGTGCACCGCTTGTATCAAATGCACTCCAGCGGCGAGCTTCGCGTGCCGGCCATTAACGTCAACGACTCGGTCACCAAGAGCAAGTTCGACAACCTGTACGGCTGCCGCGAGTCGCTGGCCGACGGCATCAAGCGGGCGACCGACGTGATGATCGCTGGCAAAGTCGTCGTGATCTGCGGCTACGGCGATGTCGGCAAGGGCTCGGCCCATTCGATGCGGTCGTACGGCGCCCGCGTGCTGGTCACCGAGGTCGATCCGATCTGTGCGCTGCAAGCGGCCATGGAAGGTTTTGAAGTCGTCACGATGGAAGAGGCCGCCTCGCGTGGCAACATCTTCGTGACGGCGACCGGCTGCCGCGACGTCATCCTGGGCGAGCACCTGGCCAAAATGCCGCACGACGCGATCGTGTGCAACATCGGCCACTTCGACCTCGAGATCGACATCGCCTGGCTGAACGACGAGGTCAAGGCCCGCCGCGCGACCAAGGTCGAGATCAAGCCCCAGGTCGATCGCTACACGCTAGCAAACGGTCGCTCGCTGATCGTGCTAGCAGAAGGGCGGCTCGTGAACCTCGGCTGTGCCACGGGGCACCCGTCGTTTGTCATGTCCAACTCGTTCACCAACCAGGTGATGGCGCAGATCGCCCTGTGGACGGAGGGGGAGAAGTACCCCGTGGGCGTCCACCGGCTGCCCAAGCAGTTGGACGAAGAGGTCGCCCGACTGCACCTCGACCAGCTCGGGGTGAAGCTGACCAAGCTCACCAAGAAGCAGGCGGCCTACTTGCACGTGCCGGTCGAAGGCCCGTTCAAGCCCGACCACTACCGGTACTAGGAGCAGGCTCAAGCCAACAGACGAGAGGCCAAAGGGCACCGCTGCGGCCCGCGTGCCGCGGGCGTTGCCTGACCTGGGGCTGTCGCTGTATCACCCGCGCCGATTTGCAATGTTCCACGTGGAACAATCGGGCAGGCTGTAGGCCATAGACCGCAGGCTGCAGGTCGGTCGTACGAAGTAATTGCCTGCAGCCTAGGGCCTGCGGTCTGCAGCCTCACTTGCAATGTTCCACGTGGAACATTCGGGGCAGGCCGGAGACTCGCGCATACGTTCGACGCGCGAGCTTAACGCTCTGCGCGCCGTCGGCTACCATTTGTCTCTGACCACTAGCCACTAGCCACTGATCTCTTCCCATGCCTGACATCCGACCCTTCCGCGCGGTCCGCTATGACCTGGGGCACGTCGGCCCGCTCTCCGATGTGGTGGCTCCTCCCTACGACGTGATTGGCCCTGACCTGCAAGATGCTCTCTACAAGAAGCACCCGGCCAACGTCGTGCGGCTGATCCTCAATCGCGAGGAGCCCGGCGATGACGAGCAGCACAACAAGTACGCCCGGGCGGGCCGCTTCCTCCGCAACTGGCAGAGCGAAGGGGTCCTGTTCACCGACAGTGCTCCGGCCCTCTACGTCTATCACCAGACGTTCGATCACGACGGGCACCGGCACACGCGGCGGGGCTTCATGTGCCGGGTGCGGCTCGAGCGGTTCGGCACCGGCCGCATCTTCCCACACGAAGAGACCATGAGCGGCCCCAAGCAGGATCGCCTGCTGCTCACCCGGGCCTGCCGGGCGAACCTCAGCCAGGTGTTCGGACTGTATCCCGATCCCCAGAACAAGGCGCAGGACCTCCTCGAAGCCGCCATCGCCGGGCAGCCGCCGATCGAAGCGACCGATCACCTGGGGGTAATCCACCGCATGTGGCTGGTGACCGACCCGGCCACGATTGCCGCCGCGGCCGGCGTCATGGGCCCGCTCGACGTGTTCATCGCCGACGGGCACCATCGCTACGAAACCGCCTGCAACTATCGCGATGAGTTGGCGGCCGCAGCCGGCGGCCAACTTGATGCCCAGCATCCGGCCAACTTCGTGCTGATGACCTGCATCAGCATGAACGACCCCGGCATGGTCGTACTGCCGACGCATCGGCTGTTCCGCGGGCTGCCGTCGCTCGACGCCGAGGGGCTCAAGCAGAAGCTCGGCGAGGCGTTCACCTGCCGCATTGCCGGTGAGGGAAGCGACCTGGCCGACACCGTCTGGAACGAAGTCGACGAAGACGACAAGCAGGGAACGCTGGCCTTCTTCACCCAGGCCGACGAACGTTGGACGATTGCCCGGCTGACCGAGAAGGGGCGCGAGCGGATGGCCAAGATCGCCGCCGAGCATAGCGAGCCGTGGCGCGGGCTAGGGGTAAGCCTGCTGCACAAGCTGGTCATCGAAGACTTGCTGGGTGCCCGCGATTTGCCGAAACCGACCTACGTCCACCTGGTCAGCGAAGTGGTCGACGAGCTCGAATCGGGCGACTACCCGTTGGCTGCGCTGGTGATGCCTGCCACGCTAGATCACATCCGCGAGATCAGCCAGAGCGGCGAGCGGATGCCGGCCAAGAGCACGTACTTCTATCCCAAGCTGCTGAGCGGGCTGGTTATCAACCCGCTCGAATAGGCTTGAGACGCGAGACCCAAGGCCTGAGCCATTAGGCCCGAGGCTTGTTGAATTAGGCGTTCGCGTTCTCCGCATTCTCCCCCCAAGGATGCAGCCACTGTCGGCGCGCGCCGATTTGCAATGTTCCACGTGGAACAATTGGCAGTGCCCGGGCCCTCACTGTGGGCGAACTTGTTAGCCGCGGGATTCATCCCGCGCGCTAGCGGCATCGAGTCGGACTCGCAGTGACGCTGCCGGGGAGATCATCCCACGCGCCAGCGCGCGGAGTAAACTCCGCGGCTAACGACGCGCGACCGAGGTTTTCGATTGGCTCAATTCGCAATGTTCCACGTGGAACATCTTGCGCGGCCGGCGCAATTTGCAACGTTCCACGTGGAACATTTCGCATGGCGCGCGGGTCGAGACCAGGGTCGGGCAGGCTCGCCGCGGCGTCATCGAGTGCTATCAACTCGCAAAGAAATCGGCCATTTTTCCAGAATATTTTCCCAAGAATTGTCGATAAATCTGCAATAGTGGCTCATTCTAGCCCTTGATTTTGTCCAAAGTTTTGCTAGCATTCGTCGTGCCGACGCTTTTCCGCTAGCACTCCACCGATCCGTCAACTGCCATTCCGGCCGCTGCGCCAGGGCGGTTAGAATCCTCGCCCGCAAATTACTGCGCACCACGTGTGCCGCCTGCGCGCTGGGGAAGTCGCCGCCTGGGCCGCTGTCAGGTTTTTGGGAACGCGAAACAAGTCGCGCACCGCTGTGACCCGCATCCTCTGCATCGCGAATCAGAAAGGAGGCGTCGGCAAGACGACCACCGCGGTCAATCTCGCGGTCGGCCTGGCCAAGGCCGGCAAGCGCACCTTGTTGGTCGATCTCGATCCGCAGTGCAATGCCACGACCGGCCTGGGCCGCACCCCCAGTGCCCGGCATCCTCTGGTGTCGCTGGCGCCGTTGGCCGAGTCGCTCTGCGAGCCTGGCCCTCCGAACCTCGAGCTGCTCCCCGGCAGCCGCAGCTTTGAAGATGTCGAGGCGCTGGCCACCCGCGGCGACGAGCAAGCTGCCACGCTGCGCCAGCACCTGGCGGCGGGGCTCACGTCGTACGACTTCGTGCTGATCGATTGCCCGCCGTCGCTCGGCCCGCTGACGCGGACGGCCCTGGCCAGCTCGACCGAAGTGTTCATCCCTATCCAGTGCGAGTACTTCGCCATGGAGGGGCTGGCTCAGATGATCGAAGTGATTCGCGACGTGATGAACACGCAAGCGAGCCGGCTGGCCTTTGGCGGCATCGTGTTGACCATGTACGACCCCCGGCTCGAGCTCACCGCCGAAGTCGACGACGAGGTGCGCGAATTCTTCGGCGACATTGTTTTCCGCAACCCCATCCCGCGCGACGTGGCCGTGGCCGAAGCCCCCAGCCACGGTTGCTCGGTGCTCGACTATGCGCCCCGCTCGCGGGGGGCTCGTGCTTACATCGAACTATGTATGGAGGTACTCGAACGTGACTAAAGAACGCAGACTCGGTCGCGGGCTCGAAGCCCTGTTGGGCCGCGGCCCCGAGGGGCCGGTCTCGACCGTCGCCCCGACCCTGGAAAACTTGCCGATGCTGCCCGAAGAGCAGCGAACGCCGGTCCTGGCGCGCACGCTGGTCCGCATCATGGAAGCGGAGCGGGCCAACGACGGCGAGACGGTGCCGATCCCCGTCGGCTTGATCGATCCCAATCCGTTTCAGCCGCGCGTTGAGTTTCCGGCCAACGAGCTGAAGCCGTTGGTGGAGAGCCTGAAGTCGAACGGCCTGCTGCAGCCGATCGCGGTGCGCCGCGTCGACGAGCGGTATCAGTTGATTGCCGGCGAGCGTCGCTGGCGCGCCGCTCAGGAGGCTGGCTGGAGTGAGATCCAGGCCAAGGTAGTCCCGGCCGACGATCAGCAGATGGCTGAGCTGGCGCTGGTCGAGAACATGCATCGCGCCGACCTGAACGCGATGGAAAAGGCGTACTCGTTCTCGCGGTACCTGGAAGAATTTGGCGGCACGCAGGAAGACCTGGCCCACCGCGTCAACATCGATCGCACGACGGTCAGCAACCTGATCCGCTTGCAGGAGCTTCCCACCCTGGTGCAAGACGCCGTCCGCGCCGGCAAGATCGGCCCGGGGCACGCCAAGGCGCTCCTCCCGCTGGGCACCATCGAGCAACAAAGATCCATTTGCAACCGCGTGATCTCCGAAGGTCTGAGCGTGCGGGCACTCGAGGCGCTGGTGCAGCAGACGCTCGCCGCCGAAGACGGAGAGCCGGCGACGACCGAGGCCAGCGGCAAGCCGGGGATGCCGGTCACCCGCGGCAAGCGGCCCGCCCAGGTGCTGGCGCTCGAGCTCGAGCTGCGCCAGTCGCTCGGCACCAAGGTCGACCTGCGCGTCGGCTCGCGGCAGCGCGGCAAGATCGTGATCCACTTCTCGAACCAGGAAGAATTCGAGCGGCTACGCGATCAGCTCGCGACCCCGAGCAAAGGCAAACGCCAGCAAGCCAGCTAGTACTAGCCGACGGCACTTTCGACCGGAGACCCGTCATGCAGCGATTCGCACGCTGCTTGCTGTTTGCCCTGGCGCTGTGCTGTGGTGGCTGCCAGGCCGAAGACGTGGTGCGCTCGGTGTTCGGTGGCCGGAATTCGAATGAGGCCAACCTGAGCGACATCGACGCGCGGAACAATATCAACGTCAACTCCGACCCATCGAGCTGGTCGCGGGGGAAGCGGCCGTAACGTGGACAGGCTCGGCTCGACGCCCCTCAGCGTTGACTTTGCGTTGCTCGCGACGGCCGATACCAGCTTTCCGCTTTGTGACGTCATCTGCGGCGTCGCCAATTGGCCCTTGGGCGACGGACTTGCTCAATTGCCATTAGCCAAGTGGGTGCACAAAATGCCAGGCGGCGCAACCTCGCTGCTTTTGCTCGTCTGACAACGTGCGTTCTAATAGGCGTCGAAGTGCGCTGGTTTGAACTGCGTCGAGTTCATCGAGGTCGAAATCGATCTTTCCAATGTGGCTTCCGTAGTAGTCTTCGCACCAATATCCGTAGCGCAGCAGGTACTCCCAGTCGCGACGGCTGCGAAATACGCTGGGCGGAAAGCCGCACTCCGAGATCAAGTCGGCGTGTAGCTGCCGCCAGTTTTCCCAGTCGCGCTGTTCGATGTGCTCAGACTTTCCGTCGCGGCGGAAGCTCATTTGCCTGATCAATTGAAGTGACAAGTGACAGCCTAGTGACTGCGGGCAATTCAGTAGGCAACCACCCCATACCTGAAAGCAGACAACCGTTCGACGACCTCAGGTCATGCTAACGGTCACGGATTTTGAGGAATACTTGATGCCGGAATCGTCCGGCTCGCGTCGTTTTTGCTCGCTCTGCCGTTTTTTCAGTCCAGTGCATTGTGCCACGCGACTCCGTGACCGCTAACTAGGCGATTTCTATCGTCTTTAGCGGCGGGCCTCGTGGGCGGTTTTCGCCGGGCTCCACTGCCGGTATGATAGTGGCTCGTTCGGAGCGTAGCTCAGCCTGGCTAGAGCACCTGGTTTGGGACCAGGGGGTCGCAAGTTCGAATCTTGTCGCTCCGACTTTTTTTCGTGGTTCGCGATCCGCAAAGACAGGGTACGCGTCTACGGCACGTCCTCCTGCCTTTCGTAGTTCATTCTTCACGAAGGGAGACTGCCATGCGTCGCTCGAAACGTCTATTCGCGGTGGCGTTGATCGCAGCATCGTGCGTCACGCAAGTCCGCGCTGCCGATTGGGGGCTCAAGCCGGGCAAGGTCGAACTCAAGTCGGCAGGCGCGCTGGCCTTCGGCCCCGACGGCATTCTCTTCGTCGGCGACAGTACGGCCGGCGCCATCTACGCCATTGATACCGGGAACACCAAGGGAGCGGCCTCTGCGGCGCAGTTGAACGTCGCCGGGCTGTCGGCCAAATTGGCCCAGTTGCTCGGTGTCGCCGAAGCGGATGTCAAAGTAAACGACCTGGCGGTCAAGCCAGAGAGTGGCCAGGTCTACCTGTCGGTGAAAGCGGGCAACCCGCCGCAGGCGGCGCTGGTAAGCATTAACGCTGACGGCACGCTCGCCAAGTTGTCGCTCGACAATGTGCCCCATCAGCGGGCAGAGCTGGCCGACGCTCCTGACAGTGCAATCGGCCGCCGCGGCGATCCGCGCGACGACGCCGTGACCGATCTGGCGTATCGCGAAGGCAAGCTGCTCGTGGCTGGCCTGGCGAAGGGAGAATCTCCCTCGACGGTGCGCGAATTCGCCTTCCCGTTTGCTGACGCAGCCACGGCCACGAACATCGAGATCTTTCACGCCGCGCATGGTCGCGTCGAAGATGGCGCCGTCGTCCGGGCGTTCGTCCCCTTGGTGATCGACGGCGAGCCCGTGTTGTTGGCTGGCTTCACGTGCACGCCACTGGTGCGGTTTCCGATCAAAGCACTCGAGCCGGGCTCGAAGGTGCGCGGCACAACCGTGGCAGAACTGGGCAACCGCAACCGCCCGATCGACATGGTCGTCTACGAGAAGGGCGGGGCCCGCTACATCCTGATGGCCAACTCGGCACGCGGCGTGATGAAGATCAGCCTCGACAAAGTGGGCGAAAACCCGGGCCTGACGGAGCCGGTCAAGGGGGGCGGCACCGCCGGCCAACCGTTCGAAACGATCGCCGAATTGCCGGGCGTCGAGCACCTGGCCTTGTGCGACGACGCGCATGCGATCATCCTGGCCCGCAGCGAAGGTGGTTCGCTCGATCTGCGGACGATCACGCTTCCGTAGCATCGCTCGGGAGGGCCAGCGCAACATGGGTTCAGTCACGGAAAACGCGAGTGTTGATCAACTAGCGTTTCGGCCGGATGACCCGGTCGAGTTCGACGATGCGGTCGGCGCTGGCGCTTCGCGGCGAATGACGATCCCGAAGGCGATTTTTACGGTGGTTGCCTGCGCGCTGTTGTTCGCGCTCGTGGGCGGCGCCATCGGCTGTGCTTTGGGCGCGCTGGCTCCTGGTTATTACCGCGCGGTGTTTCGTCATGGGCAGGAACCGTGGTTCGATCCGCTCGGCGTCGGGCTCGGTCTCGGGGTTACACAGGGAATCAGCGGGGGCGCGCTCATAGGCGTGGCGCTGGTGGTGATTCTAGTCTGGCGGAGACGCTAACAGCCAGTTCTGCCGGGCGACGCCGGCGCGCGGCGTAGTCGCGGGCGCCTTGAATTGCAGCGGCGTACTCACATCGGCAGGTTGAAAAACGCCAAGGCGATGATGACGTAGACGCCGAGCATCATGACCCCTTCCATCCAGTGCGTTTCGCCGTCGTGGCAGACGAGCGACAGTACGATCACCGCAATCACGACGGTGATGGTCTCCATCAGGCTGAAGTGCAAGTCGAGCGGATGCTCGTGCCCCATGAGCATGCTGGCGAACACCAGCACCGGCGCGACCAAGAGCGCCACCTGAATGCCGCTGCCGACGGCGATCTGCACGGCGGCGTCCATCTTGTTTTTGGCGGCCAGCAAGATCGCGATTGAATGCTCAGCTGCGTTGCCGATCACGGCCACCACGATCACGCCGGTGAAGACTTCGTTCATGCCCAAGCTTTCGCGGGCTTCTTCGAGCGTGCCGACGAGCAGATGGCTCATCCACGACAAGCCCGCGGTGGCCGCCAAGAGCATCACCAGGCTGAAGCGAACGCTCCATTCGGGCGGAACGCGCGTCGCGTCGTCGGCCGGGTCGCCAGATACCAGGTCGCGATGCGTCACCAGCGTGAACACCAGGCTCAGCGCATAGATCACCGCCAGCACCACGGCGATCTCCTCGCTCAAGAACTCGATGCTCCGCACCTCGGGGACGGACGGGCCAGCATGGCTTTCGAACAGGTGATAAAACAACGCCGGCATGATCAAGCCCGTGGCGGCCAGCGCCAACAGCGTCGACCCCATGCTCGCGGCGGTGCGATTGAACGTCTGCTTGCGATGGTAGTATCCGCCGGCCACCATTGATGCTCCGAGCACCAGGAGCACGTTGCCGATGATCGAACCGGTGATCGAGGCCTTGACGATCGGGTACATCTCCGGGCCGCGTGTGAGTGCGAACAGCGCGATGATCAGCTCAGCCGCGTTGCCGAACGTGGCGTTCAGCAGCCCGCCGATGCTGGGGTTCAGCGCGTGCGCGAGATTCTCCGTGGCGCGACCCATCAGTCCGGCCAGCGGGATAATCGCCACGGCTGAGGACAAGAAGATAACCAGCCCGGCGAATTCCATTACGTCCAGCGTGGCTGTGACAGGGACCGCCAGCAGCAACCAGGTAAGCGGCTGCTTGATGAGTTGCTGGAGCGCGGCCGCGGCGCCGAGGGTGGGCTCGTGGTTGACCGCGCTGGCCGGTGATTGAACGGGGACAATGGGATCGCTCATGGCGCGGGCTAGCTTCCGTGGCACTGGCGCGTGGGCACGCGATCGGAAAATGCAATACGCTCGAATCGCGCGATCCGGCAATGCCTTGAAGTTAGCAAATCACGTGCCGGGTGGTTAGCGGAGTTCCACGCGTGGACTTGGCACGAGAGCCTGTGAAGGCCCTGCGCGGCCGCAACGGGAAATGGCAAGGCGCGGAGTCAGTGGTTAGACTCGTGTCCTCAATGCAGCAGTGGAGCGCGCCCATTGCTGTACGCAAGGGTTCATCGCTCGAACTTGCCAGCAAGGGGTTTTCCATGACGTTGAGCACCGACGTCAATTTGCCACGGACGCACCGCGCGGTGTTTCCAGACGAGTGCCTGATCTGCGGTCGGGTTGTTCCAGGTGCGCGGTTGCGCCTCTTTACGAGCACGCTGGGCTGGTGGACTGTGATTTTCTGGTGGTATGGCAAGCCCTTCATGGTGACAGTCCCAGCGTGCCGCCGCTGTGGACTGAGGCACCATGCGCGGAGCGCGATCGGTGTGCTGATCTCTCTTGCCGCCGTTTTGGTGGTCTACTATTTCGTGTGGCCCTACCTCGAAGACCTGGTGCCGCGCAGTCTGCAACGATGGGTTGTGATGCTCTTAACCTTGGTGTGTTTGATCCCATATTTCGTCTTCGAAACGGTCTGTGCCCGGCCGATCGCAATCACCGCATACGCGGGAAGCGTCGATTATCAATTCGCATCGCGCCGTCGGGCCGTCAACTTCGCGTTGATCAATCGTGATGCCGAGTGGGTGAGGGTTGGCGGCCACACAATCGATGAACTGCTGGCGAAATAAGGTCGCCCGCTAAACCTGAGCGTCCGAAAAAACGAGTCGTTATCGGCGCGTGCTGCCCCGCACGGCGTCGCAGCACAACGCCGATTAAGGCCGCGGCGCCACACACGCTCATCGCCAGCGTCGTTGGTTCAGGCACGGCGAACGCGTAGTACCACACAGGGGCCGACCCCGTCCCGGCCAACTCGCTCGTGGTGTAGAAGCCTTTTCCGTCGGCGGCCCAGCCGATTGATTCCCCCTGAGTTTCCGCCTTCAGCGTGAAGGGGATCGGTGTGCCTTGCAGAGCTTGGGCCACGGTTTGCCCGACACTGCGCTCGAAGAGGTAGGCCGTGGTCGAAGCGTTGCGAATCAGGATGTACAAACCATTGGGAGAGATGTCAGCCGCTGTCGCATTGTTCAAGGTGACCTTGAGCCCGCCTAGTGAAGTCAGCGACGCGATCGTGCCGGGCGTGTCGAAGATCGTTGCCGGCGCGCTGTACACGCGGGCAGCCGGACCCTTGGTGACAATGAACAGGTCACCAGTTAACGGATCGACCAGCAGCGATTCGGTATTGCGCGGGACGAGGTCGGGATACTTGAGCGTGACCTTGGTGTAATTGGCCGCGGCGATCGCGGCATTGGCGGCGCTGGTCGGCTCCGTCACGCGGTAGATGCTGATGCCGGCCGTGCGAGTGGCGCTGTTGTCACCGATATCGCCCAAGTAGAGATAGTTGCCTCCGCCAGGCTTGGGGGCGATGGCGATATCTTCCCAATCGGTGGCGGTCGCGCCCGTCAGCGTCACGGTGCCGAGCGACTTGCCGGCCGTGCTCATGGCAAAGAAGCGGGCCGAGTCCCCCGAATCGTTGTGTACCCACAGCGTGTCGGCCAGCGAGCGGCTCGCGACTAGGCCCGAGATCTCGGCGAGTTGCGTGACGGTGCCGACCTGCACGCCGGGCTGAATGGTCACGCCAAATGTCGGTTCACCGATTATGAGTGAGATCGATAGTGCCGCGGCCATGGCGGCGCCTCGAGAGAAATTCATTAGCGTTCCGTTTCGAGGAAAAGTTGGGTTTCATCAGCGAATCTTTAGCGAGTGAGATTCTGCCAAAGTATCTGCCCAGCCACTTCCGTACAAGCGACCGCCAACGTACACGGCCTGGCCCTTCGATAACCACGGCAATGGCGGAAAGTCTGGCTTGACGAGCGGGCCAGCGGGCGGGCACGATGCTCATTCGCTGGCGGCGCCGAAATTCAAAAATTGCGAATGACCTGGAAGCGATCATGCTTGACTACAAGTGGACGGAGTTCATGACCGTGTTTCGGACGCCGCCCGAAGATATTGATCCGAATGCGAAACAGGAAAACACCTTTCGCGAAGTGATCTCGCTGCAAGCGATTCTGGTGACGGCCACGATCGCGCTGTTGGCCTACATTCAGAAGCAGCCGATTTTTCAGGTGCGCGCTGAACTCGTCTTCGCGCTATTGGCCGGGGTGCCGCTGGTCGGCCTTTACAATGTCGTCCGCGGGCGGCGCCGCACGCCGCACGGGGAGATTTTTGTCTACACGCGTCCGGTGCGGGTCTACGCGCGGCAGGTGCTGTTTCTTGCGCTGTTGGTCGTGTTCGGCGCGTCGTACTTGTACTGGCAAGGATTGTTACCGGGGCAGGAAAGCGAGCCTGTTGTGACGACCTCCATGGTCGTACGGTAGAATAGAGATTATGAGCGACAAACCGTCGGCACTCGCTGGTTGGACGCCCGAGCAAGTCGCGCAGGCGAGAGCGTGGGTCGAAACGTGGCGCATCACAGGTCAGGAACTGGAGCGGATCGCCCGCGAGGAGTTGCGGCAGCTCGACACGTACGACGCGATCGAATTGTTGTATTGCGACGCCGACTTTACGAAGCCGCCCTGGGCGCCGCTGCCGACTTCTGGGCTGATCGAGATGCAGCGGCTGTTTATGGAGCTGCACGCGCGTGAACAACGTGATTCAAGCAGCGGCTGAGCTGCAGGCGGTCTGTCTCGATGAGGGATGGCGATTCTGTTTTATTGGGGGAATCGCGCAGTTGCGCTGGGGCCAACCGCGGACGACAGTCGACGCCGATCTGTCCCTCTTGACGGGGTTTGGCGGCGAACTTCCTTATGTGCAGACTCTCTTGAATCACTTCACGGCGCGCTTGCCGGACGCGGAAGCGTTCGCCTTGCAACGGCGTGTGCTGCTGCTAAGTTCGTCGGGCGGGGTTGGTTTGGATGTGACGCTCGCGGCATTGCCCTATGAAGAGCGAGTCATTGAGCGGTCTACCATGTTTGACTATCCGTCGCGTGTCCCCTTAAGAACGTGCTCCGCGGAAGACCTCGTCGTGATGAAGGCGTTTGCGGCCCGAACTCAGGACTGGGCCGACGTCGAACGCGTTATCATTCGACAAGCCGGCAAGCTCGACTGGTTATATATTCGCGCACAGCTTGCTCCGCTGGCTGAGCTGCAAGGAGACCCAGATCGGGTCGCCGAGCTCGAGCGTCGCCGAGCCGCCATTGATCCAAGCTCACCAGGAGATTTCTGATGGCCACGCAACAGTTGGAATCGGCTGCGCTATCCACCGTTGCCGAGCCGGAGATCACTCGCTCGGTCGCGCTGTGCGACGCTGCCGGCAATCTCAACCCCGCGGCCATTGGCTGGTCAAGGCATCCGCTGCACGATTGCAATCTGCGCGGCCATCGGTTCCGCAAGAAGCGCTGGAATGCCTGGGGAGCGCAGTCCGGGACGCACTACTTCATCACGGCGATTTTTGATCTCGACTACTTCGGTTACGCGTTCGGCTGGTTGCTCGATCTGCGCACGCTCGAGGCAGCGACCTTCGCCACGATTTCGCCACTGGCCCGCAGTTGCCAGCTTTCGGACAACGTGCCGGGCGAGTGCCGATTCGCCAACCGCAAAACCGAGCTGCGTTACCTGCAGAGCGAGGATGAGGCGCGACTGGCTGGGTATGCCGCGACACGCGATGGCCGCCAAATGGTGATCGACCTGACGATTGACTATCCGCCCGGCCAGGAAACGCTCGGCGTGGTGATCCCGTGGAGTCTGCGAGTGTTTCATTACACCGGCAAGCACACGGCGCTACCGGTCGCGGGGACCGTGCGCGTCGGTGAAATGGTCGCCGAGTTCGAGCCAGGGCAGGGGGGAGCGTGGCTCGACTTTGCCCGCGGCATCTTCCCGTATCGCACGCACTGGGAGTGGGCCGTTTCGTCGACCGTGCAAGCGGGCCGGCGAATCGGCTTCAACCTCGGTGGCGCCTGGACCGACGGCACCGGCATGACCGAGAACGCGCTGTACGTCGATGGCCAGGTTCATAAGATTCATGACGACGTGGCGTTCGAAATCGATCGCGCCGACTATAAACGCCCCTGGCGAATCCGCACGCGCAGGAGCGATCGCGTCGACCTGGCGATTACTCCCTTGTTCGAGCGGCGCGAAATCACCAACCTGCTGCTGGTGCGTTCGCGGATGCACCAGGTGGTCGGCCGGGTCGATGGTACGATCGTGGCAGATGACGGCGAGCGGATCGAGTTGGCCGGGGCGATCACCGCTGCTGAAGATCACTTCGCGCGGTGGTGAGCGAGCGGTGAACGAGCTTTCGTGATCACGAACTGACGTGGAGACGTCGCTGTGCTTTCGAAGATTCGCAACGCATTGCAGGCAGATTTGGAAACGCCGCGCCACGAGCGCCCTTGGGGTGCGGGCTGGATCAGCGGGGTCGCCGGGCTGTTGTGCGCCTGCGCGGGACTGTTCTTCGTCCTCTGTTTGCACTTTCCCGATGCGCTGACTCTGCCGGCCCTGCGCGCGTCGTATGCGAGCACGTGGTTTCGTGTCGGCTTGCACCTGCTGCTGTTGACGGCCTTCGTGCTGGCGGCCGTGAGTCTGATCCTGCGAACCAACAAAGCGCTTGGTCTGACCGCAATGACCGTCACGCTGGTGGCCACGGCGCTGGGGGGCTCGCGCGTTGACTCGCCCGAGGCTAATGCCAGCGGCGTGTATCTCGCGCTCGATTGGTTCGTGCTGAACCTGGCCTTCACGGGGCTATTGTTCGTGCCACTCGAACGGCTCTTTCCGCGGCGGCGCGAGCAGCAATTGTTTCGCCTCGAATGGCGCGAAGATCTGTTCTACTACCTGGTAAGCAGCTTGTTCGTGCAGGTGCTTACATTGATCTCGATGGCTCCGGCCACCGCGATCCTCACGCACACCAGTTGGAGCACTTTGCGGGCGTGGGTCGGCGGGCAGTGGGTGTGGGTGCAGGTGCTGGAGATCATGTTCCTCACCGACCTGGTGCAGTACTGGGTCCATCGCATGTTCCATCAAGTGCCGGCGCTGTGGGAGTTCCACTCGGTGCACCATTCGTCGAAAAGCATGGACTGGATGGCCAGCGCCCGGATGCACGTGCTGGAGATCCTCGTGCTGCGTGGCACGACCGTGATCCCGATGTTCGTGCTGGGCTTCACCGAAGTGGCGATCTATGCCTATCTTCTGTTGGTCTATCTGCATTCGAGCCTGGTCCACGCCAACGTGGGCTGGAACCTGAACCGCATCGGTGGGCTGGTGGTGACGCCGAGGTTTCATCATTGGCATCACGGCATCGATCGCGAGGCAATCGACGTTAACTTCGCGATTCATTTCCCGCTGTTCGACCGGCTGTTCGGCACGTTCTACTTGCCGCACGACAAATGGCCGACCGACTACGGCATCGGCGGGCACCCGGTGCCGCGCGGGTATTGGCGGCAGTTTCTGCATCCGTTCCGAAGAGAGGCCCCACCTCATGATTGACACGCCGCAAATCACGGACTCGCCGGCGCGCGACACCGCCACGATTCATCTGACGATTCCGCGCGACCAGATCCAGCACGTGATGGGCCCGGCGATCGGCGAAGTGATGCAAGCGCTCGCCGCGCAGGGGGTCGCGCCGGCCGGTCCGGTCTTTTCGCATCACTTCAAGATGAGCCCCGAGCAGTTCGACTTCGAGGTTGGTGTGCCGGTCAGCAAGCCGGTGACGCCGACCGGCCGCGTCAAGCCGAGCAAGTTGCCCGCCACGCGGGTGGCGCGCACCATCTATCGTGGCGGCTACGAAGGGCTCGGTGGCGCGTGGGGTGAGTTCTGCGACTGGCTTTCAAAGGCCGGCCACAAGTCGACCGCCAACCTCTGGGAGTTTTATTCCAAAGGGCCCGAGTCGAGCCCCAACCCGGCCGACTGGCAGACCGAGCTGAATCAGCCGCTCGTGTGACTGCGACCGGGCGAGCGAAGATCGGTGGCGACGGCACGCGGATGGTACCGATCGCGCAAGCCCGCTAGCGCTTCGAGATAGACTTCAATTGGATAGCCGCTTGTCCCCGAAAAAGAGTTTCCAGGCAAAAGGTTCGTATGCTAAGATGTCGGCCGGTTCGTCGATGACTGACCAGCTAGGCCGTCGAGCAGTACCTGGCCAATGGAGGGGGAAAGCCATGCGCGGCATCACTTTGCGTCGCTTCTGTCGTGGCGTCATGTGGCGGGTCAGCGAGACTCTCGTGGCCGTCGCAATAGTGACAGTGGCATCCGGCACTGCCACCGCAGGCGATCTCGAAACGCCTGATCCAGGCATGTCGCCTGCCGAACGCGGCTACTGGTTCCTGCTCAATCGCCCTTACTTCAACAGCGATTTTAAGGAAGCCACGTTCGACGAGCTGTGGACCGTGTGGGAAGAGCCCGCCCGCAGCGAGGCCGAAAAGGCCGACGCTGCCACGCGCCGCAAAATGGCTCTGTCGCGCTATGGATTGATGGAGCTGCCGGGTCGCGGGTCGAACGTACCGTTGCAATACGTGGCCGGGCCCAACGGGGGCTGGGTCACCAACTGCTTTTCGTGCCACGGGGGCAAAGTGGCCGGCCGCGTGATTCCTGGTCTGCCCAACAGTCACGTCGCGCTGGAGAACATGCGCGAGGATCTTTATCGTTACCTGGAGAAGCAGGGGCGGCTCAGCGAGATCGCCGATAGCGGGATGCCGGGCGTGCCATTGGGAGGCTCGAACGGCACGACCAACTCGGTGATCTTCGGCGTCGCCCTCGGGTCGCAGCGTGACCTGAGTTTGAACTACGTGCCGCGCAAAACCTTCCCCAAGATGCTGCATCACGATCACGACGCGCCGCCGTGGTGGAACGTGAAGCACAAGAAGATGCTCTATGCCGATGGGTTCGCCCCCAAGGCCCATCGCGCGCTGATGCCGTTTTTGATGTTGCCGCAGACCGGGCCTGAAAAGTTCAAGGCCTGGGAGCCCGACTTCAAAGATATCCTGGCCTACATCGAGTCGATCGAAGCGCCCGAGTATCCGTTCAGCATCGATCGCGACCTGGCCGCGCGTGGGCAAGTGGCCTTCAACCGCGTGTGCGCTGAGTGCCACGGGACGTATGGCAGCGAAGCCGACGGAAGTGGCGGAGAATATCCCGAACGCAACGTGGATATCGAAGAAGTAGGGACCGACCCGCTGCGATTTCAGGCGCTGTCACCCTTGGCTCGCGGAGGTCACCAGATCAGTTGGTTTGGCGAGCACGGCAAGCACAAGGTGAATCAGTACCCGGCTGGCTACGTGGCGCCGCCCCTGGATGGCATCTGGGCGAGCGGGCCGTACTTGCACAATGGCTCGGTGCCGACGCTCTGGCATTTGTTCCACGTCGACAAGCGGCCGGTCGTCTGGACGCGCAGCGAAGATGGCTACGACCAGGTGCGCGTCGGTATCGAGGTAACCGAACTGGCCGACGTGCCGGCCGAGGCCGACTTGCCGGTCGAGAAGCGGCGCTACTTCGACACGCGCATCCCGGGCAAGAGCGCCGCGGGGCACGCCTTCCCCGAGCAATTGACCGAGGACGAGAAGACCGCGGTGATCGAGTATTTGAAGATGCTGTAGGGCGGGGTAGCGCATTCTGGGTGTACCGCACTATCCGAGTCGATGAATCCGGCGGCTAACGGGGCTGATCAGCGTTCGAGTCGTGCCGTCTGCTCGGCCGGCGGCGCGTCGTAGCCGTCGTAGGCGTCGGTCTTGAGCCCGTACCAGGGGTCGTCGAGCGGCGATAAGAAAACCTCGGCATAGCACCAACGCGTAAAGTCGGCCAGCGATTGTCTGATCGCTGCTTCGCTCGAGAGATGCTCGTGGATGCGAAAATGCAGCGCATACTCGTTGAAGACACTGTCGATCGCGCGGTTGCGGCTGAAGTCGACAATCGCGACGTTAGCGACGAGTGGCAGCTCGATGTCGTTCTTGGGTCGGGCAATTGGGTTTGCGCGCTCGACACGTCGCGCGCCCGGCGCGGCTACCAGCATAGAATCCGCGTCGCCTAACACGTTTTCAAAGTGCCGCGTGGCCAGCGCTCCCCAGATACGCCAGGTTGGATCAGGTAGCGATTGCGCGGCGTCAACTCCAGAGCCACCGCCGACATATCGAGGAATCATCTCGGCTGGCCTAGCTGCGGGCACAATTTCAAAGATCGGCGCCGTCCGAGCCAGCAGTTCCGCAGTGCCTGTGAGTTGTGCGGGCTGCGGGCCAAGAATGCTGATGTCTTCCTGCAATCGCGCGTGGACATCGTCGCGCCATTGCTGATGTTGTTCAATCACCAATTCACGAAAACGCGAGTCGTCGAGCGTGCCGCAGCTGGCAGCGACTTCCTGCGATGGCTTGAGCACTTGCAGAAATGCTTGAGGCCCAAACAGGCCGGGAATCGCGTCGACAAGGCGACCGCGGCAATCGAGCACGTAGTGCACGCTGTTGCCGGTGATGGTGCGCTTAAGCGTCCGCCCATCGCCGAAGTCGATCGTCACCGTAGGAACCGGGCGAACGGATTCCCAGTGCAGAATGAAGTTCTCGCGCAGAAATTTACCGACGGCCGCATTCGGGTAAAGGGTCTTACGAAAGAAACGACTGTTCGCGCAACTGTGCTCGTCCGTCAGCCTGCCGAGCAGTCGCAACGAGAGGATCGGTTTGCCGGCCGCTTCGGCGGCAACCTTGGCGGCTTCGAGATCGGTGTGCCAGTAGAGGAGCGATGCCCAAGCGTCGCGCTGACCGGCCACGGCGTCGACCAGCGCGTGCCACTCGCGGGTGGCGGTGGCGCGTTTCGCCGTTGACATTTGTTCAAGGGCGGGGCGTCGTAGCAGCGCGGTGGTCAGGCCGGATGGACCCTGATCTCGAAGTCGGGTGGCTTCGCGGACCAGAGCGTCCGAAAGCACCGCGTCCGGGCTAGCGGTGCGTGCGTCCGAAGCGGCGTCGCGAGCCCAGAGAATCGTGCCGAGTGTCGCGGCCGCCAGTCCGGTACAGTGGAGGAAACGCTTGCGTTTCATCGAAAGTCTCCTTGCCGACAGGTGGGCGAATCGGGCCGCAGGCCAGTTTGTCGCGTTCCGCCCGCCAAAGTTTGGACGCACGAAACGAGCCGCCGGTTCCACAGAGGGCGTGGTCGGTTGGCGAAACGGGGGCACGGCTCGCCGGTCAACTGACTAGCGCCGCCAGCTTCAGCACGGTGTTCCAGTTGCGGCCCGTGCCGCGGGTGCCGAGCTTGCTTTCGATAAGCGCTGTGGTGAGCTTCGAGCGGCCGATGCCGTCGGAGTAGACGATGTAGAGGTCGCGACCGACGGCACGGAGGGTTTCCCGACCGCGAATGGCCGCTTGCAGGGCGGCGACGTTCTTGGCCGGCGGGGCACTCTTCAAGCAGACAACGATAAGGTGACCGGGATCGCGTTTGGCCTCCGTGGCGAACGGGTTGCCGGCGACGATCGCCTGCCACTCGGCGGCGGTGCGTACCAGGTAGTCGGCGGCGACGCCGAGTCGTGCAACGGTTTCGCGCTCGAGCAGCTTTTCGAGTGCGGCCGGCTGGCGACGTCCGCCGTCGTATAGCACGTTGCCGGTTTGTAGAATCGTTTGCGCGCCGGCGAACCCCAGATCGGCGAACAGCGTGCGCAGGTCGGCCATGGCGACGCGGTTTTGCCCGGCGACGTTGATAGCCCGCAGCAGGGCGATGTGCGTGCTCACTAGGAATTCAGTTGTCCGCAAAGCTGGAGTGGCGGTGGCTGCCGCACGTCAACGCTGGTTCTGGCGCGGTGCGCACTCGGAGCATCAAGGCTGCAAGTGGTGTCTTGACGACAAAGTTGACGCTTGATTGCCAGGTCTAAGGCTACATGTTCTACCGTCCGCGCGGCGTCTTCCGCCAGTTGGCCGCCAGCAGCGACACCAATCCCAGGAATAGCAAGGCCACGCTCGCCGGTTCGGGCACAACGATATTGATCGGCCCCGTCGGCGTGAAGTGGTAGGCCAGGAAATCGGCCGCTCGCTCCATCACCAGCTTGCTGCTGTCGCCGTAACTGGCCGTCATGTAAGGATTGCCGGTATCCGCGAGCGGGTACTGATCGTAGTGCATGTTGTGATCAGTGACGTTTGGGTATTGCATCCACTGTTCGTGGTAGATGCCGACCGACTCGAGACGATTGTGCAAGTTGGGCTCGACGTCGTTATTGTAAAAGATCAACGGGTCGAGCGCGTTGTTGAGCATGAACAGCGGGGCCCCGCCGGCGACGACTTTGTTCCAGTCCCCCATCATGGACCCGACAAACGACACATTGGCCTGCGTGCGCCAAGGTTGCGCGGTGGTGTTGCCGTTGTACTGCAAATCGAGCAAGTTGATCGCGCCTGCCGATCCGCCCGCGCCGGCGATGTAATTCGGGTTGACGCCGTAGAGTGCCGCGTTATTACGCACGTAGGTGATGGCAGCGGCAAAGTCCTCGATGCCGTTGCGGATCACATTGTGGCTCGGAAATACAAACGTTGCGGCGCCCAAGCCACTACTATTGGAGGCCGGGCTCAGACTGTTCCAGGGTCCAGGGCCCGGGGCCGCGGGGCTGTCTCCCACTTGTCGGTAGTTGGCGATGAATACCGTGTAGCCGCGCTGCGTGAGATACGTGGCGGCCTGCACGACACGACCATTTTCCTTGTCGCCCGAGACCCAGGCGCCGCCATCTTGAATCACGACGGCCGGGCGGTTCGCTTGCACCTTGCCTTGGCCGATGTCAGTAGGCTGATATACGTCGAGCAACAGCGGCATCGTGCCCGAGGTGGTCTTACCGAGCGCGAACTGAATGTTCGAGGTCTTCTGATACCCGTAGATCGGGTCGATGTAGAGCAGTCCGGCAGATGCGGTTTCGGCAGCGCAGAACACTAGCGCCGCGAAAACGGCTGAGGTGATAACTCGTTGACTCATTAGCGTCCCTCCCCAGTGATCGATTCCAGATTTCTTGCAGCAACGGAATCAACGACGACGCGAATTGCCAGCGGTCGACTAGCCGAAACTCCAATTGCCAGCCCACGTTGCGAGGGCCTAGTGCCACTCAATTGTTGATGTCTTGGATACGGTCGCCGGCCGTATTTGTCAAGAAAAATTGTCACAATAGTTTTGGTGATTCTGCGCTTGGCGTCGTGCCCTGCTTCTTCGGAGAGCCGCTGACAACCCACTCGCGTTGCAGCCGGCGCACCTGCTGAGCTATTATCCAACGCGGAGAGGTAGCCGCTCATCAATGCTTGATGTTTGGGTTCTCGCCTGGGGGAGGGTTCGAGCATGGGGGAGATGTGCTGTAACACGCGGCCCTTGTTGCCTCGGCAGGTGGGCGATGCTCTGGCTGTCACGCGAGCGATGACAGCCGGCAAGCTGCTCATCGGTGCTCTGCTGCTTGTCGCGGTTTCGATGGTCGGCCAGCAGTGTCGGGCGGTCGATTTGTCGTATGGCGCGGCCGGCGATTTTATCGTCGGAAATCGCCAGGTAAGCGTTTCGCGCACCGCCGGCGGCAGCGGCTCGTTCAACGCGCTGGTCTACTATCCGGCGACGAGCGCCGGTACCAACATGCCGCTTGATCCTAGCGGTGGCGCGTATCCCGTGGTCAGCTTTGCTCACGGCTACACCACCGTCACAGCCAACTCGTTGCCGGCGAGCCTCGCTCAGTTGGCCAGTCACGGCTACATCGTGATCGCGCCGCAGTCTTACGAATCGGTCCTCGATGTCTTTCAGACCGAAGCGTTAGGGCACGATCAGACTTCGGCCTACAACTACCTGACGACGCAAAACAGCAAGGCATCGTCGATCTTCTATCAGCACGTGCAAACCACGGGCTACGCGGCCATGGGGCACTCGATGGGCGGGGCCGCCAGCATCTCCGAGGCCTCGCAAAACGGGGCGGTGAAAACTGTCGTCACCTGGGCCGCTCAGAATATGAGCATCCCGGTCCAGGCACCCGACCAGATTGCCAACGTCCACGTCCCCGTGCAACTCATTGCCGGTACCAACGACACTACGGTGAGCGCCTCGACAACCAACTCGATCTACAACAACGGCAATCCGGCCATCGAGCTCAACAATCTGGTTGGTGCCACGCACCTGGGCTTTTACGACACCGGGCCCGCCTGGCAGTTGAATTACGCCCGCGCGCTGAGCGTGCAGTGGTTGGACCTGTATATGAAAGGGGACCAATCGGTGTGGCGCGATCTGTGGGGGCCGGAAGCTGGGGCCGACGCACTCGTGCAGAACTCGCTCACCTCGGGCATCAATGTCAACGGGCCAATCAAGTCACTCACCGGTAGCGAAGGAACGACGGTCGCCTATTCGCTGACCGTGAAGAACAACGGCGATGTGCCGACCAGCTACTCGTTGTTCTTCGAAGACAACCTCTACGGTACTTCGCTATCGACGCTGCAAACGCCGATCGTGCCAGTCGGGCAGAAGGCGAGTTTTCAGGTCTTCGTCGACTTGCCGAACGACGCTCCGCTCGATGCGTTCGATAACGTGTTGGTCAGCGCGCGCAACGACCTCGATGGCGGCACCCGCGATTTCGTCGTGCTCACGACTCATGTCACCCAGCGGGCACCGGGGGATGCCAACAACGATGGGGTGACCAACGGTTTGGATTACGTCGCTTGGTCGGACCACTTCGGTCAAAGCACCTCGCACGGTCACAACGACGGCGACTTCAACAGCGATGGCGTTGTCGACGGACTGGACTACACGATGTGGGCCGACAACTTCAGCGCGGCATCGGCGGCGCTCCCTGGCAGTGGCGAGGGGCGCGCGCTGCTGGCCGTGCCCGAGCCGGAAGGCTGGACGCTGGCCTTGTGCGGGGTGGCGGCGATCGGTGCGATGGCGCGGCGACGGTGCCGGCGCGCAAATCGGGCATTTGGGCTCGGTCGGTAATGGTTTAGGAACGGCCGAGAAATAACTTCCCGTTCTATTGCCCCCTCACACCCTCCCCTCTCCCGCGAGGGGAGAGGGAAATAGGGAGAAGTTATTTCTCGGCCTTTTCTTAGGTATCAGGCGCGAAGATCGCGAATTCCGGAGCGTAGCGCACCAGGCCGCCCTTTGTGGGAATGGCGCCGGCGACGAGCTCGATCGCCTGGAATGCTGGGCCTCCCTGGTACTCGTCGAGCAGTTTCCAGCGGGCCGCGGCGGCGAATCCAAAGCGCGCGTAATAGACCGGTGAGCCGAGCACCACGACAAAAGGTGCCGGCAGGCGTCGGCACGAATCCATGCCAGCGTGGCCAAGCGCCGTGCCGATGCCAGCACGTTGCCAATCGGGCGTCACGGCCAACGGAGCCAGGCCAAGGCCCGTGGGTGCAGTCGCCGACGCACTTGAGTTCGCGTCGATCGCTGCAGTTTCAATCGCTGCAGCTTCGATCGTCACCGGGCTGAAGGCAATGTGGCCGACGATCGCTTCGTCGATGATGGCCACTAGCGAAATTGTGAGCCGGCCCGCCGCGCGCAAATCGTCGACGAGTTGGCTTTCAGCTGGCGTCGGAAAGGCCGCTTGCTGAACGCGGCGGATCGCGGGCTCGTCGCCAGGTTGTTCGGCGCGAATCAAAGGACTCTGACGTGTCATGCCGTCAGGATAGCCGATTGGTCGCCGACCCAGACAGCGCTTCCGCTGCTTACTTTGCCTTGCGACGCTTGCCGCCGGCTGGTGCCGCGGCGGGTGGAGCCTGACCCGCGTCGGGCTTGGCCGCCTCCGCGGGGATTGCGCCGCCGGCGGCTTTCTCTTTGGCGAGCGTGGTCTTGGCCGTGCGGCGCTCGGCGTCGTTGAGCTTGCCGTCGCCGTTGGCATCGAACCGCTTGAGGAGCGACTGCTGCTGGGTTTGCCGCCCGCGTGCACCGCTGGTGGGCTCCGGCGGCGGAGCGTTGGCCAGTTTCGCTGCTTCGGCCTGTTGCTGTTGGATGTAAGCCTGCTGCTGACGCTGGAGGTACTTTTGATACTGTCGTTGCTGCGACGATTGTCCCGACCCGCCCCGACCGCCGCCGCGTGGAATGCGCCCCAGGCCGGGAATGCGGACGTGATGCATTCGTGCGGCGCCCGGCGAGTAGGACGCCGTGACGGCAGCAACCGGCGCCGCCGAAGTCGCTTCGAGTCCAACGAGCGAAAGTGCGGCCACGGTTGTCAGGGCAAGGCAGCTTCGGCAAGACATCTCGCTAACCCTCCCGCTTGAATGGCGATCTCCTCTGGCGACCATTGTAACCCCACGCGGTCGGTGAGGTTCTGCCAAGTAGCGAACTAGTAAGATTCCGTGCGCCCCCTCCTCTATAAAGTGTTCCGGGATTTTGCGTCCGGGTGCGTCCGGGTGTTTTGATATTCCACCCGAACTCAAATAGACAGCACAACTTGGGGCGACGAGGTCTTCGCGCGTTTTGCGTCCGGGTGATCGTCCGGCTTGCGTCCGGGTGGGGCAGTTTGCGTCCGGGTGCTGGAGTACGATGCCCTCGATCGCCGAGTTGTTTAAATGCCTGAATGGGTTGCGGCGTCGGTCGCCAAGGCGCCACAAAAACAAAACGGATGATCGAATGCGACCGTTTGATCGAGCGACCGCGCACCGCGTCGTCACGACGGGTCATCACTCCTTCGCCGGCAACTGCACCTTCGCCAGGTAGATGCACGTCTTCTCCTCGTGCGACGAGTAGTAGCTGACCCACAGCAAGCCCTCGTGAAATACCAGGCCGGCGTAGCTGGTGTCGCCGCCGGAGGGGAGCTTCAAAAACTCCTCGAGCCGGCCAGCCGCGGGATCGATCCAGACCAGCGACGTGCGCACGGGCTTGTCGTACAGCCGCACCGCCGCGACGAAACGGCCGTCGGCCAGTTGCAGCATCTGCGGTCCGCCGATCCGCACGCCGAGGTCTTTCCACTCCCACGTCGTGTACGGAGGCTGCGAGGTCCCGATAAGCCCGCTATTGGGTTGATCGTCGCGGCGCAGCAGGCAGTGTGCCGTGTCGCCGGCGAAGACCAGCGAGGTCTCGTTCGGATAGCCGATGTCGTAGAGCCGCTCGACGAGCGTGTCGAAACGCTGGCCGTCGGTGCTGGTGTAGAGCCGGATCGAGCGATCCTTCCCCTCGCCGGAACCGGTGCCGTAACCGATGCCATAGGCTTTGCTGCCCTGTGGATTGGTGTGCGGTGTCGTGTGCCACCTGACGCGCCACAGCCAGTAATCGGGATCGCCGATCGCGTGCTTGTCGCTCCAGGTGCGGCCATCTTCGGAGAACCAGGCCAGGGATTGGTGCGTGTGCTTCGACTTGTCGTGCAGTGCTTCGGCCCCCGTGAGCATCAGCCGACCGTCGGGCGTAACGGTGATCTTGGCATCGCGCAAGTCGGAGTTTGGCGACGTGATCAGGGCCGCAGATTCCCACGTGGTTCCATCCACGGAGGTGATCACGCGCAGCGCGCCGTCGGGCGAAACGTGCTTGGCCCCTTCGCGGAACACGCAGAACCAGCGATCACGGAATCGCACCAGATCGGTGAAGGCGTTGTGCGGCGCCTGATCCCAGATGCGCCGCGCTTCGATCAGTCGGGCGGGCTCGGCCGCGCGGAGTGAACCGCCGTCGATCGCGGCGACAAGAATGAGGCACGTCAGCGGCAGGCAACGCGTCATGGCAAAGTCTAGTGGGCAAAGCGGACGGTACATCATCGTCGTGCCGTGGTGTCGTGGTGGTTGATCGATCGAGCCGTGAATTACTTTACCACGACGGCACGACGACACGACGGCAGGAGAGGGCGTATTCAGGCCGGTCCGCCACAATGGAGTGGGCACAGAGTCCGCGCCCGTGAAGTGAGAAGTTTTTGCGAGGGTTTCAGCCGTATTTTGAACCTCTAGCGGCTGCGCCGCCCAGGCATGCTGCGCGATCGCTGTCAACAACGGCAACCGTCTTACGATCCTGACGGGATCGGAGCTTTCAGCCCAGCGGTTGTCGCGCAGCGACTACCCTGGGAACGCGAATGCCGACCGACCGCGCCAACCCTGAAAGGGTTGCAGCAATTTCACACGTAGCGCCAAAGGAAATCGACGACGCACGTCACGGGGCCACGCGGATTCAACCCTTTCAGGGTAGACGGGCTCCGGCCCACGAAAACCCAGGGTAGCTCGCAGGAAGCGCAACCCTGGGCTGGACGATGCAATCCCTGCGGGATAGAAGTTGTCGAACGCCGGAGTCGGTGAAGAGGATAGGGATGGAATGCCCTTGTTCTCTCACAACGACACCACGGCAAGACGGAAAGACGACCACCGCGCGAACTCTCCCTCGCTGGCGCGTCGGGTTGGTGTTGGTGCCCGTGGCAGTCGTCATGCACGGGGTGCATGACCTACGGATTGGGCACCGCGGGCGCGCTGGGGGCGGAATCGACCGGCTCGCCTGAGGGGACCAGCTCGGCCGGGATCGGCTCCGGCGCGTCGAGATAGAAGAAGTAGGGCCGCAGACGGTCGGCCAGTTCGCGGTCGGTGGCGTACGCCTGGAAGCGGTGGGCCTTGTTGACCCATGAGGTCGATTCCATCTGCAACACCCGCTGGTCGTACGGCGCGATCGGCCGAGCGGGGAGCCCTGTCAGCCCGAGCGCTTCCCACGGGAACCATTTCGGCAGCAGGGCGAGCGTGCGGTCCTTCGGGTTCACTGTGATCAGCATGCGATCGACTTGCGTGACCGCCAACGCGTGCCGACCGCGCGGCGTGAGTAGCCACTTGTCCATGGCCGCCGCGACCAGGCAGGCCTGCATTGGCCGCCAGCCCGTGTATTGACGCTCGGGGAGCACGTAGCCAGCGATGTGACCAGTCGCCAGGCCCTGCAAGCCGGCGGTGATCGAGCGGCAACCGTAGCTGTGGCCCGCCAGGCTCAGCGGCAAGCGCGGATCCAACAGATCGACGAGCCAGGCGAGGTAGTAGCCTTGCGACTCGGCGCGGTACGCCTTTTCGACGACGTTGCCTTCGAGCCCGTAGCCTTTGAGGCGCTCGGCGGGCCAGGACCAAAGGACGAGCCGGAACCCGTCGATGCCACGACCGATCTTGCGATAGACGCGCGTGCCACCTTCGATGGCGCCGTCCCAATCGAGGGTATTGCCATGCACGTAAATGCAGGTCGGCAGCGACGGGTCCATCGCCATCAGGAACGCTTCGAGCGAGTACTTCTGGTAGCGGTCCTTGCCAACGCGCTTGTAATACTCGATGCAGCCGAGTCCCTGATCGAGATTGCAGCGCACCGGAGCCTTGCGCGTGCTGACGATCCAGAATTCGCCGCGGGCCGGCTTGCAACGATCGATGCAGAGCCGTACGTCGCGGCAGACTGGCGGCAGCGGAGCGTCGGGCCCGAGGACCGGGTAGCCCTCGAACTCCTCGTCGTCCTCGCAATCGCAGCAGTCGTCGTCGACCGGCGAGTCTTCAGCGGGGCACTCATCCGCGTCAAGCTCACCGGGAGGGCAATCGACCGCAGGGCAGGGGGTGAGGGCGCCGCGGATCTCATCGCCAGAGATGGTGCCTGAGATCGTGTCGCCGGTTGCGACATTGTTCGATTCCAGGTCGTCGGCAGCCGGTTCGTCGACGTCGTCCGCGGCGGTGTCGGCAATGCCCGTGGCATCCAGCGAAGCGCAGTCGGCAGGTTCGCGATTGCCAAGCTCAGCTTCGGCGGAGTCGCCCGTATCGACCAGCTCGCCGTCGTCGGTTTCGACGATGGTTGATGCCTCGTGCCGGCCGGCGGCGGCGTGCCGCTTGATTACCTGGCGCGTCGGGGGGGCCAGCGAGAGGATGGTGGTCGGCTCGGCGCCAAAGGCGACGCTTGGCGCCGCGGCGTGGCAAGTGATCAGCAAGAGGACGAGCAAAGCCGATCGCCGCGCATGGTGGGACCGCGTCAACCGAAACTGCGAGTGGCCGGGGGCGATCATGGACGTCCTTGCCCAAGTCGGGCCGGGCAGGGGGCTGCGTTCGTTCAGCCCGACGGCCAGCCAGGGAGTTGGCGCCGCTGTACACTCAACACGGTGCGCGCAACTACCTGTAAGTTCGCCCCGGTTTGGCGGCGGTCTGGACTCGATTTAGGGGCAAAGCCGGCGCGGTGTTGGCGGGTAGGCGTTACGGCCCGTCGCGTGCGGCAAAGTCGACGGAACCGGGCCCGCAGACTGACGGGCGTGGGGGTTTGGTGGCTATTGCATGGCCGCTGCGGCGCGATGGTCGAGGGGGGCAAAAAGCATGGGGAGCGTAGCGCGACCCGGTAAGGCAGATTCGTTGGCCGCAGCGCCCTTGCATTTTGGGGGCGATCGGCCAAAATGTCGGGATTCGCGCGTTCGCTATCACGCCGACAGGCGTGTTTGGCAATATCGGATATCGTTAGGACATAAGGATTTCGGTCGGCTGGGCAGTCGTTGCTCGCGGCCGCATTCGAGGGAGTTATTGTCGATGGCCGAGTCACTCACCGTGGAATTGCGACCCAATCTCGGCAAACGGCATTCGCGCCGCATCCGTCGAGAGGGGCAAGTGCCGGCCGTGCTGTATGGCCACGGCGGCGAAGTCTTCAGCCTGGCGGTGCCGCATGAGCAGGTCGCCAGCATGTTGCGTCATGGCAGCCGGCTGGTCGAACTGCGGGGCGCGGTGCAAGAGACCGCGTTCGTCAATGACATGCAGTGGGACGTCTACGGATCGGACGTCGTCCACCTGGATTTCATTCGTGTCGCCGAAGGGGAAAAGGTTGAGCTCCGCGTCAAGATCGAGCTGAAGGGGGAAGCCCCGGGCGCGAAAGAAGGGGGCCACGTCGAACTGGTCATGCACGAGCTGGAAATCGAGTGCCCGGTGACGGCGATCCCCGAGAAGCTAATTGTCAACGTCAAGGAGCTGCACCTCGAGCAGACCATCACTGCCGGCGACGTGAAGCTGCCTGAAGGAGCGACGCTGATCACCGACGCGGATGCCGTGGTGGTCACGTGCCATCTCTTGACCGAAGAGGGCGAAGAGGGCGTGGCCGTCGGCGAGGGTGCCGAGCCGGAGATCATTGGTCGCAAGGCCGGCGAAGAAGCAGCGGACGAAGAGTAGGAAAACTGATAGGACGACAGATAGGACGACGACGAGTGCCCCTGGAGGCTGGCGACCGGCTTTTGCCGCACGCCTGGCGTGCGAGCGGAGTGGGTCGCGGGCAGGTTCGCCCTTATGAAGCTTGTGGTTGGCTTGGGCAACCCCGGGCGCAAGTACGACGGGACGCGGCATAACGTCGGCTATGAGGTCGTCGCGGAGTTGGCGAAGCGCTATGGCGCGGGGCGGGCCAAGCTCGCCTTTCAGGGAGAGATATCGGAAATCGCGATTGGAGCTGAACGCACCTGGTTGCTGCTGCCGCACACGTACATGAATCGCAGCGGTGGGTGCGTCGGCGCCGCGTTTGATTTTTACAAGTTGGCAGTCAGCGACGTGTTAGTGGTCTGCGACGATTTGAATCTGCCGCTGGGCAAGCTGCGGATTCGGGCATCGGGCTCCGCTGGCGGCCAGAAGGGTTTGCAGGATATCCTCAAGCGACTGGGGACCGAGGACGTGCCGCGGCTGAGGCTGGGAATCGGAGCGGTTCCGGGCGGTTGGGACGCGGCCGACTTTGTGCTCAGTCGCTTTACCGCGGCCGAACGCGTGGAAATGGACATTGCCCGGGCGCGGGGGGCCGATGCGGTCGCCTGCTGGGCCGCCGATGGCGTGGCGATGGCGATGAACCGCTACAATCCGCCGACGAGCTGAATCAAACCACGAATCAAAACAACGAATTGCCGAGATCGACAACAAATTCACCTCGTGGCTCGAGCCCAAACAACCTCGACCCACGGCGACTCACAGGAGCTTCGAATTGTCCGTTCAGACCTACGAGTGCATGCTGATCCTCGACTCGAATCGCTATTCGCGTGATCAAGCGGGCGTGTCGGGGCAGATCGCCAAGTTCGTGCAAGCGGCCGGCGGCGAGATGCTCGTCAGCCGCGTTTGGGAAGAGCGTCGCCTGGCCTACCCGATCGACGGGCACCGCAAGGGGACCTACTGGCTGTCGTACTTCAAGCTTGAGAGCCGGCAGGTTGCCGCCATCGAGCGTGAGTGCCAGTTGAGCGAGAGCATTTTGCGTTCGCTGATTTTGAAGGTCGAACCGCGGATTGCCGACGCCTTGGTGTCGCACGCGTTAGGTCAAACGCAAATGCCGCGTCCGAAGCCTCCCGAGCCGGCGCCGGCCAATGCGAAGGCCGGAGTGCCCGAGTTCGAAGGAGAAGGGGTCGACGCCCTCGAGTAAGGGAGGCCGGTTTTTGTGGCCAGTACGCGTCGCGGCGGGCAGCACGCGTGGCAGAATTCGCTCGGAAAGTTTGTGTGATCGATGGCTAGCTTCAATCGTGTGATCCTGGTGGGCAATCTCACCCGCGATCCCGAGCTGCGCTACACGCCGAGCGGCACAGCGGTGACCGACATCGGCCTGGCCGTCAATGATCGTCGGAAGAACGCCCAGGGCGAATGGGTTGAAGAGACGACCTTTGTCGACGTGACCCTTTGGGGCCGCACCGCCGAAATCGCGAGCGAGTACCTGGGGAAGGGGGCGCCCGCCTTGATCGAGGGGCGGCTCAAGCTCGACACTTGGGAGAGCGACGGACAGAAGCGCTCGAAGCTCAAGGTGATCGGCGAGAAGCTGCAGTTGCTCAGCGCCCGTGGCGGTGGCCAGGGTGGGGGTGGCGGCGGCGGTGGCTACGAAGGGGGGGGCCAGCGCGGTGGTGGTCGAGCAGGCGGACAAGGCGCCGGGGCTCAGCGTGGCCGCGGCGGCCAGCAGGGGGGTGGCGGTGGCAATGGTGGCGGCGGCTACGATTCCGGCGAATCGTACGGCGAGCCGACCGAAGACGACATTCCCTTTTAGGCGAATCAAGTTGCGCCGACCCCTGGCGCGGGCGATTGCCCCGCGGTGGGCCGGCCACGATGGCGAAATTGCAAAACGACCAATCACAACCGAATTGCTAGTAAGACGGAAACCAGATCATGCCCAAGACGAGTGAAGTAGCGAGCCGTCCTCGCGTGAAGCGTTTGCCGCGCGGCCCCCGTGGGGGCGTCGAGCTGTTGTTGATTCAGACCGTGGAACACCTGGGTAAGACCGGGGATGTGGTCGAGGTCAAGTCGGGCTATGCCATGAACTACCTGTTGCCGCAGGGACTGGCGACGATCGCCACGCCGCACCACAAGCGGATGGTCGACAAGCACCGTGCGCGGCTGGCCGAGATCGAACGCAAGCGGCTGGCTGGTCTGCAAGCGCTGGCCGACGAAATGGGCCGTTTGAGCGTGACGATCGAAGCCAATGCCAACGACGAAGGGCATCTTTACGGTTCGGTCGGCGCCACCGAAATCACCAACGCGCTCAAGCAGCAGAACGTCACCATCACCACCGAGCAGGTGCGTCTGGAAGGTCCGCTCAAGGAGTTGGGTCTGTACACCGTGCGAATCCACATGGGGCACGAGATCAACGCCGAGCTCAAGGTGTGGGTGGTGCCGACCGCCAGCGAACCGGCCGCCGAAAAGAGCTAAGCCGGGCCTGGGCCCGCGAGCGCATCCGGGGGCCAGGTGAAGTTGGCGTCTCGCTTGCCGCTGGGCGCCGCCTGAATTGAATGGCACACGGATCGTCGAATTGCGTAGGCTGCTGCGCGGCATATTCGGCTGCCAAGCAGTGCAATCGTCGGGCAAACTGTTGGTCACGGAGGATTCGCCAAGATGGCTGTCATCGAACGATTTGACGCCGGCGTACCCCGCATTTCGGCCGAGCTGCTCGATCGCACTCCGCCGCACAATCTCGAAGCCGAGCGCGGCGTACTGGGCAGCGTGTTGTTGGACACCGAGCTGCTCGACGAGTTGGCGCTGTTGTTGCGCGCCGAGGATTTCTATTCCGACGCGCACGAGAAATTATTCCGCCATTTGATGGCGGTGCACCAGCAAGGTCGCCGGGCCGACGTGACTTTGGTCGCCGAGAACTTGCGCACGTCCGGCGAGTTGGAATCGATCGGCGGGCTGGCCTATCTGCTCGATATTGCTCAAGCGGTGCCGCACGCGGCGAACGCTCGCTTCTATGCCGACATCGTGCTGGCCAAATCGACGCAGCGCGCTTTGATCAAGGCCGGCACCGAAATCCTCCGCGACGCCTACGACCCGACGAGCGACCCTCGCGAACTGCTGGGGCAGGCCGAAGAGCGGATGTTTCAGATTCACGATCAGCGCGGCGGCTCCGAGGTGCAGCACGTCAAGGACGTGCTCGTCGAGGCGTTCGATCATATCGACAAACGACTGCAGCACGGCAAAGCCACGGGCGTGGCCACGCACTTCGACGATCTCGACGAGCTAACCGGCGGGATGCACTCGTCCGAGCTGGTCATTCTGGCCGCCCGACCGAGTATGGGCAAAACGGCACTGGCGACCAACATCGCGGCGAACGTCGCGCTCAAAGAAAAAACGCCGGTGCTGTTTGTCAGCCTGGAAATGTCGCGGCTCGAGCTGGCGCAGCGCATGCTGTGTGCGCACGGCCAGATCGATGGCCGCAAGTTCCGCAGCGGCTTTGTCTCGGCGGCCGAGCGCGAACAGTTGGTCAAGGCCTCGAGCGAGCTGAGCCAGGCGACGCTGTTTGTGGACGACAGCCCGAGCCGCACGATGACCGAGATCGCCGCCAACGGCCGGCGCCTCAAACGGCGCAACGGGCTGGGATTGATCGTCATCGATTACTTGCAGTTGATCGAGCCGGATAATGCCAAGGATTCTCGGCAGGAGCAAGTCTCGCGGATCGCGCGCCGCTTGAAGGGGTTGGCGCGCGAACTGAAGGTGCCGGTGCTATGCCTGGCGCAGCTCAACCGCCAAACCGAGGCCAGCAAAGAGAACATTCCCCGGCTGAGCCACTTGCGCGAATCGGGGGCCATCGAACAGGACGCCGACGTGGTGATGTTCGTGCACCGCGAAGAGTATTATGCCCAGCGCGAAGAGCTCGAGCCCGGTGGTGGCAAGGAACACCTGCGCGGGCTTGCTCAAATCATCATCGCCAAGCAGCGCAACGGGCCCGTGGGAGACGTCAAGCTGACCTGGGACGATCGCTACACGCGATTCACCAATCGCGCGGTCGGGCGTTTCGAGGACTATCAGCCGGGCGGTTTCTAAAACGCGGCGCCGCTTTGGCAGCCTTGAGCCAGCTCGACTGCCTTTCTTGGGTGCCGTGGCCACTGAGGTGCCCGGAAGTGGCCATGTTGGTCTCCACGCAATACATGCCCACGCAAGCGTGGGACATGGCACCCGCTTCACGTGCGTGAAACACGCTCGAATGCCTTGTCTCCCGTCTGCGACCTGCCGGTTGATGTCGCGCGCGTCAATCGTCGGCACGCAACATGGTGCGGCGCATGGCGAGCAGCTCTTCGAGCTCGGCGAGCTCCGAGTCGGCATCCCCCTCGCTGCGCAGGGTTTCTATCGCCTGCTCGAGGATGCGCAGCACGTCGTCGAAGCGGTCGCAGGAGATCGTGCGACGGCTATCCGTACCGCGATAGATGACGTCGGTGGGGATGCCTAGCTCGCTCGCGGCGCTCAGGCAGCGATCGGTGTTCGTCGGATACAAGAATGGCCAAATTTCGAACTCGCCCATGGGCGGCCTCCCTTGTCCGGCTCGCGCAGTGATGCACGGCTGCCGGCGGTTGGCAGACACTCGAGACCTGAGAATCAACGCTGAGGAGCCTCTTCCAGAAACGAAACGCCGAATGGCGGTAGGCCAAGAGATAGCGGAATGCGGAGAAAGCGTCTCTACAGAAACCCGCAAAGTTCGCGCGAAACTTTTGCCGAAAACGTGCGCGCACGCGAGGCGCGAGTTGAGAGCCAGTCTCGTCAATGGCCCGAGCTCGTCTTACAGATCGCGTCCGGCCAGCGCGCCGAGGTCGGCCTCGAGGGCCGCGAGCCGAGCTGCCAACTCGGCCTTCGTATCGTCGAGATTGGCGATCTGTTCCGGCGGCTCGTACGCGAACAGGTAGAACTTGACCTTCGGTTCGGTGCCTGAGGGTCGCACCGCCACGCAATTGCCGTCGGCTTCCAGGTCCAGAAAGATCAGGTCACCTCGCGCCCCCGCTAGCGGGGCCGATTTGCCTCCGGGCACAATCATCTGCAGTTGCTCGTAATCGCGGAGCTGCCGCACGCGCAGACCGGCCAGCGTGGCCGGAGGGTCGGTGCGCAGCCGCGACATCAGCTTCTGCATCTGGGCCATACCGGCCGAGCCGGGCATCGAGGCCGAGACGGTCTTCTCCGCGTGGCAGCCAAATTGCCAGTACAACGAATCGAGTTTCTGGGCGAGCGTCTGACCAGCGGCCTTGGTGGCGGCGGCCAGCTCGGCCAACAGCAAGGCGGCCACGGCCGCATCTTTGTCGCGCACGTGGGTGCCCGCCAGGTAGCCGTGCGATTCTTCGGCCCCGAAGAGGAAGCCGGTTGGGCCGGCCTCGTCGATCTGGCCGGCGATCCATTTGAACCCGACGAGCAGATCGCCATAAGTTTTTACACCATACTGATCGGCGATGCGCCGCACCAGCTCGCTGGTGACGATCGTCTTGACGACGTAATGCTGCGGCGTGAGCTGAGCGCGCCGCGTGGCCAGCACGTGGTCGACCAACAGGGCACCGATCTGGTTGCCGTTAAACACCACCCACTCATCGCTCCCCGGCGATCGCGGGGCAGCGCAGCCCAGGCGGTCGGCGTCGGGGTCGGTCGAAAGGACGACGTCGGCGCCCGTGACTTTGGCCCGTTGGATCATGCTGTCGAACGTGGCCACATTTTCAGGGTTGGCGACGTGCCCTGGCACGTTGGGGAAATCACCGTCCGGCGTGGCGTGCGGGCCGAACAGCTCCACGTTCTGGAAGCCGGCCGCGGCCAGCATTGGCATGATTGCCACGGCGCCCACACCATGCATTGGCGAATAAATGATCTTTAAATCGCGCGGACCGGGCGAGCTCTGCGACAACAGCGCGGCCTGGTAGGCAGCGTCGATTTCGGTCTGGCAGCAGACAATGCGGCCATCGGCCTGGGCCTCGGCAAAGGGGACGCGCGCGATTTCCTTGACGCGCATCACACGGTCGATCACTCCGCGATCGTGCGGCGGTAGCAGCTGACCGCCCGTGGACCAGTAGGCCTTGACCGCGTTGTCGCTCGGCGGATTGTGGCTGGCCGTGATCATCACCCCGCAAGAGGCCTGCTTCTGCCGCACGGCCAGCGAGCACTCGGGCGTGCTGCGAAAGCCATCGAGAAACCAGACGCGAAAGCCGGCCGCGACCATGATCTCGGCACACAGTTCGGCGAAATGCCGAGATCGATGCCGAGTATCGTAAGCGATTGCGCACGAGAGGGGCGCGGTGCTGCCCGAGTTGGCTGCCCAATCGCGGACGTACTCGGCCAGGCCCTGGGCGCTTTCGCCGATCGTGCGGTCGTTGATAGCGTTGGAGCCGATCGGGTACATCCGGCCACGACGGCCGCCAGTGCCGAAGGGGATGATGGTCCAGAAAACGTCGTCGAGGGCCTTCCACTTGGCCTGTTCGATGTGTTCGGCGACCTGCGGGGCATACTCGGCGTAGCGGGGCTCGCGGAGCCAGGCGTCGATGTTCTGGGCTGCGCCGGCCGTCAACTGACCAGCGGTGACCGCCTCGGCGACGAGTGCCAGGACACGTTCGCGTCGATCGGCGGCAAGTTCGGCCGGCATGGGCACCTCACGCAGGTTTCAGAGGCAATAAATCCGTGATTCCGGCAGTTTTGACAGATCAAGCAGCAGCGGACAAGGGGCGGTCAGGTGGCAAGCTCGAGGATGCGGCGATCGATGCTGACCCAGGGAAGGGACTCGAAGTTGGTCGGTATTCTCCGTGTCTGCGACTCCCTTCCCTGGGCTAGGTAAGTGTAAGAAAGTTGCGCGATCGCGGCGGCTAGCGCGGATTACCACCATCGCGAACTGACACGCGACGCGCCTTGCGCGACTCCGGCCTTGACGTATAATTCTGCTTCGGCGAGCGGACGTCGCACAACCTTAGGAACGGCCGAGAAATAACTTCTCCTTTATCCCCGCTCCCCCTCGTGGGAGAGGGCAGGGTGAGGGGGGAAGAAAACGGGAAGTAATTTCTCGGCCGTTCCTTAGCCTGGCACGGGCACACGGCCCGTGGTACTTGAAGTTTCACCGCTGGCACACGACTGACATGGGCGAACCGATCATCAGTGTTTCAGGGCTGCGGGGCATCGTTGGCGATTCGTTAACGCCGCCGGGGGCGATGCGCTTTGCGTGCGCGTTCGCGGCGGGGCTGCCGTCTGGTGCGATCGTGCTGGCGCGCGATGGGCGGACCAGTGGCCGGCTGCTGGCAGACACGATCCGCGGCGGGCTGGCCGCGATCGGCCGCGACGTGATCGACGCCGATGTGGCGGCCACGCCCACGGCTGGCGTGCTCGTGCGGCAGTTTCAGGCGGCCGGCGGCATCATGATCACGGCCAGCCACAACCCGCCGCAATACAACGGCATCAAGCTGTTCGATGGCACGGGGCAGGTGCTGACAGCCGAGGCCGGGCAGGCAGTCGTCGAGCGCTACCGCAACGGGGTTTGTGATTGGGTCACGCACGACAAGCTGGGGGGCTTGCGCCATTGCACCAACCCTGACGATCAACACATGCGGCTCGTTGAACAGACCGTCGCCAGCGGGCGCATTCAAGGGCGACGCTACCACGTGTTGTTGGACTCCAATCACGGCGCCGGTAGCGAACTAGGCAGTATGCTGTTGGAATCGCTCGGTTGCCATGTGACGTTGTTGGGCGGAGACGCCGACGGACGGTTTGAGCATCCGCCGGAGCCAACGGCGGAGAACCTGGCAGGCGTGCTCAACGAGGTGCGGCACATCCGGGCCGACATCGGTTTCTGCCAGGACCCGGATGCCGACCGGCTGGCGATCATCGACGAAAACGGCCGCTATCTCGGCGAGGAATACACGCTGGCGCTGTGCGTCGATCACGTGTTGCGGCGCGCCAAGGGGCCGGTCGTGACGAACTGCTCGACGAGCCGCATGGCGCAGGACATTGCCGAGCGCTATGGCGTGCCGTTCTTTCGTTCGGCGGTGGGCGAGGCGAATGTCGTGGCGGCGATGAAGGCGCACGGCGCGCTCATCGGCGGCGAGGGCAATGGCGGCGTGATCGATCCGCGCGTCGGTTTCGTGCGCGACAGCTTTGTCGCCATGGCGCTGGTGCTCGACGCGATGGCCATCCGCGAGTTGCCGATCAGCCGCCTGGCCGACGAATTGCCGCGCTACGAGATTGTGAAGACGAAGCTCGAGCTAGCGCCAGAGAAGCTGGGCGCCGCGCTCAAGGCGCTCGAGAAACACTTCCGCGCGGCCACGGCCGATCGGCTGGACGGACTGCGACTCGACTGGCCCGACCGCTGGCTGCTGGTGCGGGCAAGCAACACCGAGCCGATCGTGCGGATCATCGCCGAAGCCCCGACCAAAGCCGACGCGCAGAAGCTGTGCGACGAGTCGGCCAAGGTGATGGCCAAGGGGTGAGCAGGAGCGGCGCACTCTCAAGCCCAGGGGTTGCAACCCCTGGGCGTAGTGTTTTCTTTTTGCAAAACCGCGCCGCTTACGGCTTGGCGGCGACACTCTCCGGCTCTTCGCCGGGGTGGTAGGTCCGCTTGGCGACGGAGCGAATCTCGTCCCAGCTATAGAGCGTGGGCCGTAGCTTGCGCTCCGAGAGCAGCTTCGCCTGATCGAAGAAGTGGGGGGACTTGGGATCGCCACTGGCGCCGTACTGCACCAGCGTGCGGCTGGTGACCTTGGGGCCGAACTCGATCGCCGCCATGTAGCTGGTGCCGACCACCGCGTAGTGCTTCTTCATCAGCTTGAGCGGCGGTAAATAGACGCTCGGCGTGAAGTACATCGTGAAGGCCACGCCCGGCGGACCGTGCAGGCCGGCGCTGGGCAGGCTTGGTTGGTTGTCGCTGAACGGGATCACGAAGAAGTCCGACACATCGGCATGACGTTGCAGGCGATTCACTTCGCCCCAGGGGACCTGCCAGTTGCCGAAGGTGCTCTTGAGCTTACCGGCTGCCGCGACGAGCGCCTTGAGCTGCTCGGCGGGGTTGGCGACGAACTGCGGCTTGAGCGTTTCGGCCGGGTAGCCAAAGCCGTAGAGCTCTTCGTACCAGGCCATGCACAAGGTGGTCTGCGTCGATTCGAGCGAGCCCTTGCAGTCCCAGTTCGACAAGTGCTCGAGCAGTGGCTCGACCGCTTTGGCCAACGCGGGATCGCTCTCTTTCAGGGCCGCCAACTTGCGGCGATATTCGGGCAGTTCCACCATGGGCCAGTAGATCGTGGTGTCGAAGATCACCTCGAGCCAGCGATCGAACGTGACATCCTTGAGGTCGCGGAGCAGCATCCGCGAGACCTTCGCGCGGCGCTTATCGTCGTACTGATCGCGTACCATGTAGTTGGGGAAATCGCCGATCGCCGGGTTGAAGTCGTCGGTCGTGGTGTACGGCGTCGAGTTGCAGCTTTGCACATACCCAGTGGCAGGGTTCAAGACTTGCGGGAAGTCCTCGATGCCGTGATAGCCTTGCCACTCGGTGCGCGGGTCGCTACCGTCGACTGGCTTGCTCCAATCGAACTGCGGATCGCGGCGCGGGCAGATGCCGTTATAGACGTACTTGATGTTCCCCTGGTCGTCGGCGTAGACCGTGTTGAAGATGTGGAACTCGTTCAACTTCATGGCCTGTTCAAATTCGGCCAGGTTCTTGGCCTTCAGCATTTCGTACGACTGCCGGGCGAGCATGGCGTCGTAGAACTTGCCGATCATGCCCGAGACGTATTCCGTTTCGCTAACCTTCTTCAAGATCGGGCCGTGGTGCGTCTTGCGGAAGGTGACTTCCTGCTCGTCGAAGTTGCGGCCGTGCTTGACGAGGATTTTGTCTTTCCACTCGGTGGCCGTGCGGTAGCCGTCGCCGTAGCGGTAGTTCAGTGGGTTGGCAGGGTCATCGAACGTTTCGCGCCAGGCGCTCGAGGTGTTCGGCGCATTCACCGTGAACGCCCAACCGCAATGCTCGTTATGTCCCAAGGTCGGTAGCGGGCTGCCAAAGAAGGTGGCGCCGTTGAAGTTCAATCCACTGCCGCTGCGGAGGTGGGCTTCGTAGAACTGGCCAAAGCCGAAGTAGGGTTGGTGCGGATTGACGAACAGCATCGCGTGCCCTTCACGCGTTTTGCTGGGGGCGATCGCCCAGGCGTTGCTCCCCGTGGCGGCCTTCATTTCCGCGGCGAGCTTGCTTTGATAGTCGAGCTCGGCGGCGCTGAGCTGCAGCGTGTCTTGAAACGGGTTGGGCTGTCCGGCGGCTGCGGCAGTAAACGACGTGGGGACGTTGCCGGTCGATGTCGGAATGTGCCCACCGGTTAGTTCCAGGACGGCGGCCCGACCGAACGACAGCATGTACCAAGGTTCAAAGCGCTTGAGCAAGCGCGGTTTAACCTGCGGATGTTCGTCGAGGTAGTGATTGATGCCGGTGACGAAGGCGATACAGATGCGCTTGAGGCGCGGATCGAAGTTTTCGAAATCCTCGCGCGAGCGCTGCGGCACTTCGAAGGCGCGATTCAGCAGGTCTTTGCCGATGAACTTTTTGCCGTACAGTTCGGCGTAGCGCCCCAGGCCCATGACGTACGAATCTTCGATCTGCCAGAAGTAGTCCTCGGCCTGGCAGTAGCCGAAGCCGAAGACGGCCGCCTCGTCGTCGACGCCATCGATGTGGGGGACGCCGAAGTCATCGCGGTAGATGGTCACCCGGCCGGCCAGATACGAGGCGGTGAGGGTGGTGGGGTCGTCAGCCGAGGGGGCGGCGGTAGAAGCTTTGACAGCGGGCTCATCGGCCGCGACAAGCTTAGCAGCTGGTAAGACGAGGACCAGAGTGGCTAGCGCAAGGCCCTGTAACAACGTGAGTTGAGCGAGTCGAAACATCGAGCGGAGATCCTGAAGTTTGGAGGGGAAGGCACTGCAAATTGCCGCCCCCAAGGCATTTGGGGACATTGTGCTGCTGCCGGCTATCGCGATCGGGGAAACCGAGGCCGAAATGGGGCCATTGGCAATCACGCCATGGTAATCCGAACGCCGGGCAAGTGCACCCGCCAGGGCGGCAATTTAAGGGCTAACACGTCGTCAACTTATCCTTGCCGACCCAGCGGCGCAGCACCTCGGGCACGGTGACCGAACCGTCGGCGTTCTGGTAGTTTTCGAGAATCGCCACCAGGGCCCGGCTGATCGCCACGGCGGTGCCGTTGAGCGTGTGGACGAAGTGCGTCCCTTTTTCGTTCTTGATGCGATAGCGGATGTTGAGCCGGCGAGCCTGGTAGTCGGTGCAGTTCGACGTGCTGGTCACTTCGCCGAATTCGCCCGCCTCGCCGCGGCCGGGCATCCAGGCTTCGAGGTCGAACTTGCGATAAGCCGGGCCACCGAGGTCGCCGCTGGCCGTGTCGATCACGCGGTACGGGATGCCAAGCTCGTCAAAGATCCGGCACTCCAGCCCGCGCAGGTAGTCGAGCATTTCGTCGCTCTTTTCCGGCAGCGTGAAGGCGAACATCTCGACCTTGGTGAACTGGTGGACGCGGTAGAGCCCGCGGGTGGCGCGGCCGTGAGCGCCGGCCTCGGTGCGATAGCAGTGGCTGATGCCGCACAGCTTGATGGGGAGCGTGTCGGCGTCGAGCACTTCGCCCGACAGCAGCCCGCCGAGGGTGATTTCGGCCGTGGCCACGAGGCTCAGGTCGGTGCCGTCGACGCTGTAGATTTGCGTCTCGGGTCCGCGGGGGATGAAACCGATCCCTTCGAGGATTTCGTTGCGGGCAAGGTCGGGAGTGATCGTCGGCGTGAAGCCTTCGCCGATCAGCAGGTGGATGACGAACTGCTGCAGGGCCAACTCCAGCAGCACGGCATCATTCTTCAGGAAGTAGAAACCATGGCCGGCGACCTTGGCCCCTCCTTCGAGATCGAGCATGACCAGCCGCTCGGCGACGGTGACGTGATCGGCCGGCTTGAAGGTGAACGAGCGCTGGGGAGTGCGTCCCTGGGCGACTTCGCGATTGGCGGTGTCGCCCGGGCCGATGGGGGCCTCGGGGTGGGTGAGGTTGGGGATGCGTCGCAGCAGGGTGTCGCTTTCGGCGGTGAGGCCCGTGAGCTCCTGTTCGGCGACGGTCACCGCCTCGCGCAGTTGGCGGCCGGCGGCTTTCTTTGCCTCGCGCTCGGCTTCGTCCTTGGCCTTGCCGATCCCCTTGGAGACTTCATTGGCTTCGCGATTCAGGCGTTCGACGTCGGCCTGTTTCGCGCGGCGCTCCTGCTCGAGCGCGACGAAGCGGCTCACATCGGCATCGGCGCCACGATCGGCGCAGTTGCGCGTGACAAGTTCTGCGTTTTCCAAAACGAACTTACGATCGAGCATCGAGATCCCTCGCTGATTACTTAGCAAGCCCAGGGGTTGCTACCCCTGGGCTTCGTGTGCGCTGTGCACACTTGAACTGCATTTTGCTGGCGACGGCTACTTTCGCTTGATGCGGCTGAGCTCGTCCCAGAGCCAGGCACTGGTGCGGATGCCGCGGTGGAAATCGGCGATCGAGAACTTTTCGTTCGGCGAATGGGTGTTGTCGTCGTTTTGCCCCCAGCCCAAAAGCAGCGTGTCGACTCCCAGCAGATCCTTGAAGCTGTTGACCACCGGGATCGAGCCCCCTTCGCGAATGTAAACCGGCTCGCGACCGAAGCCATGCTCGATCGCGCGGGCGGCGGCGGCCATGTAAGGGCTGTCGAGCGGCACCACCACGCCGGGTGCTCCGTGGAAGTCGAGCAGTTCCATCTTGATGCCTGGCGGCACGAGTTGTTCTAGCTTGCTGCGGAGGGCCTTCGTGATCTTGTGCGGGTCTTGCTTGGGGCCGAGGCGAAAGCTGAACTTGGCCGACGCCTTGGCAGGGAGCACGGTTTTGGCCCCTTCACCTTGATAGCCGCTGGTGAGCCCATTGATATCGAACGTCGGCCGTGCGCTCTTGCGTTCGAGGGTCTTGTAACCTTCTTCGCCCGAGAGCGCGTCGACACCGACTTGCCGCTTGAACTCGGCTTCGCTGAAGTCGAGCGCGGCGATCTGCTGGCGCTCCTCCGCGGTGAGCTCGATCACGGCGTCGTAAAAGCCGGGAACCTGCACGCGGCCGCGCTCATCGATCAGGGCCGAAAGCATCTTGACCAGGGCGTTCGCAGGATTGGTGACCGCGCCGCCGAACGTGCCGGAGTGCAGGTCTTGTTTGGGGCCGACGAGCCGCAGCTCGTAGTAGGCGATGCCACGCAGGCCGTAGGTGACGGCTGGCTTGTCGACGCCAAACTGGCTGGTGTCGCTGACCACGACGACATCGCACTTCAGCCGATCGCGGTTGGCTTCGATAAACTCGTCGAGATGGCTGCTGCCGACTTCCTCCTCCCCCTCGATCAGGAACTTGAGCTGCACAGGCAGGCGGCCGGCGGTTTTCAGCCAGGCCTCGGCACTTTTGAGGTGGGTGAACATCTGCCCTTTGTCGTCGGTGGCGCCGCGGGCGTAGAAGTTGCCGTCGCGGCGGGTCGGTTCGAAGGGGGGGGAGATCCACTCGCCCAGCGGGTCGGGCGGCTGCACGTCGTAATGGCCATAAACCAGCACGACCGGGGCGCCTGGCACCGCGGGGCTTTCGGCGTAAATGATCGGGTGGCCGGCCGTTTCGCAGGTTTCGGTCGCGAGCCCCAGCTTCTTGAACTGGTCGGCAACCCACTGGGCGGCCTTACGCACTTCGCCCCGGCGGGTGCTGTCGGCGCTGACGCTTTCGATCCGCAGCAGCTCGCAAAGCTCGTCTTCGAAGCGGGCAGCGTGTTCTTCGCAATAAGTTTGGGCCGCCTGCGGGCTGGCAGATTTCGTTTCTGGCATGATGGTTGTGGCTCGGCTCGCGAGTAGAATTGGCTGGCAAAGCGGTTGAGAAGTTGTGGCGCGCAAGCGTCGAGCGCGCTGTGAGTTGCCGGTATAATATCGCACGGCGTAGCGGGCCACCACCGGGGGTTGGCCGCTGGAGGCCATCGCTTGGCAAGTGCCAGGCGGCAGTAGGCTGCCATCCTGAGTTCGTCGCGATAATGAGAACCTGGTGATTCGGGAGCATGGCTCGGATGTTTCGGCGGCTGCATATCGAAGCTCGCAATGACAATAGCGGCAACGCCGGTGACGACGACGGCCAGAAGGCCGGCGCGGCGGTAGTCGAGCCCCCCGAGCAGGTCGAAGAGCCGGCGGTCGAGACGAAGCGCGAACAGCGGGCCGACGAGAAGCGCAAGACACGCCGGCAACCGCCGTACCACGTCATCCTGTGGGACGATAACGACCATACGCACGCCTATGTGATCGCGATGCTGCAAAAGCTGTTTGGTCATCCGCCCGAGAAGGGCTATCAGCTTGCTTGCGAGGTCGACGCTCGTGGCCGGGCGATCGTGCTCACCACGACCAAGGAACACGCCGAGCTGAAGCGCGACCAGATTCACGCTTACGGCAAGGATGGGCTCGTGGCCGATTGCTCAGGCTCGATGTGGTCCACGATCGAGGCGGCCGAAGGAGCGTGAGTCAGCGTGCCGTCGGCAACTCCCCCTGAATCCGTCGCGGAACCTCTGGCAGTGGCCGTCGATAGCGGCTCCGCCCCCGCGCTGCGCACGGTGACGCTGGGTTGCAAAGTCAATCAGTACGAAACCGAGTACTTGCGGCAGGGGCTGCTGGGTATCGGCTATCGCGACGCGCAGGCCGACGACCAGGCCGCGCTCTGCATCGTCAACACCTGCACGGTGACCGGCGAGGGGGACGCCAAGAGTCGGCAGATCATTCGGCAACTCGCACGCCGCAACCCAGATGCGCGCATCGTGGTGATGGGCTGCTACGCGACCCGAGCGCCCGACGAAGTGGCCGCGCTCCCCGGCGTGACCGAGGTGTTGACCGACAAACGCGAGCTTCCCGACTTGTTGGGCCGCTTTGGCGTGGTCGACGTGCCTCGTGGGATATCGACGTTTGGTGGGCGGCATCGGGCGTACGTCAAAGTGCAAGATGGCTGCCTGCTGCGCTGCACGTTCTGCATCATCCCGTTGGTGCGCCCGGTGATGCACAGCCGACCGGCCGACGACGTGCTCGACGAAGTGCGCCGGCTGGTGGATGCCGGCTATCGAGAGCTGGTGCTGACCGGCATCCATCTGGGGCATTACGGCGTCGATCACAATCGTGGGCTGCCGAAGGACGAGTGGCTGCGGTTGTCGCACCTGCTGCAGCGGATCGCGCGGTTGCCGGGCGATTTCCGCGTGCGGCTTTCGAGCATTGAAGCGACCGAGGTGACACGCGAGCTCGTGGCGGCCCTGGCGGAGCACCCAAAGCGGTTCTGCCCGCATCTTCATGTGTCGATGCAGAGCGGCTCGGACACGGTGCTGGCGCGGATGCGGCGTCGCTGGGGGAGCCGCCGGTTTGTCGATCGCTGCCGACTGGTGCAGCAGGCGCTCGATCGCCCGGCTCTGACGACGGACGTAATCGTGGGTTTCCCGGGTGAAACCGAGGCCGAATTCGCGGAAACCTGCCGGGTGGTCGAAGAGGTCGGCTTCTCGAAGCTGCATATCTTTCCCTATAGCGCGCGGCGCGGTACGCCAGCCGCTGAGATGCCCAACCAGGTGCCTGCCACCATCAAAGCCGAGCGTGTCGAGCGCCTGCGCGAATTGGAAATTCGGCTTCGGCAGCGTTACTTTAATAGCCTAGTGGGGCGCCGGCTCGAGGTGCTCGTCGAAGGGGCCCTAGACCCGCAGCTTGGGAATCGACCGGGTACGCCCGCTGATGACACGCGGTTGCTGATGGGGACGGCATGCCGGTATGCCCCTGTGCGCATGCTAGCGCCGGCCAGACTGGTCAACGAGTTGGTGGGCGTGAAGGCAATCGCGGTGGCCGCCGGCAAGAATGGCGACGAGCAGATCGTCGGCCAGTGGATTAGCTAATTGCAGCGCGATTGTTGCCCGGCATTTGCTAGCAACCGGTGTTTGAAAACGCTCTGGCCTGGGTAGCACCCTTTTGCTACTGTCCGGCGGCACTTTTCACGACCGATGTCATTCGCGCTCGCCCGCTGGTGGGCCGTGCATGCCGATCGCGTCGCAAAGACCGGGTTCTCCGGTCGAGCAAGCATTCTCCACATCAATCGATTTTATCGCGATGGCCATCGTTGCCCCGCGCTACCGACTTGCGCGGGCTTGGGAGCCTGTATGTCGTTTCGAACAATGTTTGCGGTAGTGCTAGTCTTTGTGCCCGCTGGGCTTGCCTGGTCGCCAGCGGCGGTCGCGGCGCCGTGGGATCGGTTGATGCCGCTGTCGCGCCCGGATGCCGATCCCAACAAATCGTACGAACTCTCGGAGCGCAACGGCCCGTGGATGATTCTGGCCGTGACGTTCTCGGGCGAGGAAGCGGAGAAGCAAGCCAACGAGCTGGTGCTCGAGCTCCGCAAGCGCTACAAGCTGCCCGCCTATACGCACAAGATGTCGTTCGACTTCACCGACATCGAAGGGAGGACGGTCAATCGTTACGGAGTTTCGAAGAAAATGCGGTACCAGCGAGGCAAGGTGCTCGAAGAGATTGCCGTGCTGGTGGGCGATTATCCGGCCGTGGACGACGCGGCGGCCCAGCGCGATCTGCGTCAGCTCTGGTATCACAAGCCTGAGTGCCTGGAGATCAAGGGAGACCGCAAGGTGAGCCGGCCCCTGGCGGCGATGCGCTATGTGCAGCGGCAGGTGCAATCGGGCTTCGTCGGTGACGACAAGAGCGCCTACCTGCAGAACGTCAAGCAGGCTCGCGGGGCGATGGGGAATGCCTTTGTGACGACCAATCCGCTGTTGCCGCGTGAGTACTTCGTGCCCGACGGCGTCGATCCGCTGATTGCCGAGCTGAACGGGCCGGCCAAATACAGCCTGTTGAAATGCCCGGGCAAGTATTCGGTGCGCGTGGCGACGTTCAATGGCGGTGCGGTGATCGATCAGCAGCGGGCGGGCCAGTTTCAGGAGGATCCCAAAGATGAGAAAAAGATGCCGAACCGCCTGGCAGTGGGGGCCAAGAACGCCCATCGGCTGACCGAGGCCCTGCGGGCCCGCGGTTACGAAGCCTACGAATTCCACGACCGCACGATGAGCTGCGTGTGCGTTGGCAGCTTTGAAGAGGCGGGCCGACCGCGCGGCGATGGGACGGTGGACTGGTTCCCCGAGGTTGTTAAGATCATGCAGACGTTCGGCGTGCCAGCCAACCCGGTTGGCGGGGCCGGCACAGCGGCGGTGCCGGCTAAAACGATGTTCGACATTCCGCCGCAGAGCAAAGTAGCGCGCGATCTGATGGAGGTCGCGTTTGATCCCGAGCCGCGGCCAATCGAAGTGCCGCGCCGCTCGATCGCCGGCGACTACGATCGCAGTTCGAACGATTACCGTTAGCCTCGGCCGAAAGCAACTTCACTGATTTTTTGTTCCCCTCACCCTCACCTCTCCCACAAGGGGAGAGGAATGTGTGGAGAGGTTGCATTTCGGCCGAAACTTGTCACGTTGGCCCGCGCGAGTTTTGATGACCAGCCGCGAGCTCATTCTGGGGACGCACAACCGCAAGAAGGGGCTCGAGCTGGCCGAATTGCTCGCCGGGCTGGGGATCGAAGTTCGCACGCTGGCCGATTTTCCTCAGGCCATCGAGGTGGTCGAAGACGGCGACAGCTTCGCCGCCAACGCCCGGAAGAAGGCCATCGAGCAAGCCCGGCATCTGGATCGCTGGGTGCTGGGCGAAGACAGTGGTCTGGCGGTCGATGCGCTCGACGGGCGCCCCGGCATCTTTTCGGCCCGGTACTCTGGACCTGGCGCGACCGACGAGTCGAACAACGACCGCTTGCTGGAAGAACTGCGGGAGGTGCCTCTGGCAAGGCGCACCGCTCATTACGTCTGCCATGCCGTGGTGGTCGATCCGCTAGGCACCGTTCAAGCCGAGGCGGTTGGCTATTGCCATGGCCGCATTCGCACGAGCCCTGCCGGCACGGGTGGGTTTGGCTACGATCCGTTGTTCGAGATCGTCGAATACCATCGCACCTTCGGCGAAATGGGGCCGGCCGTTAAAGCGGCTCTCAGCCACCGGGCCCGAGCGGTCGCGCAGTTGCTACAGCCGCTGCGGAAGCTCTTTGCGCCATCCTCGTAGTGCGCACGACATCTGCGTCGCGCAAGCTAGCGCGCGGAGCAAGCTCCGCGGCTAACGAATTCGATTCAACGAACAAGTTGACTCGAGCGCTTGCAAGTCGCCGCTGGAACGCCGAAGATTCAGGCTCTCCGAACGACTTTCTTGTGAGAACCTGCGATGAATTACGCTACTTTCCCGCTGCGCGTCGTGGTCTGCCTCCTTGGTTTGTGTCTCGCTTCCGGTGGCACATCCAAGGCCCAGGCAGCAGAAAGCCCGGCCGATTGGTCCAAAGCGCACCTTGATGAGTTGGTAGCGCTCTACATCGATCTGCACCAGGCTCCGGAGCTCTCGAAGCACGAAGTGGCGACCGGTCAACGGATCGGGGCCGAGCTCACCAAGGGAGGGGTCGAAGCCACGACCGGTGTCGGCGGCACGGGGGTCGTCGGCATTCTCAAGAACGGGCCCGGCCCGACCGTGATGGTGCGCACCGATCTCGACGCGCTCCCCGTCACCGAGCAGACCGGGCTACCGTATGCGTCGAAGGTGATCGTCCACGACGAACAACGTAATGAAGTGGGCGTGATGCACGCCTGCGGCCATGACATTCATATGACCAGCCTGGTTGGCGTCGCCCGCTACCTGGCCAGCCATCGCGATGAGTGGAGCGGCACGGTGATGTTTATCGGCCAGCCGGCCGAAGAACGAGGGGCCGGCGCGCGGGCGATGCTCGAGGACGGGCTGTTCACGCGGTTCCCCAAGCCCGACTATGCGTTGGCCCTGCACGTCGATTCTTCGATGCCGACGGGCAAGATCGGTTTTCGCCCTGGCCCCAACATGGCCAACGTCGACAGCGTTGATATCACGCTCAAGGGGCGGGGCGGGCACGGTGCCTATCCGCACATGACCGTCGACCCGGTCGTCATGGCGGCCTACTTGATCGTTGATCTGCAATCGATTGTCGCCCGCGAGATTGGGCCGACCGATCCGGCGGTGATCACGGTGGGCTCGATTCATGGGGGGGCCAAGCACAACGTAATCGGCGACACTTGCCACTTGCAGTTGACGGTCCGCAGCTATACCGACGAGGTCCGCAAGCACCTGCTGGGGGCCATCCGCCGCAAGAGCCTGGCGGTGGCGCAGAGCTTTCGCGCGCCCGAGCCGGTGATCACGCTGTCGGAGGGGACGCCTGCGCTTAGCAACGATCCGGCCCTGGTCGAGCGCGTGGTGCCGACCTTCCGCCGAGTGCTGGGGGACGAAAACGTGCTACCGGCCGAACAGACGATGGGGGGCGAGGACTTCAGCGAGTATGGCCGAGCTGGGGTGCCGATCTTCATGTATCGCCTGGGATCGGTTGAGCAGGAGCGGTTGGACCGCTTTCGGCAGTTGGGGGTCGATCCGCCGACGTTGCACTCGCCGCTCTACTACCCCGAGCCGCGCGAGACGCTGCGTGTCGGCGTGACGACGATGGCGGCCGCAGTGCTCGATCTGCTGCCAAAGGCGAAGTGATGGCGGATGCCCCGAACCGTAAACGCGGGTTGGTCGTGTTGATTGTTATCGGCTGGCTGATCACCCTGCTGCTCGTGACGCTTGGCCTGCAAACCGCCCGCCGCTGGGCGCTGGCCGAACTGGGGACCGCGTCTGCCAAGGCCGACTGGCAGCAGTTCAAGCAAGCGGTCGCCGAAGAAGGGCGCCGCACCCCCAAGAGCGACGAGCCGCCGACGCTGATCTTGCTGCGCGATCGCTTCGCCGGCGTGCTGGGAAGCACACTCGTGCTGGCAACCAGTCTTTACGCCTTTCTGGCGCTGGTGCTGGTCGGCATGTGGCGCGGGGCGGCGGCGCGGCCGATCGGCAAGGAGAATTTGGATCGGGAGCCGACCTTCGGCAAAATCGTCAGAAAACAGCGTTGAATATCGGCCGGCGGATTCTACAATGCCCCAAATAGGATGTGAGGGCCGTCTCGTTTTCGAAGTGCCGGTCGTGTTCTGCGGCTGGCCAGTCGGCACCCGTTTCTAGAGCGCGAGGAGCGCGCGATTTACTTAGGCGTTTGGAACGCGCCTGGATGTCCGTTGAACCGCGTTGCGCGCTGTGGCAGTTGTCTGCTGCGAACGGCGCGCGTGGCGAGTTTGCTCGTTAACAGGGCAGCACTTCTCTTCGCAGTAGAAATTAACTCTTCATGATCAGTCAATTGAACGATGCGGTAGTGGCAGGTGATCTCGAATCGGGTACCGGGGTCGCGGTGGCCGAACCACGATTAGCGGGAACTGTCGACGACGGACCTCGCATCGCGCTTGTCGATGCGGCACCAGCTTTGATCGCGCCAGCGACGGCATCGCTGTCGGTTGCGTGCACCGCGGGATCGCCGATAGTTGGCGCGGCGCGACTGGCCGATGTTTCGGCCGCGGGGGTGCGCGATCTGGTCAAAGTGTTCAAGCTATTGAGCGACGAAACGCGGCTGCGCATTCTGCTCTATCTCACGCAGCGTCCCGAGCTACACGTGCGGGCCCTGTGCGACAAGCTGCGGCAGAGCCAGCCGGCGGTCAGCCATCACCTGGCGCTATTGCGCGTGGCCGGCTTGATCGAATGCCGACGCGAAGGGAAGCACAACTTCTATCACCTGGTGCCGGAGCGATTTGAGCAATTGCTCGACACCGTGTTCGAGACCGTCCCCAGCAGCGAGCGGCAGATCCGCTTCGAAAACTACGTGCTGCAATACGCGCCGTAGGCCGCTCGCAGCAACAGCGCAGTCGCAATCTCGCGGCGCTCTATTTGTACGTGCCGTCGACGATGCGCCGCGTGAATTCGTCCAGCAGGTCGTCGCCGAGCAGTTTCTGCAGATCGGGCCCTGGCTTGCGCGGATTGTTGAGTTTGGACATCTGCGCCATGATCGCCGGGCGGCAAATCGGGTAGTCGAGCGCGATCGTCGCGTGCTCGCGATCGGCACGCTCATAGTCGACTGCTAGCACCCAGGCCGTGGCCACGCGATCGGCCCCCTTGCGCACCGGCAACTCGCTGAAGCGGATGCCGCGCGGTGTGCCCAAATCGTGTCCCGGCGGGCTCAGCCAGACACGGCAGTCGCTGTCGGGATGCAGGGCCTCGCCATAGAAATCGACCGCGTACCGTCCATCGACGATCTTCAGAACGGCAATCACCCGGCCGAGAAAGACCGCCTTGCTCCCCAGCCCCATCGGTCGATCCCAGGTATCAAGTCGCAGGCGACCTGCCGCTGCGGGGGCGAGTTCCTTGGCGGCCAGAGATCGCTCGGCGACAACCTTGTCGACGACGAAATGATCGCCGGCCTGCTTAACGCGGAGCACCAAGAGCTGGGCCTGATCCGAGTCGCTATCTTTGACTGGCGGCAACAACACGGCCACGAGCTTCGCGCGGTCGCCCGAGACGTAATCGAGCCACTGAGCTTCGGCGCCAGAAATGCGGGCTTCTGGACGTGGAACGCCGGCAGCAGCGCTCGAATCCTCGTCCTTCACGGAGAAGTCGAGCGGGAAGCGGCTCGCCAGCGCGGCCAGCGCCGGATCATCGCTCAGTTCAAATCGCGTGGGAGCTGTTTCACTTTGGCGGCGGTCGAGGCTGGCCGCGGGAGGGAGCGCTTCGTCAATTTCGAAATAGTATTTGGGCTCGAGGGCCTGTCGAGCGTCGGGATCGAAAAAGGCGTCGCTCGATTGCCGCACGTAAACGCTGGTATCGCCAACTTTGCGTTGGGCAATCGGCCTGGCGTTCCACTCGGCGACTGCGTCTCCTTCAACAACCGCCGCGTCCCCCTCGTCACTGGCGGGGGACTCGCTGACGACTCCTTCTTCGTCGACGACCAGCCCGTCTTCGACGACGATTGCTTCTTCGACCACGACAGGGTCTTCGGCGACGGCATCTCGAGCGGGCCAACTGGCCGATAGCAGGGTCGCCAGGGCGAGCAACATGCCCCTGGCGGCCGCCTGGGCCGCGTGTCGCGATTGATGGCTCGTCTTGGATTTACCGGTCGGATCGCAGATTCGTCGCATCGCTTGGTTCCTTCGGCGTCTGTCCCCCACGGCCAAATATATGCCGCTCGGGGGCGTCGCACGAGTAATTGTGGCGCCGGGTGGCAGAAAAGTGGTCCGCTCCCTGACCCAGGGTAGGCTTGGCATCCTCGAACCTGAAAACAGCCGGGGTGTTCGCCTACCCTGGGCTTTAGGCGGAACGTGGATCGGCGCGCGATCAGGTGGCCCGCGACTGGACGCGTGCTGGGGCGCATGGTACACACGAATCGACAAGGAACACGCGAACCGACAGGATTCGCCGAGCGATCCGCAGTTACGACGAGAGCCTGCACCATGCACCGAGCCGGTCGAATAATCGTTACTACGTGCGCCTGCGTGGCGCTGGGCGCGGCGGTTGGAGTCGTTCCTCAAGCTGCCGGAGCCGAAGCGCCTCGCTGGGTCGCGCAGGTGTTGCGGCGCATGCCCCACACCGAGGCGGAGGTCGCGGCGGCCTTTGCGGCGAGCCGCAACGCCAGCGTGCAGGTAGCGGTCGGCGATCCGATGGAGCTGGCCAGCTTCGATCAGGAAACTTCGTACGACGTAACCGTGGCCGGCAAGAAGGACAAGGCGCGCTTTCAGTACGCCCGCATCCCGGTCTTCACCTATGGACTGGCCTTGACCGAGGCCGACCGGCAGAACTTGCCGGCGGTGAGCAAAGGGACGATTCTCGACCGCATCAACGACAACTACATCTGCATGCAGATTCGCGTTCATCGCGACCTGGCGACCGGCGCTGTGTATCTATATTACAAGCCGTTCGCGGCCGTGGGCTCCTACACGCTCGAGGGGACGCAGGAGTTTACCCCGCTGATGGAAGATTCGGTGCGCGATTGCCGCGGCATCGGGCTGTTCGTCAAATCGGGCACCCCGCTATCGGCCGAGGTGTTTCGCACCTTCGTGGCGATCAGCAAGACCATGGTCGTGGTCGACGAAGACCGTGACGCTCCGAAGCCGCGCGAGCGCGAGAACTACGAATACTTCATCGTGCGCGGCCGGCCCGCGGGGGACAGTCTCGAACTGCACGCTTTCGCCACCGATCAGGATCGCAAAGTGCTGCACTACGTGAAGCCATTCACGCCGCCGAAGAATGCCGACGAATGCAGCGTGAAGAGCACGATGTTGTTCACGCAGTACACCGTGGCCAAGCAATCGCCGTCGGCCAAAGTCGTCCGCTTTATCTCTCTCAACGAGCGGCTGACGGTTTCGATGGCGGACCTCGACAAGTTCGTGGCCAGTGCCGGCATGCAGGGAGACGCGCTGGACAATCTCACCTTCGTGCTCGACGCCATCATCGATGGCAAGGTGAAGGGGCCGTAGTCGCGCGAACTGCCACGAACCCAGGGTAGGCAGTGGATGCCAACTTTGGGGCTCAGAGTCGTTGCCAGCTACCCTGGGCTTGGGTGCTAGCTACGCTGTTGCCGCTCTCCGCGACTTTTCGCCTGGAGACCCTGCGGTGACCTTTCCGATAAAGGGGGGCCCGCCTTTGGGTGGGTGCCGCCGCCAACCGGCAATGGTTCCGATTGGGGTTGGTAGTAGTGTTAGGCGGGCAAGGTAGCCGATAACAACCTTGCAAGGCCAAAGGGCACGCTACGGATTGCGTAGCTTGACTCGCTTATCAGCCGCCGGGGCGAACGGAGTTCGCCGGGGGGTGCCAGCGAATCGAGTGCGCGCAGTCCGCCCCCAACGCGTGCGCCAGCGGTCCCTGCGGCGATTCGACAGGTGTTTCGATAGCGGCCCCCTACGGTTCGCGACCCAGCCCAGGATTCTGTCCCCATTTTGCGGGCGAATCCCAGGTGCGAAGCGCTCGGCCGCTCGGCGTGTAAACAATACAGGACGGAACCGAAGCGGCGACCGACGCCGGACGCGCGCTGCCAGAAGGAGCATAGAGGCTGTGAATCAGGACATTAACGTCTTGGCTCTGGTCAAAGGCGAGGAGCGCTACGTCTTCCTCTACGACGACGCGAGCCGCGCCGAGGCGCTGCGTATGCTGGGCCGGTTCGCTTCGAACCCCGACCTGAGCTTTACCTGGTACGACGCCGCCGTGTTGAGCCAGAAAATCCGACAGGATGAACACGTCCCGCGCGCACCGCAGCGGCGGTTCGACATCCCCATGACGAATAACTCGGAAGAGTTGAGTTAGCCCCCGGCCATGCACTCCGCCGCCGATCGGTTTCTCGATTACTTGCGCGTCGAGCGAAATGCCTCGCCACTGACGCTCAAGAGCTATCGCGAAGACCTCATGGCGCTGGAAGAGTATCTCGGGCAGATTTATGGCGAGAGCCTGCCTGAGCCCGCGGGCATCGACACGCAACTGTTGCGCGGCTACCTGACCGGCATGCACGATGCCGGATATGCCGCCACGACGATTGCTCGCCGGCTCGCCTCGCTGCGGAGTTTCTTTCGCTTCGGGCAGCGCGAGGGTTGGACTAAAGGGAACCCCGCCCGGCCGCTGCGCACTCCGCGGCGGCCGCGGCGGTTGCCCCACTTTCTGTCGACCGAAGAGATCGGGCGGTTGCTTTCCGCCCCGCCGGCCAACGAAGCAATGGGGGCGCGCGATCGCGCCATTCTCGAAACGATGTATTCGGCCGGGCTGCGCGTCAGTGAAGTCGTCGGCGTCAACGACGACGACCTCGACTTCTCTGGCGGTGTCCTTACCGTGCGCGGTAAAGGCAAGCGCGAGCGGCTTTCCCCCTTAGGTTCCTTCGCGGCCCAAGCGGTGCGAACCTGGCTCAAGCACCGCGACCGGGCGGCTGGCGAAAAGGGGCCACGGCAGCCAACGTTTACCAATCGGTTCGCTGGCCGGCTCACCACTCGCAGTGTCGCCCGGATGCTCGAGAAGCATCTGAAAACCAGCGGGCTCGACGGCCGGACGACTCCCCACTCGCTGCGGCACAGCTTTGCCACGCACCTGCTCGACCGCGGGGCCGACATCCGCAGCGTGCAGGAGCTGCTTGGACACAAGAGCTTGAACACCACGCAAATTTATACGCACGTCAGCACGGCGAGCCTGCGGCAAGTGTACGAGCGGGCCCATCCCAGGGCGCGGTAAGGCGATGCTGAAACCAGGCTCCGGGAAGGCAAACCGCGCGTAGATCGCGCGCCGGCGTGGCTAAACCAACCCCTTGCGCACCGCCCACACGGCCGCCTGGGTGCGGTCGACGGCGTTGATCTTCCGCAGCACGTTCTGCACGTGCTCTTTGACCGTCTCGATGCTAATCGTCAGCGAGCGGGCGATCTCTTTGTTGCTCAGCCCCAGGGCGACATGCCGGAGCACCTGGTTCTCGCGAACGGTGAGCGTGACGTCATCGTCGATCGGCATGCCGGCATTGCGCAGCACGCCGGCTACACGCCGCAGAGTCGCCGAGCGGCGGGACGTATCGCCGGCCACGACCGAGCGGAGGGCCGCTAACAGCTCCTCGCTGGTGCAACCTTTGAGCAGGTAGTCGGCGGCTCCCATCGTGATCGCGCGGGCGATGTACGTGGGATTGTCGTAGTTCGAGAGGATCAGCACTTTGATGTCGGGAAACTTTTCACGCAGTTGTTCGAGCGCTTCGAGGCCGTCCTTCTCGGGCATGCGAATGTCCAGCAGGATGACATCGGGCTGGAGCTCTTCGGCCATCCGCAGCAGCTCGACGCCATCGCGAGCCTGACCGACCAGCTCGAACTCGGTGCCCGACAGCAGGCTCTCGAGACCGGAACGAACCACCTGATGGTCGTCGGCAATCAACAATCGAATCGCCATGATGGCGTCCCCCCCTTCCTTCAAAACGCACAGGCGGCAAACGGGCCAGGTTGCCTTTCCCGTGCTTCAACTCCACATACTAGGCGCGCTTCGTGGCCGTGACCAGGGCTGAGGTCCGGTCCGCGGAAAAGGCAAATACCGGTCGTGCGGAATGCGCCGCGGCGAGCGCCAGGACGGATGCCGATGCGCGGTGATGTGCCACCGGTTTTTTGGCCGCCAAAACCACGCTCGCGAACCGCTTGGGAGCGGCAACCAGGGCGAAGGCGCCAGGCGTGCCGATTCGCCCTGGCTGTAGGGCCACGCCGCGCGGCGCAAGTTGACGCCCCGCATCGCGTAACGTAGATATCCCGCGACCAGTTGATTCGTTGCGTCATCGGGCACGTGACCCTGCGACGATCGCAGAGGTTGCGCGGCCCGCCGGGGGCGGAATCGCTCGGGCGCGGCAACAATCGACCAGGTTGCGCTGAAGCGGTCGGCGACGGCTCCAGTGCGGTGTTGCGGGCCATGCGGGTTGGGCCGGGCCACAGTCGGTTATTTTCAACGCGACTGCCGGAATCGTGATCGAGAAAGGTTCTGTGCCATGACGAAGGGCTCGCTCCTACTGGTCGACGACGATCGGCACCTGTTGTCGTCGATGTCCGAATGGTTGCGCGATCAGGACTACCTGGTCGAGACTGCTGCCAACGAGCGCGACGCGCTGAAGCTCGTCGAACGCAAACGCTTCGACCTGGTTGTGTCTGACGTGCGGTTGGGTGAAGACGACGGTTTTAAGCTGTTGGCCAGGTGCCGCGCCGCCCATCCCGAGTTGGCCGTCGTGCTGATGAGCGGCTACGGCAATGCCGACATGGCGGTCGACGCCATTCGCCAGGGGGCCTTCGATTTTCTTACCAAGCCGCTGATCGATGACGAGCTCGAAATGTCGATCGAACGCGCGCTCGGGCAGCGTCGCGTCCTGGAAGAGAACCAGAGCTTGAAATCGCAGCTCGATCTGCGGTTCGGCCTGGAAAATGTTATCGGCCACGATCGGCGGATGCTGCGCATCTTCGACCTGATCGAGAGCGTCGCCGACACCAAGACCACGATCCTGATCACCGGCGAGAGTGGCACCGGCAAGTCGATGGTCGCCAGGGCCATTCATCGCCGCAGCTCGCGACGCGATCAACCGTTTGTCGAAGTCGCTTGCGGGGCGCTCCCCGAGACGCTGCTCGAAAGTGAGCTATTCGGCCATGCTGCCGGTTCGTTCACCGGCGCGACGGGCGACCGCGTGGGCAAGTTCAAGCAGGCCGACGGGGGGACGATCTTCCTCGACGAAATCGGCACCGCTAGCCCCGGGCTGCAAGTGAAGCTGCTGCGCGTGCTACAGGACTTCGAGTTCGAGCAGGTCGGCGGCTCCAAGACGTTTCGCGTTGACGCCCGGGTGATTCTGGCCACGAACGAGGAGCTCTCGCGGCTCGTTGCCGAGGGGCGCTTCCGGCAAGATTTGTACTACCGGGTCAACGTTATCAATATCGAGCTACCAAGCCTGCGCGACCGGATCTCCGATATTCCGCTACTGGCGAAGCACTTCCTGGCCCGGGTGTGCGAAGACGCCGGCAAAAAGGTGCGCGGCTTCTCCGACGAGGCCCTGCGAGCGATGCAGGCCTACCGCTGGCCGGGGAACGTTCGCGAGCTGCAGAACGTTGTCGAGCGGGCGGTGCTGTTGGGCAAGAGCGACACCGTTCGCGTTGAAGACTTACCGCCGGCGTTGTTGGCGGCCAGCCCGATGCCGATCGAACCGCTGGGGAGCCGCACGCTGAAGCAGGCGCTCGAAGCCCCCGAGCGACAGATCATTCTGGAAGTGCTCGAAAGCCATCACTGGAATCGGCAACTGACGGCCGAGCAACTGGGCATCAACCGCACGACCCTCTACAAGAAGATGAAGCGGTTGGGACTCGAAGACATGCCGCACGCCCGGGCCACGGCCGAGTAGACGCGGTCAGTTCGCGCGACGGCGTCGCCATTTGCTGGCGAACATTCCGGCGAGCACCATCACCGTGCTTGTGGTCACGAGCACGATCGTTGCCGGCTCTGGGACGATGATATACGGCGACACGTTATAATAGGTGGTCGCCGAGTTGGGGATTTTGCCGGCGTTCTGCACGATCTTCTGGTCGCTGAGAATTGGCAGCGACTGACCATACCCGACGTTGAACGCCGTATCGATCATGTTGGCGATCAGGCCTTGTGCCACGATCGACGGATGATAGTTGTCGTTTGCCAATAACGACGTAAAGGTCTGGCCTCCGAGCGTGAACGGGACCGCCGCCACGAAGTCTTGGCTGGCCGCGTACAGGTCAACGACCGGAATGCCCAGCGAGCGCGCGTAGGCGTTGGCCTTGGTGTTGGCCAAATCGATCGCGCTGGAGAGCAGCGCCAGCTTGGCGGGCGTGATTCCGTAGTTAGCGGCCTCACTTTGGACGAGCGGGGTGACCGTCACGTCGGGCATGTTGACGAAGACCTGCTTGACGTTGGGATTGGCCGCCTTGACCGAGTCGAGCACGATTTTCACGTTGCCATAATAGAGATCGACGAACTCGGTGGGGTCGCCCAGGGCGATCGCCGTGATGCCGTCGATGCTCGTAGCGTCGTTACCGCCGATAATGAGCACCGAGTTGTCGATCTGGCCGTTCTTGGCCAGCGTGACGATCGAGGAAAGCTGCGAGGCAACGACTGTACTAGACGTGGCTCCACCGACCGCCTTGTTCTGAAAGGTGACCGCCCCCGTTTTGCTGAGCTGCGAGATCCAGTTCGGAGATCCTCCACCAGAAACGCCACTGCCAGCGCTGATGCTGTCCCCCATGACGCCGATGCGGACGGGGGCGGCCGACGCCGTGGAAAGCCAGGTGCCGAGGATGCCTGGCATCAAGAAAGCCAGCGCCACCAAGGGGGCCAGACGGGCGCGTAGCGCGCCCGAGAAATGGATTTGTTCGCGGATAGTCCGACTCATTAGCGTTCTCCGAGCCCCGAAGATCGCGAGCCGCTCATCCGCCTGAATGTGCGCCGCAAAGTTGAATGTGCCACATCATACTTGGCGTGGTGCCAAGTCAATTATCTTTTTTTGAGAATCTCACGCCGCGAACCACTCGCATGGCGGAGAAGCCACTCGGTCAGCCGCCACAAGTGGGGGAAGGCTATTCGCGCAGCACGGATGCGCCCGAGTTGGTCGATTTCGCCGACGCAGTGGGCGGCATGCTACGCAAAATCGGCCAGCGAGGTGCCGACCAATCCGGCGATCGTATCGCGGAATTCCTTCGTCGCGCGTTCCAACCGCTTGCGCGTGGCTTCGGGCGAAATCTCCAGAATCTCCGCCGCTTGGGCCGAGGTCAGACCACGCAGCCGGCAGAGCTCGAACACGCGCCACGATGGTTCCTTTGCCGACTGGCGGAATGCTTCGATGGCATCGTGTACCACTTCGGCCTGAAAGCGACGATTGAGCTCTTCCTCGGGCAGAGGGGCATCCTTGTCGGGCAATTCACCAGTGATGGGCATCGTCGTCGCCACGTTCCGGCCGCGCGCCCGGGCAAAGTCGATTGCCCGCCGCTGCACGATGGTGAACAACCAACGACGAAAGCCCCCTTTGGCCGGGTCGTATTCGAATCCGGGGAGCTGGCGAAGAATCTCCTTCCAGACCTCCTGCAACAAGTCGTCGGCCTCTTGTGCGGGATAACGGAGTTTGTTGGCGAACCGCAGCAGGATGCGGCTGTACAACTCGTAGAAGTCTTCCCAGGCCCGGCGATCGGCGTCGTCGAGCGCGGCGTGCTCGTCGACCGCCTTCTGCAAGTAGGAGCGGACCGCGCGAAGCAAGTTTGGGTACGTGGTATCGCTCACGGGGACACCTGCCCTGGGCTGCGTTCGGCATAGGGCGGCTGGGTGCCCTGGGCTGTGGAAGGCCCTGCAACCGTGCTCCAGAAGTAAATTCCGGCTACGTCGCCATCTCCCCCCGTGGCGTACAGCCGGTGGCCATCGGCCGAGAACCGCAGCGCGTTCCAGCGGCGAACGTCCGGCGCCGGCAAACGAAACAGCTCGCGGCAAGTCGTCACGTTCCAGAGCTGAAGGTACGAAGTGCCGGGCTCGCCCATATCGTGACTAGTTGCCAGCGTGCGGCCGTCAGCGGAAAACGCGACGCCCCACGAAGGTCGCTCGCAGGGAAGCGTCGCCAGCTCAAGACCGTCTACCAAGTCCCAAAGCCGCACGGTGGAGTCGAGCGACGTGGTCGCTACGATCGCACTCGCGGGATCGATGGCAATCTGATTGATCTGGTGTCGATGAGCGGGCAGCTTCTTGAGCAGCTTGTGATCGCTCGTGTCCCAGATCGCGAGACTGCCATCGAAACAGCCCGATACCACGCGTCGGCCGTCGGGCTGCGCGGCGACGCACAACACAGGGAGCGGCCCGTGCCCCCCTTGCAGCGTGACTGCACTGGACGAACCGGGCTGCCAGACGCGCAGCTTGCCTTGCAGACCGCCGGCGTAGACCGCGCTTTGCGATCCCGCGAGCACCGCCGCAACGCTATTGGCCCATCCGAATTCATGCGTGCGTGGCGCGACTTCGGCAGAATCCGTCCTCAGATCGCGCACGGCGACGAACCCCAACCCATCGGCTGCCAACAGCAACTGGCCGTCGCGCGAAAAGCTCACCGATGCCAACGGGCCACGATGATCGCTGTACCGCCGAGTGGACCGCTCGCGCGGCGGTTGATCAAGAGGTGATTCGGCCGCGGTGTCGATCAAGTCGACGTACGATTTGTTTCCATAGGCCACGGCCAGTGTGTGATCGTCGGGCGACAGATCGAGCCAGTTCGGCGAGTCGGCCGTGGCGATTCGCTCGTAGCCGCGCGGCTTGGGGAATGTGTACAAATCGACGGAGTGATCGGGATTGCTCCAGGCAATGCTGGGGCGCTCGATGCCGACATGCGCTGCGATCGCCCGGGCCGATCGCTCGATCGCTTCAAGTTTGGAACGAATGCGGCCGTCGTTGATATCGACGGCGACGGCGGCCCCCGAGTCGGCCACGGCAACGACCGACTGACCATCGACGCTGAACGACAAGTCGCGCACGCGTCCGCTCAGAATCGTCAGCGGGGCCTGGCACGCGAGCTTGTCACCGTCGCGCTTGAACAAGTAGACGCAGCCGAACAGGTCGCCCGCCGCAAAGACACCGGGTGTGGCCGCGGCACATACCCGGGTGACCGGGCCGGCGAGCGTTGGCGATTGGGCGACGCGCTGGCCCGACGCGACGTCGAACGCCCGCGCGTTCTGCCCCTTGCCTCCGACAAGTATCGTGGCATCGTCCTGCGAGAAGGCGACATAGCAAGGTCCTGGCCGGGACTGGGCATTTTCGAGCCGGCGCCCTTCGTGCGTGGCGACTTGCCACAGCGTCACTTGTCCTTGGCTGTCGCCGGTGGCGCACTGGCTTCCGTCGCTGGAGAGGCCGACCGAAGTTAACGGCGGCGAGACCAGCGGATTGAGGTTCGCGCGCAGCTCGCCCAGCGCGTGGCCCGTCGATGTCTCCCACACCCGGCAAGCGCGGTCTTCGCCGATCGTGGCCAGCACCTGGCCATTGCCGCTGAACGCGACGTCGACGACCGCATGGCGATGGGCGTCGATTGTCAGCGGTTCGCCGCTGCCATCCAGTCGCCAAATGCGCACGGCGCCGGCATCATCGCCGCTGGCCAGATACGAACCATCGCGCGAATAACGCACGCAATTGACCGCCGTGCCGTGTCCGACCAATCGCCGATGTTCGCGCTGGCAAAGCTGCTTGAGATAGTGCCATTCGAAGCCGCGGTGATCCGCCAGCCCCGAGCTTGTCGCGCCATCGGGTGAACCCTGCGCCTTAACGGGGGAATACTGGTCGAGTAGCGCGATCGCCTGGAACAGGTTTCCCGAATCGATCAACCGCTTGGCCTGCCCCATGTGCTCGGTGTAGAGGTGTCGCTCGGTGGCGAGCTCGCGCTCGCGGGCCCGGCGCTCTTCGCGCTGGGCGACGGCCAGATGTTCCTCGGCGCGGCGGCGTTCCACGGCAGCCACGCGCAAACTGGCCTCGGCCCGGGCGGCATGCTCGCGGGCCAGATTGCGTTCCTCGCGCACGCGCCCGAATGCCAGCGTAATGACCGCCACTAGAATGCCGGCCGCGGTCACGCCCAATGCCGTGGAAATCCAGTGTCGCCGCGCGAACTTCCGCAATCGGTAGAGCGCGCGATACCGGGCGACGGCCGCGACCGGTTCCCCGGCCAGGTAGGCGTCGAGATCGTCGGCCAATTCGCCGGCCGTGGCATAACGATCGGCCGCCCGTTGCGCGAGGCAGCGCTCGACCAGCGCCGCGACATCGGCCGGAACCTGCGGAGCCAATCGCTGCACGTTTCTGGCGGGTTGCGCTCGCAATCGCGCTGCCCAGCGCGCCGGCGTGATGTCCGACGCGGGCTCGTCGTGCGGCAGCGTACCGGTCAAAAGCTCGTAGAGAATCAGCCCCAGAGCATACACATCGGCGCGGCTGTCGACTGTTTCGCCCGCGGCTTGCTCCGGGCTCATGTACCGCAAGGTGCCTTTGATGCCGCCGCGGACGACGGTTTCGTACGGTGTGCGAGTTGTTTGCCCGTGATCGGCGTTTTGCGGCCGGCTTAGTTCGTCGCCAGCGCTACCAGCCACGTCGAGGCTCTCGAACTTGGCGATGCCGAAATCGAGAATCGTCGGCTTGCCGTCGGGACGCACCCGGATGTTCTGCGGCTTGAGATCGCGATGCACGATCGTCAGCAGGTGGGCCATGCCGACCGAGCGGGCGATCAACCGCATCAGCTCGAGCTTGTCGCGCAGGCCGAGCTGGTGCGTGCGGCAGTAGTCGAGCAGATTCTCGCCCGGCACCTGCTCCATGACGAAGTAGGGGCGGCCGTCGGCCAACTCTCCGCAATCGTAGACGGTGACAATGCCTGGATGCCTCAGGGCGGCGAGCACTTCACTTTCGCGGCGCGTGAAGGCGGCCGTCGTGGCGTCGCGGGCGGCAATCACCTTGATGGCCACACGTCGGTGCAGGCGGACATCCTCGGCGTCGAACACCTGTCCCATGCTTCCCTGGCCGAGCACGCCCAGCACGCGATACCGGCTGAGAAAGGCGGCCTCGAGCGTGGCGGCCGCGGCGGATGAGTAGAACTGCGAGCGGTCGACCGCGGCGTCTTCGACCAGGGCATCGAGCGTGGCGATGAGAGGATCGGCGCAACTGGCCGACGAGTCGGGAACAGCCGCTTCAGGTTCCACGCCAGAATGGGTCACGAGGGCCGCCTACGTCGACGCGCCGTGATGGGAAGTGTGAGAAGCCTCCAGTGTAGCTGGGGGCGTCGGCAACGTCAGCAAGTCGACAAGTTGTCGGGGATTCCCGGTGCGGCTTACTCGGGAAAAATCACCCGCCAGTCGCGGCGCATGTCGATGAGGGTCCAGCCGCGGGCGGCGGCCTGGTCGAGCCCTTTGTCGAGCTGGCCGACGTGCGATTGCCGGTCGTAGGCGTACTCGCGCTGGGCATCGGTATGGTGGACGAGCATGCCGAGCCGTGGTCCGTCGGCGATTGTCGTCCACTCGAGCATCGGCATGTCGTGATCGGAGTTGCCGAACGCCGCGATCGGCCTTCGCCCGATGAATTTGCCGATCCCCACGGGCTTGCCTGGCCCGTCGTCGACGAAGTCGATATCGGGCAGCCGCATCAGCACGGGCTGGCCGTCGATGAGCTTGAACTCGGTCTTAATCGTGCTGCCGACGACTTGTTCGGACGGGATGCCGTAGGCGCGCTCGGTCCATGGCCGCACGAACTCCGCGCCGCCGCCGGAAACGATAAAGGTCTTGAAACCGCGGGCGCGGAAATAGGCGAGCACTTCGAGCATCGGCTGGTAGACGCACGCCGTGTAGGGTCGGCGAAAACGCGGGTGCTGGTGAGTGGCGAGCCAGTCGATGACGATCCGCTCGAAATCGGCGGTGCTCATGCCGGCGTGCGTGGCCATCAACAGCTTCTCGAAGGCTTTGAGCCCGCCGGAGAGTGGTAGCTCGGGGTTCGCCTTGAGCATCGCTGCGTAGGGCTCCTCGTCGCGCCACTTGGGGTGCTCGGGAGCGAGCGCCTTAAGTCGCTCGACGGCGAACACCACCTGCACGTAGTTGGGCTGTTCGCACCACAGCGTGCCATCGTTATCGAATGTGGCGATGCGCTGATCCGCTGGGACGAATTCGGATGAGCCCTCGCGCGTCACACGGTCGACGAACTGCGTGATGGCTGCCTTGGCGGGCCCGTCGTTCCAGCTTGGCAGTGGATCGGCTGCCGATGAGGGCACGGCGAAAGCTGCAACGAATAGTAGCGTTGTGAGTAGTGCTTTGTAGGGTGCGTGAAACGCACCAGCAATGCGGATGGCCACAGAGGGCTCCGAGGTCACAGAGGAGAGATGTAGAATCGTTGTTAGCCGATCGTCACCAGCAGGCCATGGCCCTCGGCTGCCGCCGCGGCGACGAGCTTCTTCAGTTGACCGAAGTAATCCAGATATTCTACTTTGAGATCCTCTTCGTCCTCGTCCCAGATTCCGGGGTAAATGTCTTTGGCTTCCATCGCCTGGGGATCGAATCGCGACCAGAGGACATCGTCCGATACGGCCGCCAGCGCGCGGTTGATCTCGCTGGTTTCGGCCGGCGCAAAGTAGCGAATCGGCTCGGATTCATCGCCAAGGTTCTGCCCGCCGGCCAGGATGAAGGCCAGTGGTCCGGTGCCTTCATCGGCAGTTCCAGTAAGCAAGTAATGCAGCCCATGCCAGGCCTTGCCGATTTCGGCACTTCTTTCCGACGCGCCATCGGCGTCACGCTCAATGACGAGCGATTCTTGATCCCTCACGAAATGCTCAAAATCCGTCGGCGATAGCGAGACAACTTCGCAATAAATGCCCATTGCAACGACCCATGCCTTCCGATCAGCCAAACGCCTTCCTCAATTCGTCGATATACCGCGGGCAGGCGACGAGCGGGTCTTCCGGCTCTTCGTATTCGAGCACGATGTAGCCGCGGTAGCCGGCGTCGCGCAGGATGTGGGCGAGCTTGCTGAAATCGGCCGGCTGCTTCCCTTTGTCTCTCGAACGGATCGACACCTTGACTTGCACGTTAACGGCGTACGGGGCGAGCTTCGCCAGATCGACGTACGGATCGTTCGAGTAGAAGTTGCCGGTGTCGAGGTTCACGCCGAACCAGGGGCTCTTGACGTCGCGCACTAGCGCGAGCATCCCGTCGGCCGTGGCGGTCAGTCCGCCGTGGTTCTCAAGTGCGAGATAAACCCCATGCTGGCCGGCGTAGGCGCAGCACTCTTCCATTGCCTCGACCGCGAGGCGGTGGGCCTCGGCCGGGTCCTGCCCGGCGGTCGGAGCGCCCGAGAAAATGCGGATCACCGGCGCGCTGAGGATCTCGGCGTATTCGATCCAACGCTTGACGTGGGCGATCTCGGCGTCGCGCTTCGGCCCTGCCGGCAAGCAGAACTCGTTCCCCACGGCCGTGCCCGAAATGTCGAGCCCCAGGCGGAAGCACAACTGCTTGAGCCCGCGCAGGTAGTCGGGCGTGATTTCTTTGGGGAAGTAATAGCTGGTGAGCTCGGTCCCTTCCAACGGCAACATGGCGCAGGCTTTGACGAAGTCCTCCATCGTCAAGCTGGCTTTCTTGCCTTCGAGCAGTTCGCGATAACTGTAGGCTGCCAGGCTGTAGCGAAAGGCCGGTTTGCCCAGCCGCTGGAGCGGCTCGATCGCGGCGGCGCGTGGCGCGCCACTCAGGGTGCCCAACAGGCCGGCAGCGGCTCCGGCCGCACAGCCACCCAGAAACTTGCGCCGCGACGGCGCATTGATGTGGGAAGGCAAGAAGTCGCTCATCGATCGATCCTCGCGGAGAGTGCTGCAGGCGGCCTGATCGCCGAGTAGTGTAACCGGCCGGTTGGCGCGGGTCACGCGATTGAAATGGGTGCACGCGAAGCCGCTGAGAGGGCCGAGAATCGCATGGGCACGGCATCGTTAGCCGCGGGATTTATCCCGCGCGCTAGCTCGTTCGATGCCGAACGCCCGGCAAGTGCCGAGAGCAGATTGCCTACACGCGAACCGTCGCTCGTTGGCTCGGTGCCGTCGGCTTGTGAATGGTGTCAACTTTTTGCGGCTCGGGCATGTCCTCTCGGCGCTTCTCAAGCAGCGCGACCACAGCCGGCGAAATGTAGATGCACGTGCCGGCCAGCATCACGGCCGCGTAGAGGTACAAGCCTGAGATGACCGCCACGAGTGGCCAGATCAATAGCCCAGCGGCCAGCACAAGCGGCCGCGCCAGGCGGTTCCAAACCAACAGCGGAAACAGCAGATGGTAGGCCACGATCACGTGGGTGAGGAACTGGAACACCAGCGGCATCCGCGACAACGAACTGGTGAGCCAGAAGCCCCCCGAGCGCGGTCGAGCGATGATCCACCACACGGCGTCGCCGGCCCACCAGGTTTGCGTGCTGAGCATGGCTAGGCCCGAGGCGATGAAGATCGCGGCCAGGTGAATCTGGATGAGCCGGGTAGCGATCGTGGCCAGCGTCGACTTCGCGGGGGCCGGCGGTTCACTGGTCGGGTCAGCCTGGAACGCCTTGCGACGACGCAGCCAGGCATCGACCGAAAAGTACGCCCCGGCGGGGCTAATGCAGAGATAGAGCATAAGCATCGCCAAGACCGGCTCGGCTTCGGTGACGAGCATCGGCGCCCGATGCATGTAGGAAAGTAGTACGATGAGCGACAAGATCGACGTGACCCGCGTGAAGAAGCCGATCGTGAACAGGCCGACCACCACCAGGCCCGTGTAGTGGGCGGCGCGCAAACTACCGGCAGTTTCAATGGAATCGAGGTAGCTATAGCGGGTGACGAAATCGTTCGTCCACATCAGGACCGTGTCGACGGGGATTAACCCGCCCGGCCCGAAGAAGGCCACGAGATCGGCGCCGAAGCTGGCCACGTAATAGAGCGCTAGCGCCCCGCTCAACACGCGCAGCATGCTGAGCGTTTGTGGCGCGCTGGGCGTGAACCAAAAGCGGTTCCAACCCGAGCCGACTTGATTGACCAGATCGACGAGATAATTACGGGCGAGGCTGAGCATCGGAATTCAACTTGCCGGGGACAGGGGGAATTGCGCCAGGAACTGCCGCGGAGGGGATCGCCGCGCCGGTGGGGTTTGCGTTCGCGCCGGGGACGGTCGCGGCCGGGCCCGAAGATTCGGCAGCCGGCGCGTTGTCGCCGCGGGCGGTTTCGCGCTTCATGAGGCGAATATCGTCGCCGCTTTTCCAAATCTGAGCTTCGTACTCGTTGCGCCACAGCTCAGGGCGGTCGGGGTTTTCGCCGGCCTGAAATTGCTCGGGCGTTTGCAACGGCGACACGCCGAGACAGCGGAAGGTCAGCCACGTGGCTCCCTGCGGCGCAAAACGCTCCAGCAGCCCTGATGCGACCCCGCGGGGAATCACGGCTTCAGCATTCTCGTTGCCAGCATACTGGGCGACCGTCGTCGCGAGCGCTTCGTAGCGCTGACGGCGAAGCCCAAAAGTGACATCCGCAGGGGGCAATTCGACGCGGGCGACCTCGCGGCTAGCGGCGTCGCCATTGCGGCCGTCGCGGAGTTCGATCTCCAGGCGATGATTGGTGTCGAGGATATCGGCTCGTGAGATGGCGTTGGCGTAAGACTTATTCAAACCCAGCAGTTGGCGGTAATTGTGTAGCCCGGGCACGCCACCGGCGAGCTGTCGCTCGAGCCGGGAGCTGAACTCGATGGGCATGCCGGCTTCTTCGGGATTCCCCCCAGGCACAAAGTTGGTGCCAAGGATGCCGAAGAGCATCGACGTCAAATGAATGATGAGCACCAGCGTGATCCCGGTTTGGATGGCCGGCCCAATCGTGGGGGCATCGCTGTTCGGGGTCGCGGTGTCGGCAGGTCGGTTGATCATCGGGGGTGGCCCGCAAGAAGAAAGAGAGGGTGGTCGTAGTCTGGCGCGTGCTAGCACCGAAGGTGTGATCGGACGTTAAAGTTTCCCAGGTTTACCGAAGTTGTCTATCCACAAATCTTCGGCGTGACCGGTGCGCATAAAAAAACCGGGCCTCGCAAGTGCGAGGCCCGGCAGTCGTTAGGCTAAGTGCAACCGGTCGCCAGATTCAACAGGGGGCCCAGCGACGGGTGCCCATTCCGTCTAGCGACGGAAGCTGACCTGACGGAAACCGAACGGAGTGCGGCTGGCGGCCGGTTCGGCGCCAGCTTCTTCGGTCGGCTTGGGCTCGGCTTCACCTTCCGCGGCGCCTTCTTCGGCCGCAGCTTCACCACCGCAGCAATCGCTCACGCTGCAACCATTGTGGCAGCTCGAGTGACAGCTATGGCAGCGATGGCAACGATGGCAGCGGTGGCAACGACGAGCACGGTGGCAGCGGTGGCAACGATGGCAGCGGTGGCACGAGCTGCTGCAGCAATCATCGCCGCCGCAGTCGCTAGCACAGCAACCATGACAATGTCCGGCCGAAGCCTTCTGTTCACCACCCAAGAGGGCGATGCCGACCACGGCGAGGAAAATCGCCAGGCCGAAAGCAAGAGTACGATTCATCGTGAGGTTCCTCCCACAAAACGGTACGGTTAGGAATTCCGAAAAACGACCGTCGCCGCCTTGCCACGATGGCTTGTTATTCTCCCCGGCCTCGGCGGCTAGATCGGGGAACGTGCATCCTGAAGTCCGCGGCACCCAGTGTGCCCCTACTTCCGGCGAAGTGATTTACCCCTGTTTGTAAATCCTTGCTGGTTAAGGAGTATGAGCTGAATGCGTAGGCTAGGAGGCTAAGTTAGCATGGATGAAATGCTTGTCAAGGCAGGCAATTGATAAATTGCGTGCCCTGGGTCATCCAGGCTGGCTGTGGCGTGTTTGCCACATCCGCCTCAACTGTAGGTCAGCTTTTTGGGGTGGGCAGTTTTTTTTTCAACCCGCCCCGATCGAGCCCGATCGGGCACAGGACGCAACCTGAAGGCTGCGTCAGAAGTGTCGTTTAAATAACGACTTAATGGTTGTCTGTTGGACGTCGCGGTGCGACAACGCGCGATGCATTCGATCGCCGCAGGATGCCGCGCCCTGGTGCAATTTCACCCCAGCGCGGCCGAAGACCGACTCGATTGAGCTGCAAGGAGAAACAGCGCCGTCCTCAGACCTCAAAAATTGCTCGGTGCCTGGAACGCCAAATTGGCTCTGACTCGAGACCGCCGAATGCCGGCCGAGCGCGGCTTCCGACGGATGGCAAGTAGGGCACGAATCATTGCTTCGTGGCGCATTCAGCGTGGAGCTGCACCGCCACCTTCGAGGGGGTGCAACTCTCGCCGGAAAAACGGCCGTGCGCCGCGCACGAGCGATCGAGACTGTTAGCGGGGCTTTGCCGGGGCGCCCGGTTGAGCCGGCTTGGCGGCGGACCGTGTCGTGGGGGCAGTGATCGCGGGCGAAGTGTCGCCGTCGGCCTTGGCCTCAGGAGCCGTTGCAGTTGCTGCATTGTCGGCAACCTTCGATTGGGCCGTGATGCGGCGCTGGTACTCTTGCGCGGCCAGCCGCTGCTTGCGGTCCATGTCGTCGGGATCTTCGAAGTTCAGCACCAAGGGATCCTGATCGGGAAACGGCTTAGCGGCCATGCCGGCGATGCGCCAGCCTTCGTCACATTTGTGCACGATCCAGAGAATCACCTCGGTCACCGGTTGGCCCTGCTCATCGAGATCGGTCCACTCGCTAGCGACGTGGGCAGCGTCTGGTCCGATCATTTCAACTTCGCCGACGGCGTACTTGGCGGTGTCACTGGCGGGTGGAGCGACGGCGCGACTCGTCTCCGCGGTCTTCTGACGCGCCAAGGGGGTCAGCATGCTGGCCGCCTTTTCGTCGTTGCCCGCGCGAACCGATTCGAGAAAATCGCGCACTGCCTGGGCGGCGTGCTGCGCACTGATCGATTGATCGCCCTTAGCGGCTTGTGCTCCACCCGCGGTGGGCGAAGGAGGTGTCGATTGGCCGCAGCCCATCACGGCAAATGTGACAGCGATCAAGAGGGCGCTCGCGGCGAATGTGGGTCGGCGCATCGGTGAAGACTCCTACCTGGCAGCGATTGACGGGGGCCCGTCGTTACGGAAGCCCCGAGAAATCGCGTGCGGCGCTCGTGAATGGGGAGACTGGCCCGATCACCTGGCCGACGCGGGGGGCAGAGTTTGCCGATTCTGCCGCAATGGGTCAAGGCGGATGCGGCGGCAATCTTGGCGACATTGCTAGCAGTCGGCACATAGCAGTTTGCAGGCTTCGACGAAAGTCGCGGCGAAACCGGCTAAACCTAGCCCTTGCCGAGCCCACGCTCGAACGCGTCTTGATCGCGCTGGTAGAGCGCCAGCGTCGATTCGAAGGTCGAGGGAGCGATCTGCCAGACGGGATCGTCCTCGGTGTGAGCATTGGCATGCGCCATCATTACGCGGTACATGAACTTGAACATGTGCCGCGGAACTCGCAACGTGCGCAGGGCGTCGAGCAGTCGGCGATCGGCAATGCCCGCGTCGAACAAGTCGCGCAACTTCGGTTTTTGGCCATTACTGGCGCAGGCCTGCAACCGGGCGTTGGCCACGTCGTAGAGCGCTTCGCCGGTCCAATCGAGCGAAGGAATCAGGTTTTGCTTGTCGAGCCGGGCCCGCTGGTAGAACTCGGTCTGCTCGCGGTCGATGAAGTACGACAGTTCGATCGGCAGCAGCAGTTTGAAACCGATGCCCGGGTGCTTCAAGAATTTGTTGTCAAGCATCGGCCAGAGGAGCAGCTTCATCAGCTCGGGCCGGCCGGTGATCATGTGCGGTTCGTCGACGCGATCGACCAGCACGATAATTCCCTGGTAGCCGAGCGTGCGCAGCACTCCCTGGAATTTGACCAAGAGCTCGTAGCGATCGTCGGTGCGATCCTTGTTGGGCAGCGGCTGATTGGCCAACTCGTCGCCGTTAAAGCGCACGAGCGCCTTCCAGAGCGGGCCGGCGGCGTGGTTGACAACACGCAATTGCCGCACGATGCCCCGCGCCAGCCAGTAGCGCCGCGCAAGGCGCACGATCTCGGGCAACCAGCCGGCCACCACAAACAAATAGGGCCACGGACTTCCCAGCCATTCCCATTTCTGCTGACCCGCGATGACCCCGGCGACCACGCCCGTCACCAGCAGGCCGAGCAGCTTGAAGGCGTGCGCGCGCCAGCTACGGAAGCCGAGCTTGCGGCGCAGCCGCTGCCAGCGGCCGATAAACGTTTGCGACGTCGACTGATCGTAACAGGCGGCCAACAGCAGCAAATCGCGAGCTTGCGAGCGATCGAGCGTGCGGAGCGGCAGTGGCTCGGTAGATGCGGTTTCACTGCGGGCATTGCCGGGCTGCCCCAGAGCGCGATCGACCAGCCCGGTGACGCCGAGCGACAGGATCGCATCCATGTGATCCCACAGCTTCCACGATTCGAGGGCCTTGGCCGGCTCGCGGCGGCGAGCGCTGAGCCGGTCGCGAAAGCGATCGAGGAACGGATTGAAATCGTCGTACTCGATCACCCACAGCCGGGCATTGGGATGGCTATCGTTATACTCGCGCACGTGCCGCACGATCTGCAGCCGAAGCGCGGTTTTGCCCGCCCCTTTCTCGCCGAATACCAGCGAGGTCGAAGGCTCCGTCGGGTCGCCGTAGATCTTCCCCCAACTCGGATGGTGGGCGCTCAAGATGCAGTGATCTTTGAAGACCGGATCAGTCTGCGCATCCTCATCGGCGAAAGGATTGACCGCGATGCCGTGATGGTTGAGGAGCTGTTCGATTTTCATTGAGCTGGTGGGTGGGGAGTAGGGCGGGATATTGTCGAGAGCGAATTGTGGGCGCAGTGGGCAGTTTTCAGTGTTCAGGAAAAGGCGAAAACCTCGTCGACTGCGAAACGGACCAACCACTGAAAACTGAATCACTGAAAACTGAAAACTACTTTGCTTTGAGTTCTTCAATCATTTTCCGAAACGCTTCCTGCTTGTCGGCGATCGTTTGTCGCGGGCCATAGAACTTGAAGTAGACGTTCCCCTCGGGCAGCGTGACGATCGCGCCGAGCATGCGGTAGTTCGGGCGGGCGATCCCCTGTTGCGAAAACGGTGCCGGCTTGTCGTCGTAAGTGCCGGCGATGTTCACAAAATGGACGTCGTGCCCAGCGATCGACTTTTTCTCGACTTTGGCCCGGTCGCGGGTGCTGCTGCCGTCGGGCTGGCTGAACTGGCCGTACCAGCGGTCGAGGTTGGCCTCGAGCGTGCCTCCGGCCGACATGATCGTTAGACGGCCAGGCTGCTCGTCCCCTTCGGCCGGTTCGACCGAGAACTCGTAGGCGATGATCTTCGAGCGGGGCTGTTGCCGCGTGAAGCCCTCGGGTGCCTTCGTGGCGTACTTGCCAACGACGATCTCGCGCGTGGCGTCGTCATCGGCAGCCTGGGCCGGCGATCCGCTGGCCAGCAGAACGAGCATCGCCGTAGCGAACAACAGGACGAGACGAGGGCGTTTCATGGGATTGATCTCCTGAGCGGTCGCACAGTCGGCGGCGCGAGGGATAGTGGTAGGTCGTAGCGGGGCGCGAAGCGCTGCCGCATTTTACCGCTCGCGCCCGGTTCGCGATACCGGCTGCGCGTTCGACCGCGCTATACGCCCAGGGGTTGCAACCCCTGGGCTTGTCAACGTCCAGTGTGCTCATGGAAAGCGATCTGATGTGTTACGATTTAGGAATGACCGGAAATGAACCACCCGTCCAACCCCCCGTGGCGCCGCGCGACGCCGCGCCCGCCTCGGATGCGTCGTCGGCGTCCAAGGATGCCGATGCGAAGGCCGATTTGGCGGCTAAGCGCGCCGCGGCGACTGGCTGGCTTCGCGAGCGCTGGATTTGGCTGCGACCGTTAGCACGCCAGGCCTGGATCAACCTGCAGGTTTGGCTTCCCATTTTGCAGAATCGCACGGAGCGCGAGCGGCTTGTCAAGTTTCATCCGCGCGAGCATCGCGAAGGGACGCGCTGGTCGCTCGATCTGCCCAAGCAATGTTGGCAGTGCGGCGCAACCGACACGCTGTGGGACCGCGAGTTGGAACTGGAGGTGCGCGCCTTCGAGTATCCGCTGCAAGTGCTGGCCGGCATGCTCGGAGCGGCCGGCTTCTTTCTGTTGCTGGCCTGGGCGTTTGGTTCGCTGAAGATGGTGGCGTTCTATCTGTTGAGCCTGATCGTCGGCGGCCTGGTGCTGTGGGTGAAGAGCTGGCCCGAGACGGTCAAGATGCGGTTGTGGACCTGCCCGCAGCATGCGGCCGAGATGCGGGCCCCGACGATGGGGATCGAGGAAGGGGAGCTGTTCCTGTTCATGCCGAGCGAGCAGTTGGCCGATGAGGCGCGGCGCGAGCTGCGCCGCGCGCGGCTGGAGCGTGATAGTTTGCTCCCTGGCGCGCCGCGAAGTGGTCCACCTGGCGGTGACGCTGCGGACGTCGGCGCGGGTGGTCGAGGTGTTGGCGGAACTGGCGGCGGCAAGCCGGCGCGACCGACAGCGCCTGCTGGCCCGCTGTTCCCCGAATTGCCGCCGATCAAGCTGGCGGGGGATGAGGAGTAGGGGCTTAGCGTCGAGTCATCTTGTTAGCCGCGGGACTTGTCCCGCGCGCACGCTCGGGGCTCAGCATGCGTACGCTGTTGTCGTTCAGGTTAGCCGCGGCGCTGCTGCTTCTTGGCGCGGTTTTGATATCGTTCGCCGGCTGGAGTCTCTCGCGAACGATCCAGCCGGGGCCGGGCGAGGTGGTCGTCCACGTGCCGCGCAAGTTGTGGCCGGGCTCCAAGCCAGCTCCCGAAATGGACGAGGTCGTGCGCCGTCTGCGGCCGGGCGAAACGATCAAGATCAAGCTGGTTTTTGCGGATGCCAACAATGATCTGTCGACGCCACAGAGTATCGACATCCGCTGCGGTTCGTTGACCATCCGCAGCAAGAGCGGCCACTTCCGGCTCGACGATCGGCAACGCGTCTTTGCGGCCGTTGACCGAACGCCAGAAGTCGACCTCGAGGCAAGCAATACGGACAGCAGCGGAGACAGTTATCCGAATCCGCGAGTCTGGATCAATCCACGCGCCGCGGGCGTGACGAACTCTCCGCTCGCCGTCGATCTTGCGCTGAAGATTCAACCGTTGGAATCGCACGCAGAGAAGGGGCAGTTCATCGCGTACGTCACGCTCGAGAAATCGCCCGACTTCGAAGGGGATTTAACTGGCTGGCAAATTAGCCGGGGGAAGTAGGCATCTCAGTCGCCTGGCGGGAATTGCCGCGCGGCATGCACCACTGCGACGACATGCACGTCGGTCGCCAGCACGCGGTAGATGATTCGATACGGCCACAACAACACTTCCCGTATCGCCGGATCGTGGTATTCCGGCACGCTCGCTCCCGATAGGGGTTGTTGGGCAAGAATCTCGGTGCGAGTGACAATTCTTTCTACAAATGCCTTCGCATATCGCGACGAGCGCAAGCCGATGTAGGTTTCAATCGCGCAGAGGTCGGCTAAGGCGGATTCGGTCCAACGAACCGTCACGGCTGATCCAGACCGAGGCGAGCACGTACTTCAGCCGAAGAGAGAGTTCGGCCGGCGTCGGAATCCCGCAAGCCGCTCTCGATGGCTTGACGCACGTAGATCTCATACTGCAAGTCTTCCCACGTGGCGTCCGCGGGGAGTTGATCGACAAGGCGACGCGCTTCGTCCTTAAAATTGGAGGTTGACATAGTGTCATCTTATTGAAAACTGCCGAGGAACGCTACATTTCATCCAGCTCGCGCAGGTACTCGAGCGCCTCTTCTACGTCGGGCACCACGGCCCCGCGCTGCCGACCGCGGCGGTCGCAGTCGGCCAAGAGCATCAGCTCTTCGTAATCTTCGTGGGCAGCCAGCCGGCGCCGGCACCGCGCGCCGAGCGTGCCATCGCGCCACTGCTGCGCCTCGGGCCGATGCTCGATCAGCCAGGCGGTGCGCGGCGTGATGTATCCATTCAAGGCGTCGAGCCCGGCCACGACCGGCGCCTGCGGATCGATCGCCTTGCCGACGTCATGAAGCAGGGCCGCCAGCAAGAACTCTTCGTCGTAAGGGAGCGCCTCGCGAGCCAAGGTAAAGACCTGCAAGCTGTGGTAGAGGGCGTCCCCCTCGGGATGCCGCTTGAGGTTCTGCTTCACCTGTTCAAGCGGAGCCAGCAGCAACTGATACATGTGGAAGCGATCGAGCCGCTCGCCGTTCTCGTGCGCATTGCAGTCGTCGGCGCTGGCCCACCCGCCAACCAGGTATGGATGCGGCTCGCTCGGGGCGTCAAACCGTAGCTCATCGGGCGATTGACCGTCGATCGGCAGGATGGTCGCGCGCCAATCCGCATCGAGTTCCTCATCGCCCGTGGCATCCTGTTGTGCCTGATGTTCGAGCCCGCGGGCGTTGAACTCGTCGAGCACTTCGCGATTGGTCGGCAGATCCTCGGCGCGAACGTTGCCGCCCAACAACTGACGCGCGGCGCGGAGCTTGGCCGAGTGATACTCGACAACCTGGCGCGTGTAGAGGAGCCGCGCGGCCTCCGAGGCAATCCGCCGGCGAAGCTTGTCGCTGGACATCGAATGCGAGGCGGTTTTGCGCGCGCCTCGGGGGTAAGGGGCCGGGCGATGGTTTCATGCCCCCGGTGAGTCCCGGCTACTCACTTCTATCGTATGCACCAGCCGGCCGGGGGGATAGGGGGCGTTTCGGCCGCCCGTTAGCCGCGGGACTTGTCCCGCGCGTTTGCTTGTGCGATGCCGCCGGCGCGCGGAGTAAACTCCGCGGCTAACTGAATCGTTACGGCCCGAAGACGATCTTCGCTGTCAGGCCAATCAACAGTAGCACGATCAGGGTAATTCCCAATACTCCGACAACAGATTCAAGCATGACGCTTCGCGAGCTCCTGACTTACGGATGGCAAGTACGTTGATGGAATGCCTGGGCTTTGGCAACGTGCGGTCAGCCGGCGCGGCGCGAGGCTTCCGAGGCAGGCTCGGCGATTTCTCGTTGCACTTCGATCGCCTTCTGCCCGCCGAGCGAGCCGGGGCGGACCAGGAACCGGGGCTGGCCATTGACGGTGGCGATCAGCGGGTCTTCGGCTCCCTGGCTGGTGGTGATGATGTCACCGGCCTGCAGTGCTTGCAAGTCCTCGGGCGAAATGTGTCCGCCGTCGAGCTCGACAACCAGCTCGACGAGTTGGCCGCGGAGGTGCGAAGCAGCCTGAACTGTGTCGGGTGATGCGGATTCCGAACTCTCCAGATCCTGGCCAGCGAACTCGTTGCCGGATACCTCGGCGGTAGGATCCGAGGGCGCGTCGGGCACGAACGGCTCGGGCAACTCGCCAACCAGCGCGAGCACCGCAGGCCAGGGAAGGCAGACGTTCAACAACCCGCGGGGGTTGCCCAGTGCGATTTCAAAAGTGACGAGCAGCACGCGATCGGCGCTGTTGGCCAGCCGGGCCTGCGCGGGGTCGCTCTCGATGCGTTCGATCGCCGGGCAATGGTTTGCCGCGGGAACTGATGAAGTCGGGGAGGTTTGCTCGGGCGTCTTCTCACCGTCCGCGAAGGTCGGCCAGGCCGTGGACAACTGCTCGACAATCGCACCGACCAGCCGCGCGGCCAGGCGACGTTCGATCTGTGTCAACTCGCGATGCGGCACGTGCAGGCTGCTCGTCTCGGGTTTGCCCCCAAGCAGGCCATCGAGCAGCGGAAAGAGAATCGAGTGATTGATTTCCAATGCGAGCCGGGCGGAACGATCGCCGCCCGAGAGCACGCAGACGAAAGTCGGCTGCTCCAGGCTGTAGACAAAATCGCCATACGCAACCTCGTCAACGCCCGTCAAACGCACCGTGGTCGAACGATGCAGAGCTTGCGAAAGCGCGTGCGAGCAGTGCTCGGCGGCTGCTTCGTGGAGCGTGCGCAACACCGGCAGCCACTGCTCGGCAGCGGGCGGGCATTCGATCGCGCGGTGGTGGTGGTCGACTGTTGTCATCCGTGACTGGTAGTGATCAGTGGTTAGTGGGCAGTGGCTAGATCTCGGCATCCGACCCTCAACTAGCCACTAGTCACTGACCACTATGCACTACTCCCTGATCTGCCCTTCTCCATAAACGACATACTTATACGTCGTCAGCTCTTTCAGCCCGCAGGGGCCGCGGGCGTGCAACTTGTCGGTGCTGATGCCGATCTCGGCCCCCAGACCCAACTGGCCGCCATCGTTGAATCGCGTGCTGGCGTTGACGATCACGGCCGAACTATCGACCCGGCGGGTGAATTCGCGGGCCGCCGCCAAATGGCTGGTGACAATCGCATCGGTATGCTGAGACCCGTAGCGATTGATATGCGTGATCGCCTCGTCGAGCGAGCCGACCACTTTGACCGACAGAATTGGCCCGAGATACTCGGTCGACCAATCCTCTTCGCTGGCGGCGACGGCGCCAGGCACCAGCTTACGCGTGCCCGCGTCGCCTCGCAGTTCGATGCCCAATTCGGTCAAGCGGCGTGCGATTTCAGGCAGAAAGCTTGCCGCGATGTCCGCGTGTACCAGCAGCGATTCGGCCGCGTTGCAAACGCCCAACCGGTGGCATTTGGCGTTGACCACGATGCGCTCGGCCATTGCCAGGTCGGCGCTGTGGTCGACATAAACGTGGCAATTGCCGGTGAAGTGTTTGATGACGGGCATTCGTGCTTCGTCGACAACGCGGCGGATCAGCCCCTCGCCGCCGCGCGGAATCGCCACGGTGATGTATTCGGACAGGCTCAACAAGTGGCCCACCGCGTCGCGATCGGCAGTCGTCACCAATTGCACGGCGCGCTCGGGGACGCCGGTCGCGCGGGCCGCCTCGATGAGGATCGCGTGTAAGGCGCGGTTCGAGTGGGCGGCTTCCTTGCCGCCGCGCAGGATCACCGCGTTGCCGCTCTTGACGCATAAGGCCGCCGCGTCGACCGTTACTTCAGGACGTGACTCGTAAATGAAGAAGACCACGCCCAGCGGCACGCGCACCTTCTGTACGTCGAGCCCATTGGGACGCAGCGATGCTTCGATCACTTCGCCGACGGGGTCGGGCAGGGCGGCGACTTCGGCCAGGGCCGTGGCGATCTTCTCAATGCCGGCGGGCGTGAGCTTCAGTCGATCGATCTGGGCAGCGGTCAGGCCAAAGCCGGGCGCCGCGGCTAGGTCTTGCCCGTTGGCAGCGACCAGCTCCGGCGTGCGGCGGCGCAACTCGGCGGCCGCCCGTAACAGCCAGGCGTTCTTGGTCGCGCCCGAAACGCTGGCCAGTTCGGCCGAGGCCTCGCGCGCCTGCCGCGCGAGGTCGTGGCAGTAGGTCCACAGATCGTTCTGCTGGGCGACTGCCATTCGACAATGCTTGCAGGTGGGAGACGAAGGGGCGGGCCTGATCGACGTAAGCGGAAGCTACAAAGGAGTATCCGCAAGAAGCCGGCGCAGGTCAACGCCGGCTTGGCCCCGCGGATTGCAGTCGGAATCCATGCGGCGTCAGTCGACTGTCGCGGCCTGACCGTCGATTCCGCCCGTGGCCTCGAAGAGCAGCAGTGCCTGGCGGACCGCCTTTACGTCGTGGACGCGGATGATCTGGACACCTTGGACGGCCAGCGACAAGGCCGCGCCCACGGTGCCGGCCGTGCGGTCCGTTTCTTTGTCGCTCAGCACCTTGGCGATAAATCCCTTGCGCGAGTGGCCCACCAGCACGGGGCAGCCGAGCTCGTGCAAACGGTGGCAGGCTGCCAGCAAAGTCAAGTTGTGCTGGTGCGTCTTGCCGAAGCCAATGCCGGGGTCGAGCGCAATCGAATCTTGCGGTACGCGGGCCGCCAGCAGAACGTCGCGCCGGCGTCGCAAGTAGCCCAGCACTTCGCCCACGACGTCGTCATACCGCGGGTTGTCTTGCATCGTCGCAGGGGTACCCTGCATGTGCATCAAGCAAATCCCGCAGCGGGCATCGCGAACCACGTCGATCAGTTGGGAGTCGGCAGTTAAGGCGGTGACGTCATTGACGATCTCGGCGCCGGCCGCTAGCGCCTCGCGCGCCACGGCCGCACTCGACGTGTCGATGGAAATCGGCACGCTGATTTGCCCGGCGAGGCCGGCGATCACCGGCACGACACGGCGCGATTGCTCATCGGCTGGTACGCCTTGGCTGTACGGACGTGTGCTCTCGCCGCCGATGTCGACGAGATCGGCCCCTTCGGCGACCAATCGCAGGGCGTGGTCGATGGCCACCTGCCTTGCGAGAAAGCGCCCGCCGTCGGAGAAGCTGTCGGGCGTGACGTTGACGATGCCCATCACCAGCGGCCGCCGCGGCAAATCCAGCGCGCGGCGCGCCAATCGCCAGTGGGTCGCGCGGCCTGGGAATCGCTCGGTCGTCATGCCACCGAGATTACCACGGGGCTTCCATCAGCGAAACGATCTGTCGGGCGAGGCGCTCGATCGTTTCTTGCTGGCCCGTGGCGATCGACGAGCCTACTTCGGGGTGGACGAAGGCCGTTTGCATGATGTCGACGCTGGCCGGCGGCAGCGGCACGTTGCCTTCGTGGATCATGCCACCGTTGCGATCGATCCAGGTGACGCGCACCGCGAAGGCGATTTCCGTCTCGCGGGCTTCGTCGGTCGGGCTTTCGATGGTGAGCCGCTTGGTGTCACGGATCAACTGGCCGGTAAGAATGCTATCGGCCTCTGGCGAGCCGACCACTTTGTACGGGGTGCGTAATTCGATTTCCTTGGCCACGGCCTCGGTCAGACGCTCACCAAGATCGCGGCGGAAGCTATTCGAAGTGAAGACCGGCACGTAAACGGTTTGAATGTCGGGCGGATAGAGCGACCGGACGCCGAATCGATAGGGCGTGCAGCCCGCGGGCAGCGTCGCCAGGGACAACAGCAGCGCGGCGATGCGGCAGATGCGGTTCATTGGGTCACGCCGGCTATCCATCGCACGCGGCTGCTTAGTACGAGTTATTGTCGCGCCCCATGCGAAACAGTTGCACGAGCCATTTGAAGCGGTTCGGCGGGTTGGCAGGCTTGTCCTTGAATTGCTCGAGGCGCTTACGCGACAGCTCCGCGTAGTGCGTGTCGGGGAAGCTCTCGATCACCTGGTTGTAATAGTAGCGGGCCCCGCCGAAGTGCTTGGTGCGGGCGTAATACTCGGCCGTTTCGTAGTCGCGCTGCGCATGCTGGGCGTGAATCACGCGCGAGGCATTGCGCAAGCGGGCTTGCTCGTCCGGCGCTTCGTCGGGAAACCGCGCACTGATCTGGCGAATCAATTCTTCGGACTGATCGAGAGGCTTGCCGTCGTAGTAGGGGCCCTGGTACTTGCGCATCTTGGCACGCAGCCCCAGCAGGTGCGCCACCCGCTGATGCTCGCTCTGCGGGTAGTGCGCGCGAATCAGGTTGTAGTTGAAGTCGGCGTCTTCGTAGTTTTCGACGAGGAAGTGCGCATTGGCGACGCAGACCAGGGCATCGTCGGCCAACGGTCCCGTGGGGTCGTTCAAATGGACGCTTTCGAGCGCGGCCAGGGCGTTGCCGCGCGTATCGAAGAGCGGCTTGGTCTCATCGAACAGGTTGGGAACCATCAGCGGCTTGTGTCGCGCGCGGTCGGATTCTTCCCAATACCGACCGATCGCGAATTGCCGCGTGACCGTGGTATCGAGGTAGCGCGAATTCTCGTACTTTTTCATCAGGTTCAAGTACGAGTCGTGTGCCTTCGGGTAACGCTCGGCGAAGAACCACGACTCACCCAGCATGAACATCGAGTCTTCTTGCAAGGCAGAGTCGGGCCAGCGCTTCGACGCCTTCTTGAAGAGCTTCGCCGCGCGGTCGTATTCCTTTTGCTGGAACTGCTTCTCGCCGTCGGCGAACAACTGTCTGGCGATCGCTTCGTTCGGTTCCACGCCGAACAGCTTCTGCAAGCCGAGCTTGGCCTTCGCCGCGTTCCGCTTGAAAAACGGATCGTCGTCGTAAAGCTCGACTTTCTGGCGAGCGACTTCGTCGGGGAGCGACTGACCCGGCAAAATTTCCGCGGCGGTTGGTGTGCCCGCCGATTTGCAGCCGGTGTTCGTCACCACAATCGCCAAGAGCGCCCAGGAAAGGAGTAGTGCGCTTCCTGGCAATCGCCAACTCGGCGGATCGGGGAACTCGGCGCGAGCATCTTGATCGCGGTCGCAGGAATCCGAAGTGGGTCGCCCGAATGCCGGCAATTGTCCGTCGCGCTGGGGACGATCAACTTCGGCCAGGGCCAGTTCGACGGCCTTCGGTAAGTTCGCCGCCGACGGCCTTCTTGCTGGAGACCAATCGTGTAGCGACGTGTCTGCGAGTGACTCGGCAGTGGCAGCTAGCTGAAAGTGCGGGCCGGCGTGCACTGGCCCTGCGGTGCGCGGCTCAGCCGAGACCAACCGCGCGCGGAACGCCCGCAACACGTACTGCGCGAGGCGCGTTAGCCGCCGTGAAGCAGCCCTAAAAAGCGATGCATGCGCGGCGGGTGACCCAGCAGATTGGTTAGATAGTGGTTCATCACTGCCCGCAGTTCTCCCTGCGTGCGGCGATCGAGCTCGAGCCGCTTCCAAGAGTCCGACTCGAGTTCGGCAAAGTGCTCCAGCACGCGCACGACCCCGGCGCTGACCGAAACCACTTGTGGTTTGCCTGGCCGACAACGAGGGCACAGCACTCCCCCGCTGCGCTGGGAGAAGTGGATTCGCCCGGCGGTAGGGGTAACCGGTTGACCGCATTCGGCGCAATACTTCAGCGAAGGGAGATGTCCCAACAAAACCAAAGCCGCCAGCTCGAACCGCAAGACGAGTGCCGCGGTCGCAGGATTTTGAGCCAGGGCAGTGAGCGTTTCGTCGGCGACGTCGAATAGTTCTGGATGTGAATCGTGATCGTCGGTCAGCTCCCCGAGCAGCTCCGCCACGTAGTAGCCTGCGTACAGGCTGACCAGGTCGCGATCGCGACCGCGGAACCGCCGCTCGAGCTTGGCCTCGGTGAGGAGGTCGAGCGTTCCGGACGACTTGCGGAGGAACACTACTCGAACGCGAGATAAGAGGTCAAGGGCAGACTCGAAGGGCCCCTTGAGACGACGCCCGCCCTTGGCCAGTCCGCTTATTTTGCCGAACTCGCGGGTGAAGATCGTGACGATGGCGCTCGACTCGCTGAAGTCGATTACTCGCAGAACCAGTCCGAGTGCTTTCTCTGCTGCCATTGCCTGTCATTGTATGCGGGAAACTGCTGGCACGCGGTAGGGGAGCGAATTCTCCCTGTCTCTCTGTCCTCGGAGCTCGCCGTCGCTAAACAGTCCACTGGGTGGCATTGCTAGCGGGAATCTTCGCTCACCGGCTCGCTCGGCACGGGGTCGAGCACTTCCACCCGCAACTTCTCGATCCGCCGGCGGGAGATGTCCAGCACAGTGAACCGCAGGTTGCGCCAGTTGACTTGCTCGCCCGGTGTGGGCAGATGCCCCATTTCGTTGAAGACGAAGCCGCCCACGGTGTCGAAATCGTCCGACTCGGGGAGCTGCAAGCCGAGCCGGTCGTTCAATTCGCCGATCGTCATGCGGGCGCTGACTTCGCTGGTGCGCTCGTCGATTTGCTTGATGCCGTCGACAAAGTCTTCGTCGTGTTCGTCGACAATCTCGCCGACGATCTCTTCGAGCACGTCTTCGATGGTGACCAGGCCGGCCACGCCGCCGAACTCGTTGAGCACGATCGCCATATGGTTGCGTGACTTCTGGAATTCTTCGAGCAGACTGCTCACCGGCTTAGTCTCGGGGACGAAGACCGGTTGCCGCACCAGCGCCGCCAGCGAAGCCTGGGCCTCCTCGGGTTTGATCAATTCGGCCAGCAGATCCTTGCTGTAAAGCACACCAACGATGTCGTCGCGGCTCTTGTCGTAGATGGGAATGCGCGAGTGCCCCGCCTCGACGACGGCCGCGGCCGCATCTCGCAACGAAAGGCCCGCTTGAATCGCGTTCATGTCGGTGCGGGGGGTCATGATGTCGCCGACCGTGGCGTCCCCCATTTCAATCACCCCTTCGATCATCTCGCGTGCTTCTTCTTCGAGCAGCCCTTCGCGCTGACCTTCGGTGACGATGGTGAGGATTTCTTCTTCGAGCGATTCCTCGGTTTGCGCCGTCGGCAACTGGCCCGATAAACGCGTCGCCAGCCAGGCGAAGCCGCGGGCCAGCGCCAGGCACGGCGCGAAGACCGCGACCAACATGCGCCACAAGCCCCAGGTGCGCAGCAAGAACGGGGCGGCCCAGATCGGCGTGACGGCCGACGGGAGCCAGACCGTTAGCGCCAGTGCGGCCACGACCGCGATGATTGATCCTGCCAGCCCGAGCGGCCAGTGCGCCGTCGAAAGCCACCCGACAGCGGCCATCGAGGTCGCTAGCAGCAAGGCGAACAGGGTGACCAGCAGTGCCGCCAAGGTGTCGGCTACGAGCGCGACGTCGTCCTGGCGGTCTTGCACTTCGGCGGCGACGCTCGAAATGCCCAAGTTGGCGGCCACACGTTCGAGCTCGTGCTTCGATAAATCGCGCAAGGCCCGGGCAGCCAGAGCCGAAAGCCCCGCGCCCAGCAGTGCGGCAATTGCGAACCAGAGTGCGATCATGCTCGCACCCGGGTGCGCGACTTCGCGCGTGTGGCGGCTGATTTGCCGCGCGTGGTCGCAGGTTTTGAACGCGGCGCGGCGGTGCGCTTAGTGGTTTTACGTGGCGCGGGCTGCAACGCCGACTGCGACCGTGCGATGCCCAACCGCGCAAGGTAGTCGGTTTCGGCCTTGCGCATCTCGGCGGCCTGACTCTTGGTGAGATCGTCGTAGCCTGCCAGGTGAAGCGAGCCGTGAATCACATACAGCAGTAGCTCGTCGGCGGCCGACCAACCGTAGCGCGGGGCCTCGCGCGCGGCGTAGTCACCGCTCGCGACAATCTCGCCGGTGATGGGGCCGCTCGGTCCAGCAGATTCCAGCAGGAAGCTCAGCACGTCGGTCGCGTAATCGTGTTGGAGAAAGTTGCGGTTCAATTCGTGAATGCGTTGGTCGTCGACGATGGCCACGCTGATTTCGCCCGAGCGGATGCCAGCATCGGTTAGCACCAGCCGCACGGCGCGGCGCAGCCGGCGCGAATCGATCGCGACGCGGCTCTGCAAATTGGCGATATCGATGGCTAGCACAAGCGGCCAACGTCTCAGGCGGTGCGCGAACTGGGGTATTTGACGCGGCCGTGGTAGACCGCGGTCAGCGACTTGACCAGGCTGTCCTCGATCGTACGCAGTTCCTGCAGGTTCAGCCCGCATTCGTCGAACTGGCCATCGTGCAGCCGCTTCAGCCCCATCTCGTGAACGAGATCTTGCAGCCGCGCGGGGTTGGGCTCGACGAGCACGCGGCTGGCGCTTTCCACGGCGTCGGCCAGCATCAGCACGGCGGCTTCCTTGGTCTGCGGCTTGGGGCCTGGGTAGCGATACGAGCTTTCGAGTACGTGCCCCTTCTCGGGATGCTCTTCGCTCTGTTGATTTGCGCGATGATAAAAGTACTCGACCAGCGTCGTGCCGTGATGTTGTTCGATGAAGTCGATGATCGGCTCGGGCAAGTGATGCTGGCGGGCCAGGTCCGCGCCATCCTTGACGTGTGCGATGATGATCAGCGTGCTCATCGCGGGGACCAGCGCCTCGTGATGATTGACGTCTTGCTGGTTCTCGACGAAGTAGCCGGGCTTAAACATCTTGCCGATGTCGTGGAAGTAGGCCCCCACGCGCACCAGCAGGCCGTTGGCGCCGATCGCATCGGCGGCCGCTTCGGCCAGCGAGGCGACGTTGATCGAGTGATTGTGCGTGCCGGGCGAGCGACGCACCAGCTCTTGCAGCAGCGGATGGGAGACGTCACCCATTTCCAGCAGGCTGATATCGGTGAGCACGCCGAAACGTTTCTCGATGAACGGGAGCAGCCCGGTGATTAAGAAGCCCGTGGCCAGCGTCCAGAGCGCATTGCGCCCGGCGGTGACGAACAGATCTTTGGCAAGCGGCTGCTCGTTGAGAACGCCGACGCCGACCGTAAGCAGGAACGCGGCGACGGCCGCGACGCTACCGACCTTGATCAGCTTGTTGCGGCTGCGGATGCGCCCGCAGAGCAAAATGGCCGTAGCGTTGGTCCCCATCAGAATCACGAAATCGTCGAGCTCGTGACCGCTACCCATCACCAGCACGAGCGCAACGGCTGCCGACAGCACGAGCGCCAGCTCCTGGCTGTAGGCGATGGCGATCGTAAAGCCGAATAAGAGCATTGGTACCAGTTCGGCGCGGTACGGGTCGATCGACAGCCAGCGCGTCATGCCTACGGTGAGCACCACCAACAGCAGCAGCGAGGCAAAGCGATTGCGGCTGCGCAGCGCGCGCGGCTCGCGATAGACCACATAAAAGCCGCACAAGCCGAACAGCGCCAGCACCAGCCCCAGCGAGGCGGTGGCGCGCGTGGCGCGCTGGGCCGATGTCAGGTGGGCCAGCCAGGCCTCGTGCTCATACCGCAGAATGCGCACGTCGTCGGGTTGCAGCGGGTTGTTGACCGCGGCCAATAGCGCACCCGGTTCAAAGCTTTGAAAATTGTCGGGATTATTGACGTCGGGCACCTGGAAAGCGACCCGCGCCAACAGTGGATGCGCCGGCACGTACTCGGCGCGATACCAGAATGGTGGCTCCCAAGCCCGCGTCAGGCCGGTGATGGCCACGGCCGCGACCAGGCACATGGCCAGCCGTACGAGCACGACGGGGCGCTTGAGCTCCATCCAGGCACGTTCGAGCCGGGTAGGGGGCAACTCGATGCGGCTGACCCGCTCGAGTCGCGTTCGCGATCGTCCGCCATTGGACATGGTTGCTTCGTTACCTTTGGGCGTCGTGCCGCCCCTTGCGCGGGCCTTCGGCGTAGGCTCGCAGAATTTCCTGTACTAGCCGATGGCGGACGATGTCGGCATTGGTGAGCTGCACCTGGGCAGTTCCCTCAATGCCGCGCAAGCGGCCGACCGCGTCGGTGAGGCCGCTTTGGGTGTGTGCGGGGAGATCGACCTGAGTGTTGTCGCCCGAGACGACGATCTTCGACCCGCGCCCCATGCGGGTCAGAAACATCTTCATCTGCGAGACGGTCGTGTTTTGCGCCTCGTCGAGAATGATGAACGCCTCGTTGAGCGTCCGGCCGCGCATGTAAGCCAGCGGAATCACCTCGATGACGTCGCTTTCCATGTAACGCTTGAGCTGGTCGTAGTCGACCATCTCGGCCAGAGCGTCGAGCAGCGGCCTGAGGTACGGGTTGATCTTGGCGTGCATGTCACCCGGCAAGAAGCCCAGGCTTTCGCCGGCTTCGACGGCCGGCCGGACCAGCACGATCTTGCGGATTTGTTCTTGCTTCAGCGCCGACACGGCCATCGCGACGGCCAGGTAGGTTTTGCCGGTGCCAGCGGGACCGACGCCGAGCACCAGATCGTGATGACGCATCGCCTCGACATAGCGAACCTGGCCCGGGGTGCGCGGCCGTACTTTGCGGTTCGGGCTGAGCACTTCGATGGCCTGAGTCTCGATGGGTGTGCGGCCGGCTTGCACCAGGGTGAGGGCCTCGTTCACTTCGTCGAGACTCGGAGGGCCATGGCGATCGACGTGGGCCTTGAGCTGCTCGAGCACTTCGGTCGCTTGGCTGACGGCGTCGCGCTCGCCGGCGATATGGATCTGGTGGTCGTGGGCAGAAATATCGACCGCCAACGCTTCGCGAATTTTGCGAAGGTTCTGATCGCGTGGCCCGAAGAGGGACAAAAGGCTATCTGTATCAACCACCGAGATGGTGTTTTCAAACATCGAAGCGCTGGGTCTCGAGCAGCCGAGACGTGGCTCGGACCCAGTTTTCTCTCCTGAACGATTTTATGTGGGACTGACCCGCTGCGGACGACTACATCACTCGACGATGTGGTTCAATCAACAGAGCGAGGGCGCGCACGTGCGGGGGTTGCCCGGAAAAGGAACATTCTAGCAGGACGGCTCGCGAAATTGATAAGCCGGTTTTCGTGACAAGGCTGGCCGTGGCCGATTGCTACGGCCGTTCACGCCTCCGGTCTGCCAGCACGCGGGTCCATCCAACGAAACTATATCCGGCTTTTGGCCGTTGATCTTGGAGCAAGCGGCCGTTTCTGAATGCAAGGTTATTCTATAGAACGATTTACGAATATTTTCGGTCGTTACCGCCGATTGGGCGAACCCGGGCATCAGGGGCCAAGCAGGCCAGCCGACCACAATAAGTAAGCGATCGGGGCGGTCAGCAGCAGCGAGTCGATCAGGTCGAGAACCCCGCCAAAGCCGGGCATCCAGGTGCTTGAATCCTTGCGGCCCGCGTCCCGCTTCAGCAGAGATTCTGCCAGATCTCCCACGATGCCGACCAGGCAGAGCGACAGCCCCGCGACGATCCACCCCCAAGCCGGCACCAGCGGAAGCGGGGTTGCCGATGCGATCGTTTCGCCAGCAGTGTCCGCCTCGGAGCCGACCATCCAGGGGATCAGCCAACGCTGCGAAACCCAAGCGGCCAACAGCGCGGCAGCAAAGGCACCGGCCGCCCCTTCAAGGGTTTTGCCTGGGCTCAGCACGGGGGCCATCTTGTGGCGGCCGATCAGGCGCCCCACAGTGTACGCGCCGATGTCACTCGATTTGACAATCAGCACCAACGATGCGAGCGCGGCCAGGCCCCAGCTTCCGCCGGGCCCCAGCAGCCGCAGTTGCACGAGAAAACTCATCAAGAGCCCGATGTACGCCAGCGCGAAGCTCGCCAGGCCGAGCCGTTCCGCGACTCCGCCCGGCCCGGTATAGCGGGCCATTTCTCCCCATAGCACGACGATCAAGGCCAGAGCGAAGCCAATCGCGGGCCAGCCCAGCGGGCCGAACATCGCGGGCCTGGCGATCGCCCCGAGATTCGCCAGCACAATCAACAGGTTGCCGACATAGACCGCCCAACCGAGCGGCCGCTGCGGTCGAGCGTTCCATAAACCGAGCAGCTCTTGTGTGCCGAGCAGAGCGAGGAGCAGCGCCAGCGGCATGAGCCAGGTGCCGGGCGTGGCGGCGCCGGCATCGAGCCAGCAGAGCGCGGCCAGCGCCGCGACAAACACGGTTCCGAGCAGTAGTCGCCAACGGAGCATGTATTTTCAGGTGGGAAGGGTTTGCGGAGTGAACGCCGTACCTTGTACCTGAGTTGTGCCGATGGCGAAACGGCGGGGGGCTCCCCAATTAAGTGTTCCGGGATTTTGCGTCCCTACCGTCCCAAACATGAGTCTCTTGGAGCTAAGTCATTGCTGTACTAAGGCTTGCGTCGGGACGCAAAATCGAAAATGTTTGCGTCCCGCTTGCGTCCCGGCCAGGCGTTTTGCGTCCCGAGTAGAGCTTCGTGGTCAGTGATCAGGTGACATCGGGGCTGGCCACCGACCACTGCTCACTAGCCACGATTAGGTGTTCCGGGATTTTGCGTCCGATGCGTCCGAAGCTAGTGGTGCGAGCAGTTAAGTGTTTGTGCTGACTAGATTTATTGTCGGACGCAAATCGAAATTGTTTGCTTCCGCATTGCGTCCGATGCGGCAGTCTTGCGTCCGAAGACTGCGATTCGCTGTCTCCTGTACTGTGGCCTGACGCCTGTTCCCGCGTCTCGCTTACGTCGGATACAGGAGGCAACCACCGTGGCGCGGCTGTCTCGATGTAGCAGTCGCTTAGTCATACCGAGGCGCGCCGCGGTTTGACGAAGGTCGACAGCGGCGCGTCTTTTGTTCCCGTTGGAGGTGGCTACTGGCGCGTGAAGAGGCGGTGTCACGTGGAATTGATCGTCGTGGGCAAACGCCAGGTAACTTAATTCTTAGGATCGCGATGCAGGTACCGACCGACGGTCGAATTTCAACTAGCGATGATTGGTTTGATCAGCCAGCGGACTAGAAGTTGTGATATTGATGGCAGACGAGGACCCGCGTCGTCGAGATGTTGGCGTATTGCCATTACGCGGTCGTGGAGCTCCGCCATGTAGTACTGCATCCGTTCGGTTCGCCCGTGGAAGCTCGATTCCTCAAACGTAATCCAAGGCCCAACTTGGGGAGGTCGCGGATGCTTGGCTTCCCAATCCGTTGCCACCTGCTGAGCTTTCGGCGAATGGCTGGCAAGTAGTGCATCTCGGCACTCCAGAGTTGCTAGCTGGTTGTCGGATCGACGCAAGACGGTGGCCAACTCGGCGTGACACCACGGACGATCAATTAAGGCTAGGGTCGCCGCGGCGATGATACGATCGATGGGGACGTTTGAGCGCAGGGCCCGTCGGATCAAGGGAAGCGACAACTCAGGCGCGTGCTCAAGTGCGATGAGGGCGCATTCGCCCAATTCGCGCCACCGTGCCCGTGACAGCTTCCGCAGAACGCGCTGCCGCTTGTACCCGTGCCGAAGCAAGAACCGGGCGGCAATACACCATAGATAGGGACTTGGGGTATTGCCGTTAAGGTTGAGTCGATCAAGAACCATCAACAAGAGTGGGCACCAATTGGGGTTGTCCCAAGCTGCGACAATTTCCAAAGCCACGCATAGTTTGCCATCCGAGCCATATCGAAGCGCGTGGTCCAGGTGAGGCACCGCGAGAGACTGCTTCAAGTCGGCAATCGCTTGCAAAGCGCGGTGTCCGTGGACACCGTCGTCCAATGCGAGTTCCAATCGCGACGCCCACTGCGACTCGCACTCGTTCGCGCGGGCTTCGATCGTCTCGACCGTCCCTGGATCAAGGTCTGCGGGAATGAGTGTGCGCGCCGCAGGCCAGTCCCCGATTCGCACTGCCAATTCAAATCGCCTAGCCGGATCGCTCCAGGAATCGCAGAAGTGCTCAATCGCTTCGGAATGCTGGAGCGATTCCGTGCCGATGCGAAACGCGCCAGCGTGTTCGTTCTCGGCATCAAGCAACTCACATTGGCGCAACGTCGCGATGCTTAGTGAGATCGTATCGTGCGTTGGAAAGAGCTCTTTGAGGCGGGCCTCCGTTGGTTCCGGATCCTTAAGCGATTCGAGGAACCGCCTGAAAAACCAATGCTCGATACAATCCGCAGTGCCGTCGTGAAAGTCGACGTCGATCGTCTCCCCCGTCACGCGGTGCGATAAGCAACAACCTCTCCCGTGAAAGTAGTACTCCCAATCGGTTAATCCCGGAACAAGACCGCTCTGGGGGATGGGCGGATGTCCCAGTGCACCACTTATCGAAAGGTCGCTGAGGGAGCCACCCAACCGGTGTCGGACGATCTCTCCAACCCAGCGCTGCCGCTCCAAATGTCGCCGCAGGGCAAACAGAGTCCACGTGAGCCAGGGTGGCGGCAAATCCAGACCAGGAAGTTTGACCTGGTAGCTATCCAAATCCGTCGCGTCTTGTGTCGAAAGAACCCGAAACAGATTCTCAAACTCGCGACTAGCCATATTGGTTCGGCATCGAGCGGAGTCGTTGTTTTTCCGAGCCGGATTACGTGGAATTTCGCGAGTTGAAGTTCTGCAGCTTCGCCTAGCTCGGCGACAGCCCGCCGAAGCGGCGGTCGCGGCCGGCGAAGTCGCGGATCGCCGCGTGCAAGGTGGCCTCGTCGAAGTCGGGCCAGCACTTCGGCGTCACCCAAATCTCCGCGTAGCTGATCTGCCAGAGCAGATAGTTGCTGATGCGCATCTCGCCGGCAGTGCGAATCAGCAGATCAGGATCGGACATGCCGGCCGTGTAAAGCCGCGCGGCGAATTGCTCTTCGTCGATGTCATCGGGCTGTAGCGTGCCCTGCTGCATTTCGCGGGCGAGCGCCCGTGCGGCGTCGACGATTTCGGCTCGAGCGCCATAGTTGATCGCCAGGCAAAGCCGCAGGCCAGGGTTGTTGCGCGTCAGCTCGACCGTGCGATCGACTTCTTCGAGCACCTGATCGGGAATCCCCTCGCGGCGGCCGATCAGCGACACGCGCACGCGCTCGTTCAACAAGAGCGTGCGCTCCTCGATCATGTACTGCTCGAGCAGGTGCATGAGAAAATCGAGCTCGCGCTGCGGTCGCTTCCAGTTCTCGCTCGACAGACAGTAGAGCGTGAGCTGCTCGATTCCCAAGCGGGTGCACTCTTCGGTGGTGCGGCGCACGCTGGAGACGCCGCGGCGATGCCCCTCGATGCGCGGCAGCCCGCGCTGCTGGGCCCAACGGCCGTTGCCGTCCATGATCACGGCGATGTGGCGGGGCCGCTTGTCGGGCGGAACTTCGAGCGGCGGAGCGGCCGGTTGGGCGGACGCGGAGGTCATGGCGGTCACCTCGAGCTGGCTGCAAACATGGTTTGCTCGCGATCGGGCCCTACCGAGACGATTTGCACCGGGTGGCCGATGATCGCGCTGATGCGGTCGAGATAGCCGCGTGCCTTGGCCGGCAGGTCTTCGATGCGCTGCACGCCAGAGATTTCTTGCTGCCAACCGGGGAGCGTTTCGTACACCGGTTTGGCCCGCCGTAAGTCGTCGACGTGGCTGGGGAAATCGGTCACGCGCCGGCCGTCGATTTCATAGGCGGTACAGATTTTGATTTCGGGCAGTTCGCTCAGCACGTCGAGGAGCATCACGCACAGGCTATCGACCCCGCTCAACCGCGCGGTATAGCGCACGGCCACGGCATCGAACCAGCCGCAACGGCGCGGCCGTTTGGTAACGGTGCCATACTCGTTGCCGCGATCGCGGATGTGCTGGCCGATGTCGTTATTCTGTTCGGTGGGGAAGGGCCCGCCGCCGACGCGCGTCGAGTAGGCTTTGATGACGCCGATGACGCGATTGAGATAACGACCAGGCACACCTGAGCCGGAGCTGATACCTACGCCCGAGCTGTTGCTGCTGGTGACATACGGGAAGGTGCCGTGGTCGACATCGAGCAAGGCGCCTTGAGCCCCCTCGAACAACACGCGGCTTCCTTTCTCCAGCGCGTTGAGTAAATAGCTGGTGGTGTCGGCGACGTAGGGACGCAGCCGCTCAGCGTAGCCGGCATAATCGGCGCAAATCTGCTTGGCGTCGAGCGGTTGGAATTCGCCGTCGCTGGACAGGCCCGACAGGATGCGGTTCTTGGTCTCGGTGATGGCGGCCAGTCGGCTGGCGAATTCGGGTCGATAGAGATCGCCGAGGCGAAACGCCTGGCTGCGGCCCACTTTGTCTCGATAGCAGGGGCCGATGCCGCGCTGCGTGGTGCCGATCGCTTCGCCGTCGGCGGGGGTCTGGTCGAGGATGCGATCCTCAGCGATGTGCCAGGGGAAGATGACGTGGGCGCGGTCGCTGATGAGCAAGTGCCCCGCGACATCAACGCCGCGCGCGGCCAGGCCATCGATCTCGCCCAGCAGGCTGGCCGGGTTGATGACGACTCCGCCGGTGACGATGCACTGCACCTGGGTGCGGAGAATGCCGCTGGGGATCAGCGAGAGTTTATAGGTCTGCCCGCCGGTGACGACCGTGTGGCCGGCATTGGAGCCCCCTTGGTAGCGGACGACCAGATCGTGCTGTTCGGTGAGGATATCGACGATTTTGCCCTTGGCTTCGTCGCCCCACTGGAGGCCAATGACGCAGGTACCGGGCACAGTCGTTCTCGCCGATTGGGGGCTCCCGACGCGGGGAGCGTGTCGCTGGCAACCGCCGACGGGCCATGTGGCCGGGCCGTTGCCAAACGCCCCAATCTACGGCGTGGCCGAACGCAACGTCAAGTGCCGCAACTGCAAGGGGAACCGTGGGATCGAGAAGCGGGCGGGGTAAACGGCCCTGCGCCCGCTCGGACGTTAACGACTTGGGGCCGGGGCAAGGCCCGGTGCCTTGAAGCCCGCTTCCCCGGTGCGGATCCAATCAACGATCGCTCGGGCGGCGATCTTGTTCGCCCGCGCGTTGGGATGATGGTCACGGTCGTGCACGCGGAGGTCCGCGGCGTTCTGGCCGGCAAACTCGGGGGCAAGGTCCAAAACGGGTATTTGATGACGGCGGATCATGTCCGCGACACGGCGATGCACGTCGGCGAGTAAATAGTCACCGCCCAAACTGCGATCGAGCATGGGGTAAAGTACGAAGGCCACGGTGCAATTGGGGAGCGCGGCGAATTCGCTCAGCGTGCGATCGAAGAGCTCGAGACCCCATTGGTTCACTTGCGGATCATAGCATTGGGCCTGGAAAAGATTGTAATCGCGCTCCAGGGCCCATCTCCCGCCGCGGATGAGTCGCCGGATTCCTCCTGTTTTTTGTTCCACTTCAATGCGATTGGCCATCAGCCGCCGGAGCTCTTGTTCAAGATCGGCGTTCACGGAAATATCATTCGGGATCCAGACGACGAGCACGGCATGGGGATGATAGAAGGGGAGCAGGCGCTGAGCCTGCGCAAGCTCGTCGACGGTGTACATGCCGCTTTTGGCGGCGTTAATGACTTCATAGCCTGCGCCAAGATCGGCCGACATCTGTCGAAACAGGGTCTCTTCATCCGGAACGCTATGCCCGAAGGCAAACGAATCTCCGAGACCGAGAATGCGAACCACGCCGGGCGTGGGTTGCGGACCATAGTTGCGATCTCGTAACCCGATGTCGTTGTAGGCGTAGTGCATGGCCCAAGGGGTTTCGACGAGCCTGGTTAGGGGAATTCGCTGCGCCGACTGGTCCAACGCGTAGAGACGCCACTCGTCCGAGGTGAAGCGTGGGGTTGGTCCACAGGCTTCGTGCATTTTGACGTTCGAGCAGCCGTACTCTTCGCGGAGGGGCTCTTCTTTGCGCCGCAAAACTCGTTGAATCAGGTTGGGATGCGCATAAGCTTCCCAGAGGAGAAGTCCGAAATCGCAGGCCCAGAGCGCGACCGCTGCCGATACCGCTAGGCTGATAAAGCGGAACAGCCTCGACCGCCATCGCCGGTTGGGTACGACACTCGGGTGCCCTGGGCTTTCCTCGCCTCGAGTGGCATCGGTCATTGCGCAGACTCCTCGTCGCCAAGTCCTCGACCGCCAAGAAAACAAGCGGCGGCGCCAACCTTAGTGTCGTTGCGGGATCGAACGGACGCTAGCGCTACCCAGGCAGGCGAAATCCCCAGGTTATTCAGGGCCGGAGGGGGCTGTGGTCTTGATCTCGAAACCCTTGACGCCCGAGCGCACCCAATTGGCAATTGCCAAGGCGGCAATCTGGTGCGCTCGGGCGTTTGGGTGGCGGTCTCCGGAATGGACCCAAAGCTCCGAGGCGGTCAGGCCGGCAAATGCGGGAGCCAGGTCGAGCACGGGCATGCCTTGGCGGCGAATCATGTCGGCCACCCGGCGATGGACGTCGGCAAACAGGTAGTCGCCGGACAGACTGCGATCGAGCATGGGGTAAAGGACAAACGCCACGGAGCAGTTCGGGAGCGCCGCAAACTTGGCCAGGGTTCGATCAAACAGTTCAAGACCCCAGGCATTCAGCTCCGGGTCGTAGCAGTCGGCCTGCCAACGGCTGTAGTCGCGTTCCAATGCCCAGCGACCGCCGCGCAACAGTCGGCGCAGCCCACCGGACTTTTGTTCTAGCGCAACGCGCTCGGACAACAGGCGATCAAGCTCGGTTTTGAGTCCTGCATTCACGGAGATATCGTTGGCGATCCAGACAACTAATAGATGTTGCGGATGGTAGAGATTTATTAGCCGCGGCGCACCGCGAAGTTCGTCAATGGTGTATTGGCCACACTTGGCGCCGTTGATGATTTCGTATTTCGAGCCCAATTTTTTCGAGACTTGTTGAAACAGCGTGTCCTCGTCGGTCACCCCTTGCCCGAAGGCGAACGAATCTCCCAGGCCGAGAATGCGAACGATACCTGGCTCGGGCCGCAGCGAGGTGTTGTCGTTCCGCAGGCCGAATTCGTTGAATTGGTAGTGAAAGGCCCAAGGCGTCTCCGACAAGCGGGCGAGCGGGACCGGAGTCGCGTCACCATCCATCGAGTACAGCCGCCATTGAGCAGGGTCCACATGCGGTAAAGGTTCGCACGCTTCGTGGAACTTCAGGTTCGAGCAACTGTATTGCTCGGTGATGATCGGTGTGTTGGGGATGAGCGCTCGCTGGATCAGCGGCGGATTCAGGTAGTTGTCCCAAACGAGTAATCCGAAGCTCGACAGCCACAGCGACAGGGCAATCGAGAGAGCCAGGCACACCAGTCGAAGCAGCCAGATTCGCTTCGGGTGACGCGTGAGCGCGCGCGCGGGTCGCGGCTCGGAACTAGCGACGATATCTGACGACACTTCGCAAACTCTAACCGTCAGGTGCGGCGAGGAGGGAACGGTCGCGAGGCGAGGTGGAAGCTCGCGCGGTCGCGAGCGTCGATTTTAGCGGAGTAATCGGGCGACAGGCAATTCAAATCGCGGCAAGCTTTTCGACCAAGAGCGATCGTGACATGCGGGGTCCCCTGAAGAATGTCGCTGGGGAACTCAGAAAAACTACCCGGCTAGGATTCGAACCTAGAATGAGGGAGCCAAAATCCCTAGTGTTACCGTTACACTACCGGGTATTTGCGGTCCATCGAGATCGGCGGCAATCCAACCCCGATCGGCGACAGGCACTGGTTGCTTTTGTAACCGCGCGAGGGAAAACTCGCAATGAGCCTGGGGGGCGGGGCCTGCAAGCGTGCGGGACCAACAAAGCGGACACCGGTGAGGAGTCGCGGTTCGCCTGTGCCGGCGTGGGCAAACGCCAAGACGTCCGGTGGCTCGAAGGGTTAGGTCGGCTGCTTGGGGAAGAAATCGGCGACCTGGCAGGAGAAGCTGGGTAAAAGTTCGGGTGCGGTCAGTTCTTCAGTTTCCGCGACAACGCGAACGGTTCGATCGGCGTGATAGACGGTCACGTTGCGCCAGCGCGGGTTGATGACCCAGACCAGCGCGGCGCCGGCGGCGATGTAATCGTGTGCTTTCGCGTCGACGTCGTTGAAGCGGTCGCGCGGTGAGACAACTTCGATGGCGAGATCAGGCGGGCCCTCGAAGTAGGTTGCCGCAATGCCGAAATCGCCAAATCGTGCCTTACGCACAATTGCGATGTCAGGTGCAAGTACGGTGTCAGGATCACGTCTCAGAACGAAACCCGGGTCGCCCGTCAGAATTTCTCCAATCGGGCACTTACGCAAATAATCGCGCAGCGTTGCGGCCACCTCGGACACAATCCACGCGTGCAGCGATCCGACGGGATTCATTGATTGCAAAGCCCCTTGCACGAGTTCGTGACGACCGCCATCTTCCGGCATCGCCCACAACTCGTCGGCAGTGATCAAATGAGATGTCGTGGCCATGGCACGCGCCTTGAGAGTTAGGTCTCTACGATCGATACTCGGCGTACTCTCAATTCTATCAGATTATGCCCGCCGGCAGCTCGCGATGTTCTTCCGTGTAGATTTCCAGCACCGCGGCAAAGGCGTCGCGGACGTTTTCATACGCTTCGTCGAGCGTATCCCCTTCCGTAATCAGCTCCGGCAGAATTGGCGAGGTCACCGTGAAACCACCCTCGGGCTGAGGGCTAAGGTCTACGGGGACTCGAAATTGCATCGGTAATCCTCCTGCCGTCGAGCCAAAGCTGCTCCAGCGATCTGGCATTATATCCGCGCCCCGCCCGCGATCGGCAAGGCGCGTGCGCAACGTCGCTCCGGTCGCAACTAGCGAAACCCCTACTCCCCAGCCAGGCGGTTCGCCACGGCGAAGGTGAGTTGCTCGAGCTCGATTGCCAGGTCGACCCCCACGCGGCGGACGTGATCGGGGAGCGCGAGCGTGACCGGCGCGAAGTTCAAGATGCCTTCGATGCCGTGCGCGACCAACAGATCGGCGGCTTTCTGGGCGGCCGCGGCCGGCACGGCGATGACGCCCAGCCTTAAGCGATGCGCTCGGGCGACCTCGGCCAGGCGGTCGACGTGGAAGACTTCGACTCCTTCGATCAGGCTGCCGACTTTGTCGGAGTCGGTGTCGAAGGCGGCCACGATGCGGAAGCCGCGCTCCGAGAATCCTCGATATCCCAGCAGCGCTCGACCGAGGTTACCGACGCCGACGATCGCGACGGTCCACGGTTGGTCGGTGCCGAGGATGCGGCGAATCGCGGCCACGAGCTCGTCGCAACGGTAGCCGATGCCAGGGTGGCCGAAGTGCCCGAAGTAGGCGAGGTCCTTGCGCACCTGGGCGTCGGTGAACCCCAGCACGCGCCCCAATTGATGGGAGCTGGTCGTTTGCTGTCCACCGCGCAGCAGGTGCTCCAGTTCTCGCAAGTACAGGCTCAACCGATTGACGACGGCCTTGGGCACGCCTGCGTCGCGGCTTGGTGTCGACGACTTCTCGTTCGCTTCATCCATGGAAACGGTGGCGTATTGGTGGCGCGCGTGAAAGCGCTTACTAAGGAACGGCCGCGAGTTAACTTCCAGTTCTGCTGGCCCCTCACCCTAACCTCTCCCGCGAGGGGAGAGGGGAACGAGGAGAAGTTATTTTTCGGCGGTTCCGAACGAGCCGCGCGGTCATTGGCCGGGGTGGGATGCGGACGAGTGCGGTGCGGCGGGGAGCGGACGCGCCGACGAACGGCTGCCCACTGGCACCAAACGATACGGCACCCCGCGGCGGGCTACAAGTGGCGCCGAGCGTGGAGTTAGGCGCTCTAGGCGTACTTTGCCGGCACAACCGCCAGAATCGCGCGCGATCGGCAGTGACGGGGTTTCGCGCGCGGCCGGCATTTCTGTAACCCGTAGCGCGACGGGCATTTCGTGCACGATCGCTGTACGCGCCAGAACGCGAAGAGCGGCCGCATGCGAACTACTTTGTGACCTCTGCGCAGATCAAGCAACCGGCCCAGCTTGTCGATAGTCCATGAAGGCGGACGAGAGGATGAAGCCGTCGCGGGGCCTTTGACATTCAGGCCAACGCGGAGGCTCTTTCCGCTGGGAGCGATGGTCACCGAGTTGACCGGCGCCCCGGGTTCCGCCAACGCCGAGGGATTTCCCCCCCTCGGAACCAGGCCTATCCGACGTGCGATGACCCTGAGGAGGCGAAAACAATGAGCAAGGTGTTGGGTGTACCGATTATCGCTGTGCTGCTGGCAGCGATCTCGGTCAGCCCGGCCAGCGCCGGCTATCTCGGCGCCTGCCGGTACAAGTGTTGCGCCAGCCAAGCGTGCTGCTGCTACACGGTGATGAAGACTTGTAAGCAGGTGGTGTACGAAAAACAGCAGTGCACCGCTTACAAGACGGTCCATGAGACGGTTTGCGAAGCCAAGACGATCAACTGCGTGAAGTACGTCCGCGAGACGGCTTACCGCGATTGCGTCTACACGGTCTGCAAGCCGGTCTACGAGACCAAGACCCGCGAGATCTGCTACACGGTCTGCAAGCCGGTCTACGAGACCAAGACCAAGCAGATTTGCTACACGGTGTGCAAGCCGGTCTGGGAAACCAAGACCAAGGACATTTGCTACACGGTGTGCAAGCCGGTCTACGAAACGAAGACCCGGAACATCTGCTACACGGTGTGCAAGCCGGTCTGGGAAACCAAGACCAAGGACATTTGCTACACGGTGTGCAAGCCGGTCTACGAAACGAAGACCCGGAACATCTGCTACACGGTGTGCAAGCCCGTCTACGAGACCAAGACTCGTGACATTTGCTACACGGTGTGCAAGCCGGTCTACGAGACGAAGACCCGCGAGATCTGCTACACGGTCTGCAAGCCAGTGTGGGAAACCAAAACCCGCGAGATTTGCTACACGGTTTGCAAGCCGGTCTACGAGACGAAGACGAAGGACATCTGCTACACGGTCTGCAAGCCGGTGTATGAGACCCGCGAGCGGGTCTGCCACTACACGGTGTGCAAGCCGGTGTACGAGACGAAGACGAAAGAGATTTGCTACACGGTTTGCAAGCCGGTCTGGGAAACCAAGACCCGCAACATCTGCTACACGGTGTGCAAGCCGGTCTACGAAACGAAGACGAAGGAAATTTGCTACACGGTCTGCAAGCCGGTGAAAGAGACTCGCGTCCGCGAGTGCTGCTACTCGGTGTGCAAGCCCGTTCACTATACGAAGACGATCAACGTTTGCTGCGGCGAGTGGCAGACGCAGGTCACGGAGATTCCGGGCAAGGTGGTCTGCAAGCGAATCCAGGAGCCAGGCTGCTGGACGTGGGACCCCTGCTGCTGCAAGTGCGTTTATCACCCCGGTTGCTGCAAGAAGGTTCAAGTGCAGTGCCCGCCGGTGAAGTGCTGCAAGAAGGTCTGGGTGCCCCGCACCGAGACGCGTGAAGTTCAGTGCGTCAAGTATGTTCGCGAGACGCACGTGAAGAAGGTTCCGTACACCGTCTGCAAGATGGTGCCCGAACAGCGCGTCAAGACCTGCACCTACCAGGTTTGCCACATCGAGCGCGAGCAACGCGTGAAGACCTGCACGTACAAGGTCTGCCACATGGTGCCCGAGCAACGCGTGAAGACCTGCACCTACACGGTGTGCCACATCGAGAAGGAATGCCGCGAGAAGCGGATCCCGTACACGGTGTGCAAGATGGTGCCCGAGCAGCGCGTGAAGCATTGCACGTACACCGTCTGCAAGATGGTGCCCGAGCAGCGCGTGAAGACGTGCACCTACCAGGTTTGCCACCTCGTCAAGGAGAACCGCGTCAAGACCTGCACGTACAAGGTCTGCAAGATGGTTCCCGAGCAACGGGTGAAGACCTGCACCTACCAGGTGTGCCACATCGAGAAGGAAGTCCGCGAGAAGCGGATCCCGTACACGGTGTGCAAGATGGTGCCCGAGCAGCGCGTCAAGACCTGCACTTACCAGGTTTGCCACATGGTGCCCGAGAAGCGCGTGAAGACCTGCACGTACAAGGTCTGCCACATGGTTCCGGAGCAGCGCGTGAAGACCTGCACCTACCAGGTTTGCCACATCGAGCGTGAGCAGCGCGTCAAGCACTGCACGTACCAGGTGTGCAAGATGGTGCCCGAGCAACGCGTGAAGACCTGCACCTACCAGGTCTGCCACATGGTGCCCGAGCAGCGCGTCAAGCACTGCACCTACAAGGTGTGCCACATGGTGCCCGAGCAGCGTGTCAAGACCTGCACCTACCAGGTCTGCCACATGGTGCCTGAGCAACGTGTCAAGCACTGCACCTACAAGGTGTGCCACATCGAACGCGAGCAGCGTGTGAAGACCTGCACCTACCAGGTCTGCCACATCGCCCGCGAGCAACGTGTGAAGACCTGCACTTACCAGGTCTGCCACATGGTGGCCGAGAAGCACGTGAAGAAGGTGCCGTATTGCATCTGCAAGCCGGTTCACTACACCAAGACGGTGATGGTGCCCCGCTGCGTGTGCAAGAAGGTGGCCTGCACCTACACCCGCTGCGTTCCGAAAGTGATCTGCAAGCAGGTGCCGGTGAAGGTTTGCTGCCCGGTGCCGTGCTGCGATGATTGCTGCAACTAAGCAGTAAGGTCGCGAGCGGACAACTCGAGCGTGCCTGAATCCTCTGGCATCCAGAGGAAGGCCTGGTGTCGCTACGAGCGGTGGTCCGACCCCCCCAGCGGGTCGGGCCACCGTTTTTTTTGCGCGCGGGCAAGAGTTCCGCGGCGTTGGCTTTGTTGGCCGCGGGATGCATCCCGCGCGCTCCCGCGCACGACGCCGAATTCATCAAGCACGCACGGTAACACCCCCAGAAATTCCCACATTTCTGCCAGAATCTTGTTGAAAGCGCCTGGGGGGGGCGAGCTAAGCTAAGGCGTCCATCAGCGGGCCATTCACGCCCGCTGGTCCACAGGTGCAGGAACCGCTAGTGAAGACCAACTGACTCCGCGTTCATTTCGCCGGTTTCGGTCTCTTGGTTCTTCCGCTTCCGCCGCGCTTTTTCGCGGCTCCTCTGCACAAGGGTGGCTACATGCTCATTCGCTTCAATTCTGTTTTCGCGCATGCTTTGCGCGCCATCGTTTGCGTGCTCTGGTTCGCATCGCTCGAGGGCACTGCCCAGGCGATCAAGGTGCCCGTCGATTTTCAGGGGCCCGAGCAAACCTTCAGCGGGACCGTCAATCTTTCGGGCGAGCTATCCGCCGGCGGGACGGGCACGGCCTTCAATGCGAAGACGAAGGCCTTCGAGCCCTTCAATACTGTGCCACCGACAACGCATCCCTTGTCGCTGACCGGCGCGCCAGTGAGCGTATCCAGCGAATTCGTGAGCGTGCTACCCGCCAGCTCCACTCTCAGTTTCGCGGGTGGCGATCTGACGAGCATCGACAACCTGCTGGTTCGCGGACTTCACGATAGTCCGGCGTTCTTCGCACTCGACACGGTCGTCCTGCAAACGAATAGCAACATTACCCTGCTGAAGAACATCACGGTCGATTTTTCGTCCGACGTCGCGGATCTTACGTTTGGGCAAATTGGGCCATCGATCATTGTGCCGAATGGCGGAGGTACGGGAACTTTTGTCCTCAGCGGAAATGGTGATTTGACTTATCAGAATGCGCTGGTCGTCATTGCCGGGCTGATCCCGTTCGGGCTGACGGCAGTGGGCCCTCCGCTTCCTCTTTCAATTTCGGGGGTGTACACGGTATCCGGTCCTCCCGGCAACACGAAAGTGACGCTTGACGGGGCGGGAACCGCATCGTTTACGTTTGGCGTTTTCGAGTCGGGCAATCAACCCGCGGCGTTTTCGTTCGAGGCGACAAGTCCCCTGGCGCTGACAATCTCGGCATCCGTGCTGGCGCTGGCGACGATCACGCTCGACTTCAACTTCCATCTCGAACAATCGGGCTTGGTCGTGCCCGAGCCGGGAAGCATCACGCTGTTGGCGCTGGGCTTTGCGGCTCTGTTTGGCGCTGTGGCCGTGCGCCGCGCTCGGGTGCGGAAAACGAGCTGAGGTACTGTCCAGACCGGCCTTGAAATCGCCCGACTTTGCCCATTTGCAGGAACCGCTAGTGAAGACCAACTGATTCCGCGTTTGCTTCGCTGGTTTCGGTTTTCACGTTCTTCCGATTCCGCCGCGCTTTTCGCGGCTCTTCTGCACAAGGGTGGCTCAATGGTTTTCATTTCGCATTTCGTTGATGGTATGGTCGCGCGTACGATGGGACAGTTGGTTTTGGCCGCTTCCTTGGTGGCGATCGTCGCTGCTCCGGCGTGCGCCGGCTACGCCGACATCGTGCTGGCCGACAACCCGGTCGGCTATTGGCGATTGGGCGAAACGTCGGGAACCAAAGCCAACGATATCGCGCCGGGATTTGAGCCACCGTTCCGTGATGGCGCTTATAGCGGCGGAATCACGCTCGGTGTCGAGGGGCCGACATTCCCGACCGACGGCGGCAAGGCGGCCGACTTCGACGGCTCGAGCGGCGTGGTGACGATCCCGCCCAATCCGCTGTTCAACCAATTGACGAACAATTTCACCGTCGAAGCCTGGATTAAGCCCGACGGCGTCAGCGGAATTCAGAACGTCGTTTCTGCTCGCGCACTGATTGGTGACGCAGGCGGGTGGGGACTGGCACTCAACGGCAATCGAATTTTCTTTGCCGCTTGGGGAATTGAAGGGGCCGGTGGGTCGTCCCCCCCGGTTCTCGCTGCCGGTTTCTGGCAACATGTGGTCGTTGTTTACGACAGCAAGAACACGACGAACTTCTATCTCAACGGCAGTCCTGTCGGTACGCTGCCTGGTGTGGCCCCCGTCAATCCGAATGGCCAGGCCGTTTACATCGGACGCGCCGCGGAGTGGTGGGGCGGTCCTGAGTATTTCAACGGCGCGATCGGCGAAGTCGCCATCTACAACCACGCGCTTTCGGCCGCTGAAATTCAGGAACACTACGTGCGCGCCCTGGTCCCCGAGCCGAGCGGCGTCGTGCTCGGCGCACTGGGTGCGGCCGCGATCGGGTTTGTCGCCGTCGGACGAAGAGCTCGTAGTTGCCGCCGTCGCCGCGCGACCAATGCAAGTTGAATCGGACTTGTTAGCCGCGGGATTCATCCCGCGCGCTAGCTTGTGCGGTTCGTCTATCCGAACTGCGCTGAAGTCGCGTCGCTCCCGCTAGCGCGCGGAGCAAGCTCCGCGGCTAACTTGTCGAGCGCCCGATGCTGTTAGCCGAGGGAGTTGTCCCGCGCACTACCGCGCGCGGCTTGGACGCGGAGCAACGAACACCGCCACGCCGTACAGTACCAACAGATCGAGTCCCCACAGCGCAAGATTCACCGGCACGCCCCAGCCGGTCGCCGTCAACAGCCCGCAGATCAGGTAATCGAGCCCGATCGAAACCACGAACACGCGCAGGCTGTTGCGTCCGAAGCGAATGAGCCAGCCGGTGACGCGTGAGGACTCGATCCACGGCCAGAACCGCGCGGTAACCAGCGCGATCAGGTGCATGTCGGCCAGCATCTCAACGGTGCGGGCGAGCGTCAGCGGATGCCGGTCGAAGCGCAGCATTGCGGGCACTTGAGCCTTCCAACTTGGGTTCAGCTCGATCGCCAGGCGATAGGCTGAGATCGCCAAGCAGATCGCAATGTTCACCGCCAGCCACACGTTGGGCCGGCGCTGCCAGGCCGCCAGCACCTCCGGGTAGCTGCGGCCGAACAGGATGCCGAGCACGAAGTAGATCTGCCAGCCATTGACTACAAATGCGCCGCCGTCGTTCAGCGCCAGCCAATGCGGTGCGACGATGGCCACGGCGAATACCGCAACGCTCAAGATCAGGAGTGCCGCCGCGCCGGCCCGACGCAGCACTAGCAGCATCACAGGCGTCAGCGCGAACAGAATGATGAACACGCTCAGCACGTCGCCGAGATACGGCTGATACCGCAACAGTAGGATGTCGCCTGCCCACGCCTTTAGGGAGCGTTGCCGGATCGGGGCGTACCAGGTCGTTGTGCAAATCAACGTGATCAGCACCACGGCCACGGCATAGTGCAGCAGCAGGAACCGCCCCGCCCGGGCCAGATGTGGGCCCGGCCGCGAGATCTCCTCAGGGCGCCGCCGGAACTGCCAACCGATCGAGGCCCCGGCCAAGAGCACGAAGCCTTCGGCCACGAAATTGAACGATTGAATGACCGCGAACGACAAAGCCCGTGGAAACGACGGATGGCTCAGCAAGTGCCAGGAGACCATGCCGACGATGCAGAGCCCGCGCCAGAAATCGAGTTTTTCGTCGCGGGTGGTATTGGAACTCGGCGAACGCATCAAGCATTCTCAGGATTTCGCCTGCGACGGTTTTCGTCGATGAGATCCTGCAAAGGCCGCATGCGGCCCGCCTCGAAATCAGCCAGTCCCTCGCGCACTGCCTCGACGGTGTCCCAAAACTCGGCATCGATTTCGTCCGGTTCACCGTCAGTCATAGCGATATCTCCTGCTGCTAGAGTAACAGTCCATTGAATCGATGCCGAAGGAGCCTCGGCACCCGTCAGACAAAGTAAGTGCTATCTCCGTCGCAAATACACCAGCGTCAAAAAATCATACGCCGCGTGGGCGACGATCGGCACCAGCAAGTTGCCGCTGGCGATCCAGAGCACGCCGAGCCACGCGCCCATGAGCGTCGCGAACACCGCATACGACACGCTCAGCGCGTGTACCAGACCGAACACCAACGACGCCACGACGAGTGCACACCAGGGGCTGAGCGGCCCGGCAAGCGCCGGCTGCAACACGCCGCGAAACAAGAGCTCCTCGCCGACGCCGGCCAAGAGCGACACCATCAGCAGCTCGCCCACGGTCCACCGCGCGAACGCAGGCACGAGCAACTCGTCGACGAGCCGCATCATCGGTTCGAGTGGTCTCGGGCGCAGTCGATGGATCGCCACGACGGCCAACCACGCGGGGAGCGCCGCTGCTACGCCGAAACCCACGGCCCGCGGCGTCCAAGTCAGCGTGGCTCGCGGATCGACATCCAACAACCAACCAAGCGCCAAGGCCACGGGGATGCAGGCGAATTCCAATATCAAAAACGACCAGCGGCTACGGCGGCTTTCGAACATCGTAGCAGTGTACCGGCCGCTTGGCCCCGGCGGGGATGTCACTTAGACTGGCAGCACGTCGCTTGCTTGTGTGTGTTCCGCCCGCCCCGCCGCAGATAGTCGCCAACACGATGGCTCGCAAGAAACCCGCGAAGGCTCGCGCCGCTGAACGAGTTGTGCCGGCCGGGCCCAGTCGCAGTGCCCTCTGGCGAGCCGCCGGAATTGCCGCGGTCATCGTATGCGCCGTGGTCGCGCACGCCCGATCGCTTCCCGGCACATTCGTCTGGGACGATCAGCAGATGATTCCCGAACACAAGTGGATCGTCTCGCTCGTCAATCCCGAACGACCGGGCGACCAGGCAAACTTTGCCGGGCTCAAGAGCTTTTGGACCAGCGGTGAGCAGCCCGACTACTGGCCCCTGTCTTACAGCACGCACTGGTTGGAATACCGCATCTTTGGACCGAACGCGACCGGCTTTCGCCTGGTGAATCTGCTGCTGCACGTGATCAATTCGCTTTTCGTGTGGCGACTGACATCTCGGCTCTTGCCTTCGCTGGCCGGCGTGCCTGCGTTCTTGTGTGCGCTGCTGTTTGCCGTACACCCCTTGTCGGTCGAGGCCGTGGCCTGGATCTTGCAGCGCAAGACGTTGCTGTCGACCGCGCTGGCTTTCGCGGCACTCGACTGCTACTTAACTTACGACGAGCGCGACAACGTCCGCTGGCTGGCCTTGGCGGTTTCCTTGTTTGCGTTGGGCCTGTTGGCCAAGACTTCGATCGTCACGCTACCGGCCGCGATGCTGGTGATCGCGATTTGGCGACACGGGAGGTTTCGGCTCGAAGACCTGGTCGCCGTGCTCCCCTTGTTTGGCGTCTCGCTGCTCTTGGGTGGGCTCGCTTACTGGTTCCAGCAAGAGCGCTCGATCGCCGACGATATCGTGCGCAGCGATGGCTTTCTGTCGCGTTTCGCGCTGGCCGGTTGGGTGATCTGGTTCTACCTGAGCAAGGCCTTGGTGCCGATCGGGCTCTGCTTCAACTATCCACGCTGGACGTGCGATCCGGCCAACCCGCTTGTTTATCTGCCGAGCGCGGCCTGGCTAGCGCTCGGGGCCGGGCTGCTCGCCGCGCGGCGCTGGACCAGCGGCGGGCCGTTCGTCGCCTGGAGCTGGTACTCGCTGTTGCTATTCCCGGTGCTGGGCTTCATCAACATCTATTTCATGAAGTACTCGCTCGTGGCCGACCACTGGCAGTACACTGCGCTACCGGCCGTGGTGGTGCTGGTCGTCGCGCTTGGTAAGTACCTGGTCGATCGCCTTGGCGCCGCGGCGCGCGTGCCGGCCCTGTCCCTGGCGGCGGGGGCCGCGATCGTGCTGTTGGCGATCAGCGTTTCCCATTCGGCGGTTTTCGCGGGCGCGGACAACCAGCCGCTCTGGGACGACACCTTGGAGAAGAATCCCAGGGCCTGGTCGGCGCACAATAACCTGGCGACAATCATCGGGCTGCGGGCGGTCGACCCCAATTTGCAACTTGGACAAGCCGAGCGAAAGGCCCTCTGGCAGGCCGCCAGCGAACACTATGCCGCAGCGGTGCGCCTGGTACCGCAAGAGCTGTCGATTCGCACGAACTATGGTCGGGCGCTGTTTGCCATCGGCGATCGGGCCGGCGCGCGCGAGCAATTCGAGGCTGCCCTGCGGATTCGCGAACAGGAGACAGAACAGGCCCAGGCCGACGGCAACGTCGCACGCGCGGCTGCGCTCAAGCGGGCCACGGCCGAACTCGTTTGCAATCTCGGGCAGTTGGCCTCGGCCGAGCAAAACGTCGACGAAGCGCGGCGGCAGTATTTGCGGGCGCTGGAACTCGATCCCCAGCATCCGGAAGCCAATCTCAATTATGGTCAACTGCAATTGACGGCCGGCCAACTCGACGACGCCGAACAGCGGTTTCGCATCGCGCTGGCTGCCCGACCCCATGCGGCGATCGTACATCACAACCTGGGCGTCGTGCTCGTGCGAAAGAAGGAATTGCCCGAGGCGATCAAACACTTGCAACTGGCCGTGCAACTCAATCCGCAGGATCAAATCGCCCAGAAGCTGCTGAACCAGTTGCTGGGGCGCCGCTCGGGCGGGCTTTGACGTGCATGCCCGGCGGGCCGCAGAACCGAAGCACGCACAGCTTACAGCCAGCGCTCGAACCAGGCGAATGCCTCGGCTTGCATCGCGCGGTCGAAGCGGTGACCGCCCGGGTAGAACGCGCCGCGATACGCCTCGGCAGCCCCCGCCTTTCGATAGATCTCAGTCAGCATCGTGTCGGCACGGCGCACTTCATGGAGCGAAAACAACGGGTCGTCTTCGCAGTTTTGCACCAATACCGGCTCCGGCGCGCGGAGACCCAGCACTTCCGGATAGTCGAGCTCGCGCGGTAGCCCGGGCACGTAGATCATCCAGGTGTGCGTCCAGCATTTGTAGAGCAGGTAGTCGCGCCAGGTCGTCATCATGCCGGCGCAGCAGGCAGTCTTGATCCGCTCGTCGAGACCGGCCAGATAGACGGTGCGAAGCCCGCCGCCCGAAAGCCCCGCACAGGCCAGTCGCGCGGCGTCCACGTCGTCGCACGCGGCCAATAGCCCCAGCGCCGCGCGATCTTCGGCCAGCGTGACCCCCGGCCAGGTGAGGCCCGCGCAGAACAGGCTCTTGGCCATCAGATGTTCGTGCTGACCGGCGAAGCGGTTGTAGGCGGCGATTTCGTCGGGCGATTCGGGGTTTTTCTCCGGCGGCGGCGCGGGCTCGACCGTTGCGGCAATGTCCGGCGCCCGCACGCGCCGGCTGCCGAAGCTGAACACATCGTGAGCGAGCACCACGTACCCGCGGCGCGCCAGCTCGTTCGCCCAGCCGACACCGCCGTAATGATCGTCTTGATGCCGACGCATCACCGGGTGTACGTCACGGCTCACGCGGGCGATCTTGCGCCAGCCGAAGTACTTGTTGCCACCGTGATCGTGCAGCGCCAACACGCCGGGGAGTTTGCCCGTCGCGCCAGCCGGTTTGAGCAACACCGCTTCGGTCGGCGGGCCATAGGGCAACTGCCAGGTCAGATGCTCGACGTGCAGCCCGTCGAAGTCGTACTGATGCGTGAGCGTGGCGGTAGGGGGCGGGTCAACGTCGGGAGCAAGGAAGAGCGCCTCGGCCCGGGGCCGAGCTTGTATGCGCCAGGCATCGACGTTGGTGAACTCGGCGCGGCGGAACGACAGCCGGGCCGGCTCGTCCCCCACGAGCGACGCGGCCCACGGACCATACGCGCCGATCATATTGGGTTCGGGTTTGAGCATGGCGATGCGATGCGGAGTTGGCAGTAAGCCCACCGGTTGCAACCGGTGGGCTTAGGTTAGCGAAATCTCGATCGCAACTGGAGCGAATGTCCTACCGCGTCGAACGAAGCAGCCGGCCGAAGCGCTCCCGGCCAAACTCCGGCACGAACGCGCCGCCGGCGAACGCTTGCCGACCACCGATGAAGACGTTGCGCACGACGCCGTCGGAACGCTTGACCATTCGCATCGCGCCGTGCAGCCGCTCGTCGTAACTTTCGACCGGAGGACCAAGCCCGGTGCGCAGCTTGGCGGGGTCGACGACGATCACGTCGGCCTGCTTGCCGACGGAAAGCACTCCCGTGTCGAGCCCCAGCCACTCGGCCGACAGCCCGGTCAGCTTGCCAATCGCCAATTCCAGCGGCATCAAACCGGGGTTCGCCTGGACCTGCTGCAGCATCTGCAGACCGCCATCCTGGAAAGCCATGTTGCGGGCGTGCGCGCCCGAGTCGTTGAAGCCGGGAATCGTCGTCTCGTGGGCGAACAAATACTGCCGCTGCTGGGGGCGGTCGTTCGTGACCACGGTTTGCCAGCGCAGGGCATTGTCGTGCTCAGCCAATTGATCGAGGAAGAACTCGAGCGGCTCGGCGCCAACTTCGTCGGCCAGTTGCTGGAACGACTTGCCGACCTGCGAGTGGTCGGGGGACGACACCACATGCATCTGCGCCAGATCGCGATGGAAGACGCGGGCGCCCGTGATCGTCCAATCTTTGCGGAAGGCGGCGCGATACGCCGGATCTCGGAACATCTTGCGGCGCTCGTCGGGCGTGGCGCTGATCGCGTTGACGCCGGACACGAACTCCTCGAACAGCGGGGTGTTCACGCCATCGCAGTAGTTGAGGAATGGTTCGGCCAGCGCCTGCCAGCGGATGTCGGCGCGGAACAGTTTGTTGAGTAGGGAGCCGCCGATCGTGGCCACGCGCCAGATCTTGCGGTCGGTGATCACGTCCATCGCGGCGACGATGGTGGTCCGCAGCGGTTTGCGGCCGACGCCCGTGCTGAGCATGCCGAGAATGGCCACGGTGCTTTTGGTCAGCGCGTTGGGCGTGGCTTGCAGCACGCGATCGCGCTTACGAACGACGTCGGCAAGTTGGCCATACTCTTTGGCCGAGGCGTGCTGCGAGGGGACCGAGATGCCACGGAACGGCTCGCCATCGAGCCGATGCCAAGGCAACATGTCGATCGACAGGCCGAGATAGCCCTCGTCGAGCGCGTCGCTGAGGATCGATCGCATCTGCTTGACTTCGTCGGCGCCGGCGTGCTTCTCTTTCAGGCTGCGCTCCATCCCCATCACGTGCGAGCGGAGGCTGGAGTGCCCCAGAAACGAGGCGATGTTCGGCCCGACGGGCAACGTATCGAGATGCTGGTAGTACTCGCGAACGTTGCGCCAGGGCAGCTCGGGGCCGAGCCAGCGATCGAGCACGTCGCGCGGCAGGCTCTCAACGCGGCAGAACAGGTCGAGCACGTCCTTCTTCTTGCCGACCGCCGCGGAGAGGGAGCAATTGCCCATCACGATCGTGGTGACGCCGTGCCGGACCGATTCTTCCAGGCCCGGGAGCGCTTCGACCTCGGCATCGTAGTGCGTGTGGATGTCGAGCATGCCGGGCATGACCCAGCAGCCGGCCGCGTCGACTTCCTGCTTGCCAGTTTGCGGTAATTTGGGGCCGACGGCGGTGACTTTGCCGGCGTCGATCGCCACGTCGACTACTTTTGCGGCCGTTCCGCGGCCATCAAAAAACTGGCCGCCGCGAATGACGACGTCGCAATTGGGCTGGGTCTCAGACACTGGAGGCATCGACAGAACTCTCCTTCTGCGTAGCGGTTAACGTCAAAATTACCCGCCATGCCAGCAAATCGCAACCGCGGGCTGGCGATTCGGGCGCGAGCCGCGCGGCAAATCGCTAGCGATTTTGCAACGTGCGGCGGCCACGGGATTTGCAACCGGCTGCGTGAAGTCAAACGGGTTCTCGCTGGGCGAAATCGATTTCCGTCTGTGGCCCATGAATCGTTCTGACCGATACCACAGAAAGAACCCGTACTGCCGCGCCGTCGGCGTGCGCTGGTTCGACCGACCCGCCTGTGACGTCGCGGCCCGCCCGCCGCTCACAGGTGCCTGCCTGACGACCCCGCCCACCAGCCCACCAAAATCGCCATGAAGCTTCGCCTGAGCGCTGCGTTGCGCGTCATCGCGCTGTTGATCACGCTGATCGCCGGACTGACCTCGGCTCGTGCCGAGCGACGGCTGTTGGAGATGTCAGCCGCCCGCGTGTTCACCACGCCGAGCCGCGGCTTGTACGACTACAAGTCGGTGATCACGGCCGTGGCGCTAAGCCCCGACGGCACCACGTTGGCTTCGGCCGGCGACGATCACTTGATCGGGCTGTGGGACGTCGGTACCGGCCGGCTCGTGCGTCAGTTGCCGAGCCACGAGGGTTGGGTTCGCGGACTTAGCTTTCGCCCCGACGGCACGCAGCTCGCTTCGGCCGGAGACGACGGTCGCGTCGTGATTTGGGATGTGGCGACCGGTCGCATGTTGAAGACGATCGCCAATAGCCGGGAAGCCGCGTTCGATGTGCTCTACAGTCCCGATGGCTCGCAGTTGGCCACGGTTGGCTACAGCGACCGCGTGCGATTGTATGAGACAAGCGAATACCGACTCAGCCGAACCTTGACCGCCGGCTCGCGCGAAATGCGGGCCTTGGCCTTTTCGCCCGATGGTTCGTTGATCGCCGCCGCCGGGCGCCAAGGCAAGCTGCGCGTGTGGCGCACGGCCGATGGCCAACAGACCACGGATCTCGTGGCGGGCACCGCGGTGCTGCGAGCGATCGCCTTCTCGCCCGATGGCGCCGAATTGGCGGCCGCCGGCGACGGTCCCCAGCTATTCATCTACCGCGTTGCCGATGGCCATCAGGTTTCGAGCATCAACATCCGCCCTGGCAAGGTGCTGTCGATGACCTACTGCGGCCCTGGCCGCCTGGCGACTGGCCAGAGCGACAACCTGGTGCGCATCTGGGATCTCGCTTCGGCACAGGAGACGAGCCACCTGGTCGGCCATCGGGGATCGATCGCGGCGCTCGAGTATCGCCCGGAATCGCAAACGCTGATCTCGGGCAGTTTCGACACCACGGTGCGGTTCTGGAACGTTCCCAGCGAGGGGGCGCCGGTGACCGCGCGGCGCGGCGAACCGACGCCGGCGCACTAGCAGAACGGTAGGGTGTGCGGAGCACACCAGCGTACTGGATTCAAGCAGGGAATTTGCAGCGAAGAAGTGGTGCGTTTCACGCACCCTACGAGATTTGATCACGGAAGATCACGACCGGGGGCAACCGGTAGTTGGCGCACAGGAGGTGCAGCGTGAAGTTGCTGAATTTGCTTCCGACTCGTTGGCGCCGTCAGCCCGCTCTGGGCCACGGCAAAAACTCCCAGCGCCGCGGCGCGCGGTCGTATCAGCTCGAGTCGCTCGAGCCGCGCTGTTTGATGACCGCCGATCCCATCCAGTTGGGCATGACCTACCTCGAGCCCAATGACGGCGCCGACACGGTCGGCAACACGTTCCAGCTTACGTGGAGCGGCGGCGCCGCCGGAACGCAACTCACGCAACTGGTGATCAACACCGACAAAGAAGGAAACGGGCTCGGGCTCGGAGACACGTTCTTTCATACCGCCGCCGGGCAGGGCCCTGCCGGCAAGCCGGGTGTCTTCGGCTACATGCCGTTCCAAATCGTCAATCAAGGCAGCGTTGGCAGTGTCACTGCCACGGTCTCGCCCGACGGCGGTTTGCTGACGCTCAATTTCACGGGCTTCGAAGCCGGCGAGAAACTGATCTTCAAGATCGACGTCGATGAGCTCGGTTTCGCTAGCGCGAATGCCGTGGCCGAAGGAAACGAGTTCGAAGGCTCGAAGCTCGATGCCACTTTTATCGCCCCCCATTACGAAAACCAGCTACTAGGGACGACCTTTCAGGACGCTTACGATCCGCTGCTGGTGGCTAGCGGGCTGAACCTGCCCCCGGATAGCTACTCGCCGCCAAGCACGGTTCCGCAGCCGGTCTATACGGCCGGAGCGTTCGCCACCGTCACGCAGACGGCGCTACCGATCACGATTTCGGGCACCGTTTACGACGACGTCAACTCGAACAATGTTCGCGAAGTTGGCGATTCGGGCATCGCTGGCGTATCGCTCACCTTGGAACGCTGGAACGGGGCGGCTTACGTCTCGACGGGCCTCTCAACCACGACTGACGTCAACGGCGCGTACAAGTTTCAGAACCCGCTGATTACACCGGGTCAGTACCGCGTGGTGGAAACGCAGCCCAGCGGCTACTTGAGCATTGGCGCTACGGTTGGCACCGTGAACGGCAGCCCGCGCGGCGTCGTTGAATCGCCGAACGTGATCACGACGATTGCGCTCAATGGCGGCGAAAACAGCGTGCAAAACGACTTCGCGGAAGCGAAGCCGGTGAGCTTAAGCGGCCACGTTTACCACGATCGCAATAACAACGGCGTGCGCGACTCGGGTGAAGAAGGAATCGGCGGCGCGACTATCCAGTTGCAGTTCCATCCGGTCAGTGGCCCCGCGCCAGGGGTGATCTCGATCATCACCGCGGCCGATGGCTCGTGGGTTGCCGACGGCCTGACGCCGGGCACCTGGGATGTCGTGGAAGTGCAACCAGGGGGCTATCTCGATGGCCTGGACCGGGCCGGCACCGTCAATGGCGTCAATCGCGGTACCGCGAATAACCCTGGCGACAGCATCACCTCGATCCTGCTCACCAGCGGGCAGGCCGGTATCAATTACGACTTTGGTGAGTTGATCGCCAGCACGATCTCGGGCCAGGTCCACGCCGATCGCGATGGCGATTGCGAAGTCGATCCTGGCGAAATTCTCGTCGCAGGGGCCAAGGTCGAACTGCTCGATCCCCAGGGCGTGGTCATCGGCACGACGTTCACCGATGCCCAGGGGCGCTACGAGTTTGCCAGCTTGCCCCCGGGGACGTACCAGGTGCGACTCACGGTGCCGACTCCCTACTTCGACGCGGCGGCCCATGCCGGCACCGCGGGCGGGAACGCCGTCACCAAAACTTTGATCGCCGGCATTGGGATGCCGTCGGGCACCACGGCGCTGGACTACGACTTCTGCGTTCACGAGCCGGCCACGCTTTCGGGCTATGTGTGGAGCGACCTGAACCAGAACTGCTTCCGCGACGTCAATGAGCACGGGATTGCCGGCGTAACCATTCGGTTGCTCGACGCCAATGGCGTGTTCACCGGTATTACCACGGTGACCGACGCCAACGGCAACTACCAGTTCACAGGCTTGCGCAAAGGCACCTACGGCGTGCAGGAAGTACAGCCCGATGGCTATTTCCAGGGCTGCACGCATGCAGGCACCGCGAGTGGCACCGTCAATGGCGACACGATCAGCGGCGCGATCCTGCTGCCGGGCATGACTGCCACGGATTACATCTTTGGCGAACTGCTGCCGGCGAGCATAAGTGGCCGCGTACTGGCTGATCGCGATGGCGACTGCGTTTATGACCCCGGCGAGGTTCTGCTTCCCGGCGTCACCATCTGGCTGCTGGATGCCAATGGCGTGCGGCTGCAAAGCACCTTGACTGATGCCAACGGTGAGTACAAGTTCGACAACCTACAGCCGGGCACTTACGGCATCGAAGAAGTGTTGCCTAACCCGTACTATGCCGTGGCTTCGCACCCGGGTTCGGTCGCCGGCACCTCGACGAGCAAGACGCTGATCAGCTCGATCGTCGTCGGTTCGAGCGTCGCCGCCACGCAGTACAACTTCTGCGTCAACGAACCGGTCGGCATCTCGGGCTATGTGTTCGCCGACGACAATCAGAACTGCAACTACGACTCGGGCGAGGCGCCGATCGCTGGCGTCACGATCTGGCTGCTCGATTCACAAGGCAACCAGATTACGTCCACGACTACCAACGCCAACGGTTACTACGAGTTCCTGAATCTCAAGCCGGGCACCTATAGCATCCAGGAAATTCAGCCGAACGGTTACTTCGACGGCTGCGCCGAAGCCGGCGACCAAGGGGGTGACGAGGATAGCCAGCCCAACCACATCCTCGACATCACGCTGACCCCCAGCAAAGTCGGCCACAACTACAACTTCGGTGAATTGCGACCGGCCTCGATTTCGGGCTACGTCTTCCAGGACGGGGGGGCGGTAACCGCCTACCCCGGCACGGTGGTTGACGTACCTTCAGTCAGCAACGGCCAGCGCACTGTCGACGACACTCCGCTGGCAGGCGTGATGCTGCGGTTGGCCGATCTCAGCGGCGAGCTTGTTCGCGATGCCTTTGGCAACCCAGTCACGGCGATCACCGACGCCAATGGCTTCTATCGTTTCACGAATCTCGAGCCAGGTAAGTACTACACCGTGTTCGAGGTGCAGCCGACCGGTTACGTCAACGGTATCGATAGCCCGGGCAGCACGGGGGGCATGCCGCTGAAATTCAGCGACCCGCTCCGGCCGTTGATTCTGACTGGTTCGACGAGCATCGACGACGCCATTGCCCGCATCTATGTAATGCCGGGTCAGGAGTCGATCGAAAACAACTTCAGCGAAGTGCTGACGACGCCGCCGGTGATCACACCGCCGCAGCCGTTCATCGCCGCCCTGACGGTTGGCTTCTTGCCGATCAACAACATCGCGCCGGCCTTCAGCCCGCCGCAGCAGTTTGTTGGTGGTCCGGCCGGTCCAGGCGTATTCTTCAACCCGCCGCCGACCATCGCCCAGTTCCGCTACTTTGGCGGCGTCGGCGAGCAGGATAGCTACACCTGGCACTTGAGCGTCGTGAACGACGGCACTCCCCGCGGCGAGCCGAGCGCGGCCGCCGACGGACTGGTGCGGAGCGTGAAGTTCAACGCTTCGAACTGGTCGGGCCAGCCGCTCAACGGTGCCCAGTGGACCATCCCCACCGGGCAGCCGGGCCAGAATCGCACCTTCGTGTTCGGCACGCTCAAGGGCAAGCCGGTCGCGGGCGACTTCAACGGTGACGGCATCGACGACGTCGGCGTCTTCATCGATGGCGATTGGTTCATCGACGCCAACGGCAACGGTGTCTGGGATGATGCTGACCTGTGGCTCAAGCTTGGTGCCAAGCACGACCAGCCGATCGTCGGAGATTGGGACGGCGACGGCAAAGCGGACATCGGCATCTTCGGCCCTTCGTGGGAAGAAGACCCCCGCGCCCTGGCCGCCGAGCCCGGCTTGCCCGACCCTGAGAATACCAAGCGCTCGGTCCCCAAGAACGTGCCCCCGCAACCGCATCAGTCGACCGATGGCGACCGCACGCTCAAACGAACCCGCCACGGGCGGGTGCGATCTGACCTGATCGATCACGTGTTCCGCTTCGGCGTGTCGGGCGACGTGCCGTTGGCGGGCGACTGGAACGGCGACGGGATTCAAACCATCGGTCTGTTCAGCGGCGGCACCTGGTACCTCGACACCAACGGCGACGGAAGTTTTGGCGACGGCGACAAGGTCGTCGATTACGGTTTGAGCACCGACATTCCGATCGTCGGCGATTTCGACGGCGACGGTCGCACCGAGCTGGGCGTTTACCGTCGCGGCACCTGGTACATCGATCGCGACCACAGTGGCAAGCTCGAACCACACGATCGGGCTTACGACCTGGGTAGCGTCGACGACCAACCGGTTGTGGGTGACTGGGACGGCGACGGCCGTGACGAGCCGGCGCTCTACCGCGATCTGACCGACGATGTCGCCGCACGGCCGACCGACGCGCCGAACTGAGCGTCGGACTCGCGACAGCGAAGCATAGAAAAAGCCCAGGGAAGATTACTAGCGGTCGGAATCGTCCGATAGCGGCTGCTAGTAATCTTCCCTGGGTTGTGCGTTCTCAGAGCACTCGCGACTTCAAGACTCGCGCAGCTTGGCCAGCTCGCTCTCGGTTTCGGCCATCGCGCGCTCGAGTTGCGCGAGCTCTTGGGGATCGTCGTTCTGCTTCTTGGCGCCGGCGATCTGCTGCCGCAGCTTCTGTTGCCGCTGATGCAACAGGTCGATTCGCTTTTTGGCTTTCTTGTCCATGGTGTTTCACTCGTCGTGAGGCGGTTACGGAGTTTGCGCTGTCGTGGCCGGGGCGAGCTCCGTCGGGCGCGGCTTCTGCGGCAGCGTGCGCATGACGCCTGAGATCAGCACGACCGCGATCGCCAGCGTCATGTTGAGCGTCAGCCAGGTCTTGCGCTTTTGGCGAAAACGATCGGCGGCCGGGCTGCGCCCCATGAGCAAGGAGGCGACGAAAAAGATCACCAGCGCCAGCAGAAACTTGACGCCGAACAACGCGTGGTAAAGACCGTCGCCTTCATGTTGCACGCGCGTATAGACCAAATAGTTGTAGAAACCGCTGACGAGCAGAAAGCCGATCGACAGATGCACCCACAGCGCCCAGCGCCGGCGGATGCCATCGTGCACGGTCTTACGATCGGCCTCGGGCAATTCACCCACGGTGGGCAACAGCGCCATCCGCATGAAGATGGTCCCGCCGACGGCTGTGATCGCCGCCAGAATGTGGGCCCAGCGCAACAACAAACTAATGACAAACTGCGTCGTGTCGATCTCCAAAATCGTGCTCCCTACGAGTAGTCGCGCGTCGTGCGCGTAGTGGACTTTGATAAAACTCTACGTGGCCGGGCCGTCAGTGCCGGCTGTCCCGGTGGTCAGCTCTTTGCGAAACAGGCGATAGCGCTTGTACTCGCGGCCTCCGACCTCGATATCGAAACGGTTGATGTCTTCGTTGTCTTCGAGATTCCAGCCCAGCTCGAGCGAGTGGTACTTCTGCTGCTTGCGAAGCAGGATTTCCAAATGGGCAAACGCCACCAACGGCAAACCCAACTTTCGATACTGCGGCTTGAACCCGAACAGAATCGCCCGCAACCCGTTGACTTCGTGCCGGTAATAGAAGTACTTGAACAAGCCGGTCAAGCCCATCTGCCCGTTTAAGCGTTTCAATAGCGGATTCATGTCGGGCAAGATCACGCAAATGCCGGCCGGCTCGTCGTGGTGGTACAGGAACAGCACCAGATCGGGGTCCATGATGCGGGCCATCTGCCGCGCCGATTCGTCGAACTCGTCGTCGCTTAAGGGGACGAAGCCCCAGTTCTTCGACCAAGATTCGTAATAGATCTCCTTGACCATCGCCATGTCGCGGTCGAGCGTGCGGCGCGTCGCCGTGCGAATCGAAATATTGTGATTGCGTTTGATGCGTTCGACCAGTTTGGCGACGCGCGGCGACGTCTCGTGGCTGCGGTCGATCAGCATCGCCAACAGGTCTTTTTCCTTCGTCAGTCCGCAGCCCTCGAGCAGATCGAGATAGTAGGGCGGCTGCCACGGCATCATGATCGTGGGGGGATGCTCGTAGCCGTGGATCAGCAAGCCGAGCTCGTAGTTGGTCGAGCCGTTCATCGGTCCGCGGAGGAAGCTCATTCCGCGGCGGTGCGTCCAATCGGCGGCGGCCCCCAGCAGGGCGTCGGCCGCCCCCTGGTCGGGATCGCATTCGAAGTAGCCGAAGATGCCCATCCGCTCATCGTGGTAGCGGATGTAGCTGTGATCGATGATTGCCGCGATGCGGCCGACCGTGCGTCCCTTGCGCCGCGCGAGGAACAGTTCTCGCTCGCCATGCTTCCAGAACGGATGCCGAGCCGTGTCGAGCAGGTGCTTGACCTGCGACTTGAGCGGCGGTACCCAGAGCGGATCGTTGCGATAAATGTGCCAGGGAAGATCGATAAACTCGCGCAGTTGCTGCCGGGAGTCGACGCGCACGATTTCCACTGCGCCTCCCGGGTTCATCTCCAGGCGCGCGTCGATCCGCGGTCGGCTGCTGACGGCGGCGTCGCTATTGGAGAGCGACATGACGAGGGCCTCTTCTACGTTTGGGAAGGGTTGCGGTGCTTCAGGTAATAGCGCTGTACGTCGGGCACGCAACTATGCCCGCTGGCCGAGGCCGTCGTGCAGTGCGCGGCCGGCGAACCCGCTTTCTCGACTAATTCGCGAGTCCGTCGCACGCCCCCCTCTTGGATGTCGGCCTCGATTTCCTCGCGACCGAATCCGAAGCAGGCGCAGATCGGGGCCGCCGGGTCTTTGGGCCAGACAGCCCCCGTCAGCCGGTCGACCTCGAGCACCCGCTCGAAGATGTCAAAGTATGCCACGCCGCACGACGCATAGGGGCAAAAAAAGGCCGACGCCAGGCCGCTCGTCTCGCCTGCCGGCAGGTGGGCCGCGATCGTGTCGGGGCCCACCGCCACGCCTAGTGAGCCGCAGCGAGGGCATTGACGCTGTCCGTTGTCGTCAGGTTCGCGGACAAAGGCCTTGTTCATGGCGGTCATAATAACGGAAAATTGGGGGGGCTAGCGAGTATCTCGCCCCGGGCACGGCGACTTTATTGGTTAGGCGCGTCGTAGCGACTTGGCCGGTAGCTCGCTCTCTTTGAGATTCAAGCGTTGATGTCCGACGATTCGTTACCCCCCTATAGCTACGTACCGGGCAGGTTTCCGCAACCGGTGACTGACCCGGCCGGGCATAGCTACGGTCAGCCGCCGCGAAAGGTTCCGCCACTCGACCCTGCACGATGGGAACAAAGTCGCGAATTTTGTCATGCGCTGCGGCTTTTTGATGCAGGCTACTATTGGGAGGCTCACGAAGCGTGGGAGGTGCTTTGGATGGCAGCAGGACGCAAGGGCGCCGACGCGACGGCTCTCAAGGGGCTAATCAAGTTGGCGGCCGCCGGCGTTAAAGCGCGGGAAGGAAACGCCGCGGGCGTTGAACGTCATGCGCGGCGTGCGGCAGAGTTATTTCGCGCGGCCCTATCCGATCGATGCTCCGCGCGCCGCGAACTGCCATCGTCGTGGGCAGGATTGCACCTTCCAGTCCTAGCGGTCGTTGCCGATGCAATTGCCGCCTCACCCGAGAAGGTCATCGACGTCGACACCATCGCGGTAAAAGTCGTTTTGCCCATTCGGCTTTCGGGCAGCGACGGGACTTAGGCTTGGTACGAGCGTTCGCTTCGAGGAAGCTGTGAGAGGACACCGCGCGGCGGCGGGCGCCACCGGCGGTTGTCGCCCTGGTTTCACCTTTCGGCGGACCCGGGGTTCAAGCTGCCCGTGGCGCCCACGCGCTCAAGGAGCCGCGACATGTACTAGCGTGCGTTAACGCCCTAGCATCTTGGCGACGACGAAAATCACAATCGCGCCGAAGATACCTCCACCGGCCAACAGGTAAACCAGCGAGTAACCAGCGGCGGCGACAACGGGCGTGGCAACGAGTAGCGTTTCCATGATCTGTTTCTCCTTGAGTCGAGTTGTTGAATCAATCAGGTGATCGGCTCGCTTGATCGGCGAGGGCTTGAATCCGCGATCACACCAGCGAGTGATTGCAATCGCCGGGCCAAAGCTGGCGGCGACTTCGATCGGCTTTCGACAAAAGGCGAGTCGCAGTTTCGCAACTCAAGAAATCGGCGCAACTTGCGCGTTCGCACGCAAGGACCGCGGCCGCGGCTCGCAGAGATCTCGAATGGCACTCTGGCGGCAACCTGGTCGATAGGCGACCAGCTCTGTCCGCAGCGCCGTCAACGCTCGATTTACACCGGGACTTCGCAAGCTGCTTCGCACGCTGCGCGCTGGCGAAGTCCGCAGTACCTGGTGATCAGTGTCAAGAACTGTTCGCGTTCGATCGGCTTCGGCGAATAGTCGTCGCAGCCGGCGGCGAGGCACTTTTTCTCATCCTCAGGCATGGCATGCGCGGTCAAGGCGATGATCGGCCGGGCGAAACCCTCCTCGCGCAGCCGTCGTGTGGCTTGGTAACCGTCGAGCATCGGCATCTGCATGTCCATGATGACGATATCGAACGCCAGGTCGTCGGCCAGGTGTCGGATCGCGATTTCGCACGCGTCGACGCCATTTTCGACGGTCGTCACGGCGGCCCCAGCACGCTCGAGGATCCAGCGCACGAGCCGCTGATTGTCGAGACCGTCTTCGGCCAAGAGCACGCGATATCCTACGAGGGATCGCGCTCCTTCGGTTCGCACGGTCGGCCCGGCCGGAGTCGGCACAAGGGGGCCACCTCTTTTCCGGAGCGCACGAGGAATTGCTCGCACGGGATGGGCCGCGACGAGGTCGGCGGCCGAGATGGGCAACAACGCGCGAACCGTCGACCCCTGCCCCGGCACGCTCTGAGCAACGCTTACGTCACCCCCCATCAGCACGGCCAATTGTCTGGCGATCGACAGCCCCAGTCCGGTGCCGCCAAACTTGCGTGAGGTAGTCGCGTCGGCCTGGCTGAACGGTCGGAATAGGTTCGCAATTTCGGCGCTGCTGATGCCGATGCCCGTGTCGATGACGTCGAATTGCAGTTGCGCGCGACCTTCGACGACGACGCGCCGCACGCTGACGAGCACGCGGCCACGGTGCGTGAACTTGATCGCATTGCCCACGATATTTGTGAGAATCTGCCGCAGCCGCGTCGGATCGAACGAGACCACGGTGGGTAGTTCCCCCAAATACTCGCTCGAGATCTCGAGGCCTTTCAGCTCGGCCTGCAAACGCAGCAGCGAGAGCACCTCTTCCACGACTTCGCGCAGGTCGATCGGGCGGACGTCGAGCTTGAGCTTGCCGGCGTCGACGCGTGAGAAGTCGAGCACGTCGTTGATGATGGTCAGCAGGTGATGGCCATTGCGGTGAATTGTCTCCATCGCCTGCAATTGGCTGGGGGTGAGGTTACCTTGGGCTTGGATCATTTCCGCGAAGCCGAGGATGGCGGTCATCGGCGTGCGAATTTCGTGGCTCATGTTGGCCAGGAACGCGCTCTTGGCGCGGGCCGCCTCTTCGGCGCGGTCTTTGGCCAACGATGCTTCGGCCGAGCACTGCCCCAGGACGCAATTGAGCCGGATCATCCGCAGAAAGTTGCGCCGCTGATCCCAATTGACGTACTTGCCCAAGGCGACCGCCGTCAGCAACCCGCACATCGCAGGCATCCAGGGATTGTGCTCGGCACGGTCACCGATAATGGCCAACCAGCCACCGACCGCAATCAGGGCCAGTAAGTGGTACCAGCCCGGCCTAGTCAGGAAGAAACCACTGCCGAGCACGACGAACAACACGTGGATCGTCTGCATGGGATCGTTGCGCACTTGAAGCACATATAACGATTGCGTCAACAGCAGCAGGGCCAGGACCATGGCGCAGGGGTTAGCCCACCGCGCCGGTAGGGGTCGCCAGGCAACCAATAACCAGCACAGACTCAACAGCAAGCTCTGCACGATCGCCGCGGCGAACTCTCGGCTTGCCGGCAGTGTGGCCCCCAGGTAGCGTTGGGCCAGGACATCGACCGCGGCATAGCCGACCGCAATCTTCAGCATCGTGGGCAATCGCTGGGCCAGCAGTCCGTCGAACGCGGCTTGGACTTCCTGGAGATTGGGTTGTTGGGGCGCCTCGCCGCCCGCCAGGTTGCGGGCGGCCGCCAGTGCGCCCGTCACATAACGATCCATGACTCGATCCTCAGCGAGCCGCAGTGTTGGCCGCCGCGTGGGTTCAATCGCGGTCGACCAGATGCGCTCCCCACGCGTCGCGCAGTTCCCGACGTTTGCGGAGTGCTAACCCGGGCGGACGGCCGATTTCCCCCTAGATATGTAGCTCAACCGGTCAGGCTGAGTGTGGGTCGGCTCGCGAGGTCGAAATTGACGGATCGACACGCACCATTTGCCTAAAAGGCAGGGGGAATTGGTGCGTCGCGCTAAGCGGTTTGGCGCGAAGTGTGCGAGGACTGCCGAGGTCGCATTCCGGTGATAACGATTAGCGCGGTGATGCCGGCCGCGGGAGATCGCGAGTGCGGAAGGGCCCAATCGCGAATGCGCAACGCGCAGGCGTCCATCAAAACGCTCAACGACGTGGAGCGTCGAGCCCCTTACTTCGCCCCCTCAATAAATCCCGCATGCCGACCCATCCAATACGGCGATAGCCAGAACACCGGGCTCGCTTCGGCCATGCCACCGAAGCCATGCTCGAACGCCTTGAAGCAATTGCCGTCCCAACCAACGACGCCGCGCTCGTCGGGCGGCAGCAGTCGATCGGTCTGAGCGCTATCGGCAACGGGGCGGGGCACGATCGCCAGATCGTGCCGGGACGTGTTGTCGACTCCCCACATCACCAGGTCGAGCGGCGCGTTACGCAAGAAGTCGACGCTCGCCTGCTGACCGCGCGGAGTTTCCTGTCCCGTCGCGGCTTGCCACACAAACGTGTACTGCGGGCTGTCGATGCGCTGCGCCGTCGAGAACCACTGATCGAGACCGACGCGGAGTGCCTCGCGGCAGGGGAACTTGTCGCCGTATGCGAATAGCCCGCGATAGCAGAACGACAGCAACTCGTCGTCGATGAACGTGAACTGTCCGGGGCTGGCGAGCTTGGGATGCCTTACCAGGCGATCGTAACCGTGCTGGTCGCAAAGCTTGGCGGCGTGTTCCCGGTACTTCTTGTCGCCAGTGATGTGCGCGGCGATCGCCAGGTACGACATGATTTCGACCGAGTTGGTCCCGCGCTCGGGCTGCCAGTTCGGGTCGCCATTGAGCTTGGCCGGCGACCAGACTCCCCAGAGCGTGGCTTGCCCGTCGATGTCGCGAAACACGTAGCCCCCTTCGATGATGTAATCCATCACTCGGCGTACGAGCGCTCGCACGCGGTCTCTATGCGGCTCGTCGGCGGCCAGGTCGTAGTACAGCGCGTAACCATAGAAATGGGCGGTGACTTCATCACTGCTGGTGTCTCCTTTCCAACGCCATTTTTTGTCGCGGCTCAGCCGCCAACGATTCTCGACACGGCGGAAGCGTGGATCGCGGACTCGTTCGTCGGCCAGCTCAACCTCGGTGTAGGTGCGATTGCCATCGTGCATCTCGGTCCAATCGGCCGGGATCACCGTACGCGCGATGAAGCCCGGCGTTTCGGTGACCGTTTGCAGGAACTCGAGCCCGTCGAACAGGCGATCGGCCATCTCCTTGGCCGCGGCGTCGCGAGTGACCGCGTAGCGATAACTTTGCGAGCCGAGATACATGGCCGTGAAGCCGCCGTCGTTGTCGGTGTCCATCGGCGCCCAGGTTTTTAGATCTCCCTGCGTGCGCAGGTAGCACTTCTCCATCAGTCCCGGAGCGCGGAAGTGCCGAGCGCGCACGACTTCCTCGAAGTAGGCTGCTTTCTCGGCCAAGGTCATCTGCTTGGCGCGCAGCACGGCCAAGCCCGCCGATGTTGCCACGTAGGTCGCGTCGTCCGTCACGCAGACATCGCGCACGTCGTTCGACGGGAGCCAGCGCAAACTGTGCCGCAGCGCCCAGTGTGTCCCGGCCGGTGCATCGACCGCCACACGCGCGACACCCAAACGCGTCCCCGCCCAGACGCGCCCTTGTTGGTCGAACGCCAGCGCGCGAATGTCGAGATTGGGAATCGCGGCGGCGACCACGAAGGAGTCGGTCACGTTGCGCGCGGCATTGTAAATCGCCAGTCCGCAATCGGTGCCCGCCCAGATGCTGCCGTCTGCCCCGCGCGCGAGTGCCTGCACGTTGGCGCCGTCGATCTGTTCGTTGTCGGTAAAGCGCGTGATCCCTTTAGGAGTGACCTGAGACAGCCCCGTTTGCGTGCCAATCCAGGTGTCGGCCCCGTCGATCAGCAATCGCTGCACGTCGGTCGAACACGTTTTGGCGAACTGCTCCCAGCGCCCGTCGATACGCTGCCAATAACCGTCGGGGCCGCCGGCCACGACGCGATCGGCGCTCACGTCGACCGCCGCGATCGGGCCGGTCACTTCGTCGATTTGTCGCCACTGATCCCCCGTGCGATGGAACAGACCACGCCAGGTCGCCACCCACACCTCGCCGCCGAGACAGGCCACGTCGTACGCCGGGCCGTCCAGTGTTGCCTCGACCGCCGCGAGCTTTCCGTCGTGCCCAAGTCGGCGCAGTCCCGCGCGCGTCGCCAGCCACAGCACGCGCGGTGGCTTGGAATCGCCGCTGTCGTCCAGCGCGATCGCCCTGATGTCGTTCTCTTCCGGCGTGCCGGTGATAAAAGGATCGCGAAATTCTTGCGCGAAAGGGACGTCGGCGGCAGGCTGCGGCGCCGAGGTTGCGGCGGATGTAGTCGGTCGATCTTCCGCTCCGCGGCACGGTCGCGTGGCGACCAGGCAAGATGTGGTGAGCGTCAGAATCGAAGCAAGCAAACAACGGGGCATTCGCGTAGACTCCCAGCGGCAAGGTCGATCGGCAGGTGAAGCGGCAGGCGTGTGGCGAGGGGCCCCTATCATAGATGCTGGCAGTGCGCGTTTCATTATTTCATTCGTGCGGGACGCAGCGGCTGGATGTGCGTCTCCCGCTGGGTACTGGGACGGCTAACGCTGCCAAAAAAATCGCCGAATTGGATCTTTCCGCAGACCAACTTTCGTGCGAGAAAGTTGAGCGCAACTTCCTATATTGTCGATACTTATGTGCCGATCTGGAGGTGTCTCAACGGCCCGATCCAACCGAATTCCAAGGAATACCTCGTAAAAAACCTTGACCGGCTGCGAGCGCGAAATTAGTATCACAGCCGTTGGAACGCTCACGCATCTGGCGTGTCTGGTAAAGCTAATGACTTCTTAACTGACGGCGCGGCTTCGTTAGCCGCGGGCGACGCACGCAAGTGCAGGTGTCGCGCCACGCTTTCACTGATCGCAATCGTTAACGATCGCGATAGTCTCTGCCGTCAGTCTTCCCAATCGAAGTCGCTCTGACTTCTGGCCCTTGGTTTCGTTCGTCGGCTTGTTCGCTGCGCTTTTTGGTGCTCGGCGATGCCCGCGACCGCGAGGTCTTTGGAAGCAGCGCCCTTCTTCGATTCTTCCCTTGCGCACTACGTCCGGGGATGCCACGCATTCCTGGAAGTTTTTTCGTTACGAATTCCAAACGGCTCTTTTTG